>JBCCHX010000040.1:0-66689 GCA_039028535.1 Cyanobacteria bacterium P01_B01_bin.77
GAATAACGGAGCAAACAAGCTCAATACACTTAGTATTTCCATTTGCAGCAAGTCGGTTTTGACAAACCTATTGTGCTTGCTGCTTTCCTACTTGCCCCATATTTGGATAAAGTCGAGCTAAGGGCACCTCGATTAGTTCAAAAATAGAGACTCAATGGCGTTTCGTTTCCATATACAGCTCTACTTGATTGCGGTAAATTGCTACTGGCACTAGCGGTCTCTTTTTCTTGGAGAGGTACAATCCTTAGGTGATCATTCGGTGGTTATACATTGCTTAAATTGATATTTTGATAGTGTCTTTTCCCAATGAGAAAACTAACTATGTTGTTGTTTCAATAATCGTAGTTTGATGTGACAACTAAGATGGTTAAATAAAAACATGGGTCTGATATTGTCATAGAACATAGAATAGATGGGTATTTCGGTTGCTGACAAAAATAATGTTTTGAAAGGCAAGATAAGCTCTTCCAAAGGTTTTTCCCTTGCTAATCTTCTGAAAAAGGCAGAGCTTTTTCATCGAATCATATCAAAACTTTCAAGCACCGCACCGCTGAGAACAGGTTCAGTGACCGTTGTCATTCCTGCTTTAAATGAAGCTGGAAATTTAGAGAAATTATTTGATCAAATTTGTCTCGCTTTTGATGCATTAGACATAACGTTTCCTGTTCTGGTTGTTGACGATGGCAGTACCGATCAAAGCCCTGAAGTCTTGGCTGAACTATCTAAGAAATATACATTTTTAACAGTAGTTCGACATCCTCAACGCCGAGGTGTAGCCGCCGTTTGGCAGACAGCACTGGTCCATGTTGATACAAAATGGATCTTCTGGGGACAAGCTGATTTAGAGTCCGATCCGGCCACTGATATTCCAGCACTACTGCGAGCTTATAGACCAGGAGTAATGGCTATCTCAGGCTGGCGTCAGCAGCGAGATGATGGCAAAGTTCAGGCCTCTTATTTTGCTAATCGCGCGTGTCAACAAGTCTTTGGCCTGCAGATTCACGATATGAACTGGATTAAATTAGTTCGCAAAGATGTACTTGAGGGTCTGCCGGTTGAGCTGATTACTCATCGATATTTATTGGCTGTACTAGCCGGATTAGGTCATTCTGTTGTTGAAGTTGCGACTCCGTGGCACCCCCGCTTTTCAGGCGCTAGTAAATTTGGTAAAAAGCGTCTGTTTACCTCTGGACGTGATTTTCTTAGGGTCTTAATTTGGTTTTATCTGCTCCGGCCAGTTAGCCAACGCTGGCAATCAATAGATAATTTACAGCCAGGTCTGAGAAAACGCCTGCTAAAATTTGCCACTATTCCATAGACAAGAATAGGACTAGACGTGACCTAGATTAATCAACTCTTGCCATCAAGCTGACTACTAATGTCTTTACGCAATAAGCATATTCTTGTTCTGAGCTCAGTATATCCCCTCTCACCAGATGGTAATCATGGCGCATTTATCCGAGAGACAATCCTGAGATTACAGCCAACAGGAGCAACATTTAGCATTTTTGCCCCGTCCTATGAAGGTAGTCAATCATATGAGCTAGAAGGGATAAAGGTTTATCGTTTTCGCTATTTTTGGAAACGGTTTGAAAATCTTGTTCGTGACGGTGCGCCCACTAAGTTAAAGCGACAACCGCTTAATCTAATTCCAGCCATTGGATACGTTATTTTAGGAGCATGGCAGCTATTTTGGCTATGTCGCAAACTGCGTCCTGACGTGTTGCATGTGCACTGGCCCTTCCCCCATGGAGTCATGGCCTGGCCGGCTAGCAAATTGCTAAATATTCCCATGGTTTTTAGCTTTCATGGGGGAGAATTATTATTGGCCCGGCGATTTGGGTTTGTGGCTGATGCCCTGCGCTGGCTGTTGCCTCAGGCAGTGGGAATTACTGTTAACTCTTCTTTTACTAAAGGTTTAGTCAAGAAACTGCGCCCTTGTTCAGTTCAGGTGATTCCCTATGGGCTGACAGTGGAAGCCAAAGCGGCCATACCTCGCTCTTGTGAACAAGACCCCACTCTTTTATTTGTTGGTCGTTTAGATGAACGCAAGGGGGTATCTTATCTGCTAGAAGCGTTAGCTGCATTGCGACAGACTCGTTCTGTTCGTTTACGCATTGTGGGGGCAGGTATTTTAGAACACGAGCTAAAGGCTTACTGTCATCAGCTAAATCTGGATCACTGTACTGATTTTCTTGGGTTTGTGACTAAGGCGGATCTGGTGAACGAATATGCTAGCTGCGATATCTTTATTCTCCCTGCCATTGTCGATAGTAAAGGTGATACGGAAGGGTTGGGTATTGTCATGATTGAGGCATTGGCTCATGGTAAACCTGTCGTAGCTACAGCCGTGGGAGGGATTTCCGATGTTATTAAGCCGGGTGAAACAGGGTGTTTAGTACCAGAGAAAAATCCCGTGGCGCTAGCGACTGCGATCGCACAGCTGCTTGACCAACCCGAGTGGGCGGCTCAGTTAGGCCGTCAGGGATTAGCCGATATTCAGCTCCGGTTTGGCTGGTCTCGCATTGTTGAGCTTTGGCGTCAGGTGTATGCTCTATGAAACCGCTCACTGTTATCAAGATCACTGTCAGTGTTATCCTGCTGATATTCATTGTCACTCAGGTTGACTTTTCCCAAGCTTGGCAACATGTCCAGATGCTTTCCTGGCCCTTTGTGGTATTTACACTGTTGTTTTATACCGGGCTGCAGTGGCTGAGTTGCTGGCGCTGGCAGATAGTGCTCCAGTCCCAAGGCTACAATATCCGGCTGCGTTCTCTCATGTCCAGTTACTTTGCGGGGATGTGGTTGAATATATTTTTGCCTGGATCCCTTGGGGGAGACATCTATCGGGTTTATCAAGTTAGCCAGACAACCCAAGACTCTGAATCAGCCTTAGTCTCTGTTTTTCTAGAACGATTTACTGGATTAGCGGCACTCTCAGCTATTGCAGTTATGGGGCTACCTCCGGCATTTCAGCTAGTGGGACACTGGGATATCATTGCTTTATTTTTAGGAGCCGTGGGTGCATTGGTCGGGGCTGTTTTGCTGATCATGAGTCCACGGCTGTTACGATGGGCAGAACCCTGGCTTATGCGGTTAAGATTAGGTGCAATCGCAGTTCGATTTACTAAAATTCAAACCCTGCTACGACAGTTCTCAAAGAATCGTTCAGCAGTGCTCTCTTCCATAGGACTGTCGTTTGTTTTACAGTTTGGCATTATCGTGTATCACTTTCTAATCGCTCAGCAGTTGGCCATCTCTATTTCATTTTTAGCGTTGGTAGTCTTTATTCCCATTGTGGTAGTGATTACCCTGCTACCGATCTCGCTGGGGGGTTTAGGTCTTAAAGAAGGCCTTTGGATCTATTTGTTTAGTAGAGTCGGTCTGAGTCCTGAAGAAGCGGTGCTGCTATCTTTGACAGTTACTGTGTTAGGCTGGCTGCTGAGTGTTCCAGGAGGGTTGATTTTAATAATGGACTCAGCGGGTGCTCAGTATGTAAGAACAGCAAGGACGCAGCAAAACTAAAAATCTTAATCTTTTAACCTTTACCGATGCAAACTGTCTTTAACCCTGGAGCAGCTAAGCTCTGGGGCTATTTTGTAACTACTGACAATCATTTATTTACGCTTTCTTCGTCTTATTTGCCTTATATTCCAAGAATTACGTAGAGCCAAGGTCTATTTAAAGACAACACAAGCATCATAAATAAGACGGAAGATAGTAAAGTCACGCATTTTTCCGATAGGTGCTTTTATCTTTGTAAAGGTACTATGTAGACCGTAATTAACAATACTCAAATCTTTAAGGCGCTCTCAACGAAGCTTATTATCTAAAGTAGTCAAATAATCGGATTACGTATTCAATGTATCGAAAGTAACCTAACTATAGAGAGAAGACTTCTCTAATCAAAGCAATAAAGTTAGGCAGACAAGGGTATGTTGAAGAAATTATTGGCGGTTGGAGTAGCGCTAGGATCTAGCTTTGCGATCGCAACTACAGCACAAGCAAACGCAGGCTACCATGGTCAAACTATTGAGAACGCTGAGCTAGGCGAGCAGATTGAGTATGGGGCTTACACAATCACTCGTACTGGTACCAATACAACCCTTGGCAACGGGGTTGACGAGAGCATTAGCTGGCTGTTTGACTTCTCTGAGGATAAAGCCATGCTCGATACTTTTTTAGCAGATACCAGTGAGCTAATTGGTGCTGAACTGATCTTATTGGACATTGAGGTAGGCGATATCCTGACAACCAATGATCTGTTGGGCATTCCTGGCTATAAGGGAATGGAGTACAGCACAGGAACCCGTAATAGCTCGGCTCTAATCGAGCTAGCTTCAGTGGCTGACGTTCCTGATGTGGGTGGAACAGTCAGCTTTTCAATTGATTTATTTGACCATAACCTTGATGCTGAGGCGCTGATGGGTGCTTTTATGGATGACACCGATAACTTGAACCCTTGGTATAACGCTGATACTTGGGTAGGTGATGCGTCTGACTATGTGATTGAAAACCAGGAATATGCAATTCCGTTTATTTATATGGATGATGCCATCATCCGTCAAGCCCAGCTAGTGTTGCATAAAGAGAATTCATCGTTGTCGTCAAATGTACCCAATGCAGCAGACGTACCTGAACCAGCAGCGATGGCAGGTTTAATCGTTGCTGGAACAAGTTTGCTAATGCGTCGTCGTCAGCAGCCAAATCAAGCCGTGTAAACTCGTCTAATAGGGTAGTGATAAAACAATATATCAGGGGGATGACAACATCCCCTTTTTTTATGTCAATGAATCGATCTCAGGTACGAGCGTCAGGCTTAAGTTCACCATAGGATAAACAGCGATAAAGCACTCTTAACTACAAGCCATATATAGTCTGGAACAGACACAAAACATCCTCCTTGTAGAAATGAAAGGAGGATGTTTTACCGTTGCTGTATTAGGATACTCTGATCTGTCAAACGTGCATTAAGCTAGTATCTTTCAGATAAAATCATACTGAGGATCAGCGATGCTGATTTTTTTCAAGTAAGGCATATTGACTGCAAAGTGTTTGAAGTTCTCTCCATTAAGACTGCAAGGACTTGCACCTACAGAGAAAACATAAAACTCCAGACATTAACAACCCAAAAGAGTAGGAAGTTTCTGGCACAGGTTGACTTTTGGATGTCGGCTCTACATCAATCAGAGGGCTTTGACTATGCTCAATTTTCTCAAGCGCCAGTACTACCTGCTCATCCTCGCTATAGTAATAGCTAGCGACCTGAAGTGCATTGGATTCCCAAAGACTTTCATCTGTCATGGAGAACCAATAAGCAAATCCGTAGATTATTTCTCGATGGTTAATCTGCTTAATCTCTCCTGCACGGGTTAGCGCTACCCCCTCTGTCCGTGTATTGCCGTCACTGTTAATGGCCCCTGTTTCTAAAATAACAGAATCTTCCCAGAGAAGTGCCTGATCAAGCATAGTAGCAACGTCCGCTGCTAGCGGATCGGTGGAAAAGTGGGTTAACCACCGCATGGCATATAGAGCGCCTGACATCTGATAGCTGGTGTCATGCCCACCCATTTCAGGATTTGCACCATCGCTTTGCTGCCGAGCGAGACCCGCTATGATTGTTTGATCAGCATAGTCAATTAATTTTTGATCATTGGTGAGTTTACCAGTCAGCCCCAATGCAGCGGAAAGGATATAGTAGCGATGGGTATAGGGAGCTGTGTGGGTTAGACCTTGTTCCCAAATGTCTGCTTGAATCATCCAGTGAGCGGCATTGTTCAGTGGAGTTAGATACTGTTCGATAACATCAGTATACTGATCCGCTACTGGAGATTCTTGTAATGTTAATAATGCATAGGCCACTGACTGGATAAACAAAGAGGTGCTGTGAAATGCATCTCCAGTATTGCCAAAACTGCCATCCTGCTGCTGCTGAACAAATCCCCAATCAAACATTTTAAGCCCGGCTTCTATAGCTGATGAATCATTGTGCAATAAGCCACTAATGAGAGCATCTGCGCCAAACCGCTGTTCTTCGATATACCATTCGTCAGTGAGTCCAAGCGCAAATTGTTGATTAATACGATAGGCCCCACTGGCAGCCATATGGTTGTAGGTGCTTGATGGTCTGAGATATAAAACATCAGCAATCAGATTGGTTGACTCATGCTCAAAACCTGTTTTATTCGATGACTGAGTTAGGGTAGACGGGTTTAGAAAAAAGGCGGAAGCTTTAGGCGGTATTAGGATCCAGCTTAGTGAAGAGACCCCCAATGTAGTGACTAAAAAAACGTTTTGAGAGTGTTTATTGATAAGTCCTTTCAGTCTTGTCAGCAGCACCATTACATAATCCCATAGAAAATATTTGCGATAACGATGTTTTCAGTCATCACTCAGTCATATTCTATGAATTATGGGCAATCTCCACAGGTGAAAGGGTACGTAATGTAGGTTAAATTTTGAGTGAATTTAGCACTGTGGATTGCGTAATAGAGTCAGTTAGCTAAATGGTCCACTATTGTTTCTCTATTAATTTTGAATAGTTATAGTTGTTTAATAAGCTCCCAAATCTCTTCCCCGGTTTGGCGTAGTGTTGAGGATGCCCTTGTCCCGTTCCCACAAACGGAGACTGGTGCTAAATGTGTCAAGTATAGGTTCACCTGTTGTTTGCAAAATATCATAGAATTTAGCGAGCTCGGCATCTAACGGTAGCTGAGGTTGATGGAAAACATGAATCCAAACTCGATCAGTACTAGTCAATACACGCTGTAGCTGGTCAGCATTGGTTAGAACTTGACGCCCTTCCCATCGATCGATCAGTCGACCGTTATTCATATAAACGGCATCAAAAAAAGACATACGGTGGGGAACGTAATAGTCAGCACCTTTAAGTACATTGGCATGGACAGAAGGCGTATTGGAAATAACCACATCTTCCGGACGCTGGTGGTCCACTATATATTGAGACACTTCTAAATGTCTTGGGGTTAAGGATTCTGAATAGCTGGTTAGGATGCGGTCGGGCTCAATGTTGCCGAGCAGTAGGAGACTTGCAGATGCGATCGCAACTCCTTTCATCAGCAGTCTCTCCCCCAGCCAGGATTGCAGATGTTTACCCAACCACTCTGCTAAGGTAAATGCGCTATAGACCGCTAATAAACTAAAAAGCGGATAAAACGGATACGTGTAGCGAGAAGCCTTGAGCGAGACTAAAACCGTGATAAATATGACATTAATTAATACTGTATTAAACAAAAACAGTCGACGTCCGTCTTTTTGCCAACAAAAGTAGAGCCACCCACAAAAAAACAACAGACTATAGACGGTGTGCATGCGGTTAAAACCCACAAAAAAGTCAGTACCAAAAAACGTGATATTACTGACCTGGAATTTGAGATGCCCTGTGGTCATTGATGATAGCCCCACCAACGGTGTTAGACATTTAATCGAAAACACCAGGGCATTAAACACAAACAGACTACCTGCAACAAAGCTACTCATCAGCACACGCCAGTCGCTTTTCCAGTGATAGGGGCGATAAAAATAGAGTGCGCCTAAAATAAATACAGGCATCAGTGTGACGGTGACCTCCTGGGTCAGTAGAATTGAGGCCAGGGAAATACAGCAGAAATATTGATACCAGCGTTTGGGTGGCTGGGTCAGTACCGAGGCTTCAATGAACCCTCGATAAAAAGACCAGTAGCTAAACAAATAAAGAAACTGAGTTTGCTGGTAAAATCGTACATTGCGAGAGTACCATAGCTCCCATGGGTCAATGGCTAAGACAGCTGTGGCCACCAGTGCAATCCATACTTTACCCGTTATCAATCGTGTAAAGACAAATACCATTACCAAGGTGGCCATCCCCCATAGCACAGACCACATGCGGGCATTTTCAGGAGAGAGACCCACAATTTTGAGCCAAATGGCCAGGGGATAGTGAAAGAAAGGGCCACGCGTGTACCAAATTTGAGACGTAGATATGGGAGCCCCAGTGCGAAGAATTCCACGGACAGCGTCATAGGAGACATTTTCATCAGGCTCCAGGTCGTTAAAGCCAATGTGATAGGCCCGAAGGCAAAAACCCACCAGTAAAATCAGCCCAAGCAGCCAGTGATAATGGCGATACCGTTTGATCAACCAGTCAGGCCAAATTCCTTGAAGCCATCCCAGCATCGAGGTAGTACCTTGTATCTGTCCTGCCATACCCAAGCTCCAGGAGCTTATGCGACCTGTGTGTCGTAGCCCAAAAACGACACCGCCTCCCATAATCAGCAACGCGGGTAAATAGCTGTTGAGCACAATCCCCAACCCAGTACAAATCAGCCATCCTGTTAAAAATGTCAGTCCCCACCGTTGCCAATGGTGGGGACGTTGGGGACAACAAATCCATAAGCAAGTTACAACAGTGATGCATAAAAACACCATCAAAATCAGCCAATCTACATCAGCCTGAGCAAAAAAGATACCTCGCTCGGCCTCGGCATAACGGTGTTTTAGCAGACCAACAATTATTAGAAAAAATAGACCAGGAACTAAGCCGGTAGTTCCCAATAGAAGAGCATTGGTGAACGTTGACGGTTCAGACTCAAAGTCTTTACAGTCGGAATCACGGGACTGTTGTAAACCCAACCCGATGCCCCAGGCTGTGCTGAGAGCCATCAGGATACCACCTCCCATCCAACGCGCTTGCTGTTGAAGATATCGCCCGGTTTGTAACCGGCTAGCATCGCCCCAGTAGGCTCGCTCAAGCCTATGGGGGATAGGACGTTTAACAAGACTGGCTGACTTTAAAGTATCCGTATCATTGGCCCACGTAGAAGATTGCCAGGTAGTGTTGGTTGCGATCGCATTCCTGACTTCACCGTTATTACTTTCCGTCCAGCCATCCAAATACATGGCTAGGGGGACGTTTGTTGAGACTCCATCTGTAACCAATGGTCCGAGTAAGCTTGCAGACACCGTGTTAATCCCAGGATGGAGTAGTTTTGTTACCTCATAAAGATTGAGTTGGTCTCCTTCAATAACTGAGTTTTGATGCACCAGCTGATTGTTGATGAGAATGCTATAATAACCATCGCCAGCAAGCCGTATAACAGCTCTATTAGGAGGGTTTGGTATCACCCACTGTTTCTGTAGGCGGATCTCTCCAGTATCTTTCTGCCTGCCGGTAATCCACTGACCCAAGAGCATCTGGTCCCATAGAGCTACACTGACACGGCTGTAGGTTCGCTCAGTTACTCGCTGCTGCTTGGGTATTTGCCAGTCTTGATCGGGAAACTCCACATCGGACCACTTAAGCTTTTGTCGATTGACCGGCAGGGGAGAGAATACCCAGTCCTTATTATTAGTTGCTAGCTGAATGGCCGCTGTGCGATCTGATGTAGGATAAATTTTGCCTTCAACCAGCAGACGGGGATGTAGATGACTAGCCTGAATTTCGACGGCAATAACATTTTTACCAGGTATCAGATAGTTACTGAGATCAATGTATTTGGTTAGTTTCCAGTCTCGGGTATAGCTAGTTTGAATGATGTCCCCAGTCTTTAAATCATAGGGAGTACTCTCATTGATGGTTTGGGTCACCAGACTAGAATATTTACTCAAGCCAAGACTGTTTCGGGGGATACGACCAAAATAGCTGTACTCAACAGCCACAGATTGACCATTCACATACAGAACAAAATCATTGTCAGCGCTGAGTCGTAGCCAGGCTGCTTGAGCGTAGCTGGGTAGAGTTAACGTTCGCCGCAGATAAAACCGATGTCGGGGCGTAAGGGGAGTTAGCCAGCGGGCTGAGGAGGACCACTGCACGCTCTGCACGGGTTGGGTCACAGGAGCAATGCAATGTCTACCCAGGACTCCGAGCAGGCATCCCAATAACACCAAAAGAATAATAGCAAATCGAGCCTTGTTACTTGTATATGGTTTCACTGGGGCTGTCTTATTGAGAACGTTTGACCGTTTGTTTCCAGGCTTTAGAGTCTCTAGACTGTCGATAGCGCTGCCAGGCTGTGTCCATATCACCCATATGGTAATCAGCCCAGGTTTGATGTAGGTAGGCCTGACCTAAAAGGGCTACATTAGATTTCTGAAAAAAACGTTGCACGTTAATGTGCTGTCGGGCGGTTTGGGCAGATGCCTCAAAATCTCCTGTGACCGTTTGAGCTAGCATCAAATTATAAAGAGCAGCAATATTGTTGGGAAAGATTATTAGCGCTGTTTCAAACTGTTTGATCGCGCCTGCCGATCTGACAGTAATGGGCCGCTCATTAGATTGGGGGCTATCTAGAAAGTTAGTGCGTTTAGGAAAGGGTATTGTATACACAGGTAGCTTAGGCCGATCGGTGGTCTTAAAGTACTCAACAGCCTGATTGACCCAGGCTGAGGCCAGATAGCCTCGGGCTAAAAATAATGCGGGGTCAACATCTAGGGCGGCTTCGAAATGAAGTTTTGCGTCAAAAAAATCATGGGCACGGTAGAGATCGCATCCCTGGGTAAACTCTGACAACGCCCGATCAGATGTCCCAGTCTGAAAATTTGCCATTGCCCATCGCTTTAAGAATGTTTCGTCCCCCCTCAATGGTGGGTACAGCTGAGAAAGCTGACGACTTCGCCGCACAACAGTTTGATAATGTCCTTGTCCCATCTCGGTAGCCAGCTGATGGTTGGCAATATTAATACCGACTAAGTAAACAATAATGACACCTAAAACAACTGTCGTCATAGGTAGAAAATACCGCATATCCTGGTGGAATAAATCCAGGGCATGATACCGATTTTGCATGTAAACCCCCATTAAACTAAGGGTGAGACCGGCTACTGTTACGCCCCAGCCTTTGCCGACAAAATCAAAAATTGCATTGCGGTAGCCAAAGCCATCCAGCACCACACGCTCCCAATTAGAAACCTGAAAAAAAGCTCGGCCTTCAATATTGAATGTTAAAATTGAGGTAATCGGCTGCGTCTGATCAAAAGAAATATTCTGTTTCCACTGGGATTGAACTTCAGGAAACTTTTTCTCCACATGACGAACAACTTCTATATTTTGCTCATGGTAAGCCGTTGCTAAAAAAGTAATAGCCGGAGCCCCAGTAGTTATAAGAAAAGGAAATAACAGCGCAACTAACAGTCCTCCCCAGTAGGGAAGACGCGGAATAATTTGCGGACGTTGCCACAGCAGCCAGCCAATGCCTAGCCCCATGCTTACGGCAACATAGACCCTGGGGACCTGCTGTAGCCAAACCTGACTGGTCTGAAACGTAGAGATAGCCTCTGGAGGGAGATGATACCACTCATATTTGGCCCCCTGTAGCAACAACAACCAGCCCAATAGATAGATGCCATTGGCTCGGGTGATCCAAGGATGAACCCATCGGTTAAACCACTGCATTAGCAGCCTCCAAGGCAAACGCTGACACCATTGCCAGAGGCTAGAAAAAGAGAATCCCATTCCTGATGCTCGACTAATGGTTTGCTTCAGTGACTAAATCTCCCGGCTGTAGTGCCTGAGGATAAAGAATCACCTTTTCTCCTGGCTGTAGGCCAGAGATAACTTCGCGCTGATTGTCTAGCAGGGGCCCCACTCGCACAGCCCTCGGTTCTGCTTTGCCGTTAGCCACCACCATCACCATTCCTTCACCACCAGAGAGGTGAATAAATCCATGCTCGGGAATGTTTAGGGCTGTTTTATGTGTACCAAATTGAACATATCCCTGCAGACCGGGTGGCATGGTCAAATTATCAATGGCGACCCAAATCGAGTAAGTATACTGGCGATCCACACCCACTTTTTCTTGCTTGGGCATATTGGTCTCGACGGTTGGGTTAACCTGGACGACTTTGCCCATAAATAGCTGACCAGGGTAAGCCGTCAATCGTACGGTCGCTGCATCACCTATTTCTACTTGGTTGAGCTGAGCCTGGTCGATAAAAGCTTCAAACATAATGTTCTGGCTCAGGATCATCATGGGGCCCCCGCGTCTAGGATCTACAAATTCACCAGTGTCGATGGTTAATTCGCTAATGAGACCGTCTGTAGGTGCTACTAGCTTAGTGCGGTCTAAGTCTCGGTGAGCTTCCCGGAGCTGAGCCTGACGGGTTTTAACCCTGAGTTTTGTCTGTTCTAGATCGCCAGGGGTCGCCGCTAAAATATGCTCTAAATCAAGGGCGGCCCGATTTAACCGTAGTTTACGATCAATCACAACATCGCGATCTTCATAGAGCCGTTCATTCTCGGCTAGGCTGCCTTGTTGCGCCTCTAACAAGTCATGACGACGCTGGGCAAACTCATCTTCTAATTTCAAGCGTTCAAACTCGGATATGGCTCCTTTATCTACAAGTTGTTGAATTCGGGCCAGTCGTTCAGAGACATTTTGGAAACGGAGCTCAGCGGTTGTAACGGCACTTTGGCGACGCTCACGAATAAAGTCGATGCCTTGGGTCATCTTTGTTTCTGCGTTGATAACTCGCTTTTGTGTTGCGGCAATCTCATAGTTTAATTGAGCTAGTTTATGTTCAGCGGTCTCTAGCTGAGCCAGCAGGGTTTGTTCTTCATTAGCCAGGTTGTTTTCAGCAATCTCTAAATTATCTAGAAAGCTGTTTGAATTTAGCTGCACTAGGGGTTGACCAGCTTTGATCCGGTCTCCCTCAGTAACAAAAACTGAGTCGATGACCCCTTCCATCTCTGGACGAATTTCAATGGATTGCAAGGCCACTGACTCACCAGGGGCAGATAGGGATTGAGGGAGCTGTGAGCTGCCAACGGTGATGGTTTCAACTGAGATCGCAGCTCCTGCCACCCGCTGTTTAGCTGGATAGCCCTTAGATGAACCATAAAACTTAGCTTCAGGATTCTTAAGCGATGGGGCTAAGACAGTCATAGTCAGTAGCACCATTCCCCCAAAGGGAACTAGTACAAGACTGACTAAAACTAAACGATTGAGGAGATGCTTGAGTCTATCTGTTTTGATATCACCTAACATGTGCATCTGTTATCGTGAGTTGATGACGAGTGCTTGCCTAACTTGCCCAAAATGACGGTGATATTCACGAGTATTGATGCTACGATTGACCGCTGTTGGTAGTTACCAGGGATAGTATGAACAGCACCGGACATCGGGTGAATCTATTGCAAGGAGAAGAGCTGCTGTTATTAGATCAAGCAGTGTATGTACCCGTCCATAAGGCGCTGCTACTATCAGATGTGCATCTGGGTAAGGCTGAAACGTTCCAGATGGCTGGGGTTCCGGTGGCACAGCAGGTCAATGAAGAAACCCTGGAGCGGCTGCGATCGCACTGTGCTCAGGTTCAGCCCCAGCAGATTTTTGTGTTAGGCGATCTGTTCCACTCTCGTCAAGGCATGGTTCCAGAGGTAGAAGCTGCCTGGTCTAAGTTCCTCCAGGATACCGATGCTAAGGTTACCCTCATCGTCGGTAACCATGACCGAGCTGCCCTGGGTCCCGTATTTGAGATGGACTATAGCATTGAGCCCATTACGCTTGGCAAGCTCTTACTTAGTCATGAGCCAGCCAGCCTAGAATTACTCTCTAAAGACCATCTTAATATCTGTGGCCATGTACATCCGGTGGTACAGCTACAGGCTGCCATCGATAGCTTACGTTTGCCCTGTTTCTATCATGAGCATGGGCATCAACGACTGACCCTGCCCTCCTTTGGTTCATTCACTGGCGGCCATGAGGTTTATATCGGTAAAGGCCGTACCGCCTATATCATTGTAGAGGGCTGTCTGATGGTTTTAGACTCACCACCCGAAAGGAAATAGGTACTCTCACTATTGACTAAATTTAGACGTCACAACAGCAACCACTACGACTACAACTAGCAGTGCGCCAATCAATAAAAATAGAGTTGAATACATAAAAAATTGAAAACGATAGTTTCTGTATCAGAATACACTGTTTTTTGTTGATTATCAGGACTTAGGTCCTGCTCACAGCAGTTGTCAGTATCGCTCT
Source organism: Cyanobacteria bacterium P01_B01_bin.77 (assembly GCA_039028535.1). Taxonomy (GTDB): domain Bacteria; phylum Cyanobacteriota; class Cyanobacteriia; order Phormidesmidales; family Phormidesmidaceae; genus Leptothoe. The sequence continues at coordinate 13,977 of JBCCHX010000040.1, forward strand.
GGCTTAGTCCACCTACTTGGATTTATTGGCCAGGGAGGCAAAATGTTCCAACAATAGTCGATGGATAAATAAATAGCCACCGCCCACTTTTTGTAAAAAGATACTGGCAGTGGCGTGGTCTAAAAATCTGCGATAGTTCCAGGGGATGGTGCCACTAGCCGTCAAAAGTAGCCGTAACAGGACGTGTTTGATCAAGGCCTCGCCACCGCCTGCGGCAAAGCCGAAGGCCAGACCGGTAGCTGCCCAAAAGGCGGCCTTGGTGTTACCTAGGAGTGCGCCTGGAACATAGAGGGTGACCATGGCCACTAGGGCAAAGAGGGTGGAGTTACGGGCTGATTGCCAAATACCAGCATTGGGCTGACTTGCGGTACCGATACGCTGACCACTGAGGCCACGGATTAGACCAAAGGTGAGCCCCAGGGTAGCGCCAAAAGACAGACCGATTAGGCTGTGATTGGCCAGACAGGTACCATTGAGCAGGCACTCGCTGTCTCCAAAGATAAGACCAAACCCTACTTTAAGACTCCAGCCGATTAGGGGCCCAAAAGTCAGCCCTAACAACAGACTGTTGCGAGCTTGTCGCCACGACCAGCGCAGGGTTTCAGCTGGGGTAATGCGACTGACACCAAAAATACGGCTACAGATTAGACTGCCGAGTAAAACGCCTAAAAACAATCGGTCCAGGGCCAATACCTGGATGCCTAGGAGAGTTGCGATCGCAAAAAAGCTACACCACAGTCCCATCACATAGGTGCGGTACTGCATCGCATGTAGCCAGTCTGGCTGCATGCGCTCAATCAGAAACACGGTCTGGGAGGTGGCCGTCAGCCGCTGAGCCAGAGTTGTCAACCAACGCTTGATTTGGACCGTACTGTAGGTGCGGTCAGGCCGTCGTGCTAGCATCCGTTGGATATAGGCATCAAACAACTGTTGTTGATAGTTAGGCGCCACGTGGGTCTCGTCCTGGGGCAAAATCTCTTCAGAAGAGACTCCCTGATAGGTGAGTACCATAATGTTTAAAATCAGGGGGGAGCGTGCCAGCTCTAGCAGAGATATGTTGGCATCTTGGGTAGCTGCGTTCTTCTCTAAAAGAGACTTTAACCCGGTCAGCCCTCGGTCAGGCCGATTCAGGTAGGTCAAAATCTGTTCATCCGTGAGGGGGCGCAGATAGAGCGCTGTCTGCAACTGCAGCTTTTGGGGCAGTGTTTCATAGTCCCCGATGCGACTACATACAACTATTTCGGGGCCATAGTCACAGTGAAACTGGTTGAGGGCCGTCACACAGGCGGCCCGTCGTTCTAAGGCCACCTCATCGAGACCATCCAGCAATAGCAACAGCTGTTGTTCCTCGACCCAGCGTCGTCCTATAGCTTTGGGTACCTGGTATTTGTGACTGAGTTCTTTCACCAGCCAGTGTTCGATGGGCTCATGGAGCCATGACGAGAGATTAAAAATAACTGGTAGCCGCTGACCGCTGGTAGACCGATCTAGCAAACGGCGGGCCAGGCTAAGCAGCGTTGTGGTTTTACCTGCCCCTGGCTCACCCAAAATCAGTAAACTACGGCCCTCACCAATGGCATCAAACACATGGCTGACCTGGGTGCCCGGTGGCAGGGGCTGAGCCGATTGCCCCGGTGTGGTGTAGGTGATGTGCCAGGGCAGTGCGATCGCATCAGGTCGTTCCTCCAACCCCAAGGTTAGTAACACCTGACCATGGAGAGAATGTTCCAACACACCCTCGATCCAAAAGCGTCGCACCTTATTGAGAAGAGCCTGGCGGTTACGGTAAGTTTGCTGTGAGTATTGAGCCGCTGGTGCAACAGACTGGGTTGAGCCCACAAAACCCAACTCAAGACCATTTGCCCCATCTCGCTCCAGCGTCGGCAACATCGTCGTTCCATACCCTGCTCGCGTACGCTCAGTTTCCCCATCCGCCCCGGTTAAATCCCTAAACATCTGCAGCGCTTCCACCCCAGACCCATACCGTTCCCGATGGTCCGAACACACCAACCGGTCAATAAACTCAGCTAACTCTGGCGGTACTGATACCCCCACCCTTGCACAGGACGCTGGCAACTCAAAGCCCATGGGATGCCGTCCTGAGAGAGCCTGGAGTATCACCATACCCAGACTATACAGATCGCTGCCAAAGCAAGGCCGAGAGGCCTGCTGCTCGGGAGCCATATATCCCAGTGAACCAATGGCTACCGTGAGTTCATGCCCTGGGGCTGAGCTAGGGGGGGCTACCTGCAGCGCCTTGACCGCCCCAAAGTCGATCAGCACCAGCTGGCCGGGGTCTGGACTGGTCTTTTCTCCATCGGTCTGACGACGCAAAATATTGCTGGGTTTGATGTCCCGATGGATCACATTCTGGCTATGAACAGCGGCCAGGACCGTCAGCAAATCTCGCAAACAGTGGATCACCCCATCGACTGTCATGGGGCTAGCAGCCAGTTCATCCGCCAGGGAGTGACCGGGAATATACTCCTGCACCAAATACAGCTCCCCCGCCTCTTCAATGTGGGCCAGTAATCTAGGGATTTGGGGATGTTCCCCCAGTTTATAGAGGGTTTCAGCCTCTAAATTAAACAGACGTTTAGCGATCTCCAGGGCATTGATGTCCTGACTACCTGTATAAACGGGATGGAGCTTTTTAACTACACAGATAGGTGAACCAGGCAACTGCTCGTCGTGGGCCAGAAAGACTTGCCCAAAGCCGCCCTGGCCCATAAGTTTTTTAATCTGATATCGATTGGCCAGGCGTTGCCCCATAGGCTAGTTGCTGCTATCTATACACCCCGTAGAGTCTCATAGTGTAGCTGAAACCAATCATAGGTTTTAGCAATGCCTTCCTTTAGAGACGTTTGGGCTTGCCAACCCAGGTCGCTCAGCTTAGAAACATCCATTAGCTTACGGGGGGTGCCATCGGGTTTACTGCTGTCAAAAACGATTTCCCCCTCGTAGCCGATCACGTCTTTGAGGGTGCTCGCCAGCTCTTTGATAGAGACTTCTTTACCACTGCCCAGATTGATAAAGTCAATGTCATTGTAATGGTCCATCAAGAATAGCAGCCCCTCGGCTAGATCATCCACATAGAGAAACTCACGCAGCGGCAGACCACTACCCCACACCTCTACCGTGGGTTGTTGAGCTAGCTTGGCTTCATGAAACTTACGCATTAATGCAGGTAGGACATGGGAATTGGCCAGGTCAAAGTTATCGTTGAGACCATAGAGGTTGGTGGGCATGGCGGAAATAAAGTTGACGTCATACTGACGACAGTAGTTTTCACACAGTTTGAGACCGGCAATTTTTGCGATCGCATAAGGCTCATTGGTGGTCTCTAGAGGCCCGCTAAGCAATGACTCTTCTCTCATGGGCTGGGGAGCAAGTTTTGGATAGATACAAGAAGACCCTAAAAAGAGCAGCTTTTTGACACCGGTCTGATAAGCACTGTGGATAACATTGGCCTCGATCATCATGTTGTCGTAAAGAAAAGAGGCCCGATAGGTATTGTTTGCATGAATTCCTCCGACTTTTGCCGCTGCCAAAAATACATAGTCGGGTTTGGTCGCTGCGAAAAATGCTTCGACGTCAGCCTGTCGACAGAGATCAAGCTCTCGGCTACTTTTTAAGATTAAGTTAGTATAGCCCTGGTTTTTAAGCGCCCGAACAATAGCACTTCCAACGAGGCCGTTATGGCCAGCGACATAGATCCTGGCATTACTTTCCATAGTTAAGAATGTATATAAAGGATAAATAAGCAGTTGTTTCTAGCCTAAGTTTATCTACAGCTTATAGACTGGACTACTGTGACAGAGCCACCATTGTTTAGATTCACACAAACTTTACCCACAGCAATATACTACCCATTTTTCAATGGAGATCAGGATACTTTACGGTCACAACACTGTTGCAGAGGGAGATATATTGTTATATATGTGCTGCTGTTGTGCAATAAATAAGAAAATCTGACGCAGAGCAACTGACATAAATTAGATATCTCGGATCTTTCATCTGTTTTAGTCATGAAGTTTCAACCCACGTCGGGTTTAAAACCCAGTGTGGGCTTTAGTGACACAACCAATCGTAGTGCAAGATATGAGTTTAGTAGTTTTGAATCTGTTAGCTCTGTCACTTTGAGTGCAGGATGGGCTGGCACCTCCTCTCCAGGTGCAAGATCTAAGATATTAAAAAGCCTTCCTCCATTATAAGAGGAAGGCTTTCATCACATTTTAGCTAGACATTCTGGCAACAGGATGCCAGAACAGTCTTAGTACTTGTAGCTATCGGTCTTGAAGGGACCTTCTACAGGCACATTAATATAACCTGCCTGGGTCTCGGTTAGCTGAGTGATTACGCCACCAAAGCCCTCGACCATATAGCGAGCAACTTCTTCATCAAGATGCTTGGGTAGTACTTCAACAGTAATGGCATTGGCCTTTTCAGCCTCTGTCTTTTCAGCAAACTTGCGCTCAAATAGGAACATTTGTGCTAGGACCTGGTTAGCAAAGGAACCATCCATAATCCGAGAAGGGTGACCTGTGGCATTACCCAGATTTACCAAACGACCTTCGGCCAATAGAATCAAAAAGTCTTGGGGGTCATCGCTACGATACACTTTGTGCACCTGGGGCTTAACCTCCTCCCACTGCCAGACTTTGCGCATGTAGGCCGTGTCAATCTCATTATCAAAGTGACCAATATTACAAACAACAGCACTTGGCTTTAGGGCCGCTAGCATATTGGCATCACAGACGTTAACGTTACCGGTGGCCGTGACCAACAGATCGGTTGTGCTCAACAAATCGGTATTCAGGCTGGCGGCTGTACCGTCATTAACACCATTGATGTAGGGAGAAACGACTTCAAAACCGTCCATGCAGGCCTGCATGGCGCAGATCGGGTCTACTTCCGCAACCTTAACGATCATTCCCTCTTGGCGCAAAGAGGCAACGGACCCCTTACCGACATCGCCATAACCAATAACGAGGGCTTTTTTACCAGCCATCAGGTGGTCAGTTCCGCGCTTGATGGCGTCATTTAAACTGTGGCGACAGCCATACTTATTATCATTTTTGGCCTTAGTAACAGAGTCATTAACATTGACGGCGGGAATCTTTAGTTCGCCTTTCTCCAGCATTTCATACAAACGATGCACTCCCGTGGTGGTTTCCTCGGTAACACCGTGGATATTGGCCAGCATTTCGGGATATTGTTCGTGGATGTGGCCAGTGAGGTCGCCGCCGTCATCCAAAATCATGTTGGCATTCCAAAGATTACCCTCAGGGGTGCGACAGGTTTGTTCAATACACCAGATATATTCTTCTTCAGTTTCACCCTTCCAGGCAAAGACGGGCACACCGGCTTCAGCAATGGCAGCGGCCGCATGATCCTGAGTAGAAAAAATATTACAGGAAGACCAACGGACTTCTGCGCCTAGCTCGATTAGGGTTTCGATCAAGACAGCAGTCTGGATAGTCATATGGATACAGCCGATGATCTTAGCTCCAGCTAGGGGCTTAGCATCACTATATTTTTTACGAATGGCCATCAGCGCCGGCATTTCACCTTCGGCAATGGCAATTTCTTTGCGACCCCAAGTGGCCAGGTTAATATCAGCTACCTTGTAATCTCTGGTAAGTGTTTGTGCGCTCATGGGCTCCTTAGTTCTTAGTTCTTAGCAGTATTTGCTATCTGACCAACCTATTCATTATGGCGTCAGATGAATTTCTGGGTAGTAGACAAAGGTAGGCTGCCAGGAATGCTTCCCATTAAGTTTGAGAAAACCCTAGCAGACCCTATCCACTTTACAGAGCTGTTTTAAGCTGTTCCGCCTTATCTGTTTTTTCCCAGGTAAAGTCGGGTAGTTCGCGGCCAAAGTGCCCATAGGCGGCGGTGGGACCGTAGATGGGACGCCGTAGGTCAAGCATGTCAATCAGGCCCTGGGGGCGCAGATCAAAGGTATCGCGAATCAAAGTGACGATGGTGTCGTCGCTGAGTTTACCAGTGCCAAAGGTATTAATGGCTATAGAGGTGGGCTCGGCCACACCAATGGCATAAGATACTTGGATTTCGCAGCGGTCGGCTAACCCAGACGCAACGATATTTTTAGCTACGTAGCGACCAGCATAAGCAGCAGAACGGTCTACTTTGGAGGGATCCTTACCTGAAAAAGCGCCGCCGCCGTGGCGGGCCATGCCCCCATAGGTATCAACAATGATTTTACGACCGGTGAGGCCACAGTCACCGACGGGGCCACCAATAATGAACTGTCCGGTAGGGTTGATGTGGTACTGAGTACCGGCATGGAACCAGTCGTTGGGCAGGATGGGTTTGATGATTTCTTCCATGACGGCTTCGCGGATGTCGCTGAGGGCGATATCTGGGTCGTGCTGGGTGGAGAGGACGACAGCATCGACGGCGACGGGTTTACCATCTTCATAGCGAAGAGTGACCTGACTTTTGGCATCTGGGCGGAGCCAGGTGAGAACACCGTTTTTGCGCAGCTGGGCCTGACGCTCTACCAATCGGTGGGAGTAGTAGATGGGGGCAGGCATCAGAACGTCAGTTTCGTTGGTGGCGTAGCCAAACATAAGGCCTTGATCACCTGCACCGAGGTCTTTATTCTCAGCTTCGTCGACGCCCATGGCGATATCAGCAGATTGCTTACCAATGGCATTGATAACGGCGCAGGAAGCTCCGTCAAAGCCAACATCTGAGCTGTCGTAGCCAATACTGAGGATGACATCACGGACAATGTCTTCGAGGTCGACATAGGTGCTGGTGCGGACTTCGCCAGCAACGATAGCCATGCCGGTTTTAACCATGGTTTCGACGGCGACACGGGAGTGGATGTCGTCTTTTAGTAAGGCATCTAGAATGGCATCAGAAATCTGATCGGCCATTTTATCGGGATGGCCTTCTGATACGGACTCTGAGGTAAAGGTGCTGTATAAACTCATGACAAATGGGACTTACAGATAGTTGAACGGCCTAGGGGCAGCAATTACGAATAACGGCTAATTTATATTAGTTGATACGGTTGCAATCGTTAATGTTGCTTGGAGATGTCATCGTTGTGACCCATTAGAGCTCTAATCTCGTACGGTCTCTTCTTTTACCTTTATATAGTAGTAGGCTCAATTGAGCAGACGATTTGTCATTAGGAATAGGTGGAGGCTTTTATGACTGCTATCACTGCATCATTAAATGGGTCTATTGCTACCCATAACTGGCAGTGGCAAGACCATGCTATTACGATTACCTACGAAACCTTGGGTACTGGTCAGCCTATTCTGCTGCTGCCTGCCTTGAGCACGGTTTCCAGTCGTACGGAACTGACCGCACTTGCTAACCAACTCGCTACGTACTATCAGGTCACGGTACTCGATTGGCCCGGTTTTGGTGATTCTGATCGTTTACGCTTAGCTTATCAACCGGCCTTCTATCAACAGTTTTTAAGAGAGTTTGTTAAAGCACAGTTTTCTGAACCCATAGCCGTGGTCGCCGCTGGCCATGGGGCAGGCTATGTGTTGGCGATGCCCGATGCCTGGTCCAGGATAGTACTGGTTGCTCCCACCTGGAAGGGGCCCTTGGCTGTGATGGGGGCTTCGGCAGCGGTGCGTAGCCAGGTGAGAGAGTTGGTGCGATCGCACGTCATCGGCCCATTACTTTACTGGCTAAATACCCGTCCTGCCTTTCTCAAATGGATGTATCGTCGCCATGTTTTTGTCGATGACACTCAGCTCACCTCAGACTACATTGCCCAACGCCATCAGATTACCCAAAAAGCAGGAGCTCGTTATGCCCCCGCCGCCTTTGTCACCGGCGGTCTAGATCCAGTAGAAACCAGGGACGCCTGCTTAGGCTATTTTAAATCTATAACCGTACCGATGATGGTGGTTGTGGGTGAACAGGCCCCCCCTGCCTCAAAGACCGAGATGGAAATGATGGCGGCCCAGCCAGGAGTTCAATCAGTATGCTTACCCGGCACCTTAGGTATGGCTGAAGAATTTGGAACTGTAGTAGCTGATACCATATTGCCATTTTTGCAAGCCGCATAGATTCCCCAATAGATTCTCAAACGGGTGATTAAACTAGAAAAAATGATGGGGTAAATACCGATGATGCAGCTAAAACGATGGCAGTGGATTGTGCTGACACTGCCATTAGTGACGGTCATAACCTTTGTCATGGTTGTTGCCGGTATTCAGCTGCGTACTTGGGGTATCACCTGGGTTTGGGCCATCATTCTACTGATGTTTGTGGGCTGGCGCTGGCTGCTGGGGCACTGGACCAAACCCCGCGAGATTGAGCGCATCGTCACCGCCGTGAAGGCAGAACTCACCTCTGTCACCGCTAGCGGAGTTGATAATCAGACGCTGGAAACCTCACTACAGCCAATTTTGACAGCAGCTCGAGAGGATCCGCCCGTATGGGACGACTGGGTCGCTTTTTGGAAACGATGTCAAAGTATTGTGGCGACGGTGGCCCATCACTATCACCCCGATGTGAAGTATCCGCTGCTCAATATTTATGTCACCCAAGCCTATGGTCTAATCCGGGGGACAGTGGATGACATGGACCGAGCCATGACTCAGCTGGCACCGGTGCTAAATCAAGTAACGGTGGGGCAAGCCTACGAAGCTTATGAAATTTACCGCAAGCTAGAACCTTCCATGGGGAAACTCTGGCGGGCATGGAACTGGGCTCAGTGGCTGATTAACCCAGCAGCAGCAGCAGCTAAGATGGCCAGTCAAAAAACAAGTACCCAGGCCAATCAACAGCTACTGGTCAACTTGAGCCAGCTGCTGAGGGAAACGGCTCTGAGAAATCTGGCTCAACAGACAGTGGCTCTCTACGGTGGCGATACGTTACCAGCAATTTTTGAGGCAGATCCAGCTAAAGCCCCAGACATGGGAGAAAAAGCCGCTACACTCCGGTCCATTTTAGAGACAGCTACCCCGGCGAAGACGGTTGAAAGGAAGCCGGTTTCCTTGATGTTGGTGGGACGTACGGGGGCCGGTAAAAGCAGTCTAATTAATACGTTATTTAAGACGGATTTGGCCGAGGTAGATGTGTTGCCTAGCACTGACAAAATACGTCAATATAGCTGGCAGCTAGAGACGGGAGAAGTCTTAAACCTGATCGATTCTCCTGGCTATGAACAAATTGCTAAGGAAGACTTTCGTGATTTGGTCCTGGCTCAGGCGGCCGATGCTGATTTGCTGGTGCTGGCAACACCGGCCTTGGACCCAGCCCTACAAAGTGACAAAACCTTTCTGCACGATCTTAAAACAACTGAGCAACAGCCGCCAACCGTGGTCGCACTCACTCAGGTAGACCGGCTACGCCCGGTACGGGAGTGGCAGCCCCCCTACGATTGGCAAACGGGACAGCGACCTAAAGAGAGTTCTATTCGCGATGCGGTTGCCTATCGGGTAGAAACCTTGGACCAGCCTGCTGAGGCCGTGGTACCGCTGGTTACCTATGACAACAACAGAACCGCTTGGAATGATGATACCCTGGCCTTAAAGCTGGTAGACACACTGGGGCATGCCAAGCAATATCGGCTGGCTCGGTTTCTGACCAATCAAGCCGCTTTAGCTAAAGCGGCTGCCAAACTGATTGACCAGTACACGTTGCAAATGACCACTACCCAGGGGGTAACCGAACTGCTCAAAAGCCCCATTCTCCGCTATATTTCGCGGATGATGACGGGCTCAGATTTATTAGCCACGGCCCTGATGGAGAAAGTTCCGGTGGAACAGGCTCCGGTAGTCATTGGTAAACTACAGCTGGCCTATGAGTTGTTTAACTTATTGGCAACCGAAGATAGTACCTTTGATTTGGCTACGTTATGGCCCATACTGTTGGAAAATGAGGTCCCTCCAGCCCAGAATGCCTGGGCTTTTGGACATGCTCTCACGGCTTACTGGCTGGGAGAGACCAGCCGTCTGGACAGAGCCTTTGAACGTTATCTGCAGGACTATGAATCTCTGCAGTGATGAGGCTAACTCTCCAGGATATGCGGCTAAATAATGTACTCGCTCAACCCGGTTTCGACTTCGCTCAACCTTCCAGTTTCGAGAGTTGAGCGGAGTCGAAACTCGATCTACGAGTATTTCATTTTTGAGCTAGTCCCTTACACTCCGAACTGGTCAATCTGCTCCTTAAGATAGTTCTCTGCTTGATTGGGGTCAAAATCACCAAATTGCATCTTCTCTACCCGAGACAATGCCTCTGGGGCGTCTACTCCTAGCTCCTGAGCTAGTTCTCGGGCCAGCTCGGTCAAGAAGAAATTCTCCCCTCCATTGGGTGCCTTTTCAGCAGTTGTATAGTCCCAACGGATAAGCTGGGTGGTAATCCAGCTGGCGAAACTCTTCCAGGGATAGGGATCAAAGTTGATCCGGTCAGGAATATCAAACGTATTTCCCTGGCCGTCCTCAAACTTACCAGTCATCACGGCCTCTAGCATCGGCACGGGCTGGTTGAGATATTCCTGGGGAGCAATGGCAGCGGCAATTTCTTTACGGTTTTCGGCCTGACTGGCATAGGTGGCACCATCAATGATGGCCTTGTTTAGGGCGCGAAATGTCTTGGGATTTGTATTAATCCAATTTTGGCTGGCTACAAACGCACAGCAGGGATGACCGGGCCATAAATCTTTAGTCAACAGGTGAATAAACCCAATGTCATCTTGCACTACTCGCTGGGTAAAGTTATCGGGCAGAATAAAGGCGTCGATTTGTTCTGCGGCCAGTTTTGAAATCGCATCCGGTGGTGGCAAAATCAACAGATTAACATCTTTGTCTGGGTCTAGCCCCCCAGTGGCCAAATAGTAGCGTATTAGCAAATTATGGTTGGAATAATCATAGGGAATACCAATGCTCATGCCCCTAAAGTCTTCCGGACCATTAACTTTGCCTAGATGTTTTTTAGCAACCGCAATACCTTGACCGTTGTTGTTTTCAATACTGGCTAACCGAACTGGGAATGGAGCGGAACCCATGCCAAGGGACATTGCAATGGGCATAGGAGCCAGCATATGATAGGCATCCAGTTCACCTGCAATAGCTGCATCTCTTACCACAGACCAGCTAAAGTACTTGATGAGTTCTACGTCGAGACCGTATCGCTCGTAAAAGCCTAACGGCTTTGACATAATAATCGGTGCTGAACAGGTAATGGGTAGAAAGGCTACCTTCAGATTAGTTTTCTCTAAATCACCAACAGCTGGAGCGTCTTCTGTCTCTTTTGCTACCTCTGTTGCAGAGCCACAGTTAGCCAGAGTTACCAGAGCTGCCCCCACCGCAATATTTTGTAAAAACTTGCGTCGAGTCACCTGACTCATGCGTTTAGCATCAGTAAAAAACTCACCTGCTTTAGGGCCAAAGGCGGCACTAAATGCCTGGTCTAGACCGCCCGCTAGCTTAATCAAGTCTCTTACTAATCGCTCTCGTTTTGGCTTACCCTGGCCCACCGTACTAACAAACAGAGCTGTTCGCAGTTCTGCCTCGGTGAGCACATCGGCTGTCTCAATAGCCGATGGTTGATAATGCCGCATCTTGACTAGGTCATCGATCAAATCAGCCGGAGCCTGAGGCATACCGATGTCTGCCATTAAATTCCAGTGATACTGAGTGGAATGAATGCCTCCACAGATAATACAGGCTGTAACAATAGAGCTACTTGTTCCCCGTTGACAGGAGAGATCATTCCATTGAGTCTGATTAGACAGTGATAACATAGTGACTATATATATTAGTGAGATCCACTAACGAGATCTATCGTCCTTTTCTATGAATGTTATTCCAAGCGTTCCGTAAATGTCAGGATCAATCGATAGATTTTTATGTTTATTTTCAAGCTTTTTATATTTACCAATCACGAGTAACAAAAGTGCCCAGTGTTTATACATATACTCACCAATCACGGGTAAAAAAAGTACCTAGTGTTTATGCAAAGTTAACTGTATTGTCTGTGCTCTTAATTTCAAAAATATGTAATAGACTATCCCGAATGCCTACAATGAGAGCAGAAGTATAAGATAAATTACTATCGGTCTGCAGCTTTCTTAAGCTGAACTATTAAATATATTGACTTAAGGGGTTAAACCCGGTCTTAGAGCTTCTTTCCAAAGGGTGTTTATTACTCCATAAGCAAAGATTAGAATTAAAGGCTCAGAATCTGCTGCCCATGAAAGCTAGTTTTTATAGCACTTTGAGTGCCTCTAAAGCACTTATCAGAAGTCAGATAAGTAACTGTTGCTGTTGAATCCCCGTAATAGAATTTTTAAGGCTCTTAAACAAGCTATTTTCTATCAAGGAAGGGTAATGGTGAATGATCTATAACCTACTCAAGGAGAATTTTCATAAGCTATTGAGGATTTGAACTTTGTATGACTAAGGTTATAAAAAATAATTATTATTAGACCATTATGCGCCAACGTTTCGAGATAATATCATTTTTAAATGAGACACTTAAAACTCGTCAAAGTGGACGAGTTTATATCGATGGACCCGATGTAAAATGGTGTCTGGATATTACTGAAGGCAGGTTGTTATTTGCAGCTCACTCACTGCAGTACTTAAATACATTAGAAACAATATTGCCGAGTTTAGGTTATGAAGCTCTACTTCCTATCTACTGGCGGTTGACCCAGTTAAAGGTATATAAGCGTCAAGTCGACACCAGCGCCATCGACAATCTTAATTGGACTAGTAAGATTGTGGGTGCCCTGATTCAATATAATGCCCTTGAGGTAGAAAAAGCTGAGAAGATACTAGTTAAATTAACTGAGGATGCGATTGAATCTCTCCTGGGTTTAGAAAATGCTACGGTAGCTTGGCATCCGTTCCCAAAAGAACTTTGGCATACAACAATCCAGGGTGTTGAAATTGCCTCCTTGGTGAATCATCTCGCTAGACAACGGCAAGCATGGCAGCCCCTTAGCGATCGCATTTGCTCTCCCCATCAGCGCCCCTACTGTGAAAGTCTAGAAGACTTGTTCAAACCAACGCTGCAGGGAGGACTTTCACGGCAGATGTTAGAGTCCTTAGTCCGGCTGATGCAGGGAGCCAGCATTCGTCAGCTAGCTCAAACAATTAAACAGGAGGAAACCAAGCTAGCACAGTTACTTTACCCGTATATCGAGCATCAAGCGATCAAGCTATGGCCACCATTATCGCCCCTTGACCGTTTACCCTGGCTACCAACGCCAGAACAGAAATCACCTGAATTTGCTACCAGTACGGTTGGTAAACAATCAGAGACAGCTGTTATAAACAGATCTTTTAATCCTGTAGCTGATAGTGTTTCCCATGGCAACACCTCGGTCACCAGCGAACTAAATTCAAACAACCTAAACAAAAATACGCTAAATTCTGATAATTCAACGAATATTTATCTTAAAAACAATGGCTCAAATGCTCTTAAATCAAAATATTTGATTATATGTATTGATGACAGTAAAGCCATGTTGGAGAAGATAGAGAGCTATCTTGATCCAGACTATTTTGAGCTTAGAACTATTATGGATCCAGTAAAGGCGATCTCAAAAATATGTACTAAAAAGCCTAGTTTGGTATTAATGGATATCTCGATGCCCAGTATTAATGGTAATTCTCTATGTTCAATTTTAAAGCGTAGCTATATGTTTAAAGATGTGCCAATTATCATGATTAGCAGCAACACAGGCGCATTGAATAAAGCTAAGGCTGAGGTTTCAGGCGCTGAAGGCTATTTAGAAAAACCCTTCTCAAAAGCACAGCTAATGAACCTGTTGGATACCCATTTGAAGTTAAATGTTAACAGGTTTGGATAATGTAAAATTTAATACAAAAATCACAGTTAATTAAAATTCAGGAAGTAATTATAAATTAATTGGAAATCTCTTTCTAGATATCTCCTTCTAAATATATCAATGTAAAGAGACAGTCTGCATAGTTTTTGAATCGTAGTAGTAAGGCACGGAAGACATGGCAAAAAAAATATTAGTTATTGATGATGTTAAATCCGAGCTGGATTTGATTAGTCATTACCTTGAACAGGCTGGCTACACAGTAATAACTGCTGAGGGTGGCTTAGAGGCACTCGAAAAGATTGAATTTGACCGACCAGATGCAATTGTTACAGATTTAGTCATGCCTGAGATTACAGGCTTAGAGCTCTGTCGGAAACTTAAAAAAGATCCGACTACAGCTAGTATCCCCATCATTGCCTGCACCACAAAAGGGCGAAAAATGGATCAAAGCTGGGCTAAAAAGCAGGGTATGGTTGGATATGTTGTCAAACCCTGCACTGCCGAACAGCTAGCAGATGCTGTACGATTTGCAGTTTTGTAATTATTAAGTAAGGCAGCGCGTCATCTCCCATGCAAACTTCTCCTACACACTCTACCCAGACGCTAAAAACTGTAGATCGTCTTCAGCAACTGCTGCCTGAAGTGTTTACACCAAAAACTGTTTCAGGTGAGCAGTTTTTGAGGGTGCAGCTGACTCCAGAGCTGACTATTGCTCTAGCTCTAAGCTGGGTTGAGGAAAGCCTGTTACTCCCGACTCACTTAATTACCCCTATGCCCAATATGCCGCCAGCGGTACTAGGGTTAATGAGTTCAAAAGACCAAGTGTTTTGGGTTGTTAACCTGGCGCAGTTATTAGAATTACCTATTGTCCTAGAACCCTCTCAACACTATGAAGTAGTCATTATTCGGGCCTTGTCATCGAAATCTGACCAGGCTACTGACCTAGAGAACATGAATGCAGAAACCTATCAAGAGCTATTTTTAGGCCTGGTTGTTCCTAAAATCAGAAGTTCTGTTCGATTATCACGGGAAGACATTATTTCTCCTGTTGATGAGGTAGATGCCAATCTATACCCCTACATCAGTGGTCAGGTTGTCATTGACGATGATGTAGTGCTTGTTTTAAGCGCTGAGGCAATTGGGACAGCTCGCTCACTGACGTTAGGTTAGGTTCGAATTTATACATTTTTTGGTTACTGTAGAGTACTAGGACACCACCATGACCGCAAAGGAATATTCATTAAACGATCAGCGTCAGCGCCAAGAGGTTACCTCATCTCAAAAACGACTCTTCCGAACACTTGGGGCAAATAACGATAAAGGACAGCCCCTTGGTAGACAGTTACTACAAACCCTGCTGCCGGTAACATTACTGCCACTTGCCGTAGCAAGTGGCTTAGGTATTGTTATTACCAAAAATGCCGAGAATGAGGATGTACTGTTTGCTTTAAAGCAGGAAGCATTCTTAACAAGTGAAGCATCGGGTTTATTTGTAGAAGATAGCTTTAGTACGGTAGGGAACTTAGTCATTAGTCCAAATATTCAGCAGCTACTCAATCAAGCCAACCAAAAGGCTGAGGAAGATGAACTGATCGACCAGCCGGTTGAAGACCTAGAGCAACAGTTTGCTCAGACTAAGCTGCTGACCCCCAATGGAGCCATCAACAAATACTTAGCAGATGTGACTGCCGCTGAAGAACTTGGCGAACTTTTTATTACAGAGAGTAACGGTCTTACCGTTGCTGTAGATGGTCCTATCACTGACTTTGTCCAAAGTGATGAAGACTGGTGGCTGCAGTCTAAACAGTTTGGACAATATGTTGAACCGGTTAAATTTGATGATTCAGCTAATGTCGTCAGTGTATCGCTTTCTCGCGCTATTACCCCTGTAGGGTCAGAAGAATTTCTTGGCGTTGTCAAATCGGTTCTGCCACAGCAGGTTTTAAGTAATCGAATTGCTAACTATTTGAGCAACTCGCTCAGTGAGACCCAGTCAGTACAGGTTATTGATGTGCGCAACGGTCTGGCCCTGGCAACTGTGCCAGTGCTCGAAGAAGTCACAGGTAGTGTTAACGCAGAAGTAGTCGGTGGTGAAACAATCGCTCAGTTTGCCCAAGCATTATCGTCAAAACTAGGGCGTGAGTCAGATACCCCTCAAGTATTTAAACAGGAACTAGCGCAGGCAACAAACGCCAGAATTCTTGAAGTGAGCCGTGTGCAAGTAGATGGTCGAGAGGTCTTAGAAGCGACTGTATCCTACGATGGCAGAAACTTTAGTTTAGCCACGGTGACTGATCTTCCCTGGGTTGCTATTTCGTCAGAGGACGCCGTCGCCCTTGACCAGGCAGGACTCTCATTGCTGATTGTGTTTATCTTGACAGCCATAGTTCTGGGTACGGCTTCGGGGGGCTTGCTGCTAGCCCTGGCACGTAGGCTTTCTCAACCATTACAGACGCTGACCGAAGTAGCTCAGAAAGCTGCTACCGGTGACTTGGATGCCCGTGCCAGTATCCAGGGAACTTTTGAAACTCAGATTCTAGGTCGAGGTTTTAACAATCTTTTAGAACAGCTACAATCATTGCTCAAACAGCAGAAAGAAGCCGCTGATGAACAGAGAGAAGAGCGCGAAAAACTAGAAAATGATATTACCCAGCTGATGGAAGAAGTGGGAGATGCAGCCGATGGCGATCTTTCAGTACGAGCTAAGTTGTCTGCGGGAGATGTAGGCATTGTTGCAGACTTGTTTAATGCTATTATTGAAAACTTACAAGATATTGCTGTCAATGTAAAACAGTCCACTGGTCAAGTAAGTGGTTCATTGCTGACCAACGAGCAACAGATTCTAGCTGTGGTTGAACAGGCGGTGGAAGAAGCACGCTCAATGCAGACCACCATGGTGGCGGTTGAAGAGATGGGGCAATCGATTCAGACAGTTGCCCAAAACGCCAATCAGGCGTCTAGTTTGACCAATGACACCTATGTGACGGTACAAGCTGGGTCTGAGTCCATGGAGAAAACGGCAAACAGTATTCTAGAACTACGTTCAACGGTTGGTGAAACGGCCAAGAAAATCAAACGATTGGGAGAATCTGCCCAGAAGATTGCTCAGTCCGTTAGTTTGATTGATGAGATTGCGCTTAAAACTAACCTGCTGGCGGTCAATGCTAGTGTTGAGGCCTCTCGGGCTGGAGAACTGGGACAAGGCTTTACTGCCGTAGCAGAACAAGTTGGCTCCCTGGCGGAACAATCAGCCAATGCCACTAAGACTATTGCCCAAATTGTGGCTGATATTCAAACCGAGACCCAGGAAGTAGTCACGGCGATTGAAACCGGTACAGCACAGGTAGTTGACAGTAGTACCTTGGTTAAACTGACGCAGCAGCAGTTGGAACAAGTGCTTACCAAGTCTGAGCAAATCAACCGACTGATGCAAAATATTTCAGACTCAACGGTCAATCAAACCCAGGCCTCCGTTGCGGTGACCGAACTGATCCAAAAGTCTGCTCAGTCCTCTCAAGAGCGATCTCAGGCCTCAGCTCAGATGGCCCAGGCCATTCAAGAAACAGCAAAGGTAGCTCAATCACTACAGGCTTCTGTCGAGCAATTTAAGGTTGAAGAGTAATAATGAAACTAGACAAAGAACAACAGGCTCGACTGACCTTTTTAGCAGAAGCGGAAACCTATTTTGAGGAAATTGAAACTGTCTTGCTGGGGCTGAAAACAGCAGATGACCGGCTGAGTCAAATCAATATTGCTATGCGGGCTGCCCACTCTGTTAAAGGAACAGCCGGCATGATGGGATTTGTTGAGCTGAGTCAGGTGGCCCACCAGCTAGAGGATTCGTTTAAAATTCTTCGAGCTCGGCGCTTATCAATCGATACCTCCTTAGAAACATTGCTTTTACAGGGGGTGGACTGTTTGCGAACAGTTCGTCAACAGCATCAAAATCAACAACCGATAGATATACAGTGGTTAGCCACCGATATTGAACCTGTATTTACTAAGCTAAATGAGTACTTAGGTGACCTTACCCCCGAAGATGAAGCACGTCTACTATCGGAAGACAACGATGAAAATCTTGATGTAGTTATTTTTACAACAAGTGTTGAAGATTGTCTAGAAGAGTTTCAGCAGACGATATCTCAGCAGCGGGGGGATGATCTGAGACAAGCCTTGGTTACTATGGCCCAGCGGATGTCGGAGTTTGGACTTATGGCTCAGCTAGAGTCGTTTGTGTCACTCTGTAATTCTGTCGAGCAGCAGGGTAACTCGGCTCCGACTGAGGCGATCGAGGCGATTGCCCAAGGGGCGATGACGGCCTGGCAGCGAAGTCATTCGCTGGTTCTTTTGGGGCGTACGGAACGTTTGCCGACTCAGTTAAAGACACCGACTAATATTTCGGGTGAAGCGCCCGGTAGCCTGAGCGAGCTTGCTTTACCAGAGCCTTTGCTTGACCTTCCAGATAGCGCCAGTGATATTGATGTTCTCCAAGATCCGTTAGCGGCGCTGGAAATTGCCGATATCCTGCCAAAAGATG
Organism: Cyanobacteria bacterium P01_B01_bin.77; assembly: GCA_039028535.1. Taxonomy (GTDB): domain Bacteria; phylum Cyanobacteriota; class Cyanobacteriia; order Phormidesmidales; family Phormidesmidaceae; genus Leptothoe. The sequence continues at coordinate 32,321 of JBCCHX010000040.1, forward strand.
AGCTGGCGGATGGTGATCTGGCAGTTGACCTAGCAGCTCTCCAGGCACAATTTGCAGCACTGCCTGGGTTAGACTCCCCCAGCCCTGAGGAAGCGGCGACTGAGCCAGTTCAACCGGTGGAGGAACCGACGGAGGAGCTAGCTAGTGCGGCTATTAAAACAACTCTGAGCCCCACCACCATTCCACTGGTGACACTGAATGCACCACCGGTAGCGCCCAAACCTCAAAAGACATCTACGGTGCGGGTATCGGTGGAACAACTTAAACAAATTAACAGTACGTTTGAGGCTCTGATTCTTAACCGTAATGCAGTCAACCTGAAGCTTGAACAGCTTCAGGCATTTAGTCTGTTAATGCAGGAACGGATGGTGGCACTCGCTTCCTTTAATAAAGAGCTGCGACACTGGTATGACCAGGCCTCTACAGAGGGGGCTATCTCTGAACGGGTGATGATTGAGATGGGGGCAACGCAGTCTGACAATGGGGCAAATGGGACCGGCCAGAATGGTAATGGGGCACGGACCGACCAAACTGTTTTGGTGACTGCGCCTGAAGAATTGGATGTACTTGAGTTTGATCGCTACTCTAAGCTCCATTTGCTGGCGCAAGAGCATATGGAGACCATTGTTAAACTTGAGGAGGTTAGCTACGATATTGAGCTGGGTCTAAATGAAATAGGGCAGTCTGTGAGCAGTCTGAACTATACCAGTCGAAGGCTTAAAAACAGGATCACGCAAACCCAAATGCGTCCGTTTGCAGAGATTGTTGGACGGTTCCCTCGAGTGGTAAGGGACTGGTCGGTACAATATAACAAACCAGTAGAATTTAAGATTGAGGGAGAGAATACGCTGATCGGACAGTTTGCCCTGGATCAGCTGAGCGATCCGCTAATGCATCTGCTGCGTAATGCGTTTGACCATGGTATTGAATCTCATGAAGTCCGTCAGGCTAAGCAAAAACCGGCAGTTGGCAGGATTTCCTTACGGGCGGTGAATTGTGGTAACCGGGTGGTGATCACCCTCAGTGATGATGGTAGCGGGATTGATCTAGATCGAGTTCGCGATCGCATCCGCAAATACAACCTGCCCGACCAGCAAGTCGACAGCATGGAGCAGCAGGAGCTCCTATCCTTTATCTTTGAGCCAGGATTTAGTACTAACGAAACGGTCACAGAGCTATCGGGTCGTGGCTTTGGTATGGATGTCGTGCGAACCAACCTCAAAGAATTGCAGGGGGATATCCAGGTCGCGACGGAACCTGACAAGGGCACTGTCTTTACCATTAGCATTCCGCTCTCCTTATCAATTTTGCGGGTCATGCTGTTGGAGCGCAATAGCTTGGTCTTTGCCCTACCGGTCGATACGGTACAAGAAGTCATCAGATCCCCCCACATGAATGGGCCTCAATCAGCTATGGACTGGCAAGACAGCTCAATTCCCCTCGTCCAGTTGGAAAAGCACTGGTCGATGCAGTCGGCCTCTAGACCCATAGAAATGAGTGGTCAACCCCTGATTAACTGTCCGATGGTCGTCGTTGTGGGAGAAGACGACCAGACCTATGGTCTAAACATCGACCGGTTTTGGCAGGAGCAAGAAGTTGCCATTCGCTCTGTTGCCAGTCCTATCCCGTTACCCCAAGGGTTTAGCGGCACAACCGTGTTGGGCGATGGACGGGTGGTACCGCTGATGGATCCTAGCCGTCTGATCGAATGGATTCAGAGCGGAGCCCCCTCCGTATCTGTACCCGCCGCACCCCCAGTTAAATCCAGCACGGCGAAGATCCTGGTGGTGGATGATTCTATCCATGCCCGCCGCTACCTGGCTACTACCCTAGAACGGTCGGGCTATCTGGTAGAGCAGGCCAAAGATGGACGAGAAGCGGTGGATAAACTGGTCAGTGGACTGCTGGTCGAAGCCGTAATTTGCGATATTGAAATGCCACGGCTCGATGGCTACGGTGTATTGGAAGAACTCAGAGAGAAACCGGAATATGAAGCCTTGCCCATTTTGATGCTTACCTCTCGCAGTAGTGAAAAACATCGTAAGCTGGCAATGAATTTAGGGGCGACAGCTTATTTCTCGAAGCCCTATAACGAACAGCAGTTGTTAAAAGAACTAAAGCAGCTGACCAACGTGCTGCAGCCAGCATAAGGGCAGCCAGAAGTTCAAACAATAGTGCAGATAGTATGGGCGTGGATAGAAATCTGACGGGCTAGGGTACCGTAGAGCTAGAGCATTTGGCTTACCCGTTAAGCCTGTTTAGTAACACGAGTGACACCTATGGGAGCAGCATTAGGCCAGTGGCGGCAGCGGATTCGTGAGTATAAAAATGACTGGGTGCAAACCTACTTTCGCTATCGCATTGAGTTATCTGCTCGCCCCTATAGTGTCGCGTTGCGCCCTCAACCCTATCGGTTTTTGCTGGTGCTGAGTCATATGCGCTCCGGTTCGTCCCTGTTAACCCACCTGCTGACCAGCAATCCTGAGATTCTGGGCTACGGCGAAACCCATACCAACTACACCGATGCCCATGACTTTAAGGTATTGCTCAAAAAGGTTTACTGGCAGGCACAGGAGTTTCGGACACTGGGGGATGTGCGAAATCTGCGCATGGATCATCGGTATGTGATGGATAAGGTGCTGCATAATAAAAAGTTTTTAGACCACGAATTTCTTAAATCTAAACAGGTTTATGGCATTTTTTTGCTGCGGGAACCCGAGCGTAGTCTAGTCAGCATTGCCGATCTCAAACCCCACTGGAATCAGCAGGATACCCTGGATTACTACGCTGACCGGATGGCTAGGCTGGTGGACTATGCGCGCCTAATCAACGATCCGCAGCGGATGCTAGTGGTTACCTATGAGCAAATCCTGGATAATACGCCCCAAGTGCTAAAAACACTGCAGCAGTTTTTGCAGACCCAGGCTCCGTTTACGGAGGAGTATAGAGTGCTCAAAACTACTGGAATGAAGGGTGTAGGGGATCCTAAAGGAAATATTAAGGCGGGAAAAATTGTGAGATCGCAACGCCGACTTACCCAGACATTCCCCCCCGAGCTAGTTGAGCAAGCTATACACATCCACAGCCACTGTCAGACAGAACTGATGCAGCACTGTCAGCCTATATCACACCCGTCTTCATAAGATTTCTATATCACGGGGAAGGTGCTTTTCATACCTACGCTGCTACAACGGCTCAAAAAAATCCCCCTTGCGGGGGAGAAAACAGTTCATGCAAAAGGAGAAATCTGATAGGCAATTATTCTATAGATGCTAACTCAGGCGACTGACGATGCCGCTCTGTGCTGCCGGGTCGATCTTGACGGACAACTCGCTCAAAGACATGTTCACCGATGGTATTTTTAATCAACGGTTCGAGCTCATGCATGACATTTTGATTGAGCTTAAATGCCAGGTTTGCTTCATCCACAATTCTTTGCACCAAACCATTATCGATGGGGAGTGAATTTAAGGCATCCCTATATTGGCCCTTAAAGGCCTGGCGTGCCTCAATCGTAGGAATCTCATCAAACTCATAAAAAGCCGTACCTTGGCCATCGGGCAGGCCTAAAACTGATTTTATGACGGCCCTTAACCCTTGCCCACCAGAAAGATCACCCATGTAGCGAACGTAGGCATGGGCAATCAGCAATGCGGGTTCTTGATCTGCCAGTGCCTGGATATACTTTACATAACGTAGCCCGGCAGGGGATGGATCAATCTCGATACGCCAGTTAGCGCCATAGTAAAAAGCCAAATCTTTTTCCAACTGAGTTGTTCGCTCCAAGCTGCGAAAACACATAGGTCCTACCACACCATGCTGAGCATGGCACCGCATAGCCTCTTCTAGGGCACCGTAAATAAAATAGAAATTAGCAATTAACTGGCGAAAAGCTTCTTTCTCAACAATCCCTTGGAGAAAACATTTCATGTAGGCCGTATTTTCCGCCAGTGTATGGGCGTTTTGTGTACCCTTTCGTAATTTTAGCGCTAAATTGTGATCCATGGTGATTACCTCAAACAGTTATATTTAGCTGAGTCTCGAAAAGAGACTTCAAGAAGCACAGAATAAGGAGCACACTCAATAAAGTTCAATGAGAGTTGAGATTTCTCCTTGTGGCTCATATCTCTATGAAGCTGTTGGCTAAGCTGTTGGCTGCCAATTTATCCAATCCTGAGGTTTGAGAAAGATACTCGACAGTTCAGCTTCTGGAGTATTGGGTTGGGGCTCATAGCCATATTGCCAGCGGGCTACAGGCGGCAGTGACATCAAGATCGACTCAGCCCGACCGTTGGTTTGCAGACCAAATACAGTCCCTCGATCATAAACTAGGTTAAATTCAACATAGCGTCCCCGGCGATAGAGTTGAAACTCTCGTTCACGTTCACCATAGGGTCTCTCTTGGTTACGTTCTACAATAGGCAAATAGGCTGACAAAAAAGCGTTTCCGCAGCTCTGAACAAAGCTAAACCACTCCTCCCAACTTTGGTTGACAGAGCCTACCTGTTGGCTATAGGCAGCCGCATCTCCAGCTGAATTCGAACCTGAATAGAGACTGCCGCGATGGTCTAAATAATCAAAGAAGATACCACCAATGCCTCGGGCTTCTTGACGATGCTTGAGATAAAAATATTCATCACACCAACGCTTAAAGGTCGGATAGAAATCAGTATGGTGAATATCACAGGTTTGTTTTAGGGTAGTGTGAAAGTGAATCACATCCTCCACTGCCGGATAGTAGGGGGTAAGATCCACACCGCCGCCGAACCACCACACCGGACCCGCTTCAAAGTAACGGTAATTGAGGTGGACTGTTGGTACGTAAGGATTGCGGGGATGGAGCACCATGGATGTTCCTGTAGCATAAAACCCATGGTCCACCGCCTCAGGCCGCTGAATTAAAATTGCTGGAGGTAAAGTATCACCCCATACTTCTGAGAAATTAACGCCCCCCTGCTCAAACACTCGTCCATCACGGATCACTCGGGTGCGGCCACCGCCACCGCCTTCTCTCTGCCAGGAATCTTCTTGAAAGGTTGCCTGCCCATCTAACTGCTCTAGGGCAGAGCAAATCGTATCCTGCAATGTTTGTACATACTGCTTAAACCGCTGGCGACCGTCACGGGGCGGCAGGGCTAGAGTATGAGCAGTCAATCGGGAGGCGGCAGACTGCGATCGATTGATTTGAAGACTCATGGGTAAAATATTTCGCAATTCGCAACAGGCTTCAGCTTTAATCACCATATAGCGATTAAATGATATCTCTCTGTTTTTATTTTCAAAACTTTACTTTTTAGACCCAGGTTCTGATGACGTGATAATTGGAAAATAGTGCTTAAATACTGGATAATATGCTGCATAACCTGCATTTAGAAAGGTCGTCAGAATTTGAGGGAATTAAGAAAATTTGACACCTGTGTTATCTAGACTGAATCGTATTATTCTTTATATAGCTACAAAGCTATGAATAGATTTTAAGGAAGAAAAATTGTATGGTCAGCACCGTGTCATCCTCTGCTAGCGCTGCAGCCAGCCACAAATCCCAGGTTGAAGAGAATCTACTGACGCCTCGCTTCTACACCACTGACTTTGAAAAAGCTGCCAACTTGGATCTTTCGGCAGGCGAGGTGAACCTGCAGACCATGTTGACAGAAATGAGAGCTGATTATAATCGTCATCACTTTGTTCGTAATGAAGCTTTTCAGGAAACCTGGGATCATATTCAGGGAGAAGAGCGACAGGCATTTGTAGATTACTTAGAGCGCTCCTGTGTTTCAGAGTTTTCAGGTTTCCTATTGTTTAAAGAATTATCACGCAAGCTCAAAGGACGCAGTCCGCTCTTGGCAGAAATATTTTCGCTCATGGCCCGCGATGAGGCTCGCCATGCGGGCTTCCTGAATAAGGCAATGGCGGATTTTAATATCTCCTTAGATCTGGGTAAATTGACCAAAAAGCGGGACTATACCTTTTTCCCAGTGGAATGGATCATCTATGCGGTTTATCTGTCAGAGAAAATTGGCTACTGGCGCTATATTTTGATCCATCGCCATCTAGAGCAGCAGCCCGAAAATCGTTTCTATCCTCTGTTTAACTACTTTGAAAGCTGGTGCCAAGATGAGAATCGCCATGGGGATATTTTTAAGGCGTTGTTGCGATCGCAGTCCACCATGTGGAACACCTGGCAGTCTCGCCTCTGGAGTCGCTTCTTCCTACTTTCCGTTTTTGCCACTCACAGCCTCACTGTTCATGAGCGGACCAAATTTTACGAAATGCTTGGCCTCAATGCCACCAAGTTTGATACTGACGTCATTCGAGAAACTAATAATACCTCAGCCCGAGCTTTTCCTGTCATTCTCGATGTCGATCATCCTGAGTTCTTCAAGCGCCTCGACCGCTGTGCTGAACGCAATCTAAAGCTCAAAAATATTGCTGAAGGAACGGCTCCTAAGGTCTGGAAATTTTTGCGCAAAGTGTCTTTAGTCGCCGGTACTGTTGGCGATTTACTACGACTCTATTTAATTCCGCCCATTGATGCCGAAGCCCTGAGAGCACAAGTTCGGTAGTCTAATTTTTTGTTGAGCGTTACTGATCCCTGACTCTCAAAAACTATTTAGGTGGGCTTACTCACATAGTTTGTTAACCAGCCTTAACTATTCTCACGCTGACCTGTTAGGTAGTGAAGTACAGAGCCAGTCAGACACCACCCGCTCATGCGGGTGGTGTCTGACTAATACAGATCATCTTCAGCATTAGTCTCAATCGTACAATCAGATAGTGGATAGGCAACACATAACAGAGCGTAACCAGACCTGATTTGATCGTCATCTAAAAATGATTGATCAGATTGGTCTATCTCGCCTTCTAAAACTTTACCGGCACAGGATGAGCATGCTCCAGCACGACATGAGAAAGGAAGATCAACGCCTTCTTCATCAGCAATATCTAAAATGTATTCGTCTTCAGGCACTTCCACGGTTGTATTGATTCCATACTCCTTGTTAGTAAGAGTGATTTTATAAGTGTTCATGTGTACTGTCGGGAATATAAGAAATCTTGAAAATCTAACCAATTTGGGAGATGGACCAATCTGTTATAAATACGATTCATCGATGTTGAATAGGCAAGCCTATTTCGAGAATCAGCGACGCCAAGATCTACTATCAACTTAAAATGGTGCCAAAGATTCTGAATGTTGTGTCCTTATCAGGGCAACTCTTCCATAACGAGGATCAATGTCTAATCCTAAAATCTCTATTTGATATTTATTCACTTGAGAAAGCTCCTTGATTGTATATTTAGCAAGCTCTCCAGATTTTAAAGTAAGGCAGTGATTGAAGATCGCCTTTCTACATTCCAAGGGTAAAAACAATGTCTCTCCAACGGCCAACGCCGCATGATTTTGAAAAGTGACTTGTCCATCGTGAGTCAAAATACCTGCAGGTGTGGAATATTGATCACACCAATGTACCGCAAGAAACCAGCGAGCATCAGCCAATCGATCAAAAACTCGATCGGCTTTTGGATGTTGCAGCACTCGATATCCCCCTTCAACAGAGATAATGGTACCTCCTAAAAAAGCGACAGCGACATTGATAGAGTGATGATTCATCTTTCGACTCAGCAGTTTTACTAATACGAGAATTGCTACCAATCGTTAAATAGAATTAAGTTGCCTATAGATTAGGCATCCCAGAAACCAGCTTGTTCCAAGCAACAGCGGCTGTAATTGGCGATAGAACTAATAACAGATTCAGGTTAATTAAGTTAGAAGGTTCCCACATAGATAACTTTTCCTCAGACTCTTTTATTTTTCAATCAGAAAAAATAAAAGAGTTAAAATGACACTCAAATAGACGCTAATAGCTTTGCTTAAATAAGAAAAATTGTCAATAAGATCAGGGGATGATTGAACCAATAGTGTGATATTGTTGCTAACTGTTACCAAAAACCAGCTGTGTGTAATTCTATTGACAAAATTTTCTGCTGCTCTTGATGCTGGGCAAGAAGCATTATTATTGATTACACGTTTGGGTAAGTGATTAAAGACCAAGAGGGATATGACTCATCCACAACCAAACAGCTAATGGTATTAGCAGTGTTATTTTTTATGTGCTTTCTAGCTGGTGCACCCTAGTTCAGACAGTATTACCTTATAAACCAGCTCCACCTTAGCTCCGGTGACATCACGGGTCCAGTGGTCTAACCAATAGTTGCAATAGATTAAAATGAAATCCACCCCATTCGCCTTAGAGGCCTGGGAGCAATAACGACAGTCGGCAAGGTTATCCGGCAGATTATCGATACGTGGCATAGTCTTTGCCTGAGGTTGATTCCTCATAAACAAGGTCTCGACTTTGGCTAAAAACTTTGAGTCTAGAGCGTGTCATCATAGTTGGCTAAGCCTATGGACTTTGGCCAAGTCGGGAGTTTATCAAGGGCTTTGAGTCAAAAGCGATAGGCAAATCCCCGGAGTAAAGCGATTTCAGATTAAAAAGTTCCGAAGCGTTCACGGCTCTCCCCTCCCCGGGCCTCCTAATCCTTCGCAGGAGCGGGCGGAATGTTAACTTCAAGTAACGGTATCAAAATACCGACCGCCGCTCAGCTATGTATTTCTATCGCTTGATCACGAGTGAACGTTGCCTAGCCTGATAGCCAGTGTTCGTTCGATGATAGTTTTTTGTGTATTAGGAAAGTAATCTAGCGATATCTGATGAAGGTATCTTCACCTGTGCAATAACGCTTAAGAGATTACTCCAGTGAGCCAAAAATTGGGCTTAGAAGCCTCTCAAAATCACGCACTGCCACATCGCTCTCTTGGCAGCGTGATGCCAATGTTTTTAACCTTAATTTTTAGTGCAGCAGGCCACGCTTACTTCGTGATTACGTTTCCTGCAGTGGCTCGAAAATTTGAGTTTGGCGACGTTCAGGCAAGTCTCATCATGGGGCTATCTGCGCTGTTGCTTACCATATCCGAACCTCTCTGGGGGTTGGTTTGCGATCGCAAAGGTCGACGTTTTGTCATCCTCAGTGGCGCTATGGGTACCAGCGTTTTTATCGCTGCGCTGGCGGCGGTGTACCAGCTGGGTCAATGGCTGGCGATTCAATCTTCTCTGTTTGTTGCTATTCTCGCCACGCGCTTGGCCCATGCCGCCCTCTCTGGCGGGTTGATACCAGCGGCTCAAGCTGTGGTGGCTGACTTGACCCATACCTCAGCCCGCACCCGTGGCATGGGTCTTTTGGGAGCCTCTTTTGGTATTGGCACCCTACTGGGTGGCATGGTGGCGATGGTCACCGGCGGAGACCATCTAATCGTTGGATTTTATGTGATTGCCCTGCTGCTGTTCGGCACCAGCCTGCTGCTTTGGTCGCAATTGCCTGAAACAAGCAGTCTCCATAAAGAGAAACAGAACGTCTCCATTTCCATCAAAAATATCGCCCCTTTTCTGGTGACAACGCTGCTTTGTTTATTGGTGTATAGCCTGATTCAACAGGTGACCGTCCTGAGGCTGCAGGACGATTTTGGGCTCAATCATGATGCATCGATCAAATTCTCCGGCGGTGCCATGATGCTGTCGATGTTGGCCATGATTTTTTCTCAACTTGTCTTGGTTGCAAAACTTAAATACCCCCCGATTCGGTTTGCGCTAGCTGGTGGCAGCCTCGCGGCCTGCGCCATGGCCGGTGCCGCTTTGGCTCCTAATGAACAACTGCTTTTGCTGGCGATGGTGATGTTAGGTCTGGGCTTGGGGCTATTATTACCCGGTAATTTAGCCATGCTTAGCTTGTCTGTCAATGGGATGCATCAAGCCAAGGCAGCGGGCATTAATGGCTTGAGCAAGGGCCTGGGCATGGCGGCAGGTCCAATGATTGGGGCAAGTTTGCATGCTGTCGCCTTACCAGCGCCCTACATATTGGGAGCGACGATATTTGTCTGCATAACAATTATGCTGCGTAACTGTTATGCTCGGCGTTCTGCCTGTTAACGCCATGGGCTGCAAAAAATGATTGCCGATAATGGGTGGGCGACTGACCAAAGTGTTTTTTAAAGCTCTGACCAAAGTGGCTGGCACTACTAAAACCACACTGGAAAGCAATATCAGTAATGGAACGCTCCTGATCCTGAAGATATCTTTGGGCGCGCTCCAATCGATGCATCCGCAGCCATTCAAAAACCGTTACCCCAAAGTGTTTACGAAAACGGCGGTTTAAACACGTATGGCTAATGCCAGCGTTGTTGGCTAACTCGTGCAAACTGGGCGGTTTGGTTAAGTCGCGGATCAATGCTTCAATCACCTTATCCAGTTCACTTGAGCCGGTGCCAGACTCTGGGGGCAGGGCTGCTTTATTCACATTAAAGTCTGCCGATGAGGTAATCCAATGGGCCAACAGCTCCAATGCTTTGGCTTCTGCCAGCAATCGAGCGGAGGCACTGTCCATTTGATTGCTGAGAATACTCTCTACTCGGGCATCAAGGCTTTGCCGTCTCGCTAAGCGAATAATATGACTTTTTGAGAGAAACTGGTGAATATCGTCCGACTCGGTAAAGGCGTCGTTAATACGCACGCTGCAATATTTCAGCACCACCATACGTGAGCGCACGGCAGCCGGGGTATGCCTAAAAATAGACTGACCCACGGTGTGAATCAGCCAAACGTCGCCCTCACTGACAACACAATCTCGTCCGCCATCCGAGAAACTAAAATGGCTAACCCCCTTTAATCCAAAGACCAGTAACGTCACCGGCTGACTGTAGGGAATACAGGTATGGAAATTCTTGGTAAACCTGCAGTCGCTAATGGTACAGCTGATTTCGTTGCATAAATGGCAGATTTTAAACTCGGCGCTCCCTTGAGGCAACCGTTGAATCGACCAAGCACCGCGCCTCAACTCACGGCTTCCAGGAAAGCTCTTCGTCGCGATATGGCTAGCCGTACGTTCTGCACTCATGGGTTGGGATCTCACACAGGCGTTTTATTGTTCTGCCCCTATATTAATGAGAGTCATTCTTATTTGCAAAGCATGGGGCCAACGCTGGTCATCGACCATGACAAAGCTGGCAGGTGTTCTTTATTTGATAGTTGATGCATCGCTGTTGATATCGCTAGGGCGTGGCATTCCATATGATTCGGATACAAATGTTGGGTTGCGTGGGGGATGCGCTATGGCTTCAATTAAAATTCAGCACGATGTATGGATAGTGGGGCTTACTGCTGTCGTCATCAGCACCCCTGCGATCGCAAGCGTCACAGACGACCAACCAGCAACATTTGACGAACAGACTGTTTCTGATGTCAGTGAAATCGAGCCACCCTTAATAAAAAGTCCAGTATCCACACCTAGCTTAGCCCAGGCCAACGTTGTACAGATTGTTGCTGTAGACCTACAGGTGACGTCAACGGGCATTAACATTGTTCTGAGGATGGCAGATGGAGAATTATCCATGCCTGTTACCTCGATTGTTAAAACTCATTTTATTGCCGAGATTCCCAATGCTGTTTTAAGTTTGGCGGCAGCCAATGAATTTCAAGCCGTTGAACCCACCGTTGGCATTGCCCAAGTGACTGTGGTTAATCTTCCCGAAAATCAAGTTCGCATTACCGTTGTTGGTGACGATTTTGCTCCGACGGCTGACGTTGCCACAGCAGCCCAGGCACTGGTGCTCAGCGTCACCCCTGGAGAAGAGATAACGCCCACGCGTGACAATAATGCCATTAGGTTAATCGTGACCGCTCAGCGCACAGAAGAAGATGTGCGGGATGTGCCCATTAGTATCACAGCGCTGACTGACCAACAGATTGAAGATGCTGACATTGATACGTTTCGCGGTGTTGCTGACAATACGCCCAACTACACGGTCTTTGAGGGTACGGGTGTTCGTTTTTTTGATTATCACAGTGTGCGGGGCTTATCTAACTTTAACTTTGGTTCCAGGGATGCCATTGGCGTTTTTATTGATGATGTGCCCTATGATTACGGTGCCTTTCTGACCCAAAATCTGACGGATATTGAACGAATTGAAGTGTTGCGGGGACCCCAAAATACGATTTATGGCCGCAGTTCTCAAGCAGGCGCGATCAATGTGATTACCCGCCGCCCCGCCGATACTTTAGAATTCAATGGCTTTCTGGGCTATGGCAGTTTTAATAATCTGGAGTCACAGGCCAGTGTGAGTGGCCCTGTTGTTGACGATCGTTTGTTCTTTCGCCTATCCGGTAACTATGAAACCCGCGATGGTTACTACACCAACACGTTGCTAGGTGATGATGAGAATGGCGAAACCGGTGGTAACCTCCGGGGCCAATTGTTGTGGACCCCTGACGAAGATTGGGAGATTTTATTCAACGCCTCCTATGATCGATATGATAGCGACGGCGTTGTCCTGGCTGCCATTGATGATGATCCCTTTGACGTGGCTCAAGATGTCAATGGGTCTAGCGATTTAACCACCAATACCCAATCTCTCAAAGTCACCCACAGTGGTGAGTCCATAGGATTTACATCGATCACGACCCGGCGCTTTTCAAATCAAGACCTATTGACTGACCCGGACCAAAGCAGCCTCAGAACCGGGCAATTTACAACCGACATTACCGCCAATGTCTTTAGTCAGGAATTCCGTTTACAATCACCGGAAACAGCATCAGAATGGCAATGGCTCACCGGAGCCTATTATGAGTCCCGTAGCTTTAATACGGAACGGGATGGTTTGACGTTTGGGGAGGACTCACTGTTTGGGGTGCCCGGTGGGTCTAGTCTTCGGTTTGCTGACATCGATGAAAATTTATTTGCGATGTTTGGCCAAGCCAGTTATCAACCCACTGAGGCCCTCACCCTGACGGCGGGACTGCGGTACGAAACCATCAACAGTACGTTGGATAGCTTCGAACGTATTTTGACAATTCCCGGTTTGCCGCCGCGCACCCTGGTTTCTTTCGATGATGTGGAACAAGATGATGATATTTTCCTGCCGAGGGCGGCCATAGAATATCGTTTTAATCCGAATATTATGGCCTATGGCAGCATTGCCAGGGGCTATCGACCGAGTGGTGTTAACTTCCGGCCAGATAGTGCGGGGACGTTAACCTTTGCAGGAGAACGATCTTGGAACTATGAGATTGGGGTTAAATCGTCGTGGCTAGAGGATCGTCTCGGGATTAATGTTGCCGCTTTTTATAATCCGGTCAACGATTACCAAGTGCAGGAGTTTGATTCGACATCATTTGTACCCATTGCCATTGCCAACGCTGATGCGCGTATTGCTGGATTTGAACTGGAAGCCAGGGCAACCCCCATCGACGGGTTTGACATTACGGCTGGGTTTGGGCTGGCTGATGCAAATTTTACCGATTTTCCAGGTCGTCCAGACCGCGACGACAATGCGCTGCCGTTTGCGCCGGAGTTCACCTATAACCTGGGGCTACAGTACCGCAGCCCCAGCGGTGTTTTTGGGCGGCTCGAATTGGCTGGCATTGGGAAAACATTCTTTGACGAAGACAATACCCTCCAACAGGATCCCTATGCCATTGTCAACGCACGGTTGGGTTACGAGTTTGACCAGTATGGCATTTACCTGTTTGCCAACAATCTCTTTGATACTGAGTATTTGACCTTTGCTTCACCCATTACAGCGAACCCAACTGGACTATACGGGACTCCAGCCACATTTGGAGCACAGTTTCGGGCCAAGTTTTAGATTCAGACATTAGACTGCCACTTTAGCGGAGTTTCCATGGCAAGATTTGAAGGCCAAGGTTCACAGGATTATGATGCCAGAATTCAAAAGCTAATTCCTGGTTATTTACTTTTACAACAATTAACCGCAGCAAAACTAACAGTTCTCTTTCCATCCTCTGCAAACTTTCTAGTCGTTGGGGCTGGCACTGGCAGTGAAACTATGGCATTGGCCAAGGCCAACCTCCGTTGGACCTTCACGGCTTTGGATATCTCTGCAGATATGTTGACCATTGCTCAACAGAATTTTGCCCATGAAAATCTACACCATCGTATTAGCGTTCACCATGGGGACGTTAATACGCTTCCATTAGACACTCCCTTTGACGCCGTAATTTGTTTCTTTGTCATGCACTTTTTACCCCACAACGGCAAAAAATATGATTTTTTACTGGCACTCAATCAAAGGCTTAAGCCGGATTGTTTTTTGTTTATTGCCGATCTAATGGAGCCTTTATCGAATCTGGAGCGCAGATCCCAAGCGATGATCAGCCAACAATTAGGGCTTACCCCAAAACAATCACAACAAATGCTTGAGCGACTTAATTCGGATTTTTATCCACTGACACAGTCAGAATTTGAACATCTGGCCAATCAAGCGTTTTTTGTAAAACCCATCCAATATTTTCAAGCATTCGGTTTTCATGCCCATATGCTTGAAAATATTGCGTAGACTTAAAATCCAGACGAGAGTCGAGTTAGAGCTTACAGGTGATGGTCCTAGTCTCCCTGTCACCGCATCTTCCTAGCCCGCTATTTCACTACACCACAGTGTCCCTCAACTTCAGCCGCCGGTTCGGCCCGACCGCCAATGTATTTTGCCAGGAATTCTTCCACAATGCCGTAGAAGTGCAGGCGATTTTCTGGGCGCGCAAACCCATGACCTTCATCGGTGTATAGGACATATTCGACGGGCTTTCCAGCCTTATGCATGGCCTCAACAATTTGTTCACTTTCCGCTTCTTTGACGCGGGGATCGTTGGCACCCTGGCCAATCAGCAAGGGCTTCTCGATGCGATCCACAAAGAACAGGGGCGATCTCTCTTTGAGCATCTCTTCTTCGGTTTCGATATCACCGACGCGATGGGCAAACATGGCCATCATCGGTTGCCAATAGGGGGGCACGCTGCGAATTAGGGTAAGGATATTGGACGGGCCGACAATATCCACACCGCAGGCAAACACATCTGGGGTAAACGTTAAACCCGCAAGCGTGGCGTAGCCGCCGTAGGAGCCGCCCATGATAGCGACTGTAGTGCGATCGGCAATGCCTTGGTTGCAAATCCAATCCACCGCGTCGATCAGGTCATCGTGCATGGTTTTGCCCCACTGGCGATTGCCCGCATTGACAAAGTCTTTGCCGTAGCCGGTGGACCCTCGAAAATTCACCTGGAGGACAGCGTAGCCCCGGTTGGCCAGCCACTGTACGGGCGGGTTTAGCCCCCACATATCCCGTGCCCAAGGCCCGCCGTGAACAAAGAGTACCGTGGGCAGATCTTTGGCTTCAACACCCACCGGCAGCGTCAGGTAGCCATGAATCGTTAACCCGTCGCGAGCCTGATATTCAATGGGGGTCATGGCCGATAGAGCCAGGTCTTCTAGGGCTGGCTGGTTGCTAAATAGATAGGTGGCGGCTTGATTGGTGCGATCGTATTGGTAGTAATATACCGGACCATCATCAGTAAGGTAGGCGACCAGCCATTGGTCATCGGCGAGAGTGCGCGAGCTAATGACAAATTGACCGGCTCGGACTTGGGCAATGGCCTCAAAATCTGGGCGAATGGCATCGTCGAGGATTGTCCATTCTTCCTTATCTTTGTAGAAAGAAACGGCCTGGATGATGTGCTCAGTGGGGTGAGTTTCGATATTACCAACATCGTATTGGGGATCTTCGGCAATAACAGTTTCGGTGCGAGTGGTTAAATCCAGGGCAATAAATCGCTGGGCATTGGCATCGTGGGTGCCCACTATATACAGAGTATTACCATCTTTGGAGAATCCAACCGCGCCGCCTTCATCGTCTGGCCCCCAGCGTCGCAGGCTTTCCCAAGGGTCTGCAGGAGTGGCACGGTAAAACAGTTCTGAGCCGCCATCGGGGGTAGCGGCAGTGGCGGCCCGAATCTGAAACTGGTGATCAGCGGTCCACCCAACGATATTGCCAGGATTATCGGTGTCGAACTCCACTGCGCCAGTAATCAGGTTGATGCGATAGACGTCGAACTTCTGTCGGTCCTTAAGGTTGAGGCTGACCAGGGCCAAATCGGGAAAATCAGGATCAAGTTCAACAGGGCTTGCTTTGACACCTTGGAAAGGAGTGAGATCACGGACCATGGCAGTGGTGATATCCACTAGATAAAGGTGGAAGTTCTCATCCCCATCGGCATCTTGCAGAAAAATTAGCTGATTTTCTTGGTATGTCCAAAAATATGACCGAATGCCGCGTTTTTTATCTTGGGTAAGCTGGCGATCGTCACCAGTCGGCTCCTGTAGCCACACCTGTAAAACATTATTGGCATCCGGCGCAATATAAGCCAGGTATTTGCCGTCCGGAGACAGACGTGGACTGGTACGTTGGGGATTGCCAAAAAGAGTAGTGCGCGGAATTAGGGGCGGTAAGCTCATTGTGACCGTAATTTCAAGCTATGTGGACTTTTCTATCTTGCCTTAGGTATTGCTGCTACGCTGAAGATTTTAGGGATATCCCACTGATTTTTCTAGGTGTGTGTTTATATTTAGGGTCAATATTTCATATTTTTCTTATTCCTCCTCTGTCGATCTCCAACCTTCAAAGGCTGCGATCGCAATCTCTGCTGCTGGGTGCTGGCACAGTTGTTTTAACGCTTCGGCTCCACCCGATTCTATCGCCGCAAAAATCTTTGCTTTCAGCTGAGGGCGAACCTGCATCTGCGTTTTAATCTCTTCAACAATAATTGAATCGTTGACTTCAGACCCACAGGGCTGCTCAATTTGTAAAAGCAGCTGACGAAGCTCCAAGGCCATTTCATGATGGTCTGAATGTTCTGCATAGTTGTGTTGCGTACTAATTTGATTACCATTAACAGTGTTGTTAATATTGGCTGCACCAATGTTGGCACCGTCAAAACTAATGGAACTATTGGAATTCATGGCATCATCTCCGGAGTCAGGTTGATTAGTTGAAGATTTTTTTGTACTCTGAGTAAGGCTAGGAGTATCAATATTCATCACAGCAATACTTGGATTCTCAAACACAATGATTCTTTGCTGATGCAAATAAAATCTTTCATTTTTGGAGGCATGATTAGGCAGGCCAAGTTCACCTCGAAATGAGAAAATTTTAATCAGATTAATTAAAGCCTCATAAACAGGTCTAGAATCAACAGATTCAATCTCAGCTTTGTTAATAACAGAAATCACACCAGGGGAACTTGTTCTTAAAGATTTCACCATTTGTGTTCTGGCTTGTTCACTACCTTGGCCAAAAATAATTGGAGCGGCAGTAATAAATGCAAAATAAGGCCTAAGTCCATACTCACGAATCTCTCGTATGATTCCTCTTCCCTGCAGATGCTGTAATTCGCCGCTGCCATCTTGAGAAATAGGAGGCACTTCTAAAATTTCATCAATCACCCCAAACGTAATATTTTTTGTCCTGGCTATCTCAACAGCCTGACCAGCATCAGTCGTTAGATAAAGGGTAAATTCCTTTCGTTTTAATCCTTTGCGATGACGATCTAACCAACGTGGGTCATCGTCTACAATTAGAATATTGAAATCTTCCATATGGCGTTAATCTAAATTGCTGTTGAGATTACAGTGAGTTCTACTATCAGTAGTTTCTAGATTAATTTTTTCCGATTTTGATGATATTCACTGGATTTAGATGTAGCCAACAGCCTAATTCAAGCAACTATATGTCTGCCCATAGGCTTAGAAACCAAATTACAAGCGACTTTTTATATAGAAAAGAGAAAAATTACGTTTTTTTCCTCCATTGAGTAGGGGCAAGCTGTTGAAATATGACAACAAGGTCAAGATCTGAGGTGGCGATACTTTCACTCCGGATAACAAAACCTGCTAAAAAGATAACGTCTGCATCGGGGTAGCGATTTTGTTGGATTTTGGTTGCGATCTCAACTAGCTCATCTGTCATAGATATGTTCACTACGTTGGCCAGTACAAATTCAATGGTAAAAAGTTTTATCTGATATTGGCATCGGAGCTGGCTCATTGGCACATATTGACAATTAGTCTCAATAACGTAAAATTATTGGGTATGATACGCCAGTTCAACTTGTAGTCAATTGTCTGCGATCGCGCCTCTTAACCATCCGTTACCATGCCAGGTCACATCACCCTTACCGATTGCGATCTTGAAGAAATGCTGGCAGAGCTTCAGCAGGAATCTGAGCAGCAAGCAATAGGTACACATTATCGAGCAGGTGATAGTGAGGTTGCATGGACTCTCCATAAACCCTTTGGCAAATGGTCTAACCATTTATTTCATCTCAGAGATTATCTGACCCTAACTTTGACCGAATGGGATTTTCAAGAAAGTCTGAGTTTCAAGGTCAACACTCAGATAGAGCCATTGTTTGGGTTTAACTTTTGTATGTCCGGTGGGTTTATTGTTAAACCATCTGGTAGTAGCCAAGAATTGATCTCCCAGGCCCATGATACGCACCTTGGTTTTTTTCAAGGAGATGTACAATCCACATCTGAGATCGACTCGGGTCAGACAGTGTCTCTGATTCAAATCGGGGTAACCCCTGACCTGGTTAAAACCCTATTGAAAGACTCATCCGACCCCCCACAGCCGTTTTTACAACAGATTTTTTCTAACAATCAAACCGGGTTTCAATGGCTAACTGCTAACATTACTCCAGCCATGACCATCGCACTCCAGCAAATTCTTCAGTGTCCCTATCAGGGGCTTACCAAACGACTTTATCTAGAAAGTAAAGCACTGGAGTTGATTACTTTGCAGCTGACTCAGCTGAGTGAAGATCAGCCAGTCACATCGCTGAAGCTAGATGATATTGATCGTATTCATCTGGCTCGCGATATCCTGATTCGTCATCTAGACGATCCGCCGTCTTTATTATCCTTGGCAAAGCAGTCTGGTATCAATAGTTTTAAGCTAAAACAGGGATTTCGTGAGGTTTTTAATACGACCGTATTTGGTTACTTACATGGGTATCGTATGGAAGAAGCACGACGGTTGTTAGGATTGGGTGAGCTGAGCGTAACTCAAGTGGCTCAGACCGTTGGGTACTCCCATTCAGGTAAGTTTGCCGCTGCTTTTAAGAAAAAATTTGGAATCAACCCGAAAGCTCTCAAATCAGGCTAACTGGGGTATGTGGAATTTCCAGAATACCGGACGGGCTTAAAAAAATACCGCTTGGAGCTGTTTTGCAACCCATTATTGCCTAAATTTCTCAACAACCCTTTTGTTTAAGGGGCTGTGTGTGAGGAATAGAATAGTGCAAGAATTCATGTCCGATAGTCTTAGGGCAGTTAGTGCAGCGGCTTTTATTCTATTGGCAACAATGCCACCAGCTGTGGCAGAAGAAACCCTGCGAATTATTGTAACCGCCGAAAGGACGCCTGAAAATGTTCAAGATGTACCCATTAGCATCACCGCCATCACGGAACAGGAAATTGAAGATGCAGACATTACATCATTAGAAGACATTGCTCGCAACACCCCCAACTTTACTTTCTTTCCCAGTGGTGACAGATCATTCGGGCTTTATAGCATTCGTGGACTGTCCAATTCTTCTGTGATCGCAAATCGAGATCCGGTCGACTTTTATGTAGATGGGATTCCCTATAATTTTGCCTCATTTCTAGATATAGACCTGCCAGATTTAGAACGGGTCGAAGTGCTGCGAGGTCCACAGAGTGTTGTATATGGTAGAAACTCTCTGGCAGGGGTGGTGAACCTAATCACCCGAAAACCCACTGATACCTTTAAGGTGAATGGAGTTGCCAGCTACGGTAACTTTAACGACTTGGATCTCAGGGCCAGTGTGAGTGGCCCCGTCATTGAGGATGAGTTGTTCTTTCGTCTTGCTGGTAGCTATGGCTCACGGGATGGCTATGTGCGTAACACACTGTTGGATGACGGGATCAATGAACAATCTGGTGGCAGTGGTCGAGGACAGCTACTATGGACCCCCTCAGATAATCTAGAGATTGCCTTGAATGCCTCGTTTGATGACTATCGAGATGGGGCCAGCTCCTATGTCCCCCTCAATGGTGACCCGTTTGAGACTGCGCAGGATATTGACGGCTTTAACGACCTTGTCTCTAACGCCCAGGGATTGCGCGTTGCTTACACCCATACCGACTTTCGTTTTACCTCGACTACTACACGACGCTTTTCTAAGAACGATCTTGAATTTGATGGTGACTATACCGCTGCAGATGCTGTTGTGCGAGTGTTAGACGACCTCAGCAGCACTGTGTTTAGTCAAGAATTTCGGCTACAGTCTCCTGAGACAGCGGAACAGTTTGAGTGGCTGCTAGGAGGATATTATGAATCAAGCCAATTTGACTCAGAAGGCAACGGTTTTCGCTATGGCAATGATGTCACAACGTTATTTGGTCCCATGTTTCCCTTTCCCGCCGGTAGCCTCAATTTGACCAACAGTGAGGTCAACAGCGATACTATTAGTGTGTTTGGACAGGTAAGCTATCGCCCCATTGATGCCCTTACACTGACCACGGGCCTTCGCTATGAGTCGACTAACAATACCCTGGAAGAATTTGACCGGGTTATCACAATTCCTGGTCTTCCAGACATTCCCTTATTTTCTCTAGATGAAGTTGAACAGGATGGAGATGAGTTGTTACCGCGCTTTGTAGCGGAATATCGATTTTCACCAGACCTGATGGCCTATGGCAGCATTACCCGAGGCTATCGACCACCGGGGACTAATTTTGGTCCCGGTAGCGCGGAGACAGCTACCTATAATGCAGAACGCTCCTGGAATTATGAAGTCGGTCTGAAGTCTTCATGGTTAGAGGATCGTCTGGCGGTTAATCTGGCTCTATTCCACAATCCGGTGGATGATTTCCAGGTGCTGCTATTTGATCAAATCGGCGGCTCTTTTACTGACAATGCCGATGTTAGTATTACGGGATTTGAGCTAGAGGCCAGGGCAACCCCCGTAACTGGGTTTGATATTGTTGCGGGCTTGGGTCTCATTGATGCTGAATTTACCGATTTTATCAATCCCTTTACCAGAGAAAACTCAGACGGGAATCAGCTCACATTTGCTCCCGACCTCACCTATAATTTAGCACTCCAGTATCGCAGTCCCCAAGGGATATTTGGACGCTTAGAGCTTCAGGGCTTGGGCACTACGTTTTTTGATGATGCCAATACCCTGGAACAAGATCCCTATGCTATTGTCAATGCTCGCCTGGGATATGAGATGGAAAATTTAGGCCTTTATCTCTTTGCCAACAACATTTTTGATACAGAATACATCAATCAGGCTTTTGCACTGCCGCCTATTGGTGCGATCGCATCCTACGGAGTGCCGGCAACCTATGGGGTGCAGGTGAGGACGCGGTTTTAGGAGAAGACGGGGAAAGGGGCAACGTTACAAAAGATTGAGGAAATGTCGTTCAGATTGACCTTCGCTATGATGGTGAGTAGCTATTGCAAATGATTCTTAATTAATAGCTAATACGACATCCAGAGTAAACGACCGATCTCCGCGTTACCCTTCCCCTGCGTCTTCGCGTCACCCCTTTCCTATTGCTATTGGCAAGTTGCCAGTAACTTTGCCATCTTGTCCAGTTGCTTACCATCGGTATTTTTATGAACAATCAATCCTTTGCTAAGCCGCCAACGGGAATCTGGAGCATTATGGCTCCTGTGAAGGGTAAAATTGCGATCGCAATTGCCCTGGCCGCCCTCAGTTCTCTCACCAGCCTGGGGGCGCTACTTGCGGTCCCACCCATGGCTGCCAACCTGCTTTCTGATGCCCCTAAGGCGGCCGTGATTTGGCGCTGGCTGGCTGTTGCCGTAGGCATGGTGGTGATCGCATTTACCTCACGGCTGCTTGCCTTTAATGTCTCTCATATGGCGGCCTTTAAGCTAGAGGTAATTCTGCGAACCGCATTGACTGAGCATCTGGCTCGCGTCCCCCTGGGCTATGTGATTACCACAGGCTCGGGAGCGATCAAAAAACTGGTGCAAGATGATGTCAAGTCGCTCCATGCGTTTGTAGCCGATAGTACTCCCCTAATTGGTCAGGCCTATACGATGCCACTATTGGCGCTGGTGGCAATGTTTGTCGCCGACTGGCGGCTGGGGCTGGTAACGCTGGCGGTGTTGCCCGTGGGGATGATTTTTATCCAGCTAGCCCTTAAAGACTACGCCCATCAGCGAGATGAATACGATCGCGCCAATGAAACCATCAACGGTGTGATCATTGAGTTTGTCCAAGGAATGCAGGTGGTGCGCACCTTTGACGATGGCAGCAGTTCCTTTGCCCGCTTTCAACAGGCATTGGATAACTTTACCCATAAACTACAGGCCTGGAATAAACAAACCCAGATCTCGGGGCGGTTAGGGTCATTATTATTTGAACCATTGCCAACGTTGGTGATTGTGTTAGTCGCGGGTATGGGGTTGATGCTACAGGGCACACTCACGTTTCCACGACTGTTGGTGTTTCTGTTATTAGCCCCGCGACTGTGTGGCGCGTTTAAGCCCATCTTTAGCCTCTCCTATTTTATTAATCAGGCCAATGCCGGTGCCCTACGCATTGGCAAAATCCTGGCAGAACCTACGCTGCCTCAGCCCAGTCAGTCGCAACAGCCCCAAAATGCATCGATTGTTCTCACCAATGTCACATTTGCTTACCAGGAAGAACGACCGGCTTTAGAAAATGTGTCGTTAACCATGGCCGCTGGCACCGTCACCGCCCTGGTCGGCCCCTCCGGTGCAGGTAAAACCACCCTGGCCCGGCTAATACCTCGATTTTGGGATGTGACCACAGGCACCATTGAAATTGGCGGCGTGGATATCCGTCAGATGACTTCTGATACCTTAATGTCATGGGTATCGTTTGTCTTTCAAGATACGTTTTTACTTCACGATACTATCTACAACAATATTAAATTAGGCAGACCTGACGCCACCCGCACTGAGGTAGAAACCGCTGCCCGTGCTGCCCAGGCCCATGAATTTATTCTCTCATTATCCCAGGGGTATGACACCATGGCTGGAGAACGGGGCGCACGACTGTCCGGCGGTCAACGTCAGCGCATCACCATCGCCCGCGCAATTTTGCAAGATACGCCCATTGTTGTGTTAGATGAGGCCACCGCCTTTGCCGATCCTGAAAATGAAGCGTTGATTCAACAGGCCATTGCCGCCCTTACCCAGGGCAAGACCTTAATCGTTGTGGCCCATCGTTTGGCCACCATTATGACAGCCGATCAAATTGTCGTTCTCGATCGAGGACGGCTGGCAGAATTGGGGCAACACGATCAGTTAGTGACCGCCAATGGGCTATATGCCAGACTCTGGTCACACCATCAAACCGCTCAAAACTGGCAAGTAAGAGGTCAATCATGGACACCCTCACTCTCAAAATCATCTTCTTAGTATGCTTCGTATTAACGGGGATTATCCGCTCCCCCTATCAGCGAGAAATTAAACAGAACACCATCATCGACAATCGTAAGACGCCTCTAGAAAATGGCTTATTAACGTTTGTTTTTCTGGGGATGGTTATTTTACCCTTGATTTATATTTGTACGCCATTGTTCAATTTTGTTAATTATTCACTGCCAGTCTGGGCGAATGTTTTAGGGATTGTGACGTTTGCGATCGCACTTTACCTATTTTGGCGGTCTCACCATGATCTCGGCAAAAACTGGTCACCCACGCTACAGGTCCGAGCAGAGCATACGTTGATTACCAACGGTATTTATCAAAGCATTCGCCATCCCATGTATACGGCTATCTGGCTATGGACTATTGCTCAAGCGCTATTGTTAACTAATTGGATTGCTGGCCTCTCAGGGGTGATTACCTTTGGCACCCTGTATTTTTTTCGGGTAGGTAATGAGGAGAACATGATGCTAGAGCAATTTGGTGAACAATACCAGACGTATCGGCAACGGACGAAGCGCTTGGTGCCGTTTCTTTTTTAATTGATAGTTACGTCCCAATATTGGGTTTCATGAATTTTTCTTGAACGTTGGATTGAGGAACGAAACCCAACCTACCGTTACTTTTCCACCATGTACAGACGTTGCATGCAACGTCTCTCCACCCATGCTCAAAACCTACTCTCGCATGATGACCGTTGCCGGTCCTTACAAACAGCAACTACAAAAAACTCTT
Source organism: Cyanobacteria bacterium P01_B01_bin.77 (assembly GCA_039028535.1). Taxonomy (GTDB): domain Bacteria; phylum Cyanobacteriota; class Cyanobacteriia; order Phormidesmidales; family Phormidesmidaceae; genus Leptothoe. Next base: position 56,406 of record JBCCHX010000040.1, read on the forward strand.
CGTTTATCCATCCTTGCTTCCATCATCCAAGGTACTATCTTTGCACTATTCTTTCCGTTGTTCTCCACGTTGACCACTCCACCCGTTGACACACAGCGAGTATGGACATTAGTGGCGATTTTTGGATTGCTCGTTGTTATTGAGGGAGCCATCCGGTGGCAAGAACTAAACTTTAGTTGGCTTACCTCCAGCAAGGTGGCCCATGACACTCGTTTGCGTCTGGCAAAACAGCTGCGACAAATGCCGCTACAGGAACTAAATCGGCGGCGGGCAGGGGATCTCAATGTAATTATGAGCGGCAACGTTAGTGAAAGCGTAATGTGGATTGGTAGCCTAACCACGTTGGTGCTCCAGACCATAGTGACGCCGCTGGTGATTGTCTTAGTAACGCTGTTTGTAGATTGGCGACTGGCGCTGGCCCTGTTGGTTAGCTTTCCCCTGGCGGTGCCCATTTATCGCTATGTGCGAATTCTGAGCAAGAAAAACCTAAAAGCGGTCTCAGCGGCAGATGTAGAAACCGCGTCTCGGGTGGTGGAATATGCCCAAGGGTTACCGGTCCTGCGGGCAACCAAACAGGTGGGGGTGCGATCGCAACACTTACAAACTGCCCTTGAGCATCAGCGGCAGGTACAGGCTCGGGGACAGCGGTTGGCCAATCTACCCCTAATGACCATGGCAACGCTGGTGGAAGTGGGACTGATGGCTGTGATTGGCCTGGGTGTTCTGTTTATTTTGCAGGGCAGCCTGTCTGTGGCAGCCCTGTTTGCCCTGGTGGTGATCGCCATGCGGTTTAGCGAACCCCTGTCGCTGCTGGCCGCCTATGCCAGCATTTTTGACCTAATGGAAATTGCCCTGGAGCGCATTGAGGCCATCATGGCGATTCCCCCCCTGCCAATCCAGGATCCTTTAGCCCAGCCGACACGCTTTGATATCGAATTTGACCAGGTGTCCTTTCGCTATGCTGAACAAACTGATTGGGCACTACAGGATGTATCGTTTCAGCTGCCGATGCGATCGCTAACGGCACTCGTGGGTCCCTCCGGTAGTGGCAAGACCACCATTACCCGCTTAATTAGTCGTTTTGCCGATATCCAGAAGGGCGCTATTCGCATCGGTGGTATTGATATCCAACAAATGCAACCGCCTGAGCTGATGCGGTGTATTTCGATGGTGTTTCAGGATGTATATTTATTTGACGATACGATTCTCAACAACATTCGCATGGCTAAACCAGATGCCACCCATGCCGATGTGGCAGCGGCAGCCCGTGCGGCCAACTGTCATGAGTTTATTACTCGATTGCCCTATGGGTATGAGACTCGTATTGGTGAAATTGGTAGCGCCTTATCGGGGGGTGAACGTCAGCGGATTTCCATTGCCCGTGCCATGCTCAAAGATGCCCCCATTGTCTTGCTAGATGAGCCCACCTCAGCGTTGGATACGGAAAGTGAAGTGGCGGTGCAGGCTGCCATCAATCGACTGGTGGAGGATAAAACAGTCATCGTAATTGCCCATCGGCTTTCAACAGTGGTTGGGGCAGATTTGATTCTTGTTTTGGCAGATGGTCAGGTGGTTGAGCAGGGCACCCATCGAGAGTTGCTTGACCAGCAGGGACGCTATGCAGCAATGTGGGCCATACAGCAGCAATCCCAGGGATGGCGCATTGCAACCACAGAAGAGATGAATGTACTGAAAATTTCTACCTAATGATGTGTATAAGGTAAACAGATAGAATACAAGGCTTATGATGGAGCTGTAGTTTAGTCTACTGATGTTCCTATGCTGCTAGCCACCCATAAATGCCTCAAATAAGATGATGTTCTGAGGTTGTTGATCAATGAAGCTTGATGAAGTTGTCCCTTGGGGTACAACGCTGGCAGAATACAAGTCGATGTTTAATCTGTCAGACGTAGATTTAAACGCAAAAATCCTTGGATGTGGCGATGGTCCAGCTAGCTTCAATGCTGAGATGGCTGCACTAGGACATGTTGTTGTGTCGATCGATCCGATTTATCAATTTTCTGCTGAACAAATTGAGCGACGCGTTCGAGCTACATATGAGCCAGTCATTTCGCAGGTGAAACAAAATTCTAGTCAATATGTGTGGGCAAACTTCCAAAATGCTGATGAGCTTGGCAAGGCGCGTCTTAACGCAATGGAGAATTTTTTATTAGACTATGAATCTGGCAAAATTTCAGGGCGGTACTTATGTCAATCGCTGCCAAGCCTAGAGTTTGATGATAACCAATTTGAGTTGTGTCTATGCTCTCATTTACTCTTCTTATATTCAAACCAGCTATCCCTTGACTTTCATCTGGCTTCGATTGATGAACTTCTGCGCATTGCTCTAGAGGTTCGGATTTTTCCCTTGGTTAAACTTGATGGTCAACTATCCTCATACCTTAAATTGATTTTGGAAGATTTATCAAATAAAGGGTACAGCGCACAAGTTCAATCTGTTGCTTACGAGTTTCAGAAGGGCGGGAATCAAATGTTAACGATCAGTCGGTAAGCGATCGCTGAATAATACTCTCTGCCCGTTTCTATCTTATCTGGGGCGAAGGATTATGAGCGGTTACTCGAATCATCTGAGGCTATGATTTACAGTGTGATGACTCGCTTGATGCTGAGGAGACTAGCCTAATTGGATATTTTAAAACTTTCTCTTATGCCGCTTGAGATTTTTGCAGCTTCAGAACAGGATAAACCGATTGTGCGGCGCATGCTGGAACTCTATCAGCATGATCTCTCCCCTTTCGCCGACGCTGACTTGAACGAGCACGGCGAATTTGGCTATGCCTATCTAGATCATTCTTGGACTGAGCGTGGCCGCTATCCCTTCCTGGCCAAGCTGGCTGGGAAGCTGGTCGGTTTTGCGCTGGTCAATATGCATTATTACCTGCCCGAGAGTGAGTACAGCATGGCCGAGTTCTTTGTGATGAAGCGGTATCGCCATCAGGGCATCGGTCAAGCCCTCGCCTGGCATGTGTTCGAACAGTGTCGTGGCACCTGGGAAGTCCGCCAACTGCCAGGCAATGTAGAAGCGACGTCTTTTTGGAAACGTATCATTGGTGACTACACTGCGGGAGCCTTTAAAGAAATAGTCGATGGGTATGGAGAATGGAAGGGGCCTATCTTGCAGTTCACTGCCAAGTAATTAGTGAGTTACAAAGCTTACCTGCGCCCGGTGATTGGGAACGCTATCCGTAAATTTGACGTTGAAATATATAGTTGGGTCGCAGAAGAATGACTAGAGCAGTCCTGTTCGATTTAGATGGCACGCTACTGGACAGGCACAGTAGTCTAATCCTGTATGTTCACCAGCAGATAAACAGGTGCAGCCCGTTTCTCGGAAATGTATCTCCCCTAGACTATCTCAACAAGATTATCGAACTCGATGCCCATGGCCACCAGACCAAGGACATCGTATTTCAAGAAGTCGAGAAGTATTTCGGTCTTGCAGATCAAAGTTGGCGAATACTGTTTGACGATTTTCTGCAGTACTTCCCCGATATTTGCGTTCCCTTTCCCCGTATGCACCAAACGCTTCAAGTGCTCCAGCAAAGTGGATACTCACTCGGGTTGATCACAAACGGCAGTAATGCGTCACAAAATCCGAAAATAAATGGCCTGGGGATTCGTCGCTACTTCGGGGCGATTCTGGTTTCAGAAGCAGAGGGAGTAAAGAAGCCTGATCCAGAGATCTTCAACCGCTGTCTACGGCAACTGCATGTGACTGCACAGGATGCGGTCTTTGTAGGAGACAATCCGGAAGCAGACATTCATGGGGCTCAATCCATTGGCATAAAAGCTATATGGATGAGGGATTCATATTGGCCCGAACCCAATAGACCAGATGGCATAATCTGCCAGCTTAGCAAATTGCCTAACTTGCTTGAGAATATAAACGAGAACAAGGTCTAATGATGATTCTTACGCATTATTACCATAGAAGGTGTCGGTGGGCCGTGCCCACCCTACGCCTGTTTAAAATATATAGCTAACGCTGCGCCTATCAGCGTTAGGCAAGACTACAGGGATATATTATGAACCAAAAGCAAAAACTGGCCAAAAGAGTCAAGGATTGCTGCCAACTGAGTGGCCAATTCAAACTACGATCGGGAAAGATATCTGATACCTATTTCGATAAGTATTTATTTGCATCAGATCCAATCCTCCTAAACGATATTTGTACAGTAATGGTGACGATTATTCCCCCTGAAACACAGGTTCTGGCAGGATTAGAAATGGGAGGAATACCTGTCGTAACAATGCTTAGCCACATCACGGGGAAACCAGCCACATTCATTTGCAAACAAGCTAAGTCATACGGAACATGTAAATATGCCGAGGGACCAGACCTGACTGGCAAGACGATTACCCTGATTGAGGATGTAGTTTCCTCCGGTGGCGCAATTCTCGATGCCCTTGGAAAAATGGAGGCTGACGCAATCCGTCCAATTGCGATCGCATGCGTAATTGATCGACAAACTGGAGGCTTCGAAAATTTGTCTGCTGCCGGTTACGAATTGAGATCAGTACTGACTATAAATGACATTGAGAGTATCGCCTAACCTGTGGCTGCAAGTCTCTCAATCAGAAGGCAATATCCTATCTATTTTGTCTTAGGTGAGTCAAAATGGTTCCAATATTTAAATGCTGAGCATAGGGTAATACGGATACCCATATCAGAGCTTCCTAATAAATCTGTATCGGTAACATTTCCAGACAGCTACATCACAATGACCAACAGCAAGAAGCCCTACTATGAGAAAGTGTATTTCATCAGTGAAATTCAAGATTTTCTTGCTGAATACGGTATACCCAAGGATGAGGTGCCTAAAACATACGAGCAATATTGGGAAAGAGATTTTGAGAAGTACTATGAAATTCAGGTATGGGATAATGAGGTATTAAAGCCCTATGCTTCATAGTCACCATGTTAAGAAATGAGTAAAGCGGTTTTGACTGAAGCCACTTAGGAAGACACAGGAAAAGAGCAACAACTACTGGTCAGAACCATTAACCTCAAAAAAAAACGATCCGGTCAGCAATATGCTGCCACAACCCCTTTGAGTCTCTCCATTTCAGAAGGGCCCAGGTGGCTAAGCTATAACGTTATAGAAGATAAGGGAATTTTAAAACCAAGAGCATTGTAGAATCATTTAACGGTCAAGATAATCGCTAAAATACAGTGCAGTTTATGGATATTTTTTTGCATATAGACGTTGCAAATATACCTAACATAATAACGAATTTAGCGGGCTGGATCCCTGCCATTATTCTTCCAGCAGCGACAATATCTCAGTTAGCCAAAATTGTTCGAAGCAAATCGGCGGAAGGTGTTAGCCTCGCGACATGGTTGCTTTTTGGCATCGCAAACGTCGGTCTTTATATATTTACTGAGAAATACTTTGCCTTACAGGCTCTTCTTGGCCTTTTGGGAACAGCCGTCATGGACTTTATTATTGTTGCTATGATTGTTCTTATAAAAGGTAATAAAAAAATTAAGACAGAAGAAATTAAACTTGACGAAGTTACTTAAGCTCGATCATGCTGCAACAGACAAATAGAGGGCAATAAAGATATCTATGGCAAAAATAGCACCGTACGGCGCTTGGCAATCGCCCGTCACCTCTGAGGTAATTGTGTCCAATTCCATTCGTCTTGGAGGGATACAGCTCGACGGCAATGATATCTACTGGAGCGAATTGCGACCCACCGAAAAAGGCCGAAGCCTGATCGTGCGCCGCACAGATGATGGTGCAATAACGGATGTTACACCCACTGACTTTAATGTCCGCACTCGTGTTCATGAATATGGCGGCGGAGCCTATTGGGTTGACCAGGGGGATATATTCTTTGCCAATTTTCTAGACCAGAGACTGTATCAGCAATCATCGGACACATCACCCACACCGCTCACACCCGAAAAAGCATTACGCTATGCCGATGGAGTCGTGGATCATCCCCGGCAAAGATTGATTTGTGTCCGTGAAGACCATACCCACACCGACCAAGCCGCCATCAATACAATTGTTGCTATTTCCCTAGACGATCAAACCCAAACCGTCTTAACGTCTGGCTATGATTTTTACTCCACCCCTCGCCTTAGCCCTGATGGAAAACAGCTAGTCTGGCTCAGCTGGAACCACCCTAATATGCCCTGGGATGGCACCGAACTGTGGCTAGCCGAGATCGCCGCTGATGGCACCCTAGCCAATCCTCAAAAGGTGGCCGGTGGCCCAAGCGAATCCATCTTTCAACCCCAATGGTCTCCTGATGGGATTTTATACTTTATTGGAGACGCTACCGGCTGGTGGAACCTCTATCGCTGGCGTAATCAAACGGTTGAACCTCTTTATCCCCTGGAGGCTGAATTTGGCGCACCCCAGTGGGCGTTTGGTATGTCAACCTATGGATTTGCTTCTGCCAAAAGTTTAGTGTGTACTTATCAGCACAATGGTGTTCAACATCTAGTCCAGTTAGATACGACGACTCTGACCCTCACTGAGATCGAAACCCCTTATGCCAGCATGGGGGGGCTGAAGGTGGGACCCGATTTTATTGTCTTTTTAGGGGGGTCTCCTAGCCGTCCTAGTGTACTGGTCCGCCTAGATTTGTTGACCGGACAGGTAACTGAGTTAAGACGTTCTAGCACTTTAGAGATTGATGAAGGCTATCTCTCTATCCCTGAAAATATTACGTTTCCGACTAGTAACAATCTCTCTGCCTATGGTATCTATTATCCCCCCAAAAACAAAGACTATATAGCCCCTGAAGGTGCCCGTCCTCCCTTGTTAGTCAAAAGCCATGGCGGACCGACAGCAGCTACATCTGCCAATTTTAATCCAGCAATTCAATATTGGACCAGCCGTGGCTTTGCCGTGTTGGATGTGAACTATGGTGGCAGTACAGGCTATGGTCGCGCCTACCGTGAACGGCTGAAAGGAAACTGGGGGATTGTTGATATTGATGACTGTGTTAACGGAGCCAACTATCTGGTGGCTCAGGGCAAAGCTGACCCTGAACAATTAGCCATTGATGGCGGCAGTGCCGGGGGGTATACTACCCTGGGAGCACTCACATTTCGAGATGTGTTCAAAGCGGGAGCCAGCTATTATGGCGTTAGCGACATGGCAGCCCTGGCCCTGGATACCCATAAGTTTGAATCACGTTATCTTGATAGTCTAGTGGGTCCTTACCCCGAACGTAAAGATCTTTACGAGGCCCGATCGCCTATCAATTTTACCGACCAGTTATCCTGTCCTGTCATCTTTTTGCAAGGCAATGAAGACAAAATTGTACCGCCTAACCAGGCTGAATTAATGGTCAGTGCCCTACGAACAAAGAATATCCCAGTTGCGTATTTGTTATTTGCAGGAGAACAGCACGGGTTTCGCAAGGCAGATAATATTAAGCGCGCTCTAGATGCTGAATTTTATTTTTATAGCCGAGTGTTTAGGTTTAAACCTGCTGAAGATATTGAAGCTGTTGAGATTTGGGGATTATGACAGTGAATCAGAATTCATTTTCTAGCAGTCGCGACGTTGCCTCCGAATTTGACAAATGGGCCGAGGCGGGGCGCGGTGAAGCCATGGCTGCGGGTCATCTCTATGCAACTCAGCAGTTACTTGATGATTTAGGGATTTCCGATAGCTCTGTCGTACTCGATGCTGGCTGCGGCATTGGCTGGGTACTAAACGAGTTGATCGGCCCCCATATAGCCTGTGGCATTGGGATAGATCTATCAGCCGAGATGATAGCACTGGCCTTGTCACGGTGTACACTGCCCCATGTGAGTTTTTTGACAGCGGATAGCGCTACTATCCCATTCGAGAGAGATAAGTTTTCCCACATCATTTCTGTTGAATCTCTTTATTACACGCCCCAACCGTTAGAAACACTAAGAGAATGGCTACGAGTAACAATGCCTGGAGGGAAATTGGGTCTTGTGATTGATCTATATCAGGGCAATCCGGCTGCAAATTACTGGGTCGAAGCATTACCGATCACGGTACATAATCTATCAACAACAGAATGGCAGGCGTTACTATCTTCGGCTGGTTGGACACATATAGCTTATCGCTGTGTTCCTTTACCAGCTCAAACTGCTTCTAACGACTTTAGATCGTCTCCATATTTTCCAGACTACGATACCTATCTTGCCTACTGCAAAGCAGGCTCACTAATCCTTAGTGCGCAGAAGGTAACATGATACAAAAATAGTAAATGAGAGGTATTCTCATTTACATAAAAAATGTTAATGTTCATCTAAGTTGTTTCTCTGTCTAGCATAATATATGGCTGTAGCAAACTGTCGAACGATAACTGTAAAAAAAACCATAAGAGTTACTCCCCACATGCAACGAGTGATTTTTACAGGTGATGACTTAACTGATTTTCCTGAAGATTATGAAAGTGGCTATGTAAAGTTATTTTTCTCCACTGATGGTCAAGCTATGCATAATAAAAATCAGGTTGAGCAAGCAAAATATCTAAGACGAACCTATACCGTTCGCTCATTTAGCCGAGAAGATAATGAACTAGGACTTGAGTTTTCTCTGCACAGTCATGGCGGTGGACCGGCATCTACATGGGCTGAATCAGCAAAGCCGGGTGACAAAATACTTATGGATGGTCCTGGGCCAACAAAGCTTGTTAATAATGAATCTGATTGGTTTCTGCTGGCAGGTGATATGGCAGGGCTACCAGCACTGTGTTGTAATTTAGAACAGCTACCAAAAAATGCCCAAGGTTATGCCGTTATAGAAGTCATCAGTGAAGTGGATAAACAAACTCTCAACGTACCTGATGGATTAGATTTGAAGTGGGTTGTTAATAATCAGCCCGGTGCAAATTCGGATGCCCTTGTTGATGAAATCAAAACGCTTCCTTGGAAAGATGGAAACCCTTACATTTGGGTGGCTTGTGAATTTGACAGTATGAAGAAAATCAGGCATTACCTGAAAGATTCACGCAATGTTGACCCGAACAACCTGTACATCAGCAGTTATTGGAAGTTTGATCGTACAGAGGAACAGCACAGAATAGATAAACAAATTGATGCAGGAGCACCTTCGTTTATTCAGTTTTTGTGGAATGTGAAAGCGAATCTGCAGAAGTTATCACCTCTTAAAAAATGATATTTGGCGATTAAATCAAACGATGATGTAAAGAGATTTGCAGGCGGCTCCCAGATAAGTCAAGTACTTAACTCTCATAGTTCATATTCATTTGTATGTTGCTCGAAAACAAGGTTGGCCATTATCACAGGGGCTAGTCGTGGCATAGGTGCTAGTATTACTCAAGTTTTGGCTTGTGAGGGTACTGCTGTCTGTGTGAACTATTTGAAGAGTATCGATTTCTGTAGGTGGCGGTCTGACAATGTCATAAGTTCTTAGAGAGTAGCAAATGAATAAAATTGAGTCCACCTAAGTTTGTGTGAGAGGATTTAATTAAGGGTCTTCTGCCGTTAAGAGGAGAAGCAATTAACAAATTGCGCATCCAATCATCATGATATCGGAACCCATTAAGCTACTCAAATGGACAGAGGTATCCTCCATGTCACTGCTGAGTTTTCTGACAGAATGGATGAAAGTTCCACAGTATTACTATGGAGCGAACGGAGTGTTCAGCCACATCCCAAGTGTCGTGAAAGTCTTGCATGACATAGAGTGCGCGGTCTAGATAATTCATAGGGCGATCCACTTGATTGTTGGTGCGATAGGCATCGGGGACGTCAAAGGTCCTCTGGAAAAATAGAGGCTTCTCTCTGAGACGTTTTAGGCGGTCGTTAATGGGAGTGGGCAGGGTAACCGATTGCGTCCATTCAAGAAATTGATAGTCGCCTAAGCTAATTGAGAAAATAGAACAGTCAGACACCACCCGCATGAGCGGGTGGCTTGATGAATGTGGCCACCCCAAGGGTGGGCGACCTATATTAACCTCTCGGCTTAGAACCGACCACTCGCGTCATTTCCCTCCTGTTCTCGTATATAGCGGCGTACTGCGTCCTCTTCAAACCCCACGGTCGATACCGCGTAGCCTCTTGCCCAAAAGTTTTCACCATTGAAATTTCGTTGTTTTCCACTGAATTGACGCGCTATCGCAAGCGCACTCTTGCCCTTCATAAACCCGATCACAGACATTCCGCAGGTTGGTCAGCAAATCAAATAATATTTCTGGCAGGGAGCGCCCAGAAACTTCAGTATCTTCAGCCGTTCAGGTGAAAGGTTCGAGACCTGAGGTTGGTCATCGAGCCAGACCAGATGAACCGCCTGA
>JBCCHX010000041.1:0-66468 GCA_039028535.1 Cyanobacteria bacterium P01_B01_bin.77
CGAGGGTCTTCTAACCCTTCGAAATGCGATAAAAATGCGGCTGATAGTACCATCGTGATGCTTACCTCGTCTGGGTCCCCATGGTAAGCATCTTCTCACTCAGGCGGCTGAAGCTTATTTCTCAAATGCAATCGCCATGAATCCAGCCACCCCGCGAAAAATTTCGCTAATCGAGGTGACTGGAGCATAATAATACCCAGCCTCCAGATTGGCGTGTGCTTTCTGGGGGTCAGCCGTCGGCATGGTGGTACGAACACCTGCTGACGGTGCCAAATATTAGGTTCTAGTGGAACAGGCCACAATCGCAATTGCGGACCTTATGAAAAACGTAGATCACCGCTATGAGCGTGTCAAGTGACAGATTATTACATAAGCCATCCCGCCAGATTCTAGAAATGAATTATTTCAAACCCTGGGTTCCACTCATCGCACTCTTCACGGCACTACTGCCCACCACCTCAGCTAACGCGCTCTGCCGTGCTGACTTAACCCCAAAAATCGACACCATTGCCCAAGCGCCATCTCTCAAAAAGGCACGCCTTGGTGTGCTAATCGAAACCCAGTCTGGCCAGGTAATCTACAGCCGCGATGCGGATCGTTATTTTGTCCCAGCATCCAACGTTAAATTGCTGACAACGGCGGCAGCACTCTCCAGTCTGGGACCTAACTTCACCATTCGCACATCAGTTTATGGCCAACCCCAGATCGGTAATCTGCAGGTCGTGGGTCGGGGTGACCCCACCTTTAGCGATGACCAACTTAACGCCCTAGCCAACCAGCTGAAAACCAACGGCATCAGCACTATCAGCAACCTGCTGGGCAATGACAGCTACTTTTCAGGACCAGCCGTCAACCCTAACTGGGAATGGGAGGACGTTCAAGCAGGTTATGGAGCCCCTGCCAATAGTCTGATTATTAACGCCAACGAGCTGGGGTTTACGCTGTACCCTCAGTCCGTGGGGCAACCTCTGCGGGTGGCCTGGGATGACCCTAGCCTCAACAATCAGTGGCAAATTGAAAACTTCTCCCGCTCGGTCGCCGCTGGTCAACCCGAATATATCGATATTGGTCGCGATCTGAGCCGTCCCATCCTGCGAGTCTACGGTCAGCTGATCGCAGGTGCCGCTCCCGATACAGCCTCAGTCGCCGTACCCAACCCCGCCGATTACTTTATCAGCCGCTTTCGCCAAACCTTGACTCGTCAGGGAATTACCGTCGCCCAGAGCGGTCTAACCACAGCAGCTGCAAACGGCCCCGAACTCGCCGCTGTTACCTCTCCTCCCTTAGCCCAGTGGATGGTACGCACAAACCGCAATAGTAAAAACATCTACGCCGAGGCTATGCTCAAGTCCTTAGGAGCACGCACCGCTGAAGACGCCACCGCTGCCGGTGTTGACGCAGTAGAAACAATCCTTCAGCGTCTGGGGGTCAACCCAGAACTCTATGAAATTGTCGATGGCTCTGGCTTATCTCGCCATAATCTGGCCACGCCCCAGGCCTTTGTCGACACCCTCCAGGCCATGGCCCAATCTCCCCATGCAGCCACCTATCGAAATTCCCTGGCCGTCGCTGGCACCAATGGTACCCTGCGCAACCGTCTAGACGGCATCCGCTTTATCGGTAAGACGGGAGCTGTCAGCCACAATGCTTCGCTCTCAGGTTATCTCACCCCCCCTGGCCATGAGCCACTAGTGCTGAGCATTCTGCTCAATAATCTGGATCAGCGCGGCAGCATTTTACGACGTTTTTTAGATGACATTGTTAAGGTCACAGCCCAGTTAGAGGATTGCTGAGAAAAGACTGCCATCGGCTCAGACCCACAGGGGCTACGGGCCTGACTGGGAATATTGCAGGGGGTTGAGTTAATATGGACATCTTCCTTAATTTTTCTTGTCCCTTAATCTTTTTTTAGATTTTTTGCTTCCTTAGAAGACTTTTTCTATGGGTTCATTCTATTCGAGGCAATTCCTGTCATTCTCTAATACCGCATGTCTCGTTTCAACTCTCGTCAAGAACACCTCAACCATTACTATCAGCAAATTCAGACAGTTATTCTGTCGCGTCAAAACCCGGTTACAGGACTGCTACCAGCAAGTACCGCCATCAATACCCACGGCGACTATACCGATGCCTGGGTCCGGGACAATGTTTACAGCATTATGGCGGTGTGGGGATTGGCCCTGGCCTATCGCAAGATTGACGAGAATCTGGGACGCACCTACGAGCTAGAGCAAAGTGTAACCAAGCTGATGCGTGGGTTGCTATTTGCCATGATGCAGCAAACCCGTAAGGTGGAAACGTTTAAACGTACCCAGGATCCGCTAGATGCGCTCCATGCTAAATATGATACCCCCACGGGCAGTACCGTTGTGGGCGATGACGAGTGGGGTCATTTGCAGCTGGATGCCACTGCTGTATATCTGCTGATGCTGGCTCAGATGACAAGCTCAGGCTTGCAGATTATCTACACCCGTGACGAGGTCGACTTTGTCCAAAATTTGGTCTATTACATCGGTCGTGCCTATCGCACAGCAGACTATGGCATTTGGGAGCGAGGCAATAAACTCAATCACGGCAAACCTGAACTCAATGGTAGCTCCGTGGGCATGGCCAAGGCTGCGCTAGAAGCGATGAACGGGCTGAACCTATTTGGGGTAAGGGGTGGCCATGGCTCTGTGATTCATGTATTGCCGGACGAGATCGCGCGGACGCGCATTACCCTGGAATCTCTGCTACCGAGGGAATCGGGTTCTAAAGAAATTGATGCGGCACTTCTCAGCGTGATTGGATTTCCCGCCTTTGCTGTGGATGATCCTGACTTGCTCAAGGCGACCCACGAGGCCATCATGGACAAACTGCAGGGGCAATATGGCTGTAAGCGGTTTTTGCGAGATGGACACCAGGCCGTAGTCGAAGATGCCGAGCGACTGCACTACGAACCCGGCGAACTTAAGGACTTTGAGCATATTGAATGTGAATGGCCTCTATTTTTCTGCTATCTGCTGCTAAATAGCTTGTTTCGGAATGAGGGCGATCAGGCTGCCTTTTATCAAGAGCGTCTAGAAGCTTTAGCGATTCATAAACATGGTTTAGACCTGTTGCCAGAGCTTTACTACGTCCCCAAAGCCATGATTGAGGCTGAGCGGGAAAATCCCCACAGTCAAATCCGAGAACCTAATGATAATATCCCCCTGGTATGGGCTCAAAGTCTTTACTACCTGGGACAAATGATTCAGGATGGGCTGATTACCCTGGGAGACATTGACCCGCTGGCCCGGCATCTCAAAATAGGTCAAAACCGTCAGCCTATTGTGCAAATCTCTCTACTGTCAGAGGATAGTGAACTGCAGCAACAGTTGGCCAACTACGGAATTGAGACTCAGGTTTTAGAACAGATCGACCCGGTGCAGGTGCGTACGTCTACAGACCTGGCGGATCTCTATGCGGAAATCGGGGGCAACAGCAAACTCCAGACGACCGGTCGTCCTGATCGTCGTCTGCGCAGTCTGACCACATCGCGAATTTTTCGAATTCAGCGGGAGACGGTGGTGTTTGTTCCTGCCTTTCTGGACCCGAGTCAGTTTTATATCACCCTTGACTATCAGTTTTTAGTGGCCCAAATCCGTAGCGAACTGTCTTATATTCACGAGCACTGGAACGAACCCGGTCGTCCGACGGTGACACTGCTGTTAACCCACCGCATGTTTGAGCTGGGCCATAAGTCCATTAGCGATTCAGCGCTGCTACAGCTGATTTTTGAGCTTAAAGATGGTGAATGTAACGGCGTACCGGTCAAGGTAGGTTCGCTGTTTCAGCTGATGTTAACGGCAGCGACTGAGCGGATGGAAGAGCGGACGCTGGCAGATGCCAGCCAGCCCCTATCGTCTTACACGATGCCAATTTCGGCCTATTTACCGCTCTCGGAGGGTAATACTCAGCCCTTGAGTCAGATTCAAGAGCTGGATTTAGAGAGAGAAGTTGATAGCGAGCGTCTGTTAGAAACACTGAAGACATCTGACAATCTATACGAACAGATTGAGCTGCTTAGCAACCTGCGTCGATTAAAAACTCTCACTTATGACACTGGCTGGGGAGCGGAAACGGGAGAGCAGGTAACCCTGGCTAATTTGTTAAATGAGATTTACATCAAAGCAGGTCGTCTAGAGCTATGGGCCATTGTTCGACGGGCGGCGGGTCTGTTAGACAAAATGGCCATCGGTCTGGCAGATGCCGCAACAGAACTGCTGGTGCGGCAAAAGCAAATTGCGGTGGGAAAGGCTTACAGTGAGGCTTCGCTGATTACGGATCCGCTGGCACCTCAGGAGCTACTGGCCAAAATCAATGAATTTTGTGGTGAGGATATTCGCGATCGCACCCTCACCCAAGAGATCTTGATCTACCTCAGCGTACTAATCAACTCAGAACCTGAGCTGTTTGAGGGTCTGCTCACCCTGCGTGTCAGCTACCTGATTTTGCTAATCAACAGCGAGATCTGTCGCGAACAGTACTGTACCCAGGACGAAGCCTACGAGACACTCATGGCCATGAGTCCTTTTGAGATTAAGATGCGGCTACGACAGGTACTAGCTGGCTACGAAGGCCTCGACAATAGTTTATTTCGTCAAGAATCACTTCAGTCTCGCAAACCTGAGGCCGTTAACTGGGTGGTCCTCCCCCAAGCAGAAGAGAACGACCCCGCTGAAGGAGACTGGCTGCACCGACGTCAGCGAGAAGGTGGCCTTAACCGCGTGCCTGAAGATTTTTACCCACGGGTATGGCGATTGCTTAGACACTGCAAAGGAATTGTTATTGGTGATAAGCTAGAACGTCGTAACCGTCTGGTAAGCGATCTAATTTTGTCAGATACCACACCTGAGGAGAAAGACTTTGCCCTACGAATTGAACATTTGTTTAACAAAATCCAATCCCCTGAATATCGTCAGGTCAATGTTGAGGCTCTGATGGAGCTTTCAGAGCTGTTTGATACCAACCCTGACTGGCAGGTAGATGACTATATTGTGCTAGATGTTCTAGTGGGTCATGCCGTTCGTTTGTCCTGGCTCGACGGTGGCGATCACCGTGCCCACCGATATCTACAAGACAAAGCCAAAGCTTGGCGCTCGTTTTACCAAGACTCTCCCCATCAATGCGCTAAATATATTGCCAAAGCCATGCAGTTTCTAATTGAGCTAGGAGAAGGAGAAATGACAGCGGTTTAATATCGACCCCTCTAGCATCTTGCTTAAAGGGTGACAACTATAGACTTGAAGCTTATTGTCGCCCTTTAAGATATGCTGATTGACCACACCTCCAAGATTCGATTAAGTCAACAGCACTGTACTGTTTGTGGTCTATACCCACAAGTTTACAGGTCCTGCTCTACATTAAGTTTCCCGAATGCTTTTTACAGACCTCAGAATGGAAAGTGGTTGGCTCTGTGGGATCTAGAATGCATTAAATGTGAAATGGCTCACCAACTATCCCCTCGTATATGTTGAACAGAAGGAAACCGGTGATGCTATCTACTTTAAGGGAGACAAATGACTTTAGTAGTAGTTACCAATCTTACGGTGGTGTACGGCGGTAATTGCCTCATCTTTGGAGACTTTGCCATCTTCAACGGTACAATATACCAGCCAATGGTCGCTTAGCTCCATCCGGGTATTAACCGTACATTCCAGATAAGCCAGAGCGTCGGCCAGAATGGGAGACTTGTTCTCAGCTGGCCGAGTACGAATTCCGGCAAAGCGATCGGCACCGGGTGGAAAACGCTTTAGAAAATGCTTCATCAAGGGAGCATAATTACCCTCTTCGAGGATATTGAGTACAAATGTATCTTCCACCTGCATGAGAGATTCGATGGCCCGGTCCTTGGCAACAGCAACGGTAAAGCCCAGGGGTTTAAAGCTGGCTTGAGAAATCCAAGATGCTAGCATCGCACCGGTAATCTCACCTTTAGCGGCTGTAATAATATAAATACCGCTGCTAATGCGACCTAGGGCCTTTTGCAAATCAGCATCCAAGGATTGGATCTGTTTAATTTTTTTCTTTTTAATCAGACCCTGACCTAAATCAGTACCTGTTTCATCGCATAGCTGATAAAGCTGCTCAGATGGTGTATCTCTAATTCGAATGGGGTCAAAGGCTACCTTCAAGTTTAAATCCTGCAGTTTGCTCTGTAGCGTGTCGATTGGCTCGTCATCACCCCCATAGGACTCAAAGAGGCCAAATATTTGTTTTTTATTGACAGCTGCTAATATAGCGCCCAGGGCTGTTTGTACCTCTTCTGCTCCCTGGCCAAAGGAAGGAGGCATGCCCATCAAGATGCCTTTTGCCCGTCCAACCACTTCGCTGACATCGTGGGGGTCTGCCAAACGCATGTCCATCATTTCGACGGCGACACCGGTTTTAGTGATGCCTTTGGCTAGGGCCTGGGAGATGCGATCGCAATAGCCATAGTCCGACACATAGAAAACCGCCACCATATTCTCAGCTTTGCTCTTTTCATTACTCCAGCGTCGGTAGCGTTCTGTGAGCTCTTCTAAATTGTGACGGAGCAGGGGACCATGACCAGTGGCGATGGTACTAATCTCCCCCAGCTTATCCATACGCTTCATCGCAGAGATTACCGAGCGGGCGTTGGGGGCCATCAAACACTCGTAGTAAAAGCGAAAGTCGGGAGACAGCGCTTCGAGATCTTCGTCAAAAGTATCGTCGGTACAGTAGTGGGCACCAAAAGCATCACAGGTATAGAGCAGCCCTGTCTTCTGGTCGTAAGTAAAAATTGTGTCGGGCCAGTGTAGGTTAGGAGCACTGACAAACTCCAATACATGCCCTTTACCCAGGTCCAGAGTGTCACCATTTTTTACCAGCATCGACTCAAACGGCTGGTGTACCAGGTCCTCAAGGAACTTAACTGCTACCTTTGCCCCCACTACCACTGCCTGGGGAGCTAGGTCCAACACATCCTTCACCAGTCCGCTATGGTCCGGCTCGGTATGACTAATGACGATATAGTCAATTTCCTTTGGATCCACCAGTCCCGTCAGTGCATCCATATAAAGCTGGCGAAACTTAGCGTGGGATGTATCAATCAGCGCTGTCTTTTCCCCCCGCACCAGGTAGGAGTTGTAGGTGGTACCGTTCTGCAGGCCAAACTCAATATCAAACCGGTCTCGGTCCCAGTCTAGGGAACGAATCACCGTGGTATTTTCCGCCAGATCACCCGTCGTCAGGGTGAGGCGCTTATCGACAGAGTTAGCAAGGTTTGGAGCAGCTACAACCATGGGTTACCTCGATGGGGTGTCCTAAAACACGCAACTTTAACAACATATGTGTTGCTTTAATATTCATTGTGTCTCAAAATACCAATTTCTGCAGCTCGTTTTTCTAAGACGATTGATAAGGAAAAGCAATATCTATTGCTTTTGGCAGCATTAGGCAACAGTATTTACGACCTGCATATTAGTTCCCAGTCGCCTCGCATTCAATACAGATCGGCCATGAAACTTGAAACTATTTATCTAAATTCTAGTAATCAACTTCAACATTTTTCTTGACGCGACAAATGCCTTAGCGGTACGTTACCAGGCTCAGTCATCGACCAGAGAGGGTGACCTACAATGGACGGCATGTTCTCCTTTCTGGGGTAATACCCTGTGCCCTATCAGATAGCTAAACTTAAGATTAAAGTTGACCCGCTCTTTTCTCTGGCTTTTCTTAGACGATGGGGCCGATACTTTAGGGTATTCATCGTTAGTTTTTGTCTAGTCTGGTGTGTAGCCAGTTCAACCCTGGCGCAGACAGCCCTTACCTGGGAAAATCTACAGCCCTCTGCGACCAGTCTACAAAATCCCTACGCCCATTTATCTATTGATCAAACTCGCGATCTGGCAACCCTCGCAGGGCTAAAGACCTGGGTAGAAGAAAACCAGCCCAGCCCAGCTAGCCTGGAGTCGCGAGAGGTGTTGCGCTTAAATCAAAAGCTTCAGGCCCAAGATCTGGATGTAGAAGCGTTGTTGTCCCAGATTGATCAGGCTCAGGCTTACTGGCAGCAAAAGTCTCAATCTATCAACTCGCAATGGATAGGAAAAACTGTAGAACTTTCGGGCTATATCCTGCCATTGACCTGGAATCAAGCTGAAAAGGTAACAGATTTTTTACTTGTTCCTTATGTTGGAGCCTGCATCCATGTACCATCACCACCACCTAACCAGATAGTTTACATTCAACCAGAGCAGGCGTTAGCAACACCGGGGATGTTTACTCCAGTGGTTGTAGAGGGGCAACTGCGGTCACAACCCACCATCTATGAGGTATTTCAGGTAGATGGCTCCCGTCCGATTGATGTCAGCTATGCCCTGACTCTCAATCATCTAACCCTGGCCGAGACGCCGTCGGCTGGGCAACCATCATTACCCTTAGGGCCCTCTTCAGGCCCTTGGTGGCAGCGCTTACAGGCAAGGGCTTCAGCCACACTCACCCAGGCTGTAGGCAATGTACACCGACAGCGCTCACCAATCACATTCCTATGGGGACTGTTAATTTCCTTTAGCTATGGCGTGCTCCATACGCTAGGACCTGGGCATGGCAAAGCAGTTATTATGACCTACTTTGTTGGACAGGGAGGGAGCTTACGGCGAGGGCTCACCATGGGCATTCAAATTGCTGTTTTTCACGTCCTGTCAGCCATTGGGATAGTCGTGCTAACTACCCTAGTACTGCGCCAAAGTACACCGGATAACTACCGGCTGGTGCAGCTGGTGAGCTATGGTGCAATTGCCATCATCGGTGGTTGGATGCTTTGGAAAGCCATTCCTCGGCGGCACAAAGTCGAGCCAGTCGGCCTTGGGGCTAAGGCGGCTGACTTAGTACTGTATCCTGACCTGACTAAGCAGGTGTCTGCTGATACTGCACTTGCCGTCGACTGTAGCTGCATTACCTGTGTTGAGCCGAAGCGAATCGGCGATTGGCTGTCTTTAGCGATTGGTTCTGTGCCCTGCAGCGGTGCCCTACTGATTTTGCTCTACGGGTCTGCCAACAATTTGCTGGTACCCAGCATTGCCATGGTAATAGCCATCTCAGTAGGGATGGCTATTACGTTAGCCTGGATTGGTACGTTAGCCTTGATGGGCAGAAACTACGCCGAGCGCAAAGTGCATCTAAACAAACGGCGTTATCGTCGTTTGCACCAGTGGCTAAGATTTGTTGGGGCTGGCTGTGTGTTGTTGTTAGGCCTTGGCTTGTTTGGTGTAACCCTAGTATCGGGCAGCTAAGTCACAACTCTCGTCATCTCTTATAGGTTAGCTTGTTGTCCCATAACGCAGCGGGCACAGCTGCAGCTTAGAGCATCCATGATGGGGTTATCGTCTGCCTGGGTTAAGGTGGGCAAAGAATGAGCGTCGTTAGCTGACTGGTTTTCTATTGGGTTGGCTAAGGCTGTTGGGGTTACCGCTAGTACTAGAGCTAGGGAACTAGAACAGCCTAATACGGTCAGTAGGTTGCGCTGCTGAGACATGGTAATTCCGCAAAGTTAGGTGATCAATTATTAGGGTCATCATAACCGTCCTGGTTAGGACTGGCACGTTAGTTTTTAAGAAATCCGTAGCATCATCAGCGCTGGTAAGGATGCCATCCGAAACAGATTTTCTACGAAGCGATGCTGAAATTAAGATATCGTTAACCAAACGTCAAAAGATTAGAGTGCATCTGTAACTTGTGCAAACCTTTATTCTTTTAATTTTGATTAAAGTAATTACTAAGGGCTTTGAATGGCCAAAAGTAATCTTAAAAGCAGCTCAACCCGTTACTTTGCTAAGCAACCTGACTCAAACATACCCCTAGCAGGTTTAATTACCGTTATCTCAGTCATCCCCTTAGGGATGGTATTGCTGCTTAGTTTTTTTCAACGAGTACCGGTTGATGATTTAACGCGAGACGTTACCGCTGTTGGCCAAATGCCTGTCTACTCGGGATTTCTCTCGCAGATATGTACTCTCTTTTGGGCCGCTGCCGCCGCCGTTTGTTTGTTTGGTGCCACAGCACTTTCACGCCAGCGTGAAACCGGTCTCAGACACTTTTTGCTAATTTCGGCAGTGCTGACCTTCGTTCTCGGTCTTGACGATGCTTTTCTACTGCATGAAATGGTGTTTCCAATTTAGGAATACCAGAAAACCTAATATATCTCAGCTACGCTAGTTTTTTCTTTGTTATCTTTACAAGTTCTACCGGGTAATTTACAAGACAAACTATAGGCTACTAGTGACTGCCCTACTCTTTTTTGGCCTTTCGGTTTTTCTAGGCCTTGTTTATTTGCTCGACCCTATAACGTTTCTCTTTAAAGGGCCAATCTTCTCTCTGATTGAAGATGCAATAAAGTTTATAGGCATCGTCAGCTGGTTTGTTTATTTCTTTCAGGTTGGCCAATGGTCAATCAAACCTGACTAGCCAAATAAAACTTATCCGGTTAGCTCATGGATAGAAGATCGCTCACTTACGTTGAATGATGAGGATGTGGTAACTCGGTTACAGGCGTTGCGGATGGCGAATCCGGCGGCGCGGATTTATGTGAGTGGTTCTCTGACGGTTAATTTTCCTGAGGATATGCAGTCTACGCTCTTACCGAGGCAGTTGCCAGCGGTGATGGTGGTGGGTGAGTCGGTGGAGTTGGCTTTGGGAAACTTTTCTCCTGAACTTGATGTTGCAGAAAACTGCAACATCAAGTTCTGATATATCCCAAATTCTAGCTGTAAACTCCATCGCATTGGGCTGAAAGCTCTATTGTACTGAGGTTGTAGCTTCACTATCTTCAATATATACCCAGGCAACAACAAACAGCCTACGGTAAACAGTCACATCTATCATCTAAAAGTACTGCAAATGACAAATACAATTGTTGGAACATTAGGTAACGATGTCATCCATGGCACTAAGCATAATGACAAAATCTATGCCCATGAAGGAAGCGACAAGGTTTACGGTTACAAGGGTAATGACATAATCTATGGAGAGGGTGTTCCTCCTAGACATATCAGCATTCAGCCAGTTTTTTCTCGCAATGATTTTTTGTACGGCGGTGAAGGAGATGACAAACTTTACGGCGGTGGTGGAAACGATCACTTATATGGAGAACGTGGGCACGATTTCCTCTATGGTGGCACTGGGCACGATTTTCTAGACGGTGGTAAGGGAAAAGACACCCTCTACGGTGATGATGGTAAGGATTACCTTTATGGCGGTAAGGGCAATGATAAGCTCTATGGCGGTAAGGGCAATGATAAGCTCTATGGCGGATGGGGACACGATTATCTCGATGGTGGCAAGGGCAATGATTACCTCTATGGCCAAGAAGATAACGATAAGCTGAAAGGCGGATGGGGACACGATTATCTCGATGGTGGCAAGGGCGATGATAAGCTCTATGGCCAAGAAGATAACGATATTCTAATCGGGGGGAAAGGTCACGACAAACTTGTGGGTGGTGAAGGCAATGATCGCCTCAATGGATTTGGCACCAAATTTGACTCGAACAGGCAATATGACAAGCTCTATGGTGGCAAAGGCTCAGATACCTTTGTTCTCGGAGGACATTCTTGGGGAGTCTCGTATTTCGAGAAAGGCGATGGCTATGCCACAATTATGGATTGGGATCCCATTCAAGGGCACTTCGACCATGTTTACGACAAAATTGAAGTATACGATTTCTATGCGCGAGGTGGACATGCCCCCCATCATGCGCCCCATGGTCATGAACAATTGTATAAAGGGTACAGTCTAAAGTTTACATATTCCCATGGCATTGGCAGCAAGCACGTCAAGGATACTGAGGTGTATTTCACGAACCAACATGGTCAAACAGATCGTATTGCCATCATTGCCGATTCAACCAATGTAAATATTCCGCGAGACTTTGTGTTTGCGTAGTTTATTGTGAAAACTGCCATTGCTGATTTAGAGGATGAACCGATCTGCAAAATGCCCTATTGGCCTGAATTTGACGGATGAAATCATTCCGAGGATCAGCAACGCCTGAAAAACTATCTCAAAAACAGGGAAATTGCATTGCAGTTTCCCTGACGTCAATCACTTTTACGTTTCTGGGCCGTCAAAAAAACTATTATCTGGAGCAACTGGGTATTGTCTGATCTTTAGATCTGTAGTATTGCTTTAACAAAGCTGCTATCCCTTCGCATACTATCTGAGCCAGCCATTACCTTTCTGACGCCCTCACTTTGTAGTCAATCTCTTCTATCGGCAGATTCTCGCAGTCCCAATCTGCGTAACGCAGCTGCAGTCGCCGCTCCTTAGCATACTCCACCAGTCTACCGTCGTACTTCTCGGCTTCTGTCCCCAACCCCTGAATCCGAATCTTGCCGTTAAACACCGTTGCCCGTGCCAGGTAAATCACCAAATCATCCCGTGAAGGGCGATTAACCGTCATGCTAGCCGTTAAGTGAGCCACCCCCCGTTCATCTAACTCTTGGGGCAGTGCCATTGCTGTATTACGAATACCCCGAATCGCCACAATAGCTGATGCAATCGCCATGGTGATATCCACTCCGTCATCGGTAAAAATCTTATTGTTGGAGAGATACTGAAAATTGCGCTCTCGCAGGTCGTCACGGATACGACGGTGAATTAGATTGTGCTGATTGTATTGGGTGAGGGCTCCTACAATGGCGCCACAGGCATCACGAGGCTCTCGCCAGGGAGATTCTCGGGTTTTACCATAGACCTGTTGATCGCCATCGCGCAGGCGGCCCACATGGGTCTTGAGGTCAATGGCCACCAGCGAAATGGACTGAGGATTGCCCGCATAGATGCGATTTTTAAGCTGTTCGTCTAGCTCGTGCGCTACGGTAACATGGGCTAGCGTTGCGCCATTGTCGGTGCCACCACCCGCTGGGAAAAATGCTTCTAACTTGAGTTCGCCAATTTCGGAAAGGGTGGCAAACCGAGAGGCGACCACATCGCGATAACGTTTAGTGGCTTCCCCCTGGTGGATGCGATCGCCACAGTTAGTATAGGCCAGGGTGGTGACCACACTGGGGAGGTTCATGTCTGCCCCACAGGCCTTAATATCGGTGGGGCTAGCCGCCGCAAACTGTAGCTCATCGCGCAGGATTTGCAGACCTTTGACCAGGGCATAGCGATCGCTCACAATCTCATTGAGATAGTTGTGGTAGGCGTTGCGCTCCATGCCAAAGCTAGCGCTTAGCTGCCAAAAGTTGTCTACCCGCCGCTGGGTGGCATCGGCATCAAAGGGGAATGTCATGGCTGTCCTATCTTAAATTCATCAAATCGTACGACGTCT
Source organism: Cyanobacteria bacterium P01_B01_bin.77 (assembly GCA_039028535.1). Lineage (GTDB taxonomy): Bacteria > Cyanobacteriota > Cyanobacteriia > Phormidesmidales > Phormidesmidaceae > Leptothoe. The sequence goes on from JBCCHX010000041.1 coordinate 13,313, forward strand.
GATGTGGGCTGGCTGGTGTCGAAGTAATAGCTGCTGATGGTGCCTGAGCCTGTGTTTAAAATGCTAAAGGCGGTGATGTCGTTACTGGCGATATAGGGTAATGGGTTACCCTCACCATCGTTTAATGGTTCTAATGTGGGGACTATGGGGGTGAGACCGTTGGGATCTCCGGTGGCGTCATAGGTTTCTTGGTAGCGATGGTCGTCGGGGACCGGTCTGGGGTTGTCGGCCATGTGGGCACCATAGCTATTGCCAACGTTGGAGGATTCTAAGAACTGCAGGCCGCTATCGCTCTCAAACCGGTTCCACAGGTGGGAGTGGCCATAAAAGACTAGCTGTGTTCCGGCTTCTTCGAGCAGTGGCAACAGGTGTTTTATGATGTGGTCATCCGCTTTGGGATATTCATAGCGAATACCGGCGAGAGACCCGTTTTTATCTTGATCGTATACGGGTCTTGGGGTAGTAAAGGCAGGCACTATATTGCCACCGAGGGTGTGGGGTGGATGGTGTAGCATAACAATCTTGTACTTGGCCTGTTGAAACTCGTCGCTAGCGAGTTCTTGTTGGAGCCATTCGTACTGGGGGCTAACGGGTTCAATACTTTCAAAAATGAGTTGGCCATGCCCCCAGTTGGCAGGGTTGTTGAGGTCAGCAACTTTCTCTTGATAACGTCCCCTAACGTCGTCGTCTATGGTAAACAAACGCCAAATCTGGGTGACATACAGTGATACCAACCGCACATCTCCAAAGGTAGTGGCGTAGTAACGCTGGGTTTCGCCATTGTCGCGGGGCGTTTTGGGTAAAGAGAAGATTTCATTGTAGGTATCTACATTAAACGACTGATTTTTTAGCCAGTTTTGTTTAACGTCGTCCCTGTTGTTAGGGTTAAAAACGTTTTCGTGCTGATCATAGAGAGCTTTGGCCGCATCCCAAGGGACTGGGTCATTAAACTGCTCATCTAGACCGGCAGTGGTGCTATGGCGACCCATCACTTCATGATTGCCAAGAGCAGTAAACAGGGGAGCCGACTGGATGAGTCGGCCACCTTTGTAAACAGTAGACGTCCCATTTTTTTCCAGGGTATAGCTACCACGCCCTTGCAAACAGGCGAAAAAGGCTCCCCCCCGCGTATCGTCAAACCATTCTGAGGCCCGGTCAGGTATGTTGACTAGATCCCCTGCTAGAAAAACGCCGTCCACCTGGCCAATGGTTTCTTCTACTTTTTGCAGGTTAGCAGCGGTCATGGGCATTAGCTGATGGTCTGAAGTCAGCAGAATCTGAAGAGACTGCCCCGACGGAGGCGACGCGCTGAGGGTAAAGCGATCGCTAAGAATAGGAGTGCCAGCAGCATCCGTACTACTCACGAAATAGGGCATGGGTAAACCGGGGCGCAGTCCGTTAATTTCAGCTTCATGCCGCCAGATGGGGCGCTTAGTGACTTGATCATAGGGCTGAGCCGTATAGGATTTATCATCTTCTCGGGTGCGGCTAAGCTGCGTTGTCGTGGCGGCACCCACCGTGTCGCTGGGGCCATAGATAACTGTGTGGTCGCTTCCTTCAAATTCGGTAAACCAGACTACCCGCACCGATGACTCGGTGGGTGCTTGTAAAAAAGGATCGCTCAGTAGGGTTGAAGCAGACATAGCGGCAGGCTGTAGGGATGTTTGCTGGACAGTGCTTAACTGTACAAATAACACCACCCCCAAGCAGAACAATAGTCCTAGGACTATTAGGGTGACGACTTTTCCGTTTTTGGCTGAGGCCATGGAGAGTTGCGGGTTAAAAGGAGCAGTGATCCGATTCCAGTTTAGATAGTAGCCAATGGGTGACGGATGGGTGACGAATATCAATGGGTGATGCCTGCTGTGGCACCCCAATTAAAAAATTGTCTAAAGTAGAAGCTAATTTTAGGGTCTGGGAGGAATGATAGATGGGGCAGTCTTAAAAAGCCGATCTTGGTCCTTAAATGTCAATCCTGATGCTGTATTAGGGGGTTGACGGTTGATTACAGCAACTTTCCAATGGCCAAATTTCACCTGAACCAATTAAATAACTGGGTGACGCCATTGATCATGGTTTCAATTGGGTTGCATGGTCTGGTACTGGCTCTACCCATGCCAGATTTAGCTAAACCGCCAGAGTCGGAGCCGGAGCTAACTGAATCGGACGTTATTCAGGTGGTGTCGTTACCAAAGCTGGCAAAGGGCGATGAGCCAACCGAGCCCCAATTGCCAAAACCAGAAGAAGAGCCGCCACCGCTAGAGGAACCAGGGGAGGTTCTGCTCGAAGAACGGGTGCTAAGCGATCTAGACGTGTTGGATGAGGTTGAGCCAGAGCCGGAGAAAGAACAGGAACCGGAAGAACCGAAAGAAGAAGCAGGTACAACAAATCCCATAGACGAGCCGCCTGCTAATCCTAGCGAGACTGAACTAGATAAAAAGCTAAAGAACCGTGAGAACTATACCGGCTTTAACGATGCGCTAATGGGCGAGGAGTATCAAGAGGGCGGCAGCCAGTTTAAGGGGAATATGACGGCTTGGGTGCTAGGTAAATCCCTTGACTTTGAGCAATTTCCCATCCATTTAGAAGCCATTGAAGCGTATCTACCGTCGGTTCCAGCCTTAGCGTGTTTAGATGACGCTCCTGGTGATTCGGTGAGCGTAGTTGTGCAAGTTTCTTTAGTGGATGGCACCTTAGTCGGTGAACCAGAGACATTGAACAGCGCTGGATATATGATTTTGAATCAAAAGGCGCTGGAAATAGCTAAAAAAATAGACTATAGCCCGTACTACAATCCTGACGACCCTGCTGCTGGGTATTGGTTTAATGTCCCAGTCAACTACGACCCTTGTTAGCTAGCCGATGCCGAGACGTCCGGCCAAACTGGGCGTGAGCGGCAGCAGCGTGGCCAGCATTAAAAATAAAATCAACAGGGCCAGAGCCGCACGGGCATCGTCGGGTTCGCTAATGTCGTCCATGCAGGGGCGTTCTTGGCCCCGTTGCAAAAACAAAATTAAGGCAGCCCAGTAAAGAGCCAGAGGATTGGCCAGGGCGACGATGGTCAGGAGAACTAGGGTAACGGCAGTAGCCCGCCCAGCAGTTTTACGACCATAGATAGCCTGGACCACACGGCCTCCGTCTAGGCGACCGGCGGGCATGACATTGAGGGCGGTGATCACTAAACCAAGCCAGCCCATGATCACCAGTGGCTCGATATCTACCAAGTCGGTGGTTTGCAGGGTGTCCCCCAGGACTGTCCGGGCCAGGGTGCCCACCAGGATGGATTGTTGAAAAAATTCGACGGGCAGCTGGTAGAAACTGCCGGGGTGGGAAAGGATTAGCCCGACTAGCAGCATGGCTAAGGACAGTAGCCCCCCAGCGGCCGGTCCGGCAAAGGAGATGTCAAATAGGACGGAGCGGTTTGGCAGGACAGATTCGAACCGGGTGAGGGTGCCAAAGGCTCCCAACTGCCACGCGGGTAGCGCAAAGGGAGGGCTAAGTTTGATTTGGTAGCGCTGGGCCTGCCAGCGATGGCCTAGCTCATGGACGCCGAGAATGGCGAGAATGGCGAGGGCGGTGGGGAAGACTTCTGGCCAGCGTTCTGGTTGCTCGAACAGGTTAAAGTCTTGAAGCAAAGCACCGGTCTCTAGGCTGGTGATCAGTGTTGCGATCGCAAGTCCTCCAGCCACCAGTTTCTGAGGCAAATTTGCAGGTTTTGGATCCGTATCCCTAGGCAACACAATCATGGCCGGTCGCTCATCGGGACCATCGATCAAAAACAGACGATAGCGCTCACCAAAGCGATCTTCTAGCTGGGCATTGAGAGCTTTAACAGTGGCATCTGGTTCCCCCCGCAGGTTGCCCTTAAAGAAAACCCCCGCCGGGTAGGGTACGGTCTCAGTCCTAAAAAAGGTATCCACACCAAAAATAGCTTCGATCTCTCCGAGATCCTCGGTGGGAATCGCTGGAACAATGGCGGGTTCAGAGTTAACTGTGCTAGCACCGGCTTCTGGACTGGTGGTGGATGCTGATGATTCTGCTGCAGAAGCTGGTTCTAAGGGTTCTGTCCGCTCTGGCTGAGATGACATATCTGTCGGTTGTAGCTCTGTTAGTTGCGGCTCTGCCGAAGCCGCACTGGGGGAAGCCGCCTTGGCCAGGATGCGCAACTGGCGTCCTAAGTAGATATATATTCCGGTTGAAACCACAACCAAGGCCAGTACCCAGACAATGTTGAGATAAATGCCAAAGGTAAATAACCCAAAAAAGGCTAACCAGGGCACCATCAGCACCACCGACTGCAGCCAGGCAAACACCCCTAATTTGCCATCAGGTCGGGCTCGAATAAATCCCCACACCAAGATGCCTACCGCTGCTAATAAAATCAGAACCGTCACCATTGCACATCAAGACCAAGGGCCAGTAAATCGTATAATCTCTGCTGATAGTTTAAGGCTAGACGTCGCTTTCGGGCTAAACTCTACTGCGTAAAGATGTTGACGCACCTGTCCTTCTAACCATCCTTTGGGTGAAGACAATCTGTATGAGCTTGATGCAACCTGACGCAGCCCCCGAGTTAACTTCAGTATGAGTGCCCAAGAGTCGTTTAATCGTGATTCTGAGGAACTTTCCGCCGCCCTGCACTCTGCAGAGTCAAGGCCTCAATCGCCCCAGGCATCGGAAAGATTTTCCGAAAGATTTACGGTGGATTACAATCCAGATCCCGATTTTGCGTCTCCCACTGAAGAACCCCATGCTGAAGAGGTGGCGGTGGTGCCGTCGCGGGCACCGATGAAACTATCTATACCGTTGTTAGTTGCGATCGCATCCACCCTGATCACCCTAATTGGTCTTGGGTTAGATAGCTTTTGGCTAATTTTCTTTGGTTCCTTAATTGCCCTGGGGATTTCTATTCGGCTGGCCATGCCCACCCTGCAGGCGGTGGTAAATGACCTATCCCCAGAACAGCGATCGCTGATTATTGCTATTCCTGGGCTGCTCCTGGGCATCTACGGTTTGATGCAGGTGAGCGGACTCAACGCCAGTCTGCTGCAGTGGGGCGCTACCCTAAATTGGAATGCCATTGGTGCCCTGGGTGATTTTCTTGGTGCCCTGGGGCAAATCTTTATCGCCATTCTGGCTTTGTACGTGGCCTGGCGACAGTTTATTATCTCCCGCGATCTGACCACTCAGCAGAATCTCATCACTCAGCAGCAAACCATTGATGCTTACTTCCAGGGCATTTCAGAACTGGTGTTGGACGATGAAGGACTATTAGAAGACTGGCCCCAGGAACGCATTATTGCTGAAGCCCGCACCGCTGCTATCTTGGGCAGCATCGATGGCGAGGGCAAAGCTAAGGTTCTACGGTTTTTATCGCGATCCAAACTGCTAACACCACTAGCTCGCGACCAGAGGTTGGGGCGTCCCATCTTAGACGGCAGTGGTGGCTATGCCGAGGACCGACAAAATGGCACTCGGGTGATTGATATTGGCGTGATGCTGGCAGCTGGCGATATTTCAGGCAAAGATCTGCGCTGGGTTGACCTCAGCGGGATTAATCTGATCCGCTCCAACCTATCCCAGTGCGACTTGGTGCGCACCGATTTTGCCCGTACGGTGCTGTGCGATGCTGATTTGTCTGGGGCCGATCTCATGGGTGCCCGTTTCTTTTATGGCACTCCCGATACGGCCACCCCTCGGACACGCAATGATACCCCTGACTACGAAACCGGGGCATTTACCGGAGCAGTCGTAGAAGGGATGGACCTCTCCAACGTACGACGGCTGTCAGAAAGTCAGCGTTGCTATTTGTGTACCTGGGGTGGCAGTAAAACGCGCGCCACCATTCCAGGTGGGTGTCGAGATATTTCTAATCGGCTGGGACGGTAGCCTCCGCAGGTATAAAAAGTTCTTGTAATGTTGATGCAATTCTGAGGCGATTTGCCTATAAATCAAGTCGGCTTTGGGTAAATTGAAGTTAGCAACTCGCTATGTTCCGAGCTATTCCTGCTGTCGTACTGCCGCCCACCGCCCATGGCCTCCAAAAAATCGAAAAAGCGTTCTAAAAAACGGTCTCGCTCCGCTTCGTCAGAGCAACAGGCAGCGCCTACCCTCAGTCGTAAGGAACAGCGGGCCAAAGAACGGGAAGCTGCCAAAGCTCGGTCTCAGCTGATCCAGTTTACGATTCTGGCATTTTTGATCTCAGGACTGGTGGGGCTCGTTTTAGGGTTTATGGTGGAGCCTACCCTGGGGATAGCAGCGACCGCTGGCCTGCTCTGTCTCAGTCTGTCCTTTAAGTATCAGCGACAGGCGCTCTATGCATTTATTATCTATATTCCTTTTTCTGGCACCGTCACCTACATGCTAGGGGGCAACTCGCTTCTACAGCTGGCCAAGGATGCGTTTTACATCCCAGCCTTGATCGGTGTGATTCAAATGTGTCGCAAAAAGCGGCTAGATATCCTGCTACCAGATGCGATAAAAATGCCGCTGGTGCTGGTGATATCAATTGTTTTACTCAATATTTTACTCGTCAATCTACCCCAGCAGATCCAGTCAGGTGGGGGCGAAAAACCGCTTTTGATGGGGGTGCTGGGAATTAAAATATTGTTGGGGTATTTACCGGTCATTACCTGTATCTACTACCTGATGAGGACATCAGAAGATCTGTACTTTTTGCTACGGATCCAGGCTGTGCTGGTGATAACGGCCTGTGCTTTGGGGTTTACCCAATATCTGATGCTCAAAACAGGGGTGTGTGCTGGAACGGAAGGCACCGGAGCCCAGGGGGTGGATCTATTTAAAGCATCGCTGTCATCGCGCTGTTTTGTGGGAGGAGCCCTATTATATACGCCCTCCCAAGGTCAGATTCGACTACCGGGGACCTTTGTGGCTCCCTGGCAGTGGGGCTGGTTTTTGATCTCAAGTGCGTTTTTTAGCTTTGGCACAGCCTTTAACGATCGTTCTGCGTTTTGGCGATTGATTGGCATTATTTCCCTGGTTGTTGTCTTTGTGATGTCGGTGGTGTCTGGCCAGCGCATTGCATTGTTTTTGGTCCCCATCGCGGTGGGTGGCCTGAGTGTTTTGACGGGTCAGGTAGCTAACCTAAAACGGTTTGTACCCGTCGGTGTGGTACTGGGGCTAATTCTAATGGGGCTAACCATCCGCAATCCAGAACTGCTGCAAGAGCGGGTGGATAGTTTTCAGTCTCGCTGGGATGCGTCTCCACCCCATGAATTTGTGATCCAGCAGTTTGAGGAGGTGATGGATGCCCAGGACGGCATTCTAGGCAATGGTGTCGCCAGGGCCACCAACGGGGCTCGAATTTTTGGGGACATTCGTCTGATTGAAACCTACCATCCCAAGCTGCTCTATGAACTGGGTCCGTTGGGACTGCTCTCTATCATGGTGCTATATACGGCGGTGACGGTGGCCACCTTTAAGGCCTATCGAAAAACCAAGGATAAGAACCTACGGGGCTATGCGGCCTCTATGTGGGTGTTTATCTTATTTATTAGCTATTTTCCCTATTACTATCCCCTCGATGTGGATCCTGTTTCGGTTTATTACTGGTTGGCAGCTGGCATTGCCTTAAAAATTCCCACTCTGGATAAGCAAGAACGGGAGCTAGCCAATTCAAAGCAAAAACGGCGGTTGCGATCGCGTAAACGATCATCCAATCCAGACCCCAAAGAAACTCCCCAGCCTGTCTAATGGCGTGACGGTAGTCGATCCGCCATATCTTTATCACCCTATATTTATCACTATGGCTTCAGAATTATTGATTTCGGTTGTTATTCCCACCTATGGTCGAGAAGCTGTTCTCTGTAGCACGATTGAAAATGTGCTCACTCAAACTTATCCGGCGTTTGAAGTGATTATCGTCGACCAGACCCAGACCCATGAGCCCGCTACGACAGCCTATCTCAAGAGCCTCAAAACCAACCCCAAAGTCACCCTCTACACAGTGGACTGGGCCAGTCTACCCGCCGCCCGTAACTACGCTGTAGAACGCTCCCATGGGGACATCATTCTATTTTTAGATGATGATGTAGAACTGCCCCAGGGCTTTTTAGCAGCCCATGCCCACAGCTATCAAACCCGATCGGATATTGGGGCTGTGGCCGGTCGTGTCTTTGACCGGATGAAACTAGCCGAGTCCAACGCCGCTAAGCAAATTCAAACTTTGCCTCCAGAGGCCATGGACCCCGGCATTGCCTGGTATCACATTGACCTGGTACACACAGTCAACCCGCAGCAGGTGCTCACAGCCCGAGGCTGTAACATGTCATTTCGGCGAGAGGTGTTTGCCACCCACGGCCTCCGCTTTGACGAGCGGTTTCAAGGCAGTGCCGTCCGTGAAGAGTCAGATTTTTGCCTGCGGTTTCGCCGCACTGGCCTCAAAATTTGGTACGACCCAGCAGCTAACCTGATTCATCTGGGCGAAGAAACCGGCGGCTGTCACGACATTAGTACGCGTTCGCTCAAGTATCAGCTAACTTTCTATCACAACCATTTTTTAATGGCGCTAAAAAACCTCACACCCTGGCAGCTGCTGCGGCTTTCTGGGCGACTGTTTGACTGCCACGTGCTGGGTAACCCCCCCTGCAACAAAAGCGGTTCCCCGATAAAAATTATGAGCCGACTGAGCTTTTACACTCTGGGCTTTTTACAAGCCTGTTGGACACTGATGACCACCTTTACCAGCCACGGCAGACTCTTTAGCCTGCCTGCCCAAGCCATGCCTGCAGCTGGGTTCCAAACTAACGCAGTCCCCAGCCCATGAAAGTTTTAGTTGCCAGTCACAGCTACATTGTGGAGCTGAACTGTGAGAAGCTACGAACGTTGGCCCATATGGGGCATGACGTTACCGTAGTGGTGCCCAAACGCTGGAATCCCGGTGGGGTACAAAATCGGATTATTGAACCCAAGCCACGTCAAGATGGGTCTTTTCGGGTGGTGCCGGTGGCAAACTTTAGCCAAAACAACCAGGGATTGTTGAGCTTTGGCTGGGAAATTGTTGAGTTACTCAGGACGTTTCAGCCAGACATTATTCAAGTCGAGCAAGGTTCCAAGTCCCTGGGCTACGCTGAGCTAATTACCTTAAATAAACTGTTAGGGGGAAGAGCCAAAACTCTCTTTTTCACCTGGTGGAATTTACCCTATGACCTCAAATTCCCCCTTTCGTTACTAGAAAGGTATAACCTGCGCAATACCAACGGGCTGGTGGTGGGCAACCAGGATGGAGCCGATATTCTCAAAGAGCGCGGGTACCATGGCCCAGTGCGGGTCATGCCCCAGCTCGGTGTTGATGAGACATTGTTTTGTCCCCAGCCCCAGCCCCAGCTCCGCCAGCAAATGTCAATTCTTGATAAAGATTTTGTAGTGGGGTTTGTGGGGCGCTTTGTGCCTGAGAAGGGATTGTTTACCTTATTCAAAGCACTGGAAATTCTGAAAAATTTGCCCTGGACGCTGGTACTCCTCGGGCGTGGTCCCCTAAAAGATGAACTCCAGACCCAGGCTCAGACTATGGGAATTGCCGAACGTATCCGGTGGATCGAAAGCGTACCCCACGACGAGGTTCCTGACTATATCAACCTAATGGATGCGCTGGTTTTACCCTCTGAAACCACCTATGCATTTAAAACCCTAACGTCTGTTGGTTGGAAAGAACAGTTTGGCCATGTGTTAATTGAAGCCATGGCCTGTCAGGTGCCGGTCATTGGCTCAGACTCTGGAGAGATTCCCCATGTGATTGATGACAGCGGTTTGGTATTTCCAGAAGGGAACTATGAAGCTTTAGCTAACCGGCTAACCCAGCTGATCCAACAGCCACAACAACAGCAGACGCTGGCTCAAAAAGGATACCAGCGAACTATGACGCAATATACCAATAAAGCCCTAGCAAGAGAGATTTTAGCGTTTTATCAAGAGTTATTGGCAGTTTAAAGTCAAATTCAAGCCCAAAAGCTAATCTATGCAGCCTTTGGGCTTGGACTCAAAGACAAACCCTTCATTAATTTCTAAACGAAGTTCGGCTCCCATATGAATGCCGTAGAACCAAATGCCGACTATTCCAGCACCCACGACAAAGGCCGTTGCGGCATGAAAGCTGAAGAATGGCGAGATTTTCCGGAACATAGTGCCGTTTAAGAGGAGCTATAGTTTTTGTTCTAGCTCATCACTCTGAGACATAGATAAAAAAAACGGCGGTAAACCTGAGAATTAGCCTAGGCTTTACCTTAGAAAGTTGCGGCGAGGCTCTTTAACAAGTTTTATAACAAATGTCCTGAGTGATTATTCTTAAAGTCTCTGTGTAGTTCAGTCGGAAGTTGTCTAAAGTTGTCTACACTGAGAATAATCAACGAAACATATTAAATACAGCTGGTGGTCATAACTGTAGCGCGCAACTTGCAGAACTCACGGATCGGTCGACTATCGATAGCAGTCAGTATGGCCTTAATGGCATCTGCCTGCAACGGCAGCAGCAGTGAAGCAACCCCAGTATCACCGACTAGCGATGCTGATCGACTAGTTCTAGAAATTCAACCTATTCAGGTCTGTAACGACGGTGGTCTTGTCTGTGCCCAGGTCGAGCTTTTTGAAACTATTGCCGATAAAATTTGGGACCAGGCGGACATTGAGATTACGTTTTTACCGCTGAATCAGCTGAATGACAGCACCTACTTAACCACTGACGATGACGAATTTTTTGATTTATCGTTCACCGGTAGTGCCGGGAGCTTTGGCCGCCATCCTGACTCTACCCGTACCCAAGGACCGATAAATCTTTGGTTTGTAGATGTGATTCAGTCATCTAATGGTTTGCAGCAATTTGGGAATGCTTGGGTTGGTTTCAATGGGGTACTCATTAGTGATGACATTCTAGATTTTAATAATGGCATTGGGCGCTTAGATGTCATCGCCCATGAAATCGGCCACAATTTGGGATTGCGCCATTCCACCTTTGGGGCAGGGGCTGCCAATAATTTAATGAGTAGTGGTGGTGTGCGGACAGTACCTGACTCCATTGACGATATTTTTCCAGATGGGGATAAGCTATCGCAGCTAACCCCGGCGCAGATTGCCAAGGTCCAAGAGAGCGACCTTTTGAAGGGTTTAGAAGCGGATGCCGATCCTTTAGTGGTAACAGCCGCTGATACCCTGCCTAAGGCAGTCACTGTCCCCCATGTTCATGTTTCTCATGATCATGGTCCTAATATTCATATTCCTCACCTGCATCCCCATAGTCATACTCCCCATATCCACCCTCACCGTTCTGCCCCCGATGAGATCGCATCCCTAACTTCTGAGCAAACGGCTGCAGTCACCCCGGTGACTGTTCCTGAACCCTCTTCTACATTTTTGCTCTGGCTGTTGCTATTGCCCCTAGGACAGCGTATTCATCGTCGCATCAGTCGCATCAATTATTGATCGAGTCATGGCTAAGGCCCTCAATGTTCTGCAAATTGTACCGTCCATCTCTTTAGTGTACGGAGGGCCAAGCCAGATGGTACGGGGATTAAGTGGCTCTCTGGCGAAACAGGGTGTCAATGTAACGGTATTAACGACGGACGCCAATGGAGATGAAGGACAGGCTCCTTTAGATGTGCCACTCAAGCAGCCCATCAAGACCGACGGCTATCATACCCTTTACTTTCGCTGTGCACCGTTTCAGCGCTATAAGTTTTCGCTGCCGCTGCTGCAGTGGTTGCAGCGCCATGGGGCTGAGTACGATTTGGCCCACATCCATGCATTGTTTTCGCCAGTGAGTAGTACAGCGGCAATGGTGGCCCGCTGGCAAAAGCTGCCCTATATTTTGCGGCCTCTGGGTACCCTCGACCCGGCGGATTTGGCTAAGAAAAAACAGTTTAAACAGGTCTATGCGACCTTGCTGGAGCAGCCTAATATCCGGGAAGCCGCTGCTTTACATTTCACCAGTGAGCAGGAAGCCAGGGTATCAGAACGCTTTGGTGTCTCTACTCGAGATATGGTACTGCCTCTGGGGGTGGTACTGCCTGAGTTTACCGATAGCGATGCTGAAGCACAGCGTATGGTGCGACAGCGTTATGGCATTGCTGAAGGGACTCCCATTGTGTTATTTATGTCGCGGATCGATCCGAAAAAAGGGCTGGATTTGTTACTGCCTGCTCTTGAGAGCCTGCATCGTTCGGGTCAGCAATTTCACTTTATTCTCAGCGGTGGTAATCCTCAAGATCAAGGGTATGTAGATGCGATCGCACAGCAAATAGAGACTTCTCCCCTAACCAACTGCACAACCATTACAGGCTTTGTCGGGGGTGACTTAAAGGCACAAATCCTACAGGCAGCAGATGCGTTTGTACTACCGTCGTACTATGAAAATTTTGGGATTGCAGTTGCTGAGGCCATGATGGCAGGTAAACCGGTGGTGATTTCAGACCAGGTGCATATTTGGCAAGATATCGAAAACAGTCAAAGCGGCTGGGTCGTACCCTGCGATCAGACGGTCTTGACTCATACCTTGACCACGGCTCTGGCTGATGCAACAGAACGAGAGTGGCGAGGAGAGAATGGACGGGCATTTGCTCAGGAGAACTATGGGTGGGATGCGATCGCTGCCCGTATGATCGACCACTACCATCAGCTATTAGACCACTAGTAGGGTGGTGCACCGCCTACCATCACCTACACAAGTATACAATCCCTTATTTCCCAGCTTGTTTAGCCGTATGACAAATCTCTTTTAGACGATGGGCAGACGTCGAGATCGCCAAACGAGTCGCGTTATCCAGATGTCTCTCTGCCCACCCAACTCATCTTGCTCTAGTGCTGCCATCAAAATTATTGGGGCTGAAAAGTATATTGAGCACCTTGATCCATATCAACTCTTAGGATTTCTGTAGAACTCCAAGACCAATTTCCTCCATATTCAACACCCTCCTCCCATACTCGAACTCTAGAATTTTTCTGAAATAAAATTGTAGAAGTAACATTATCGTCCCATTCAATTTTTGCTCTAACTCCATTGTTCTGAGCTTCTGCATTTTCACGGATAGATGCTTCAGTTACTTTTCCCGAGACTTTAGTCTTTGAGCTACTGAATTCTACAGGGCTATTCTCAATATGATTTTTGATTGTAGTAGGGTTGGGAGGAATCATATTATCTGAAGGCGTCTGTTCATCAACCTCTTCAGATCCGTCAGAAGGCCGCTCATCTACAGAAGGAGCTCTAAACAGATCTTGCCAGACATATCCCAACCCCAACAGTAATGAGATACCGAATAAGACCAATAGCGGCAGCCATGGCCCACTCGACTGACGCCCCGATTGACGTCCGTTAGTACGACGTTCTTGGGCCGGTAACGCATGCGCCACCGTACTCGCCCTAGCCTGGGAAACAGCCGCCGACTGACGTGCAGGTGCCACGACCGCCGTTGGTACCTGACTAATGGGGTGACTAGCGGCTGGTGCGACCAAACGATTTCCAGCCTCTGGCAACAGCGCCAGCCATACACCCACCTGGGCAGGACGATGCTGCGGTTCCATGGCCATACCCTGCATCACCGCTCTATTAGCCGCTGTGCTGATACTCGGCTGCAGCTGACGCGGTTCAGGCAGCGGATGGCGATCTCTGAGCGGGGCTGCAATGGGCAGCTGTCCGGTCAATAGGGTGTACAGCGTCGCCGCCAGCCCATAGATGTCAGTTGCCGCTGAACGCTTAGCCTGGGGGAGATATTGCTCAATCGGGGCGTACCCCTCTGACACCAAATGCGTATGGGCTTGAGTTTTACCCGGGGTAAACTCCCGCGCAATGCCAAAGTCAATCAGCACCACCTGCTGCGTTCCCTCGCGTAAAATCAAGTTTTGAGGCTTAATATCACGATGGAGCAGTCCATTTTGATGCACAGTATGAACAGCTTCTCCAACTTGCTGAATATAGTGTAGAGCCAGACCCTCAGGCAGGGGACGACCAGGCACAACCAAGGTATCCAACGTTCGCCCAGGAACATAGTCCATCACGATGCAAGGAATGTTGTCGTCAGTAAAAAAGTCACTGACTCGCACAATATTAGGATGAACGCATTTAGCCAAACGTTTGGCTTCTGCATGAAACTGATGTTGATAGCTGGCAAAGTTCAGCTCTTGGCTTAGCGCATCGTTAAGAGTTTTGATGACAACGGTCTGATTGAGAACTGTGTCAGTGGCTTTGTAGGTAGTGCCGAAACCGCCTCGCCCTAACTCTTGCTCAAGGATGTACTTGTTTTGATAAAGACGCTGACCAATAGAAAAACTCATGAGCTGGTAGACAAACTCAGCTGTTGAGCGTTTCTGACTTCCGGAAAGAAGTGACTACCCCGCAGCAGAAATTTGATTGGTTCACAGTATAGACTACCATGCCAGATTCGGTGGATTGATAGACGCTTGTAGCCCGCGCCAATCATAGGCGTACTTGACCGGCTCACACTGTCAGGTATGCATCAGCGCAGTTTAACCAAAGCAAATCTAAAGACGTACCATACTACTTCGCTTTATCGATACACTGACTACTGTGTCCTTTGCCACTTGAGCTCCCATGATCGAACAGATCGGCCTGTTTGATGGTCAGCCCGCCTTCGAAGCTGCGACCCTATCCCCCGCCGACTGGGAGCAGATTCCCACCAGTGCCAGCATCCCAATTCCTCTGGGGACTTATGAGGATTTAGAGCAGCTGGCAAGTCACTGTAACCAGTGTCAGCGATGTGACCTGGCCAGCGGTCGTACCAACGTGGTGATTAGCCGAGGCAGTCCTGACGCATCGATCATGCTCATCGGAGAAGGACCGGGTCAAAATGAAGATGAGCAGGGAAAACCCTTTGTGGGTAAATCGGGACAGCTGCTAGAAAAAATTTTGGCCTCCGTGCGGTTGGATACGCAGAAAGATGTTTACATTTGCAACGTGGTGAAATGTCGGCCCCCTGGTAACCGCACCCCGACAGCGGGTGAAGTTGCTGCCTGTGTTCCCTATCTTAAGGAGCAGGTGAGGCTAGTAGATCCAAAAATTTTGCTGCTGACTGGAGGCACGGCGCTCAAGGGCTTACTTGGGGTTAAGCAGGGTATTACCAAGGTGCGGGGCAACTGGATGGAGTGGGAAGGACGTCACTGTATGGCGATTTTTCATCCAGCTTATTTGTTGCGTAACCCTTCGCGAGAAAAGGGCAAGCCCAAATGGCTGATGTGGCAAGACATTCAGGCTATCCGCAAGAAGCTAGACGAGCTTAATACCTAGGGGATGTTTGCAGACAAGTGGCAGCTTAAGATAGTTAGCATTTAAGAGCTGGCATTTGGTGGCGAAGCGACAGCCTGCCCAGGGCTTCAACCCCGCGCATGCTTCAGCTGCATAGCCATCTCAGTGTAGGCTCTGAGTAGTTGGGCGGGCTTTGACCAGCGCTGGAACAATGCGATCGCACGCCAGCTTACCGCCAAACAGGTTTCTTGCCACTGGTCCCACTTGCAACGCGGCCGCACCGCCCATGATAAACAGGTTGCACCCCGACCAGCGCAGATGCTGATCCAGCAGGGGCAGGCCGTGGATGGTTTTTAACGGATAGTGAGATCGCACCGCCGACAGCAGCGGCCACTGGTTTACATCCAGCTGGGTGCCAGTGGCCAGCCAGATGCGATCCACCGGCAAATGGGCAATACAGTCATGGGTCTGGGAATGGGTGCAGGTCACCTGCCAGTGCTCGCCTGTCCAGGTGGCAGACTTAACCTCACACTGCTCGTAAAACGACAGCTGGCCATCGCGTGCTCGCCTGCGGAGCAGTGTGAGCACACTGGGTGTGAGTGACCCACCATTGCGAGCCTCTTGAATCATCTGCCAGCGCGTTTGCCAGCAGGTTTCAGCATGGAACCCCTTGAGATACTTGGGTCCGAGCCAGCCGGGGTTAGCATCAAATAGCTTTTCATAAAAAGATCTGCGGGCCATCATCATCACCTGCGCACCCCGCGTCGTTGCCCCCAGGGCCAGGTGCCCGCTGGTTAAACCACTGCCCACAATTAGCACCCGCTCCCCCGCTAGCTGCAACCCGCGCAGGTCCACCTGCTGAGCGTGTTGCAGTCGCTCGTCCGGATAGGGTGACAGGGACTGCGTCCAGTCTGGCCATTGGGGGGTGCCGCCTGACGTTGCTAACACCACGCGTTTGGCCATCAGCGTTTGCCCGTCTGCCAGCGTCAGCCGAAATCGCTGTTGCCTTTGCTGGCGAATCGGCTCGATCTGTTCAACCTGGGCGGGCACAACCCGTTCCTGCAGCTGCCATCGTCGGATTAGCTCTTGACAAAAATCTTGAAAAAGTTGGGTACCCGGCAAATCGTAGGGTACGTGCAGTTCAGTAAAACGACGTTCGGCAAATGTGCGCAGGGCATGGGGATTGGGGTCTGGGTGATGAACGGCGGGCGATCGCAGGTGGGGAATCTCGTAGGCAGCAAACTGGTGCTGCCACTGCCGTAGCCAGGTCCCTGCAGGATCTAGCACCACAAAGCGGTGGCGCATAGATTTTTTCTTTTGCAGCAGATGAGTCACCAGCGTTAACGCCTGGGGACCTGCCCCCACAATTGCCAGATCAGTAGCGGTCGGCAGAGCAGCGGCCATAGAAAATTTCAAAAATGATAATGATTATCATTTTAGCAGTCTAAAGCAATCGCGCCCCATCGCCACGGACAGAAATGCTGTGGGATGCGGCGGCATGATCCTGTCATCGGTTCGGTGGAGCTGCTACATCACCAGGGTTTGATCGACTTCGTCTGGATCAGTGAATCGCGATCGCACATGCTGCCGCCAAAGGCTAAACAATAACCCATCAGACGGACTGAAAAGGAACGCTAAACAGAAAAAGCAGAAAGAAACAAGTACAATCGTTGCCCCAGATGGCGCGTCCAGATAATAGCTCAGGTACATGCCAATTACACTAGACAGTGCGCCAATGACCGAGCCAACCCACATCATTTGGTGCAACTCTTTGACTAGCAGATAGGCAGTTACAGCCGGTGCCACTAATAAAGCAACAACCAACAGCGCACCCACTGTAGGTAAGCACACGACAATTGTCACCGTCATCGCAACAATCAGCGATGCATTATACCAATGCACAGGCAGGCCACTGGCCTTGGCTCCTTTTGGGTCAAAGGTATAAAACAAAAGTTCTTTGAAAAACAATCGAACCAGGATGATTCCTATCACGGCAATGGCGAAACTCCACCATACCTCTTTCATGGTCACCCCGAGAATATTACCGAACAGGATATGAACTAAATCAATTCGATTTGCTCCCGGAAGGGTACTGACTAACGTGACTCCAAGGGCAACAAATGACGTCAAAATCAGGGCCATCGCAGCATCTGTCTTCACCCGCGATCGCGACTCAATCAAGTAAAGCACCAAAGCGCTAGCCACCCCTGCGATCAAAGCCCCAATCGACAGGGCGACACCTACCACATAGGCGATCGGCAAGCCAGCCATAACCGAGTGAGAAATGGCGTGGGCTAACATCCCCATCTGCTGCACGATCATGTAGCTCCCCACAATCGCACAAAGAACCCCAAGCACAATACCTAACATTAGTGCCCGTTGCATAAAACTCAGCGACAACGGCTCAATAATCCAATCCAACATGAAGCGTTTTTACCTCCTCTAATGTTGATGCAGTTTGAGTAAGTAAGTTAACCCAATTAACTATCAGATATCGAAGCCCCTTCCCGTCCCCAATTCTGGGGGAAGCTAGACTCAAAGCCCCCAGAATTGGGAGACGGGAGGGGGCAAAATTCACTAAGTTAAGCAGCTTGTTCATATCCTATGAAAGATTGAGTTCATCCACTCAGCTTAAGCAAAAACTCGGGTGAGTCCCCGGCCATAAGCCCGCTCTAAGTTATCGGAGGTGACAACTTCCTGACGTGTCCCTTGAGCAATCAACCGCTTGTTGAGCAGTAGCAGCTGATCATAAATCGCCAGAGAATCCCCCAAATCGTGGTTGATGACGAGCAATGTTTTACCGGCTGTCCGCAGCTCCTGAAAGATTTCAAAAATCACGTCTTCGGTCTTGCGATCAACCGCCGTAAAGGGTTCATCAAAAATCAGTAGCACGGCCTCTTTGGCTAGCGCCCGTGCTAAAAAAACACGCTGTTGCTGTCCGCCTGAGAGTTCACCAATGGGGCGATGTCGCAGCTCATACATATCCACACGCTCGAGGGCAGCCTGAGCCAGATATTTTGCCTGGCGACTAAATCTTTGGAAGAGACCGGTCTGAACAGTCTGAGCCATCATCACCACATTCCAGACGGTCACTGGATAGTCCCAATCGATGCGGGAGCGTTGGGGCACATAGGCGGTTTTGAGCAGCTGCCGCCTTAGAGGCATTCCGTTAAAGCGAATCACCCCCTGTGTCACGGGCACCAAACCCAAAATAGCTTCTACCAGAGTGCTTTTACCCGCACCATTGGGGCCAACAATACCCACTAGCTGCCCTACAGGCACTGTAAAACCAACGTTTTTAAGCGCACACGTGCCACGATAGTCAACCGACAAATTTTGAACTTCTAGCATCAACCTAAACCTCTGGTGGTAGCGAGAATAAGACTTCCTCCTAATCAGCCTGCTTGAGGACAGCATAGTCAGCGAGGGGGAAATTCGCTACGACATTGTGAGTAAGTGAACCGACTACTCGCCTAAAAGCAATAATGCAACGATGCTGTGGCTAAGCCTGATGCAATATTTTCCTGACAAGCAAGTTTAGAGGTTGACACTAGTGTATAGGTTTAGATATATAAATGTCTAGGTAGAAATGTTCACGCTTGATGCTGTGTTTTGAACAGTTTTGCCTCTACGCAGACTGAGCTTATTGCAATATCAGCAATCCCTACGTATGGGGACACACAAAGAAGGTTAGTTCGTAATAATTCTCATCAATCTTTTCAGATGGGGCTGTTGAGCTAACTTGCACAGTCGCTGGTAGGCGGCTTTTGACCCCCATGCTCTCTACGTTTTTTTAATAAGCACATAATCCATAGAGGAATTTCAATGCAGCGATATTTTGTTCAAAACCACGGTGTCTTAGCAAGTGCGATCGCACTCGTGATTGCTCTGGCAGGTTGTACCGGCTCCACACCCAGCGGTTCAGACAGCACAGCAGAATCTGACACAGCCGTTGAATCTGATACAGCCGTCAGTGAGGCAACAGACGATTCCCAGATCGATGTCGTCGCATCCTACAGCGTCATTTGCGATTTAGCCTCTCAGATTGCAGCGGATGCGGTGGCACTGAATTGCTTGATCCCCCCTGATCAAGACCCTCACACCTATGAGGCCACCCCCTCTGATCGCAAAGCCGTCGAGGAGGCTGATCTGGTCTTTTATGCCGGACTTAACTTTGAACCTGCCATTATTGAGATGGCTGAAGCCTCTGAATCAGAGGCTCCCAAAATCGCGTTGCACGACGAATCCGTGCAGGAAGTGATTGAGGTAGAAGAAGAGGGTGAAGTAGAGCCCGATCCCCATGTTTGGCATGACGTTGAAAATGGCCTAGAAATGGTTACTTTGATTCGGGATAACCTCATCACCGTTGATCCCGACAACACCGACACGTACACCAAAAATGCTGAACAACTGACGGCTGAGTTGCAAACCTTAGATACCTGGATTCCAGAGCAGATTGCCACCATTCCGAAAGAACAGCGCCGCTTGATTACCACCCATGACGCGATGTCATATTACGCCAAAGCCTATGGGTTAACCGTCGAGGGCACATTGCTGGGTGTTTCAACTGAGGATGAACCAACTGCCGCCAAGATTAACGAGTTAGCCACATCAATTCGTGATAAAGCTCTCCCGACTATCTTTGCCGAACTCACGGCTGACGATCGTGTGTTAAAAACAGTAGCAGATGAAGCCGGTGTCTCCATCTCAGAAGACGTCTTGCTAGCGGATGGCTTAGGGCCAGAAGGTAGTCCCGGCGAGACTTACACAGGAATGTTAGTTTACAACACCTGTGCCATTGTGGATGGATTAGGCGGGGAATGTGCGCCAGCTCCATAGGGCGCGGTGAGTTTTGAACTCATTACAGTGGTACGTGTTTAAGGTGCTCTAGTTTTTTAAGCACTATGACGTGGGCGACTTGTTCAATGAACAAGTCGCCCACGCTTATATCAGGTGAGTATGTTCTGTTCTGTGCAACTAGACATCAACACTTGGTAGAGAGCATCACTGTGTCTTTTATTGAAATTTTCCAAGCGGGTGAGTTTGATATTTTGCGTAAGAATGCCCACTTACCAATCTCTCGTATTTTTCTAGAAGCATAGAGCTAGAAAAAGCTTCCCCAAGCCATTCCCGCTGCTGTGGAGAGCGCTGCCCTAGTCTCCACAGCAGCGGGAATGGTGGTGGCAATTTTCACCCTGTTATTTGCTAATTTGTTCCACGGTCTCTACAAGCGCCAGATTGCCTTGTCGCAAGAGTATGGGGGATAGGGGGATAACTCGAATTGCCACGATACCCAAGTCAGTGTCACCTCAGTGCAGTCGTTTTGGAGACCCGCAAGACTCGTGAAAGAGTTATAAGCGTGCATTTTGGCTCTGAGTATCTGTGAATCCTCCTTAAATGTAAGCAAAGTTACATGAGTCACGTTGAAACTATTAACACTGCACTAAGCTTATCCTGCGTCCAAACTGCGGCATTCGGAACACAATCTTAAACGTAAGTGAATTCACCTAGACATTTAATTAACTAACCTATACACTGACGTCAACCTTTAGGTTTGCTTATTAGACGTATTGCATTTGGGGCACTTATGCAGTTGCTCTTTTAAGCAAACCTAAAGGCCACTCAGTGTTTTTTGTACAGAGGTGTTTATGCAGGGTGATGGACTTGCAAGTTTTCAACAGTCTATAGGATGAGTTTCTGTAGCACTTGATACATTTTGAGAGCATTTATGATTTCCTCAAGTTATTAGTTTTGCTCCAGATGTGATGGCTGGCTGCTTAGTTGTCAACACTTCAAACTGCTCCATGAGAGTGACAAATATTGAGCATTTAGCTGAATGTATTACGAATTTTCTAGCGGTGATCGCGACGTGTGAAGGAGAAACTGTCATTGCGTTATTTTCTTGGTTTGTTGTCGATTAGTGTGTGTGTGTGCCTATCAGATGCTGCAGCGCTCGCTACTGTAATTGACCCTCCAGTTACTCTGTCCCCAGAGTCTGAGGGGGTACCTGCAGAAAATCTGTCTGGTATCGAAGCAAATTCAGATGTGAATCAGCTCCAGCCATTGGAGCGTTTTGAAGTAGCACAGTCTTCAGATCCTGCTGAGCCTGATACAGAACCGACATTGCGGATAAATGTTACAGAAGAATTGCTCAATCAGCCAGTCTACAGCCCTTTTGGGCGTGAAGGAACATTACGTGAATCAACGCAGCCTGTCTATGTGATTGATCGCGATCAAATCGAAGCCCAGGGTGCTCGAACCGTTGATGAAGCATTACGTTACCTGCCAGGAGTTTTAAGTGAAGGGACAGCAGGTGGACAATTAGGGACTTTGAGCGGTCAGTTTATTCGCGGTGGAGTCACGTCTCAAACCCTGATTTTGCTGGATGGTCGGCCCCTAAATGAAAATGGCAACTCTGGATCCTTTGACCTTTCGGATATTACAACTGAATCAGTAGAACGAGTTGAGATATTACCGGGGGGCGGTTCAGTCCTTTATGGTTCCAATGCGATTGGAGGGGTGATCAACATCATTACCCGTAACCTCCGCGAAACACCCGGTTTTGCAGCCTCAACCAATCTGGAACTGGGAAGCTTTGGGTATAACAGACAATCACTGGAACTGCAGGGAAATGAAGGGCCGGTGAGTGTGAATCTGGGCTATAGTCGTACCTCGTCAGACAATGATTTTGACTTTGAGCTCGGTACCGTTGACTTTAGTGGAACGCGAGCCAATGCTGAGGTGCTCTACAACAACGTTAATCTCAAAGTACAGGCCGACTTGAACGAGCGTAATCGTTTACGCTTCAACACACTATTTCTGACCAAAGATTTAGGTGTGCCGGGTGGCGTACCGGTTCCCGATCTTGCACCTTTTAACAGTTTGACTGCGGACGATCGCCAGTATACAGAGAGCTGGTTGCTCGATTTAGCTCTGGAATCTGAGCTGGGTCAGGGGGATGATTCATTACTGACTGCACGTCTTTCTGCGGACTTCGAAGACTTTACCTTTGAGAATCCCGATGATCCGTTTGCGCCTGACCGTGATGAAGTGGATCAGCGCTCGCTTGGGGTGCAGGTTCAACACAATTGGCAATTTGCGGAGAATCAGAACATTACCTATGGTCTGGACTACCGCAACATTGATGCTACCAACGAAACAATTGATCTACTGACGGATACCATCACGGAGAACTTTAGCGGCACAATTAACCAAACCGCGCTGTTTGCCCGCTATCAAGCGGATTTCACCGAGCGGTTTACGGCTAATTTGGGTGTTCGTCAGGATTTTAATGATCTGGCTGATGGCGGGTTTACGTCTTTCAATGCTGGACTCAAAGTCGATGTCACCGACACCACCACGTTTCGGACAAATTTTGCTCGCAACTTTCGAGTGCCCACACTGGGCAATCTATTCTTTGCTCCCTTCAACAACCCAGACCTAGAGTCAGAGAATGGCATTAGCTTTGATGTTGGCTTTGATCAGCAGCTGGGCGATCGCGGCCTCCTGCGGTTTACTTTCTTCCGAAATGAGATTAACGATGCCATCACCTTCGACCTGGATACCTTTACTCCCCAAAACATTGGTCAGGTTAAAACGATTGGCATTGAGACAGAAGCAACCGTGCAACTCTTTGACAACGTTTTTGCCTTTGCCAACTACACCTGGAATAGTCCCGAGATTAAAGATGACCCAGTTCCAGAGAATAATGGCAATACGCTACCGTTTGTGGATGCTGACACCTTGAATTTTGGGCTGTCCTACGAAAATAACAAAGGGTTATATACCGCCGTCATTCTGCGCCATGTTAGCGACTTTTTTATCAATCGCGGCAACACTAATTCTCTGGATGGACGCTTGACTGTGGACTGGAAACTGCGGGCTCCTATCTTTCAGAATGTATCGTTACAGGCGTCGGTGGATAATATCTTCGATGAACAGTTTGAGGAATTTCCTGGCTTTCCTGGCGTGGGACGCAATTTTCAACTTGGTATCCGAAGTACCTTTTAAGGGAACCAATTGTGTCTAATACAGCGTCAACCTTAAGCATTCGGGTTAGCGTTTTCTGAAAGGTACAAGCTGCATATACTTTGGAAAGTACCTACCCGAAAATTTAGTTTTGACGGACCACTAGCATATCCAGATTGAAAAATTCAGGAGGATAGTTATATGGCTGAATTTAAGCAGTGGGTTACCCCGCTAAACCAGCGCTCTCAGGAAGTCACTCCCAGTGGTAGCACAATCGAATACGAGGATTTCTCCTCGGAGATTGATGTTATCGGCCCGCTCTTGTATCGGCTGTTTCAGGAACGCTGGCAGGATGTGCAACTGGGTCACATGGTTGAGGGGAGTGTGTTAGAACTCTCCTTTATGGAAGCACCAGACTTGTTCGTGGTTTATGACGGGTATCTAACGGTCGCCACCAAAAGCTGGCACATGCACCTCTGTGTTGAGGAGAACTTGGGGGGTCCCCTTTGTCGTACGCCAGTCGAGCAGCGCCAGCAGCGGGTAATTAAGCGGGCAGCGCTTTATCGTCGCAGTAGTACAACAGGGCGGGCGTTCGGCTGGGGCATTCAGTTCTGGAATGGTGCGAATGAGCGCATGATGACGTTGTTCTTGCCCAGCCCTTATCTGGGGGATGACGAAGATTTGTTGCCCGAAGGCAAGCCTCGTCTAGAAAAATTAGCTCTCTATGAGGAATTGCGTTCGACTTATATATTAGGTGAGCGGCCGATTCCCTACGAGCAAAATCCTCTCACTCGTCCCTATCTAGCTGTCTGTACTTCCAGTCGTTGTAATCCTTCTCGCAATTGGCAACCTACGGCTGAGGCTTTAAAAATGGCTCTGACTGAACAGGGTCTGAATATTCCGGTGCAGACTACCGGTTGTTTGGAGGTCTGTAAACTGGGTCCGGTTGTTTTTCATTCTGGCGATCGCACCTGGTTTACTCGCGCCAAACCCAACATCGCCAAGCGGATTGTTGAAGATTATCTGGTGAAAGGCGAGGCGATACCCGGTCATCATTACCCGGCGGATGCTACGGCAGTCCAGGCAAAACCGACTCGCAAACCGGCCGAAGCATCCTAGTTAACTCATGAGATTGAATGCTTACCTGGGTACGGCTTTAGCCATGTTGCTCACAGGCTGTACCCTTTCTCCCAATCGGCCTAGCGGCGATGCGACTGCGGCTGAAGTAGCCGCGCTTGATCGGGCTGAATGTGTTGCTCAGTATGACCCAACCGTTGACTACTTTCCCGTCAAGGTTGAGCCCCAGTACGCCCAGGGCTTCAGCGTGGATTATCAGAACCACTACAAAGTGGTCACGGTTCACAATCCCTGGCGAGCGGCAACGCAAACTTTTCAGTATGTGTTAGTGCAGTGCGGCACGCCGACGCCAGCGGGCTATCCTGATGCTCAGGTGATTCAGGTTCCTGTCGAACGAGTGGTCGCCCTATCAACCACCCATCTCCCCCACCTAGATGCCTTGGACGCGGTTGATCAGCTGGTTGGCGTCAGTCGTTTTCACCAAGTGAATACACCCAGCATCCGCAGCAAAATCAATCGCAAAGAGTTAGTTGCGGTAGATTCAGGCCAAAACCTAAATATTGAAGTGTTACTTGATAGTGAGCCCGATCTAGTCCTGACGTTCGGAACAGGCGACCCTCAGCGAGACACTTACCCTAGGTTCTTGGAGCTAGGCATTCCTGTGGGAATTGTCGCCGAGTATATGGAGGCGACTCCTCTGGGGCAGTCGGAATGGCTAAAATTTACCGCGTTGTTTTTGAATCACGAAGCCCAGGCGAAACAGGTCTTCACTGAGATTGCTCAAGAGTATCAAGATCTGGTTGAACTGGCACAAGCAGCGACAGATCGTCCGCAAGTATTTGTTGGCTTTAGTGTGGATGGTACTTGGGCCATGCCAGCAGGCCAAAGTTATGTCAGCCAATTTATTCAAGATGCAGGGGCAGACTATCTCTGGGCCGCGGAGCCAGGGGCAGGCAGCGTACCGTTTGCGTTTGAAACCGTATTTGATCAGGCTCAAAATGCTGATTTCTGGCTTGATGTTGGGCATGACTGGCATACTCGCCAGGATGCGATCGCAACCGATCCGCGCTATGGCAACTTTAGGGCGTTCGATCTCGATCAGATCTTTAACAACAATGCCAGACTGAACGCAACCGGGGGCAATGACTACTGGGAAAGTGGCATTCTCAATCCGCAGGTAATTCTGGCCGATTTAATCCATATCTTTCACCCCGAATTGTTACCAAATCACGAACTTGTCTACTATCAAAAATTAGAGTAATCGGCCTTATGCTTAGGGTACTTCTTCTGATAAATCTTTTGCTGTTCTCCACCAGCTTTCCTGGGATAGCCAAACCCGCCGATACGGTTGTCGGTCTAAAAGATAACCGTTATTTCATTGATGTTCCCGAAGGGGAAATCCACACTTTTCTGGAATGGAGTCCGGATTTCCCTGACATTATGGCAGCCCATCGGGGTGGTGGCTTTCTCCTTGGTTTTCCTGAAAACGTGATTGCAACCATGGATAACAGCCTGCGCTTTGCCCCTGCTCTCCTGGAAATCGACATTCATCGTACCTCGGATGGCGTTTTGATCTTGATGCATGATGACACCTTAGATCGCACGACTACTGGCAGCGGCTTGGTTGCTGAAACTAATTGGGCCACCATTCAAACCCTTTATGCCGTTGATAACTTTGGCAATCCCACATCTTTTAAGATCCCCACACTGCAAGAAACTCTGGAGTGGGGCCGTAATCGGGCACTGTTTGCATTAGATCTAAAGGCTGATGATTTCACGGCTGACGTCATTAGTCTGGTGACTGACCTAGGAGCAGAAGATGATGTGATGTTTTTTGCTGACAATGTTGAGCAGATGCTAGAAGCCTATGCTCTCAATCCAAACATTCACTTTTCCCTATTTATGACGCCCGATACCCGTGAGGAGTTGGTCAATGCTGTGGATGATTCTCCCGTCCCCTTGGAAAGTCTCACGGCATTTACCCTCGCACCAACTACCGACCCTGCTTACAATCAGGCCCTCAATAGTCAAGGTATTATCAGCATTTTTGGGGCCTTTATTCCTGAATATGAATTGTCTCAGGAGGATGCGATCTCGCTATACCAAACCCTGATTGATCAGGGTGTCGATTCCATCTCTACCGATAGACCGCCTGATCTCGGTGCAGCGTTAGGGTATGAGCCGCAACCTGCACGTTAACCTAAGATAACCGCTGCGCCTGGCATCGCTGATTGAGTTTGTGTAGAACGATGACGATCGTTTTGATCTGAGTTTGATTCATCACCGTTGACTTTGCCGCAAAATCAGCCAGACGACGACTGGAGCACCCAATAATGCCGTAATAGCATTGAGGGGCAAGATGGCCTGACGACCAGGGAGTTGAGCAATTATATCGGCTAGTAGTGCCAGAACCGATCCCATTAATAAAGTGGCAGGTACCAGAATTTGATGATCAACCGTGCGAAATAGTCGCCGACAAAGATGGGGAACCGCAATGCCCAGAAAGGCAATCGGTCCACAAAATGCAGTCACCGTACCTGCTAAGACTGAAGCGCTCACCAAAATGCCAATTCGGACCCTCCCTACATTAACCCCCAAACTTTGAGCATGGGTTTCCCCCAACAAGATCAAATTCAAGGGTCTAACGAACATGAATGCCAGCATAAGTCCTAAACCGACGCAGAATCCGAATAGTCCTAATTGGTCCCAGGTTACCCCCGCAAAACTGCCGAATGTCCAGGTAAGATAAGCCTGCGTTTGGGCAATTGGACTGAAATGTAGCAATACGGCCACCATGGCAGTCGTTGCAGCCCCGATCATGACCCCAAATACCAGGAGAGCCATATTGTTGCGGACTTTCTGGGCTACCAGGAGCATAATGCCCAAAGTAGTTGCTGACCCTAGACTGGCGGCCATAACCACACCAATATCACTAAGAAAACTTAACTCTCCTAGATTGGCCGGAGAAGCCGTGGCCCCCACCGTGAGCACCACCAGAGCTACGCCTAGGCTCGCGCCCGCATTAACGCCCAAAATCGATGGACCCGCCAGCGGATTCCGAAACAAAGTTTGCAATTGTAATCCACTCATGGCTAAGGCAGCACCAGCGCATAATGCCGTCAGGGCCTTTGGGAAACGAAATTGCCACAAAATATCCTCCCAACTGGCTTTACTCGGTTCTCCACCGGTTACGATAGCGAGCACATCTGAGAGCGGGATCGAGACAGAACCTAGCCCCAGGCTAAGTAAAAAGGCACTCAGTAAGATGCCCAGCAAGATAACAATACCAAGCCAACGCCAGCGGTTGTGAGTTGCTTGTCTATCCAACAGAGTCATGAAAATTTGCTCGGGAAGTTGCTGAATGACCACCGTCGACAATGCTGTGAATGGCAAGTCTAGGCAAATCTAGTTGAAAGATTTTAACGTGTCACCCCCTGAAGAGAAATAGCACTTATTCTGCTCACCTGTTCTGTTGGCAGGTGAGCCAGCTAGAAATCTTATCGTGATTGAGTTAAATACAACTATGGGCAGTGTGATGACGACAGCTGCATACAAAAAATGCTAGAGTCAACCTTGACATTTACAAGAATGTTAAGGTTAATCCCATGGCTCATGCAAAGCAGCAGTTAACCATTAAAGAACTGACTGAAACCGTTGGTGGTAAAGTGACACCGCGCATGGTGCGTCACTATCATCAGTTGGGGTTACTGCCCCAGCCCAAGCGATCGCGCGGCAATTACCGCCTTTACGATGATGCCGATGTGCATAGATTGCGGCGGATTGTAGCCCTCAAGCAGCAAGGGTTCCAGCTGAGTCATATTCAGCAGCTGCTCACCACCGATGGGGCAACGCCACAGAACTCAATGGCAGTAATGGAACAGCTGCAGCAGCATTATCAAACCTTGATGCACCAGCTCGTACAGCTGCGCCAAACTGCCATGGCCGTGGAGGGTATTTTAGGTCGGGATCAGGGTTGCCAAACCGTGCAAGCCAAGGCCTTAGCACAGCTACGTATTTTAGAAGTTGAAGCCAACGAGTTAGCCACCCACCGTGTGTGGGATGAGCTGGATTGTGCGGCTCCCAATCATCCCGAGAACTTTCAGCAAGCCCTAGAGCACCTGTTGCCCGATCTCTCAGAGCGTTCGGAAATTGAGGTCGATTTGCTTAGCCAAATGGTTTTAGCCTGTGGTGATGTTAGTTTGGTACCCTTTGTCCGTTTAAGTCGTGATGCGCTGAAGGCGGCCCGCGACAACCTAAAGCAAGGCTGCACCGTGGTGGGCGATATCCCAGCGGTGGTGACCGCCCTCGACCAAACCCGGTTAGCCCATTTAGGATGCTCCGTTCAAACGCTGATCGACAATCCGCACATCAACAGCGCGGCCGAAGCTGAGGAAACATTTTGGCAACAAGACCAATGGCGTTCCAGATTATACGATTTGCCGGAAGGGTGTGTGTTGATGGTTGGGTACGCCCCCTCTGTTTTGATGGCGGTCTGTGAGGCTATCAAAACACAGCGATTCAAGCCGGCTCTCGTCATTGGTCTGCCCATTGGATTCAGCCATGCCCCTGCAGCAAAGCGGCGTTTGCAGCACAGTGGTGTACCGTTTATCACCACTGAAGGCACGCAGGGGGGAGGCTTATTAGCTGCCGTAGCGCTTAATTCGCTGATGACAACGTTGATTGAGAAACCCAATTGTCATTGCTATCTTAAAGGCCTTCGGACTCACGCTTCATTGACACGATAGAACAAGACCAGGACCGGTGATTAATTTAAAACTATGGGCGGACTATTCAGTTGCTCAATGCCTGAGAATCCACTTTTCGCTGAGCGATTACAGCGGCAAACGGCATCGCCTCCAGGTCTACGGTGCGAATTAGCAATGGCTCCTTCTGCAGCACTAAACCTCCTGTAACTCATGCCAGGCTTTTGACAGGACGTTTCCTGATGATTTTGCGAAAACAACCGTCAACAACAAGCCAACGGCCAGGTCTGGCCAAATTGAGTGGGTCAATAAAACTAACGCTGCTGCCACCAGAACAGACGTGTTGGCAATGATGTCGTTGCGAGAGCAAAGCCAAACCGAGGCCATGTTGAGGTTGTCCTGGCGATGACGCATCAACAGCAGCAGGCAAAGACCGTTGGCCGCTAGGGCCAGAAGACCAACGATGCCCATGAGAGATGCCTCTGGACTGGCGCTGTACACAAATTGGTAGACAGCTCTGGCAAAGACACCAACAGCAAAGAGAAACATGACTAACCCTTTTAGGAAGGCAGCCCCCGCCTGGGCTTTAACACTTTTGTTAAGCACGTACAAGCTGCTGGCATAAACCAGT
This sequence comes from Cyanobacteria bacterium P01_B01_bin.77, assembly GCA_039028535.1. Lineage (GTDB taxonomy): Bacteria > Cyanobacteriota > Cyanobacteriia > Phormidesmidales > Phormidesmidaceae > Leptothoe. The sequence continues at coordinate 42,897 of JBCCHX010000041.1, forward strand.
GCATCTCCCAACATATCTAGCGAATCACCCACTAACGAGAGAGAGGCTGCTCGCATTCCCGCCCCAAACTCAACAGTAAACATCACAGCGTTGATCACTAAAACAGCCCAGAGCACCCTGGCCTGCCGACCTTTCAGCTTAGACAGCTCGCTCGCCTTAGCCTGACAGCAATGTTTACTCATCGCGCCCTCACTCAAACATTCAAACTAACGTTAGAACGTTAGCATAAAAATCAAGTCATTCAAACCAAGATTAGAATGAACGTCTGTTAAGAGGCTATTGGAATGTGCTCAATGGCCAGCGTGCCCGACCTACTCAGCCAGTTGCTTCAGCGCGTGGCACAAAATATCGGTGACGCGAGGATCCTTTAGGGAGTAGTAGGCGAGCTTGCCAGCGTTACGGTATTTCAAGATATTCAGGTCGCGGAGCTTTCTGAGGTGGTGGGAGGCAGTGGCTATCTTGAGGTTCAGCAGAGCAGCAATATCACAGACGCAAAGTTCCTCACCGTTGCGCAGTGCGTACAAAATCTTTAGCCGAGACCGGTCGGCCAGGGCACCAAACAGAATTTGAGCGGATTCCAACAGGTCGTCGCTGGGAAGCACCTGCCCTATCTGGTGAACTAACTCTTCGTTGAAGCAGCGGACTTGGCAGACATCCTTAGGTTTGGTCACAGATTTGGCAAGGTTCATCAAGTACTTATAGATCCATTCTACTGATTGATGACTGGCCACACTCCAATTTCCATCGCCCCTAAAAAGTTAATAAAGAGTAGCGGCTTTTGATAGCAAGAATGATTATCATTTCCATCATAATATAACTTTCATCCACACCAACACATTCCCCTGGCTATCTCCAGCGGCAATCGCCCTTCCCGAATAACTCCAGGCGAGGCAAGACAATTCAGCAGATGCATCCTCAAAACTCTGGACTAGATCACTACCCTTATCCCAAAGACAAAGCAAGCCATCTTCCGCAGCAGAAGCAAGAAGTAACGACTCAGGCTGGAATGCGATCGCACGCAGAATACCCTGATGAGTATCCAACATCTGGGACATCCATCCAACAGACGGATCGCTATCTTTCGTCCAAACAATAACTTTTTCACTACTGATGGCGGCAAGCAGAGGTGCACCGACAGCCGTAGGCATCGACCAAGCAAGCTGTCGAACTTTCCCTGGAAAGTCCTGCATATGCCAGGAATCAAGGTTACCCTCTTCCCATACCAGCATCGAGCAATCATTATTACCAGAAGCAAAGTAGGTCCCATCAGGAGACCAGGCAATCGCCTCACTTGCGGCCCCAGTTTCCTCCACCGTTGGCTCCTCGTCCCAGTCCTGCCGCCGCCAGGTTTTAATGCTTTGGTTGCCACTGACGGACAGGCGATCGCCCTGGGGATGCCAGGCCAAGTCCAATACTGAAGAAGACTCAAAGTTCAGCGTGGTGATAACGGATTGGGTGATGGCATCCCACACCTGAACATAACGTCCAAAACTAAAGGCAAGTTCAGGCTGTTGAGGATGCCATTGCAAACAATCAATCCAGGCACGGGAATGTTCCAATGTGGTAACTAGTGTGGATGTGCTGCCCTCCAGTCGCCAGATCCACACTGTGCCTGCCTGTCCACCAGCGGCCAGAAATCGACCATCCGCAGACATAGTCAAGGCATCTACTGATTCTCCATCCGCCTCCTGCAATACGGTTGTTTTACCGGTTTTCACTTCATAACGCACGATATCGCCTGCGGCAGAACTGGCAACAAGCCAGGCTCCATCCAGAGACCAGGCGATCGCTGTCACATAATCCGATAACGTCTTGTGCAACAGGAGTTTAAACGGAGTTTGGGGGGTTGGGCTAGGCATATCACTGCCCCACTAAACAAGACTGAAAGCTCTCTGCCAAGTCCATTTGATCCAGATTACGACCGATAAAAACTAGCTCATTTTTGCGGGGTTCGTCCGGTTTCCAAGGGCGATCTTGGCATCCAGTAAACAGCATGTGTACACCTTGAAAGACATAGCGATTGTCTTCTCCCGCAATGTTGAGAATGCCCTTCATCCGAAAAATATCGCGTCCGTGATTGTACATGAGTTCGTCGAACCAGGCGTTGAGCTTGGCGTCATCTAGCTCGCCCGACTCGACCAGGGAAAAAGAGCCAACCGTTTTGTCATGTTTAGGGGCTGGTCCTTTAATCAAATCTGGGTTGATTTGCAATGCATTATTGACATCAAAGGCGTTGACTTCCAACAGAGCATCCATTTCAATATATGCGTTGCGGGTGCGATAGATTTTTGCCAGGGTATTTATCCCGCGAACCCGCTGTTCCAGCTCTGCTAACTCCTCCTCTGTCACCAGATCAATCTTGTTCAGCAAAATCACATCCGCGAAGGCAATTTGTTCGATCGCTTCAGCCGCTTTCCAGTGCTGCCAGATATGGCGGGCATCCACCACCGTCACTACCGCATCTAACTTGGCTTTTGCCTGCACCTCATCATCCATAAAAAAGGTTTGGATAACGGGGGCCGGATCTGCTAACCCCGTTGTTTCAATCACCAGATGGTCAAACCTATCACGCCGCCTGACCAATTTGCTAACGGCACGGACCAGGTCACCGCGCACTTTGCAACAGATACAGCCATTGTTCATCTCAAAAATCTCTTCATCCGTATCCACCACCAGCTGGTTATCAATGCCCACTTCGCCAAACTCATTAACAATCACCGCCACTTTTTTGCCATGTTCATGGGTCAGGATGCGATTCAGTAGCGTCGTTTTTCCAGCTCCCAGGTAGCCCGTCAGTACTGTCACGGGAACCGTGGTTCGATCGGCGGTGGTGACCATGAATAACTCCTTATGTTTAAAGGATAAAATGATGACCACTATAATATTGAGCCGGGTTCATTGATGCAACCCTTCACTACATGACTGAGGGAAGCCACTGGTTTGGCCAGTGAGACTAGAAACTAGAAAAGCCTTGAGTGTTCCAGCAATAAAGTAATTCTCACGGTGGCTTGAATCAGCCGAACCGTAGTAGAAGAAGACAATGACGGAATTGTATCAAAGCTTGTCTCATTCAAAATGAGACTGCACCTACCCTGTTGTGTTTGTGCCGAAATATCGGCGGAAGGTGATGTTTGGAGAAATTCGTCAGTTTCTTGGGCCGATATTTCATAAATTGGCCCGTCAGAAAGAGTATCGGATCGTTGAGGGGCATCTGATGCCGGATCATGTGCATATGTGTATTGAGATCCCGCCAAAGTACTCTGTCGCTTTGATAATCAGGTTTCTTAAAAGCAAGAGTGCGATCTCGATTACAAGGCAATTTAAAGGAAAGGTGCGCAATTTTAGTGGAGAAGCGTTTTGGGCAAGGGGGTATGCGGTCTCGATAGTGGGGTTTGAGTTAGAGGTTGTGAAACGTTATATCCGAGACCAGGATATCGCGAATAAGAGCGACCAATTCTAACCCATCAAGTCGGAGTAACGTCTGGTAGGGATAGAGCACTCCCGGCAAGGACACGGTCCTATTCATCAAACCATCAGCTTTGCCGGGGGTGTGCTGACTGGTTTATGAGACTCGATGGCTTTATCAATGAGCTGGCGTAGATTCTTTTTAGCTGATGTTGACATCGGCAGGACTATGGAATTTCTATCTCAAGGCTGCCTAACAGCCAAGGATGGGAGGAGAGGTCTCCCCTCTGTCTGATGCTAACTATTTCGCAACAGCTCTAAAATCTGAGGGAAATGAGCAAGGTCTTGTGTTCTATTTCTTTCAGGTTTAGCGAACAGCAGGGCTGTTCGTTCAAGGCTCATATCTTGCCCTAAGATTGGCTGTGTCGCTCAAGCTCGCAATGGGTTGAAACACCAGCGGGTTGTCCGCTAAAAGGGACAATTAGGTATGGAGGCTCTGGAGGGTGGTGTTGGAGCGATCGAAACATCGTTAAGTGTTGTGGAAACGAACCCTCAAAACACATTTTCGATAATGGTGTCCCTTGCAGTGGACACCATTGGCTAGCCCAGGGTTCGAAACCCTGGGCGGGTTGGCGCTTCTCCACCAGGTGCAAGATATGAATTTAGTGGGTTTTGAATTTGTGAGCCCTATCATTTTGAATGCAGGGCAGATTAGCGCTTCCCCAGCAAGATCTAAACCAAGTTAAATGTGCTGCTGTTGATGTTGAGATTACTCGCCCCTCGAATTACAGCAATCAATTCATCCTGTTGACCTGCACCATTGTCGATAAATAAGGCACGTCCGCTATCCACACCCTTAGGAGATGAGCCTAAGCGGTAATTATAATCGTTACTCAGCTGGATAATATCGCCTTGACTCACATTTAGATCGGTGATCAGCGCATAGTTCTTAGTACCCATCGTTTTAGAGTTGCCATCATCATAGAGAGTGCCTGATTCATTACCCAAGACAAAGGTATCTCGCCCCCTGCCCCCAGTCATCACATCTTTTTCTGCAGAACGTCGCCGCCAGGCTCCCTGCAAAACGTCATTGCCGTCACCGCCCAGGAGCTTGTCGTTGCCTGTGCCGCCTAGCAGCGTATCGTTGTTGGCTCCACCTAGTAACTCATCATTGCCAGAGCCGCCCGACAATCGATCGTTGCCGTGGTCGCCTATGAGCTTGTCGTTACCACCTTTGCCGTTGATGACATCGTTGCCTCGTTTGCCAACGATGCGCTGACTGTTGGAACCTCCAATTAATGTATCCGCTCCCGTTGTTCCTCGGATCACTGATTTGTTGCTGGGGCGAGGATTAGGATTGGGATTAGGATTAGGGTTTTCTATGGTGCCCTTGCCAAAAAGCTGGGTCCAATAGTGATTGTAGTTGGTGCTGCCGGTATCATTCTCTAGAAAGTAATGACCAACGCCAATCTCGTTATAGTCGGCATTGAGCATGTTAGCCCGGTGGCCAGGGCTGTTAATCCAGCCATTAACTACTGCTTGTGCAGACCGTTGCCCAGCGGCAATATTTTCGCCCACAAATCGGGATTCATAGCCTGCTGTTTCAGCTCGGTCCCAGGGTTTAGAACCATTTTTACCCGTGTGGGAAAAGTAATCTTGTCGTGCCATGTCCCGGCTGTGATTATCAGCAGCCTTGTCCAGGTTTTGATCAAGGACTAGGTCCTGCAAACCGTTTTCTCTACGAAAGTTATTGGTCAGTCTCAGAACTTCTTGTTCAAATGCTGTATTCTGCATGTTCGTTGCTTTTGAAAGTACTAGATTGCAAAGAAAAAATCTCTAGCTTTGAACACACTTAAATCGAGGGAGTCTAACAGGGGGAGTCATAGACGCGATTCTCCTCCGGGGAGGAGCCGCCATTGCACGAGCGCTGACATTAGTCAGTTCACAAAAGTACCCTTACTCTAATGCAATGGCTTTGTTAAACGTCAATTACTACAGGTCACTAAGAACTCTTTTGTTTTCGGTATTAACCTAGCCAAGGCGTTACTCTTTCTATCTTGGTACCGGGTTAAAACTCAGCTTTAGAATTCAACCTTTGGATATTTCGCAGCAAGCTATTTCTTTCTGTTTGAATTACGAGCCGCACAAGTTCTTAATGGCAGTCTACACCTGTTGAAATCATATAAATTGTCTATATCTATGTCAACGCATCAAGATATACCAGTGAGAGATTTTTATCTTTTTAAATTGACGAAACATTTGGTCTCAAAGGGGTGTATTGCCTTTAAAAAGAGATCAAGAAGTTCTCGTAATGATGAAAACCTCAAAAAATCGCAAAAAAATAGCGTGGTTGTTACTATCGTCTTTAAAGCATGTGACGATATGACTAGTGCCACAGCTATTTTCAGGTTTTTTATAACAAGCGCTTCACCATGACCAACCACCCCGTACTATAGAAGAGTACAGCTCATTGCAACGTGTGCCTATGCTGCCCAAAGACGATCTGCTCAAGGGCGTGGACAATGTCGAAACGTTAACTCGTGTGCTTGATCAGGCCGATCAGGCTATCCGCACGTGGGAGCCGGTCACGACTGATTTTCTCTCGCCCCCCGAGCTATACGAAGCTCAGGCTATTTTTAACCGTCTGACCGACATTCACACCCAGGCCCAGGGCGGTTACCCCCAGGCTGAGCGTCAGCGTTTGACTATGGCCCGATCTGAGATTGAGATTCCTTTGATGGGGCAAGAGCTGCCTTTGGCTTTGCTGAGTGTAGCTGGTAACTTTTTGTTTGATACCGCCACCCATCGAGATTTTCTAGGCGCGTTACTAGGTACCGGCATCGTCCGCGAAAAAGTGGGCGATATTATTATCTTGGGGGAGCGCGGTGCCCAGCTGATCGTAGTGCCTGAACTGGTGGAGTTTTTGGAAATGAGTCTGACCCAGGTGCGCTCAGTACCGGTCAAGACCAAAGCCATTGACTGGAGCGAGCTACGGGTGCGAGAACCCAAGAAAAAGGAAATGACTACCGTTGAAGCCTCCATGCGCTTAGATGCGGTGGCTTCAGCGGGGTTTGGTATGTCCCGTAGTAAAATGGCCGATATGATCACCGCCGGGGATGTGCGGGTCAATTGGAAACCCATTTCCCAGTCCAGCCACTCATTAAAAGCTGGAGATTTGGTGGCCATTCGAGGCAAAGGACGCTTGGAGATTGGTGATGTGATGATCACCAAAAAGCAGCGCTACCGTATTGGTTTGACACGCTACGTCTAACTTTCTCTCACGGCTAGACCAAACACATTGACATTGGCAATCTGAAGCTGGGTCATGGCTTGATCCAGCAGATTTTGCTTGAGCTGACCGGGGCGAGCAACAATTAACATGCCATCGACGTGTTCTGCGATTAAATAGGCATCTGACTGACCAATTAGTGATGGGGCATCAAATACAATCAGGTCAAACTTAGACTTGAGTTGTTCGATTCTCTGCTGCACTCGCTTAGAGGTGAGCACAGGCCCTGCGTCCTGCGCTTCTTTCCCGGCACACAGGACTCTAAGGCCAGGAATAGGTTCATGGAGAAATGTGTTTTTGGCTAAGGTACTGGCATCACTGAGGGCCAGGGCAGTTAGGCCATAGTCATTCGGGAGTTTAAGATAGTTATGGATTTTAGGATCCCGCAGATTGGTATCTACTAACAATACCCGCTGGCCTAGTAATGCTGCGGCCTCGGCTAGATGAATCGCGGCTACGGATTTACCTTCATCATCCATGACAGAACTGACTACCACTGAGTTGAGCGGTTCTACGCTGCTCAACCTCAGATTGGTATAGAGCGACCGAAACGCTTCCATAAATGGATCTTCAGGATGGACACCCGCCGCACTGTTTTTCCAGGGGTTGCTTTGAGCCGTTGCTACCTGACTGGCTAATTCTAGGGTTCTAGAGGAGTCACGGATGGGCAGTTCCAACATTTCAGGGCTAGGAATCCTGCCTAAGATGGGTAACTGCATCGCCCGTTGAATTTCTTTTTCTGAGTAGATAACGCCGGTTGATTTGTCTAGGAGAAGTGCGATCGCACTTCCCAAAAGCAACCCCAATGTGCCCCCCAGCAGCAAATTTTGCAAGAGACTAACCGTTTGGGGGGTAGGCTCAGCGGGCGGTGTCACAACTTCCCAAGGAATCTCTCGCTGGGCTGCGTCAATTTCTAAAGCGGCTTGTTTTGCCAAAAATTGATTGAGATTTTCTGTCGCAATATCTAACTCTCTTTGAATATCGACATACTGTCTTGAGATATCAGACAGCTCGTCTACATCCGCGCTCAGCCCCTGCAGGGTTTGATTTAGAGAACGCTCTTGAGCTTCTAGAGCCTGCATCTGGGATACTAACTCGCGCTGAGACTGTGCTCCTTGCTGCTCAAGCAACGTCAATAAATTACGTCGCTGTTCTACCAGCACATCCATATCAGGACTACCATTCAGATATAGCGTGGATGCTTCAGCAATCTGGGTATCTAGTTCCAACAACGTATTTAGCAAAGTCTGATATCTGGGATTTTGAGCCAATGCCGACGACGATGCCTGTTCTTGAGGACCGCTGAGCTGACTGCGCAGCCGTTCATAAGTGGCTCGATTTTGTTCTAACTCTATTTGTAAATCTAGCTGCTGTTGCGAGAAGGTAGTAACCTGGCCAGACAGCTGAGCCCCCCGAGATTCAGGATCAATCAGATCATAATCTATGCGCAGCGCCTGGAGCTTATCTTGCAAGGAATCCACCTTGTTAGTTAAATCAGGTAGCTTTTGCTCAACAAACTCACTAGCACGACGAATATCAGCCTGCTTTGACTCCAGGCTGTAGGCCAAGTATGCCTCAGATACCAAACCTAAAATCACCTGTACTTTGTTAGGGTCTAGATTTTGAAATGTAATCTGCACAATGTCAGAATCTTTTCCCAGACGTTTGATTTCTAAGCTATCGGCCAAAACCTTATAGCATGAATCATAATTGGATAGGTCTGTATCAGGTGCCTCGGGCGGACAGAAACCGAGGTCTCGTTCTCTAATGCCGTCGATTACCGGCTGTAGAACATTGGGACCGGTCAATATTTTGAGCAGTCCCCGATCAATCGCATCTTTTTCGTTACCTGCTAGAGTTTCTGGAACGTTGGCGAGAACTTCGGTTTCAGTACTCTGGGCCTGAACCAGCATCTCTAAATTACCGGTATAAATTGGCTTGTCGGTAAACACTTTGACCGCTGCCAAACTTGTGGTAACAACTGTTACCCCGGCGATCACCCACCATTTACGCTGTAGCGTTTTAACCAACGCACCAACGTTAAAGCCGCCTTCGTCCTCTACCGTGACCGGTTCATGGACTGTCCAATTAGGGGGGGATACTACCGTATTAGCTCTCATAGGTTCAAAAATAAAAGATATGGGGGCGTTGACGTAGAGACTGTTAGATGATCAGTCAAAGATATTGAGAAATCGCAAGGGAGAGAAGATATTAGTAATTACTTGCCCTACTGGCCGCAATACCGAACCAATGTCATCACTGAAACGGGTAATGGCAGATGGGTTGACAATAACGACATCATTGTTTTGTAATAAAGGATTGTTCTCTTCATTGATACCCTGGGCAAAATCCACCGGAATTGTTTGGCGAATTACCGTGCCATCAGGATTTAGCCGAATTAGCTCAGCCTCACTCTCTTTGGCACGAGTGTTAAACCCACCAGCTGCTAGAATAGCTTGACTTAAAGATGTGTTAGGTGGCAGTTCAATAACACCGGATTGATCTACTTCACCGACGACATTGACACGAATCGAGTTAGGAGAAAAGCTAGCAGATGCAACGGTCGGTACTTCTGTGGGCTCAAGCGCTGTTGCTGTTGGTACCACAATGGTATCACCAGCCTGTAGCACCACATCTTGACGCACATCACCGACTTCCAGTAATTTCCATAAGTTGACATCAATTACCTGGGATTCTCCAGAACGGGTGGGCCGCACAACCTGGACTTGGCGAATGTTTGCCCGTGGACTAATCCCCCCCGCAACTTGTAATGCGCGCGTCACTGTTGTGGGCGTACTAGAATTAGACGATGCCCCTGGCACACCCGCATCTCCGGTTGCGGCAAATCCACCCTGGAGCGTATAGGGGCCAGGGCGATAAACTTCACCAATGACTGCAATATTAATGGGCTCGCTGACGCTAGCCGCGATGCTAGAATCAGCTAAAAGAGCCGCTTCTTCTAGAGAAACCTGTCCGGTGGGAATAAAAATAGAATCTCCATCCCGCAGTGAAATATCGTACTGAGAGCTACCGGATTCTATTAGCTGCCAAAGGTCGATAGTAAGGAGTTGCTGGCTACCATCTCGTCCAGGACGCTGAATTTGTATTTGTTGAATATCAGCCACCTGGGTAACGCCACCGGCTTTTTCGAGCAGCTGGGTGAGGCGCGGAGCCTGGGTACCAGTTTGGGTCAGGGTATAGGCACCTGGCTGATTGATTTCACCGGAAATACCTACCTGCAGCGGGCGTCGACTAGTTAAGCTCAGGGTGACCAGGGGCCGCCTTAGATATTGGCCGTACCGATCAGAGAGCAGGGCTGTTGATTCATCAATGGTTAGACCTGCAACATTAACGGCCCCAATCAGCGGTAAATTGAGCGTACCGTCAACTAGAACTTCGCTCTCGCCACTATACTGAGGCACTTTAAATATGTCGACTTGGACCACATCTCCGGCCCCCAGGGTATAGGCTGTCTCGGCTGGTGGGGGTGATGCAGGAGTTTGAGAAGAGGCGCTACTGCTCAGTCCTGGCAATGATGGAATCTGAGCTTTTACAGGAGATGACGAGATACCTATTACAAAGAGAACGGCCCAAATAATTGTCAGTCTGGGGTGAGGCAAACAACGGTTTAACATAAAAAATTAGGTCTGCAATGTGGGACGTGAACGCACAAGCTTCGAACACACACTGGGTAAAGACCGCGGGCAAGCCTTTAGGTATATATGTTTTCAGATATAGCCGATGTCAATCCGTTATTTTTTGAAACAGTTGAGACAAATTTCACAGATGTCTCAGGGAACTAGTTATAGATAATTGCTTTATCCATCAATGATGTTCTGCTGTTACGACGTTTCCATGGATAATCTATGGACAGAAGAAACACTGACACATATCTTCTAGTAAAGAGTCTGCGGAAGTGAAGTTCCGATGAAATTCTCAATAAGTTCAATATATCCTTACAATCGGTAATGACAAACTTGCAGCGGTTGTCTATACTGATGCCAACGAAGGGTGTTCATGAAGTCATAAAGGGTGTTCATGAAGTAATCACGAAAGTGTATTCCCCGTCCGTTCCCAGAACATGTGTTTACCGTTCAGCGGCTTCTACAGATAAGATTTTGGTAGTCGTAAAGTAGATTAACATCGGCAGTTTAGTCCTTACATCCAATTTCATATCTGTCACATCATAGAAATCTATCACCATGTTCCAGTGTTTCCCAATCTTTTTTGTAAAAGTGCTTACAAGCATTTTTTGAGGTTACTTGTAGTTTTGGCATAGAGAATTATTCTGTGGATTCCCCGTGGGCTTTGTGCGAGCCCCACGCAGAATATTGGGTCATATGACAGTCAAATGCACAAATAGTGCTTGATGTCAAAACGCTTTGCAGAAGCTCTCTGAAGCTTCGTTTACCTTTGATGGCAACAGAAAGGCTTGTTACGTACCCGTGTAATTCCACACTTATTACATCGAGCAAATCAATCGTTGATGTTTCCACACTACTGCAATAACAGCAGATCATTGAGCTCAAGTACATAAACTTTGTGGTTCCTTCATCAATCGGCTCGATTTACGTAACTACGTAATTACGTTTCAAGCTCAAAGTCTTTTTGTTAACTGACCTCAACACACCCCAAAAATATTATGTTGTATGCGACTAGATCGGCTGTTAGCCTGCGAAAGAGTCCAAAACAACTAAAAACACAGAGCGTAATTGGATTCCCCGTTACAGCCGAAACATTTGAAACTCAGATTAATACCATTCTAGACTGGGCACAGCAACGTCTAAGCAAAGTTGTCTGTGTGGCTAATGTACATATGCTGATCGAGGCAAAGAACAACAAGGGTTTTGCCAACATATTACATCGAGCTGACATGCTAACACCCGATGGGATGCCCTTGGCGTGGGTAACAAGCTGGATTAGCCATCGAAGACAGGATCGAGTGGCCGGTATGGATATTTTATTGAGCCTTTGCCGCCACGCTGCTAAAGAGAACGTAGGCCTATTCTTTTTAGGATCTACGCCAGAGGTATTACACAAAATTGAGCAGCGTCTGGATCGCGAGTATCCAGATCTATCTATAGCTGGTATGGAGTCTTTACCTTTTCGACCCCTGACCTATGACGAAGACGAGGCATTAATCCGTCGCCTCAACAACAGCGGTGCTGGCATTGTGCTAGTATCCCTGGGTTGTCCTAAACAAGAGCGCTGGATGCATACTCACAAGCACAGAGTTAATGCGGTCATGATCGGGATTGGTGGCGTCTTTCCAGTGTTTGCTGGTTTGCATAAGTGGGCTCCAGCCTGGGTTAGAAAAAGCGGCCTAGAGTGGCTATATCGATTGTTGCAAGAGCCTCAACGATTGTGGATGCGCTATGCAAAAACAATCCCATTGTTTTTGTGGTTGGCATCTAAGCAGTTGATTAAGGTGTACCTGGGTCTAGAGCCAACTAACCTGAGACGTCCCAATGCAAATATTGTTGCCATGGAACGAGGCAGACGATAGCTGAGATTAGTGGGAGAACGTATGTCCTGTCTTCTCCCCTAATTGTCCCTTTAGCGGACAACCCTCAGTTAGCGCTGGAGTTTCAAACCAGCGCGGGCTTGAGCGACATAGCCAATCTTAGTGCAAGATATGAGCTAAGGGGGTTAAAGATCGCTGCTAGCTCTAGACGTAGAGCTTCACAGCCAAATTGTCCCTTCAGTGGACAGCCCCCAATTAGCGGTGGGTTTTGAACCCGACGCGGGCTTCAAGCTCATGATCAAAATTGGTGCAGCATCTCAGTAGGCCAAAAATTATTGATAACGTTATCTAATATCTAACTGTATGAAACTGAAGCTCCCAGGTATTTTGCGTACGCTGCTCAAAACAACTCAGTTCTGGCAAGAGAATTCTCTGATTCTTCGAGAGTTTAAACACTTCCGTGGAATTGTCTTGCTAGCAATCTTCTTTGCACTGATTGCAGCTGCTTTTGAAGGGATAACGGTAGGGTTTATTGCTTCCTTTTTACAAGGGCTGACAAATCCAGAGGAACCGCCAATTCAAACTGGACTGGTATGGTTCGACACTGTGTTTTTGGCGACACAGGCATCTGCTGCAGAGAGACTCTATAGACTGTCTGGACTGCTGCTAGTCGGAGTTTGGCTGCGGGCGAGCTTTGATTATTTAAGTGCAATTTACTCTAAAAAGTCTTCTCTAAAGCTGGTGGATAATCTGCGAGGTCGTATATTTGATCAGTTAGAGAGCTTTCAGTTAAGTTTCTACTCTACCGTTAGCCCTGGGTCGCTGATTAGCACTATCAGAGGTGAAGTAAATCAGGTTCAGCAAGCCTTTAATGTACTTTCGATTTCTATTGTCCATGGCTCTAAAGTCCTGGCCTACTTGATTGCCATGCTGTTGCTGTCCTGGCAGCTGTTTTTGATCTCGGCCCTTGTCTTTGGATTAATGTCGGTTGGATTAACGTCCTTAACAGCCAGGGTTAGAGAGGCTAGCTTCGAGGTACCAAAGGCAAATAAAGCGTTTACCGCTCGTGCCCTTTCCTTTATTAATGGCATCCGTACCGTACACGCCTCTGGTACACAGCAGTTTGAACGCCAGCGTTACTATGCAGCTGCGCGAAAAATTCATGATTCTCAAATCGCGGTGATCAAACTCTCGGCGTTAGTTAAGCCTTTAATTGAAGGATTAGGGGTGACGCTGCTGGTGGGAATGGTGATTGTTTCTTACAGTCTTTTGATTTCTACCGGTCGTCTTAAGGCTGCGGAGTTATTAACGTTTCTATTTGTGCTGATTCGAACAACGCCTTTGGTCTCTTCCCTCAATGGTACGCGGGTAGGCTTTATTGCATCTCAGGGAGCTTTAAATGCTGTGTCTGAGCTACTCAAACGTGACAATAAACCGTACTTCAAAGACGGTCAGCTCTGTTTTGAAGGATTACAGCGTTCCATTGACTTTGTTGCGGTTGATTTTGCCTATAACCCTGGTGAACCAGTCTTGCACGATATTACCTTGTCGATAAAACGTGGAGAAACTACGGCCTTAGTGGGAACATCAGGTGCAGGTAAAACCACCTTAGCTGATTTAATTCCTCGGTTTTATGACCCCACCCAAGGACGCATTTTGCTGGATGGAACTGACCTGAGCGAATTCAAAATTAATTCGGTACGACAGCGGATGGCGATTGTTAGCCAGGACACGTTTATCTTTAATACGACTGTGGGAGAGAACATTGTCTATGGTTTAGATAACGTCAACGAGGTCGATATGATTGAGGCTGCTAGGGCTGCTAATGCCTTAGAGTTTATTCAGGATCTGCCTAACGGATTTGGAACAAAGCTAGGGGAGCGAGGTATCCGGCTATCGGGAGGACAACGACAGCGGATTGCGATCGCACGTGCTCTCCTCCGCAATCCAGACATTTTAGTGCTAGATGAAGCCACTAGTGCCCTGGACTCAGTCACAGAAAAACTGATCCAGGATTCCCTAGAGCGACTGTCCAAGGGTCGCACAGTGATTGCCATTGCCCACCGACTATCTACCATTGCCAATGCGGATAAGGTTGTCGTCATGGAGAAGGGGCGCATTGTAGAACAAGGCAATTACCAGGACCTGCTCAAAGAACAAGGGAAGCTATGGAAGTATCACCAGATGCAGTTTGAAATGAGCGGTGTGTAACCATCTTGCCAACCTGAACCAATAATTTTAGACATACAAACGATGACAGGAATACTATCTAACAACAGAACTTTAGTACCCTGGTCTAGCGTACCAACTTGGGTCAAAAAAACAGTCACTGCCGATCGCAGGTACTATCAGCCCCAAACCCGGCCAGTCTCGTTGAATAGGCTGTGGCATTTGGTCGTCCCTAACCTGAACCGTCCTATATTTGTTGTGGGCTCTCCTCGCTCGGGTACTACGTTTCTCGGCTCATGTCTTGGAGAACTACCAGAAATCTCCTATCATTTTGAGCCAGTTGCGACTAAAGCGGCGGCTCGCTATATCTATAACCAAGAGTGGGATTTTGCCAAGGCTAAAGGCGTTTATCAGCGAGTTTATGCTTGGCTGATGCGGCTCCACGCTGATGGAGATTTACGCTTTGCGGACAAGACTCCACGCAATTGTTTCTTAATTGATTTTCTCCATCAGGCATTTCCTGATGCTCAATTTATTCATATTATCCGAGACGGTCGCGATGCGGCGCTCTCCCATAGCAAAAAGCCCTGGATGCAGGCGGCTCAGGCTACATCTAGCAAGCATGAACCGGGTGGCTATCGTTATGGTCCCTATGCTCGTTTTTGGGTAGAAGCTGAACGAGTAGCTCAGTTTGAGTCCACCAGCGACATTCACCGCTGCATCTGGGCCTGGAGACGTCATACGGAAAGTGCCCTACAGTTTACCTCTCAGCTGTCTAAGCAGCAATACTACGAGCTGCGCTATGAGCATCTTGTGACTGATCCAAATGCTGAAGCCGAGCAGCTACTTGATTTTTTAGGCATCACGGCCCAGACATCGCGTCAGCGGTTTTATCAGGCAATGTCTAAAGCCAGGCCTGATTCGGTGGGAATGTGGAAAAAAGAGCTATCCACGGAGCAGCTTCGGCAAGTGGAACAAGAGGCAGGCTCACTATTGCAAAAATTAAACTACGCTAGTTAATCATGTATAAGGCAATCGAATCATCCCCTAAAAGAGTTTTTGTTGTCGGCTGTCCGCGCTCGGGAACTACACTATTGCAGCGTATCCTTTTGAGTGATCCTGCGATTATTTCGTTTCCTGAGTCCCATTTTTTTGTCAATTTATTTAAGCGACGCAGTAAGTTACGTAAGAAGTTTGACCTAGCTTCTCCTTATTCTAGATCGGGATTTGAGAATTTCATAGAAGAAGCAGGTCATCAAGAGATGAGAAAGGCTTTGCCTATACACGCACTGAGCTTGCGTCAACAGACTCAGGTGTTTGCTCAGACATTAGACGAGATCGCAAAATATCATCATAAATCCATTTGGATTGAAAAGACGCCTGACCATGTCAAATTCATTGACTTTATTGAGACCCACATTGGCAATGCGCTCTTTATCCATATTGTCCGCAATGGCCCAGATGTAGTCGCATCTCTCTATGACGTCACCCAAAAATATCCCCTCGAATGGGATGGTCCATGGGACATTGATCAATGCCTCCGCAAGTGGATAACCTCTGTAACAAAAACCTATAGTCATTGTCATAAACCTAACCACCTGGTAGTTAACTATGACAGTCTGGTGCATCATTCAGCCTCAGAAAGCCAGCACCTTGGAGATTTTATCGGGGCCAAACTTGACGTGACCTCACTGGATCATCGGCAGGGTTCTTTTGAAGCAATTGCCTTGCAGCGTGAACCTTGGAAAGCGAATTCGGGTAAAGCTATCTATCAGAAAGCTACCGATAAGTTCTCTACGCTGTTTGATCGCCCTCAGCAAACCTACATTCTAGAAACTATTGCAAAAGCAGGGCTGCGTGATGTTGAAATGGCTCAAATCAGCCAGCAAACAAACAGTCAATCAGTGGATCTGCCTGCGATCGCAAGTTAACGATTGCATATCCGAAATTATCTATTAAGCAATACTGATCACCAAAGTATGATTTCCTCCTTTTTGTCAAAGCCATCCACCCTAACCATTGATAAAAAGATTTTCTTTCTCCATATTCCTAAGTGTGGCGGCACCTCCCTAAGGCTCGCCGTTGAAAATGCCTTTAATTTTCCCAAGGATTCAAAAAACAGTAATTTTCATTTGGATGTAATGGCCCTAGATAGCGCCGCCCATGCCTTAGAGAAACCCATTGTTGAACTTAAACGAGAGGTATTGAATTACTGTATGGCACACAAGTCCTATCGTTATATTAGCGGACATTTTGCCTATAGCGACAAAGCCATGCAGGCCTATGGTGATGACTGGCACTACATTACCCTCTTAAGAGATCCCGTTTCAAAATGGTTTTCTCAATATTTTTTCAATCGTCATAAGAACAACAAACATTACAAGCTCGATTGTACGCTAGAGGAATTTTTAACGACAGATGAGGCAAAACACCTAGGCCGCAACTATAGTTACTTGCTGGTAGATGGCATCTCTAGCGAGGAGGCTTCCACCGATGCAGCCATTAGCCAAGCGATTAAAAACCTAGAAAAGTTTGCAATAGTTGGAGTTTTAGAAAAACTAGACTGGTTTTACAAGGATTTTCAAACTGTTTTTGGTACCGAATTAAAAATTGAAACGTGTAATAAAAATCCCCTATCCGCAAAACAGCAGCAGCAACAAATCAAAGATGATATCAGAACTCAAGTCGAAGAAATCTGTCAGCCCAATATTCAAATCTATCAGGCTGCCATGGATCTGATGCAATCCAGACAGCTGGTCAGTGTATAGAGACGACCTTGTTAAGCCCACAGATGGTCGAAATTTAGGCAGTTAATTTATCTTTGAGATATGCGAGTCCTCTTTATTTCTGCTCACTTTCCCACGGATCTTCGGGTCAAGATCCATGGCGTTTACAAACGGATGGGACTATTCATTAATGCTATCCAGGGTCTGGCCGCCATTGATTTTCTATATTACGTCCCTCCCAGTTTTGATATCTCGCCTACAGCGGTTGCTAAACTCGAAAAAGAGTTTGCAAAGCGCTGGCAGGCTGACATTACGTTCACTTTCTGCCATCGTTCAACCCGTCAACATCGCCTACGCATCAAATATTTGCTTGGAGCCCTCAATTTTTTTGAACAGTCGCCTTACATCGGGATGAGTGGAAAGACCCAGATCGAGGCTCTCGAAAACTGCCTAGCGCGCAAGCCAGACACTGTCTTTGCCCATCGACTTCAGGCGATGGTGCCGCTCATGTTGACCCATGCTCAACTACCGCCGATTTATTTTGATCTGGATGATGTAGAACATATATCCCTGGCGCGGCAAGTTCAGCAGCCTGCTCAATATCGCAAAAAGGGACGAGGCCACTATTTGTATCTACCCAGCCTAAAACGGGCAGAATTGCGGGCTATTCGTCAGGCTCACCGGACATTTATTTGTTCAGAGCGCGATCGCAACTACCTAACTGAAGAGCTCATCCTCCCAGGTATAGTCACTGTTCCCAATGCCATTACGTTACCCCCTCCTCAACCGCTGCCTAAAGATCCAACACTGTTGTTTATTGGCTCCTATACCTATCAACCTAACATTACCGCTGCAGATTTCTTAGTTGAGAAAATTTGGCCTCATATTTATCAGGCCATACCCCAGGCAAAGCTAATTATTGCCGGGGCTCACCCCGAGAGAATTCGAAGCTATCAGACACAGCCTATAGGAGTAGAATTTGCCGGATTTGTTGAAAATCTTGATGAATTATATAAAAAGACGCGAGTTGTTTGTTGTACCATTCTTTCTGGCAGTGGTACCCGCGTCAAATTAATTGAGGCTGCAGCCTATCAAAAGCCCATAGTATCCACCCGCATTGGTGCAGAAGGACTGGATCTAATCGATGGTGAATCAGTTTTCCTACGAGACAATCCTAAGTTTTTTGCCGAGGCCTGTATCAAGCTGCTGCAAGATGATGGGCAACTAGGCAAACGTTTAGGTTTGGCTGCCTATGAGGTGGCCGCAAAACAATACAACCAGGCTGAAATTTTAGAACAAATACGTCATCATTTTCAGTCATAAAGCCAGCTATGTTCTTTTCTAACGAGAGAAGTTAAATAAGTTTCACTTGAGCCTGGCGTCGACTCCGCTCAGCCCTCTACTATAACGTTGAGGAGATAGATTTCACTGATTTCTCTGTCCTAAGGCCATTTAAGATTGAGGTTGATAAGAATGAAGATTTTCTCTGGACTTGCTCATCAGTCTGTGCCCGATATATCGGTTGTCATTCCTACCTACAATCGAATCCATATGTTAAAGGAAGCTCTAGACAGTGTTCTACAGCAAATTTTTAACGGCTCCATAGAAATTTTTGTAGTGGACGATTGTTCCCAAGATAATACTTCAACCGCTGTTAAAGACGAATATCCAAGCGTCAATTTAATTACCTTAAAGCAAAACTCAGGAGTCTCAGTTGCCAGAAATACAGGCATTCTGCAGGCAAAGGGTCGCTACATCACTTTTCTTGATTCTGATGATCTATGGGAGCCAAACTATCTGGAAACACAGTTCCAAGCAGCTCAGCTACATAAAGATTGCTTCTTTGCAAGTGGAATTGTTAATTTTGACACCGTAAATAACTCTAAAACTATTCGATGGCAGACACCAGATCTAGGTTCGTTCACATCACTTGAACATCATCTATTAGTTAGGGGAAGCTGCATTTATACCCCATCGTCTGTTCTATTTCCTCGGAATATTTTGGATTCGGTTGGACTGTTTGACAACAGCCTGAGATTTGGAGAAGACACCGATTTATATTTACGCTGTTTAATTCAAGGATACGGCGTTCATTTTACAAGATCCCCCCTTGTGATTAGACGCAAACACAACATGGGACAAGCGACAGAGTCTAAAACGTTAGGCATTAGGAAAAATAATCGCCTCAACCTGGCTAAGAAATACTATCCTGCTCTCAAAAAGAAATTTGTTAAAATACCCTCAACGGCTTTCAACTATATCTGTGCAGAAATCTGCATGGCATTTGCCAACAAGTATTTTGACGAACGGCATTATCTCAACTGGCTTTTTCTGAGCTTAGAAACCATCAAATATGGATTGCCTAAATTCACCACAAAGCATATCTTCTGGAAGACCAAAAAACTGCTCTATTAACGCTTCAAAGTCCTTCTCCCTGAGGGAGAAGGATTTAGGATGAGGGCTCAACATCTTGAACCATTCTCCAACCCATGTGTATACAATCATCCAAGTTAGCAGAATCGATGCCTATCCGTACTTAAATACCTTCAAACCATCCCCTCGGCAAATCTAACACCTTCAGACTTTTATCACCAAACATTTTCTGATGCAAATGCCAAAACTACTGTTTGTTACCGGATCAACGTTTTATCCCGAATCTTCAGGGGGAGCCCAGCGATCGGCACTCTTTCTATTTGAAAGTCTCACCAAGCTTGGTTGGGAAATCCAGATTGTATGTAGAACATCTGTGCGCTCTCGCTATGCTAGAACAGCGCTTTCAAAATTACAGTTAACCCGAGCAATTCCAGATAACGAATTAGGGTACCCTGTCTGGCGCTGGCTTGGAATCTTTGGTAAAGAAGAAACCTGGCTAACGTGGTTTGACGATTTTTTGGATACTTATCAACCCGATATTGTCATGGGGCATAATTCTCCCCAGTGTTTTCTTTTAAATCGAGCCCTAGCACGGGGCTATGCCTGCTATTACTTTATTCGTAGCTTAACGTGTTTTGAGTTGGGACAAGAGCTACCAAAAGGGATTTATCCGATTGCTAACTCCCCGCTGGCAGCCCAAGCGTCATCCTCACATTTTGACCACGATATTCCAGTTGTACTGCCGTTTGTAGATCGTGAGCGCTATCTGGTTTCTGATCGAAAACGTGAATATATTACCCTCATTAATCCAATTCCTCAAAAGGGGGTGGAGATCGCCCTGGCCCTGGCAAAAAAAATGCCAGATAGAAATTTTTTATTTGTCAAAGGTAAGTGGTCAACCTATAAGAAAACCCAAATTGATGCCATTGTTAAACCGGCTGATGCTCTTCCTAATGTTGAGATTTGGGAATATCAGTCAGATATGCGCAAGGTTTACGGGGTTACAGATATTTTATTGGTACCCTCGCAGTTTACTGAAACATTTGGCCGCGTGATCATAGAAGCGCAAGCCAACAAAATCCCAGTGGTTGCTGCTCAAGTAGGAGGCATTCCGTTTACGTTGGGCGCAGGGGGAATTTTAGCTAATCCCAAGGACAGTGTAGAACCGTATTTCAGGGCATTAAATAGTCTGATGGATGAGGAGCATTATGCCAAGATATCGGAGCTTGCTTATCAAAACAGTCTGAGACCAGAATTTGATCCTGCTCAGCAGGTGCAGAATTTTATCACAGCTGTGAGTGAAAGCACTTCTAAAAAAGATCAGCTATCAGTTTGTGTATAAGCTGCATATCCCGACATCGCTGATGCCCCCATATCTGAAGATAATCGCGAGTAAAGTGGCTTATGACTGAACAGCTAGCATTTGTTTCCATCATCATACCGGTATATAACGACTCTCAGCGTTTGCGACAGTGTCTGAGCTTGTTAGAACGCCAAACCTACTTGCAAACACACTACGAGGTTATCGTTGTTGATAATAACTCCACAGAAAACATAAAGCCGCTCGTTGCTCAATTTTCTCAGGCTAAGTATGTGTTTGAGGCAATACCTGGCTCCTACCGTGCTAGAAATCGGGGGCTTGCGATCGCAAAAGGCACGATCCTAGGCTTCACCGACTCAGACTGTGCTCCCGCATCTGACTGGATTGCAAAGGGCGTTACCCAAATCTGCACCTATCCCAATTGCGGATTTGTCGCCGGACGCATTGTCTTTTCTTTTCAAGACCCCGATAATCCTACCCCAGCTGAACTATACGATAGCCTACACTTTCTCCAACAGGAAAAATACGTTAAAGACGCTCACTTTGGCGCAACGGCCAATCTGTTTACCACCCCACAAGTTTTTGCCACCGTTGGATCATTCAACGCCGCTCTCAAATCTGGTGGCGATCGCGAATGGGGAGAGCGGGTTTATGCCGCAGGGTATCCACAAATCTATGGCGCTGATGTCAAAATATCCCACCCTGCCCGCATTGATTTTGACGCACTCAATACCAAGCTATGCCGAGTTTACGAGGGCAACTTCAAAAAGAATAATAAATCAACTACACCTCTCCTAAAATTTTTAGGAGAGGTATTTTATGACGCCAAACCTCCCATTCGATATTTGCTAGGAATCTTAAAAAACAACAATATTGCAAATCTGCAGAAGCGCATCGCCATTGTCTATATCTACATTCGGTTAAGGTTTTCTAGAGCATGGGTAAATCTACGACTTTACTTTAAGATTCATCAGCTAATATCATGAACTCTGATTCAAAGCACATACCCACTGTCTCCGTCATCATTCCCGTCTACAACGACAACCAGTCCCTGACCCTGTGCTTACAGGCACTGGCCAAACAGACATATTCCCAAGACTGTTACGAAATCATCGTCGTCGACAACAATTCTCAACAGGATGTGAACGAGGTCGTTACTAATTTTGAGCGCGTGATATTAGTGCACGAATCCCAGCCAGGCTCATACATTGCCCGTAACCGTGGGCTTACAGTCGCCCAAGGAGACGTGATTGCCTTCACCGATGCTGACTGTATTCCTACCCCCGAATGGCTAGCACAGGGTGTCTCAACCTTGCTTAGTGCTCCTAATGTGGGACTAGTTGCAGGCCACATTGACCTATTTGCCCAAGATGCGGATAATCCTAATCCCTTCGAGCTATATGAAATGCTGGAAATGGGGTTTCCCCAGGATAAATTTATCGAGAATAGTCAGTTTGGAGTTACCGCTAATCTGTTCACCTTTAATCATGTCATTCAAGCGGTTGGAAATTTTGATAAAACGCTGAAATCAGGAGGAGATAAACAATGGGGGCAACGGGTCTTTCAAGCAGGCTATCAACAGCTCTACGCCAAAGATGCCTGTATCAAACACCCCACTCGCAATACCTGGAAAGATCTTAACAAGCGAGGTACTCGCATTATTGGTGGTCGCTACGACATAATCAAAGCTACTAAGAAGACACGGCTGGCTTTGCTAGTGGACTATATTGATTTTCTCAAACCACCGTTTAGATTTTTTATCCGTACCTGGAGCGATCAGCGACTAAGCGGAGCCCGTCAAAAAATCCAATTTGTCATAGTAATGCTGCGGCTTAGATTAGCTGCCATCCAAGAAAGAACGCGACTACAGTTTGGTGGCGGCATCTCTGAGCGGGGTTAGCTCTATCTCAGACTATCTAGAAGAAAGCCCAACCAACAGTTAATTCACAGAGCCACCTACATCAATCATGGTCATGACTGAAAAGACTCCTCTAGTTAGCATATTAGTCAACAACTACAACTATGGCTCATTTTTAAGTCAATCCATCGATAGTGCTCTCCATCAAACTTACCAAAATATTGAAGTCATTGTTGTAGACGACGGCTCCCACGATAATTCCCATGATATTATTCACAGTTATGGAGACAGAATAATTCCAGTACTCAAAGCTAATGGAGGTCAAGCGTCGGCTCTCAACGCTGGATTCTCAAACAGTAAGGGTGACATTATATGTTTGCTAGATGCCGACGATATATACTTGCCTAATAAGGTTGCCGAAGTTGTTAATGTTTTTAGGAAAGATCTTAATACAGATTGGTTCTTTCATCGAGCAATCCCATATCAATCTAGTCAGCTTCTAAGCGATAGCCTAGTATCTATTTTCAAAGATGTTGACAGCAAGAATCCTAAGGAACATCCTAGAAAAATTGACTTTAGAAGCGCCGTTCGCAATGCTAAGTCTCCCTCATTTGCCCCGTCCACATCTAATATCTGTCTGTCTAGAGCGTTAGCAGAAAAGATTTTTCCCATGCCTGAGGTGCCGGGTAAATCAGGAGTAGCAATTTCGGATCTTTACATCAAATTATTAGCTGTAGGATTAGGAGTAGGTTATCAAACAGAGCGTAAGCTATGTCTTTTTAGACTTCACAATAATATCTATTCAGATACCGAAGCCGTCAATAAACGAAAAATTGGAGCTGAAATCTCTATTGCCACTGGCTATTGGATCAGAACCAAAGATGCTGATTTTGAGCATTTAAGTAATAAATTACTCGCTAAAGGTATCAGCTTGAGAAAAAAATGTCGGCTCAGTGATAAAAATTTC
>JBCCHX010000042.1:0-66202 GCA_039028535.1 Cyanobacteria bacterium P01_B01_bin.77
CAGACGTTAAAAGAGTGCTCAGAAGACAACCAGACTACTTTAAGGTAATTATTACATCTAGACAGCAAATTCCCTCAGGATTTCATCAGATAGAGCTTAAGGGGTTAGGTAAGAGAGATGGAAAAAGCCTTATGAAAAAGCTCTTTCAACCCTATAAGAACTCTTCTAAAGAGCAATTGAGTACTTCACAACAAGACAACTTGTATGAAGTCACTTCAGGTATACCCATTATCTTAAAGCATTGCTATGCTCAGATTTATGAGTACAATAAGCCATTTCAAGCTGTCTTAAAAGGACTAAGTGAGGCTTCCAATAAAGTTGTTTCATTTAGCTTTTCAGAAATATTTCATCTACTCAAAAATAACAGCATTCAAACAAAAATTATCATTCTTTTAGAGGTCGTTAATTGCCCACTTCTGATAAGACAGATTGCTGAAATTTTAGACATTGAAGAACTAGAGGTAAGTTCAAGTATAATTAAGCTATTTGAATTTCAGTGCATTAAGAAGATACGGGATAAGTTTTTTATTAATGAGGATATCCGTTTTTTCTCAAAGAGACTCCTGCAAGAAAATCCTGCTCTTGCTAAAGAGGTCCAAAAGAAAATTACAGATAATTTTACTATTGAAAGAAGAATGGATTACTCCAGTGAAGAACTTGATGTCGTCAAAATATTTGAAGGCTTTCTTTTAAAGGAGTCCTTTGTAAAGGCAGAAGACTATATCAAGCAAAATTTGGAAGACTATCCTTCTTCTATCTTGTTAAACTTCAAGTATGCGAAATATCTATATGAGCGTAAAGGAGATAGTCACAAGGCCATTGATGTACTGGAAAAAATAAGGCAAAACAGTGCCAATGACTTCTCTGTTTTACGACTACTGATTGCCTGCTATACGTCTCTTGATGTTCCAAATTTCAATCAAGCAAACATTTATGCTGGTGAACTCAAGGTTGCTGATGATGATGGCATCAAGCTTGAGCTCGCGGAGTTTTTTGTTAAGTGGTCAATTTCGGTGATGAACAATCCTGAGTTAGACCCGATAGCGGAGCTATTAAGACAAAAGAAATATAAAGAATTGGCTGATGATGCGATTGATATATTGAAAGCAATTCAGATGAAAAACCATCACCACTATTATCTTTTGGCTAGAAGTTACTATAATAAGTCAAACTATAAATCAGCATCAACTTGGATAGAAAGGGCTTTAGAAAACCTGCCTAGAGAGTTGTATTATCGTGATTATCGCGCTTCATATTCGCAGCTCAAGAAAGAAGTATTAGAGAAACAGTCTCGGTTCTCTAACAGGTGAGAAAATAACCTTAATGCCTAATTCTTTGATTGATTCAATAGCCGTATTACCAGTAAGGACTAGAAGATCTAGGGCTATAACTCTATTATCATATCAACCACCGTTATGAAAACTCTGACGGTGGACTCGAGATTAACATCATTTCGTAGCTATGATTTAACCAATCGGCGCTGTCGCTATTGTCCACACCATGACCATTTCAACCCAGTCACTAAGACTTACCAAAATTGACTCTCCCATCGGAGAAATTTTGCTAGTCACCGATGCCGCTGTGCTTGTGTCATTGGATTACGCAGGCTACGAACAGAGAATGATGCGCTTGTTAGAAAAGCGCTACGGCTCATTTTCTCTATCTGAAGACACCCATGGGGAGACTGATCAGGCTGCCATTAAAGATATCGTGGCCCATCTCTGTGCTTACTTGTCCGGCGATCTGAGCGCCATTGATGAGATCCCAGTCAATCCTGGCGGGACCAAATTTCAGGCCACCGTCTGGCACGCGCTCCGTTCCATACCACCAGGGTGTGTCATGTCCTATGGTGAACTGGCCCAGCAGTTGGGAAATCCTGCTGCTGTCCGGGCCGTGGGCACCACCAACAGTCTGAACCCCATTTCTATCGTATTACCGTGTCATCGGGTGATTGGTGCTAACGGTAGCCTCACTGGATATGCCGGGGGATTAGAGCGCAAACGCTGGCTGCTGGAGCATGAAGGCGTACAGCTGGCACAGCTTAAACAATCTCGTCATGGACAACAACTTTCTCTGCTCGACCAGCAATAACAACCCATATCTTTTATGCCAGCTAACCAAAGCTGCGACGCTACAAGCTCAGAATCCACTCAGCCCAGCTTTTGCACTCAGTGAGGCCGCACACATCCGCCCAGGGTTCAAAACCCAGGGCTACAGAAGGGTGTCCACTGTAAGGGACACGATCATTGGAGATGTACTGTAGGATTTCGCTGTCACAAACGTCAACCGGTCCACAGCCGATCACTAGCGCCTCTCAGCCAAATTGTCCCTTCTAGTGGACAACCCTCAGTTAGCGCTGGCGTTTCAACCCAGAGCGGATTCCGCCTACCATCGAACATCTAAGGAACCCTGGCCGTACCGACGCTGGTCTCACCTACTGCCACAACCACTGTGTCAAACAGGCTAATGTCAGTATCACCAGGAAATGACACATTAAACGAACCACTGGTCTCAGGGAGAGTCCCCAAGTCAATCGTCTGCTTAGATAGATCACCACCAATGGTCAAATAGCTTTTTAGCTCACCTGTGGCATCGGTGGCAAATTCTTGAAAGGCCAGATCGCCGCCAACTCCGGCAATAATGGCAACACCGACATTGCCACTGGTGGTGTGGTCATTGGCTCCTGAAAACGCGCCCATATAAATATGCTCTTCCTTTGCTAGGTGAGTTAATCACCGTCCATTGTAGGTTGGAGCTGGGCATACAACCCCCAAATGGCCATGGGACGCAGATAGTGACAAGCACGAAATGTCCCGACGGCGGTAATCGCCTCCGGGGTACGAAATTGCAAACCATAGTCATAAATCTGCCGCACCACGGCTGCTGTAATCGCCATGGCTTCATCTCGCTTACCCATTTGAGCCAAGAATGCGGCTAGACCAAAGTTAATGCCGGTCCACACCTCTAGCTGGTGGGTATCGTCCGGGTTCTGGGGGGACCCGTCGGGTTTGACACCGTTAGCGGCACCAATAGCCATGCCTAGCTGCGCCGCACTAAAGAATCCTGCCTGGGCACCTTCAAACTTTTGGTTTTGCGGAGTAGCATGCTTGGCGGCGTACTCGTTGAATTTTATAAAACAGGCATCGTAAATCGTGTCTAGAGCGATGTCGATGTATTCTTCATCCACAATGTCCGGCAGATCCATCAGACGAGCACAAAACTGACCACATAGCTGGTCTGCCATCACCACATCAGAATTACTCTCGGCGTCCAGACGATAGAAACGGCCGGTCCAGAGCTTGTTTTGATAGACAATTTTGCCCTGTCTGATCCAGCGCTGATATTGGGATTTGAGAATAGCAAAACTGCCCGAGATTTTCTGTTGCTGCTGCAGGGTTTCACCCATCTTGATGGCGGCTTCTAGCGCCGCTAGCCAGAGACCGCCGCAGTAGGCGCTGAGTCCCTTGAGCTGCCAGTCATCAAAAGTTTGGTCAGGCGCACCACCATTCTCAGGAACACCATCACCATCGAGATCAAACAGCTTGAGATATTGGATTGTCTCGGTCACTGCAGGCCAGCACTCGGCCAAAAACTCAATATCATCACCACCGGTTAAAAGAAAAGCGCGGTAGACCTGTAGTACAAAGTCGCTGGGCAGATCTTTCCACTGGTTACAGTCTTGGTAGCTGGTGTAGTTGGTGGCAATCCACGGATTTTCATTGGGAGCACCCAAATCGTGGGGCGTCGCACCTTTGATTTTTCTGGGGGCCAGATGCTCACCTTCACCGACGGTATAGTAATAGCCGATAATGCGCTGTTTTGGATCTTCCGTAGGAATAGCTCTAGCAAAAGCACGAATGATGGATTTTTCTAGTTCTGGCCACAGCATCAGGGTGGAAAAGCCCCCGTACAGCCGCACATCCAGACTTTCATACCAACGATAGTCCAGACATTCCAAGATGCCAAACTGCCCCACTGGGTCATCGTCGCTGGCGGCAGACCACAGGGTACCGCCGCTGGCCATGTCGTATAGCTCGTTAAACAGGGCCATTTTGAACCAGTCGGGCAGATCTGATCGATCCAGAATGGGCTGCTGCCAGTCGACAATGTTTTGTCGCCAGGTTGAGTAGTTAGCTAGGGCATCTTGAGCAATCTGCCAGGCATTGCGACCGGAACGTGAGTAAAAATCGGTATAGCGTCGATAGGCGAGTTTGCCGGTGGCAAACTCGGTGACGGGGAGGTCCCAGCTCAGTACAAAAGGGATTTCTTTGGTTTCGTTGGGGTTTAGGGTGATTTGGATTGCGATCGCACCTCCCACCTGTTCACTTTCACCAGCAGACGTTGTATCAGCAACATCACCTAATTTACCGGTGGTCGCAAAGCTGTCCCACAGCTCCGCCCCAGCCCCAGCCGGGTTCCAGCGGGTATGATACGTCACCCCTGCAGCGGTCGGCACCGCAATACAGAACTGTCCGTCCCCCTCGCTCGGGCTTCCTGACCAAGCCCCATCCATCACAATGCCCGTAGCATGGTCGCCATATACTCGCTGATTAAAATTACCCGCACTCTGCCGCAAACGAGGCACATAATCATAAAATGGGCTGCCATCTTCCCGCTGCTGAATCTCCGGCGACGCCTCAGCATTAGTAAACCAGCCCACCATATTCTGCCAGCTCAGTAAAATGCTCAGAGTAATGGGCTCGTCCGTAGGATTATGGGCCGTCCAAACAAATACCGCCACCGGATAGCTGCTCTCTCGATAGTTATGCGGCCATATGGGCGAAAACTGCTCACAGGTCAGCTCTGCTTGAAAAATGTCCTCATAGCAATACCAGCTGCGAGGGTACAGAGCTTTGTAGGTTCCACCTTTCCCTTTTCCCCTTTCCCCTTCCCCTAGGGTATGGGCATTGCCCACCCCACGTGTTGTATTATCCTGCAGGCTGAG
Organism: Cyanobacteria bacterium P01_B01_bin.77; assembly: GCA_039028535.1. Taxonomy (GTDB): domain Bacteria; phylum Cyanobacteriota; class Cyanobacteriia; order Phormidesmidales; family Phormidesmidaceae; genus Leptothoe. The sequence continues at coordinate 4,946 of JBCCHX010000042.1, forward strand.
CGCAGCCGAAGCCGGATACCATTCCCAACGATCTAACCCCTCACCTCCGGTCGCCATGCCATAGGTTCGCGACTCGTCTGCGGTCTTCTCATAAACCGCAAACTGACAGGCTGGAAACGACTCAAAAGTATGCTCCCCACCATCCAAATGCCAGAGGTTAAAGCTACCGTTCGGAGCCCGACCAATACAGCCAGCACCGAGTCCACCGAGGGGAATACCATGCTCCGGACCATCATCTAAATTGCTGGCGTAGCGCACAATGTAGGGCGTTTCCCATTTCGCGCCGATGGGCCAGGTCCAAGCAACGGAGGGAATGTGGGAAGCAGACATAGATTACCGTCACAAACAGCAATCAGCATTCTATCGAGGTGGTGGGCAATAGGGAATGGATAGAGCCCAAAGAATATTAATAACCTAGACACAACCATCGGTTAATTACGCTAGCGTGGTCTTTAAGGTGCAGGAGTAGGCAATTTAGGCGCTAAGGAGGCCGCCCGCCATGAAGAAGGCCAGCCCGATCATTCACCCCATTACCAAACCAATAAGGCGCGTTGGTAACTGGTGCCTTCATGTCTGGGATGGAGTGAGCGGCAAAGATTACCGTCGTCTCAAAAAGCTGCGACGGGAACTGGTCATCTCTCAAGAAAATGCAACAATTCTGACTCAACAGCTCGATCAGACAAAAGCCCAATGCAGTGATTTACAAAAAGCATTTAGCGAGCAGCAACGCGAATTGCATGCCCAACAAAAGGCATTAGATGCTGGCCAACAAGAACTAGAAGACTCTCGCCAGGAATACAATGAGCTATGGGCAGAACTAGACGAGTGGGTCACTGAGAGTGATAGTCAAATTCAGTCACTTAAACGTGAACTCAGCAACCATAAAGCGGCTCTGGCTAATTATGAGGCCAATTTTAATACCCTACAACAGTCTGCTTGGGGTACTGAAGTCAATGCAAACACCTCAGAATCTATCCCAGAGACACTACCAACCCCAGCGCTAACAGATTGGAAAATTGCCTTTGTAGGCGGTCATACTGCCACCCGGCGCGTAGCAATCGAGACATTGCAGACCGAGCATGGACTAGTGCACACCCCGGTTCAAATTCCTCCACACCGAGAAGAAAGAAGCTCTCAAAAGCAACTCAAACAAAAGCTTGCTGACTGTGATCTGATCGTTTCTATTGTGGGCTATTCCAACCATTCACTGACAAAATCACTCATGCAGCTCAAAGACAAAGATGCGCTGAAGGGAACGATCCTAATTCCCAATAGTCGCGGAGTTAGTGGTGTTGTGCGCGAGATTCTCTCTTTTGTCGCCGATTGCTCGACTCCAGACACAGAGACAGGTGAATAGGTTACCTTCGGATTGTGCACCAATATTGATTGTGAGGCTGAAGCCCGCTCTAGGTTGGAAACTGTAGTGCCCCCCAAAGCTGGTGGTGACTAATAGCCCTCGCCGCGAGCATCATAGCCAGCGATAGGCCAGCCGTACGGGTGGCAAAAAAACGTTTGGCAGCCTATAAGGCCGTCTCTTAGGCTGCAGCATAGATAGAGACATCAGAGCACCTAGACAAGAAGAATGCTTTCAATAGACGAGGCTAAACTGCAGAAATTCACTGGCTAAACTATATTTTACATAGCTTGAATTGCTTAAATTCAAGGCAATCGTATCAGCCCTTAGGAAAGAGAATTTAAGTATGCTCTCCTTTTTGCCGTACAGGCATTCCATGGAACACCTCTCCAGCAGCAATTTTTGGATCTTATAAAATTCTTCTTCCTTAGCGTCTTATAGCTGGTCTGGCCTGAACACGGGCGAAATAGAAAACCAGCAACCACAGGCTGATAGCAAGCAAACCATCAGAAATCAGACTAGACCAGGCAGCGCCTTTCCACGAATAGAGGGGAATCAGCCACAGATTGGCAATACCGTTAAACAGAGCCAAGCTTACCTGCAAAGCAGTACGCACACTTTGATAACCTGCCCCGGTCAATGTATCGGCCGCAAAATACTGCAGTGTTTTGAAAACCAGCAGGGGCGAGAGCCATCTAATAGCAGCGACAGCAGTTGAATATTCATCTCCTAAAATACGAGGAACAAGAGGAGCAAATAGACACAGTGCTAAACTGCTAATCAAACTGTAAACGCCGACCAAGGGAAGAACTTTTTGGGCAACCGCAACGCTGCCGCGAATACCTTGTGCGCCCTTACGAAAAAATTTCGCATAGACGGTAGTGAGGGCAGCCATCACCGGGGTCATTGCAACGTCTAAAATACGATAGGCAGCTCCATAAATGCCCGTGGCATTGAACGTAGAAAGTCTTGCCAACATGGTTTTATCCACATCGTTATAGACAGTTTGGGCAGAAAGACCCACAGAAAAATAAAAGCCTTCTAGTATTTCTGCCCTAATTAAACTAGGAGCTAGGGTAGGCATGCCACATTGGGCTATCACTAAGCCAACAGCTGCTAAGCCTAAGATCATTCGACTAGCTAAATATAAAAATCCCCATGTGATCGCTGTAGGCTGGCTAAAAAAGAAAGCCAGACATAGAGCAGCCGCCAAGTTCATAAAAGTATTGAAAACTACGAGTTGGGCATTGCTAGACAGACGCTCCATCGCCAGAAAGGCTTTTAGAGAAACATCATGAAAACGAGCAAAAATAAACTCGGCAATCCCAACACAAACAATTATCGTAATAGGCAGCGTATTCGAAAATAGACTATAAGCAACTAAGCAAACGATAATGAGACATAGTGTGCCAAACCCTAAACAGGTCAGTAGCGCATTGCCCCAGTAGCGGGCAAAATTTTCACGGGAACGGGAAACGTGTTTAACAAGAATTTGTGGGCTCCCCCAACTGGCAAAGGGGGCCATCAACTTAACTAGGGCTAAGACACCCACAAATAGGCCATATTGTTCTGCGCCTAGAGTACGCGCTAGGGTAATAAAATATCCACCCTGCAGAAAAATTCTGAGCAAACGTGAGGAGAGAATAACAAAAACTCCACGCAAGCTTGGACTTTTTAAGGCTGAACCAAATTTGGCTCCCAAGCGAGATAGCAGCGACAAATTAAGCATAGGGAGTCAATAAAAAAATAGCCCAACCTTGGGAAATATTTGACTAAACAAAAAGCAAATTATTCACTAAACAGTCGTGCTCTAGAAGCTGATTGAAAATCGATGGCCTCTTCTTTAGCGTCTGCGTCTAGTTGAAACAATGGCAGGCGATGACATCGGCGGCATGGCATACAAACTATGTTGAGAGGGGCCACTCAATTTATTTTTAGGCTTTATCTCGGTAACCATAGGAGTAGATAGGCTGGTAGTCACAAACAGGACCCAAAGCAGGTCGTTACGTTTCATCAGCGAAGATTCTGTCAAGTTTGCCATGACCAGGTACACCATCACCACAATGGGTAAAATGTGCTCAGAACCGACATGGACCTTGACGTCCCTCAACCGACGCATGCCAGTCACTACAAAGATTGCTAGAAAACAAACAAGGCCGATAAGCCCTAGCTCTAGAGCAAGATCCAAGAATCCATTATGAGCATGGGGAACACGCCAGCCTTCGCGCAGCCAAGCATCTTGAGCTTCACTGCCCCACCCCTGCCAGAATGCCTGATAGCCGTATCCCAGAAGAGGACGCTCTTGAATTTTTGAGAGTGCAAATTGCCAAATATCGGTTCGTCCCGTTAATGTGACATCCTTCCCAAGACTCAGTAAAATATCTTCTGCATTTACAGCCGTCCACAATAGCCCGAAGCCAATGACTGTGACAATGCCCACCAAGGCCACAACCATCACCTTGTAGTAGAGTCTCAAAACATGAATGATACCGATAACCAAAACCATGACTAAACAATTGATCATGGCGGTTTTTGATGCGCTGAGCACAAGCAGAATTATAGAAGCTGCTAACCCTAAAACAGCTAATACACGCAGCCGCTTATCTGAGCCTAGTAGAAGCAAAAATGTAGTAGCACAAAGCACCATGACTTTACCCAAAGTATTTTTGTGGGTGTAAATGCCACGCCATGCTCCTGTATGGACCCCTCCCATAATGCCGTACTTTGGCAGCAGTAAGGCATAGGCCCCGCTGAGTACAACAATAATGCCACAGGTAAGAGCCAGCAGATATAACTGCTGCTTGAGGGTAAACCGGCTGGCCAAGTAAACCCCTAATAGACCGCTGCCAACAATAGCAATACTACGCTGAAATGTTATGCCAGGGTCGACAGACCACAGTAGGGAAATAGGCGGAAATAGAAACAGAAGCAGCACCCAGGGCGATTGTTGAAATACATAGACTACTTTTTTCCAACGCAGAACCAGCAGACTAAAAAAGATGACATAGGTCAGCAAAAACAGATGACGCATGATCGCAAAGTCTGGCTGATTCGCGACTTGATCTCCCTGGCTAAAGCCATCGGTCAAAATTACTGTAATTGGTCCCCCTGAACAAAGAATCAGGGTTGCGATCGCAGCACTATATTCAAACAGAAGCAACAGGCGCTTTGGCATCGGAGGCTGTAAATAGAGATTGACCATCAAGGTGTTCTGGAACGGGTGCCCCTAACGACGACAGAAACGTGGGAGCGAGATCCACAACCCGAGCATCGCTTAGGGTTTGGCCCTTAGGAATTTCTGCCCCTTTAGCGACAAAGAATCCACGAGAGCGATGACCACCGGGGCGATTAAAGGTTACCGGCCCAATGCGGCCTAATGTGGGGCTATCCACAACATCCGTCGGCAGCTCATGCCAAACAACGACTAGATCTGCGTCGGGTAAAGTCGGGTCATCATCCAGAGGGTTGTAGCGCGTACGTCGCACTTCTTTGACCAAGGGCTGTCCGCTACGACCATCAGTCAGCTCGTACAGCATCGTAGTCATCTCTTCGCAAAGGGAATCGTACTCAGCGGGAGTAACGATGCCATCCCGTTCTCTTCCCTGTAAGTTAATCCGGATATGGCCATCGGCAAATGCGGGAATCGAAAAGGCTTTCATCTTGGGCCAGAGGGGAGAGTAGGCCATACAAGGCATCCAGCCTAGCTGCTGCTTACGAGACTTGAGTAATCGAGGTGAGGCTAACCCGTACTGGGTGGCGTTGAGATACTTCTTAGGTGTCCAAGTATTGATTAGACGTTTAATCGGGTTGGTTTCATAGATTTTGCGCCAGACTTCATCCGACCAGGCTCGGCGGATAGGACGCTTAATGGGTGGCGGCGGCGTTGTTCCTAGTTTTCCTGGAGCCAGACCCAGCTTGCCCGGAAAGTTAAACCGATACATGATTTCTCCTAGGAAAAACATGCTTAGTAAATCGGTTAGATTAGCCCCCATGCCGTGGACAGAATAACAAAATACGGTGGCATCTTTAGGAGCTGAAGCCAGAATCTCACCTATGGCCCAGTCAACCTTTTGATAAATTTTTAACATCGGATCGGTTTCACCGCGCCGATCTGTATGTAACGGATGATCGGGCTGACTTTGATCATAGAGATCATGTCCCGCCGAGTGAGTATCTCCAAAGGTAGTCAGAAACAAATCCCATGAATCACGCTGTAGCAGGTCCTTACACACATCTACCCGCTTTTCGATACTTTTCTGAAGCGCTTGTTGTATCCAGCTGACATACTTAGGATTCCACCAGCGACCATTATCGTTGTGTAGCACTGGATTACGACCGTGCTTTTCGACAATTTCACCAAACAGCTCCGCTGGTTGAGAATGGCTGGGTACAAATGGAAAATGACCACCCCATCCTAGAATCTGTAGACCTTTGACCTCGTCACATAGGGCCGACACTGGGATGTCAAAGGCTGCCACGCGGTAGTCATCGCCCAGGGCATAGAAGGGTAAAAACTCTTTGTAATCGTAGCCACTGTGAATTTTGTCGCAGACAACGCTGTAGTCTTCAGGAAAAAAGGCGGCGGTGTCCCAAAAGCCTGTTTTATTGGGATAACAACCGGTGGAAAACATTACCCAGGAGGGTTCGGTAGAGGAAAACTCGGCCTCTCCATCAGCATAGGGCACCGTATTAGCCAGCCGACCATAGGTTCCCTCTTGTCGCAATCGCGACAAATTAGGCAGCAACCCCTGATCCATCCAAGGTTCTAGGATAGTTGGATCTGCTGCGTCTAGACCAATACCAATAACCGGTGTCTTCTTCATGACAAAACAAATTTGAATAGTAGTTACACGTTGGTCACAGCCAAAATTTGATTTTTTCCGTAGAAGAACCTACAGGATGCAAAATTAGGTGCGACTTGATCAAAAGGCATCAAAAATTCGAAAGAAAGAACCCAAGGGATTAAGCAACCGGGCAGCAAAATCTAGAACAGAAGATGATCCCCGTTTGGGCACCATAATCACATCCCCTTCTTGAACCTGATAGCTATCGGTCAAGTTACGTAAGTCAACTTCCTGACGCTGCACTGTCCCTGTTTCATCCAGTCGGACATAGACGACTTCCGATAAACGGGAGTCTTCAGTGGGTCCACCTGCGATCGCAACCGCACTCGACAACGAACTGTCAGGTGGCACCTGCACCTCACCAGGACGGACAACTTCACCCACAACCCGCACCCGGATGGTATCGGGTGCCAGGCTAGAGCGAGCCACCAACCCTTGATCCACACGATTAGGCTCTGTTAGCTGTGGTACATAAACTGTGTCCCCCGCCTGCAGGAGTGGGTCTTCCAGCGACTCATCCGACCAGATAGCACTCCATAAATCCACCGTGATGTCCGTCACTTGACCACCATCAGTCACACGACGTACCACCACTTCCCGAATATTGGCTTGCCGGGTCACCCCACCCGCTTTACCAATGGCCGTACTCAAGGTCGGCACTGTCTGATTTTCCTGATCTCTATCCTGCGCTATCGCTGTTAGGCTAGCCAGCTGAATCGGGCCAGGACGCTGCACCTCTCCAGAAACAATTACCATCACCGGACGGGTTGACTCTAAACGCAGCGTCACAGCCGGATTGACCAGAACTTGATTCAGCGATTGGTACAAAGACTGGGTAGCTGTTTCTATAGTTTGGTTAGCGACCTCAACAGTTCCCAGCACAGGAAATGAAACTGTTCCATCTGGAGCCACTACCTGAATGCCTGTATATTCCTCGTAACCAAATACATCGATGGCAATTTCATCCCCCGGCCCCAGTAAATAGCCGGGGGCAATATTAGTAGGAGCACTTGTTCGCGCAGCCTGGACCTGCTCAGGTAAAGGCTCTAAAGCAGAATTTACCTGAGCGAGTTCTAACGGCGCAAACGCCTGAGCAAAAGGCTGGATGGCAACCAAAGGCAGACAACCACCCATCACCACACCAATCGTTCTAGAAAACAAACGAAGCATCTTTCTAATTCCTCTCCGATAGACCATCCAGCGTATAATCAGTCATCGAATAGTGGTCCGCTGAGGCCACTTTGCCATTAGCTGCCATGACTGTGTCACCATATCCCCAACGCCCTCGGACATCTTTGCTGTAAGTCAAATAGCTGTTAGGCTGACTAGCTCCTTTGACACCATTGAGAACCAACCCCAAGACTGGAGCGCCCAAATGCGCAAGTATCGGCTGTGACAGCTGAATATCAGGCAACGTCACCACACTTGGTTGAACAACCATCAGGGTGCCATCCACCACACCGCCTACGACAAATGCTTCAGTGGATGTTGTCAAAGGTGACGTCTCCAACACAATAGTGTCATAACGCTCTTTTGCTTCATCTATCAGCGCCTGGACATATTCCGGTGTGAACATTGTGACTTCTTCGTCTTCATTATTTTGTCGCCTTCTAGCAACAGAATTAGCCCCACCAGCAACTAAAACATCTAAATTTGGCTGCAAACTGTAAACAGCATCCTCCAGGCCAATATTCTCCTGGTAAAGCATCTCTATTAACCCAGGCTTACCGGATAAATTTAAAAGATGGCTTTGTTGTCTTTCAGTAAAATTAGCATCAATAAGAAGCACCCGATGACCAACTTTAGCCATGGACTTTGCTAACCCGACAGCAACATCTGATGTCTGTTCTCCTACCACCGAGCTAGTCACCGCTATCACTTTAGGACTCTGATGGGAATTAGAAAGGCGTAAATTTAACTGAAGCAAATGAAATGCAGAGGGTTGGCGAGACACATCCCGTGGAATCGCACCAACGACCGGATGCTCAAGCCACTCTAAAATATCTTCAGTCGACTTAAAGCCTTTATTTAACAAATCTGCGATAAATGCTGCTGCTACCGCCAGCATCAGAGCTAAAAAGCCACTGATCAACAATTTCAGAGCGGCCTGATTCGAAACCGGTTTTGTCGGGACCAGCGCTTGTGAGACAACACTCACATTACCCACGGGCTGCACAGCCGCAATTTGAATGTCCTGCAGCCGTCGGGTCAAGGACTCATAGGTAGTTTGTGCTGTGGTCAGATCTCTCTGGAGCTGACGCTGAAATTGCTCCAAACCAGGAAAGCTACCAGCCCGCTCCTGCTGGCGATCGCGTTGGGCTAACAGGTTATTAATCTGACGCGCTATCCCGGTGCGCTCTACTTCAATCCTGACCAAATCAGCAGACAGTGCCTGCTCCAACTCACCTATTTGTAAACTATTTACAGGTAACAACTCCCCAGCCTGTTCAGCCACACGGAACTGCAGACGACCCAGTAATGCCCGCTCTTGTTCCTCCAAAGAGGTTACTGCCGGATGGGAGCCACGATAGCGGGTACGGGCAATATCAAGTTCACTCTGTAGGCTCTGTACCTGTAACAAAACATCCTGAATGGCCGGTGATTGACTCAGCGACGAGGCGACAACAGCCGTTTCAGGGGACATCTGCAGCTGTTGTTGAAGCTCAGAAGACTCTGCATCCAGCGTATCCAACCGTGCTTGGGCCTCAGAAATTCGCTGATCTAAATCAGAAAGCGATTGAACTGCTGCGGCTGCTTCTTGCTCCAGAACTACAACTTGATTACCTTCCTGAAATCGTCGCAAAGCGGTTTCCGCCTCAATTACGGCTGCCTCTGCCTCAGGAATTTGGTCAGATAGTAGCTTACTAGCTTGCTCGGCTTCGGCCTGATTTTCTGCAACATTGTTCTCAATATAGCTATCGATAAAAGCATTAACAGTGTCTGCAGCAAGCTCAGGATAGGCACTGTCGTACTTCACCCGAATCATGTCAGTACCAGGAACCGGACTAATATCTAAAGAGGAGAGAAAGTCAACAGGAGATAGGCGCTCACCAGTCTCATCCGTCATCTCAAGAACATCAATCGTTCTCTCTGCATTTTCCACAGCTCGCATCGACTCCACAGCTGTGACGATCGGATCGCTCAGACGGCCCAGCGCCTTGAGATCACCGATGTTATCTAATCCGGTGCGACCAACATCCACTAGGGTAGACGAACGATCAACCTTAACGAGGACCTTGCCGTTAGCCTGATAAACTGTCTTTCCGGTTAGAACGCTCAGAATTGCAATCGACATTACACCGCTAAAAACAGCGACTGCCGGTAGCCACTGGCGTCCAATCACCCGCCAATATTTTTGCATGCCAAATTTGATATCTAATTCATCGCGGCGAGTATGTGAAATATCCATGGGCTCACCCTTCTAAAAACACGAACATAACTCTACGAAACTGTGAACTAACTAGACAATTGTTCTCTTGACCGACGGGCTTTATAGCCCTGAGTGAACTACCGATGCCATCATAAAGGTTCACAAGTTTTGTAATTGCAATTTTAAGCGTTGCCAGCCACGCACATAGCGAATTAGTACCCCAATACTGGCGGCCTGAAAGCGCTGAGGCAAACTGCCCGCTCTATCATCCAACAATATTTTGGGCACAATTCGAAAGGGAACAACTAAATCGGCCACTAACCCGGCCATAAACCGTTTGGAAGAGTAAAGATTTCTCTGCATCAAACGATAATGTCCCCGCACAATCCGTCGATTCTTCCGCACCAGTTCATCTACCGATGAACGTGCAGGATGTTGAATACCAACATCGGATGAATAGTTAACTGCCAACCCAGCATTAAAAACACGATTACCCCATTCAAAATCTCCCCCCGACTGTAGGGTATCGTCAAACAAACCCACCTGCTCAAACACCTGTCTATGGGCAAACAAGTTGGCTGTTGCTCCATAGTGATCCCGTTCTACATAAGTTTCTTGGGGAAAACCATAGAGCAGATCAAACAGCTCCACTGCAGATGGAGAGTCTTGACACTGACAGTACACTTGAATCTTGCCAGCGACAGCCGTCGGCAGCGGAAAAGCTGCTAATGCTTGGACACCTTTAGCTAACCAATCTGTTGCAGGATAGCAGTCAGCATCGGTAAAAGCAAAGACTGAACCACGAGCTGAACGAATACCATGATTACGAGCAGCATAGGAACTAGGTTGAGCTTCAGTCAACAGTCGCACTTTCTCATAGGACTGGACTTGCAAACTCAAATCGTTACGAGGATTATTGTTAACAACAATAACTTCATAGTCGCTATATGTCTGTTGATGCAGCGCCTGCAGGCATCGTAAAAGATCGTCGGTATCATTAAACGTGGGAATAATGACCGAAACAAAGGGATGGGGATCGTTAGCTAAATGTGTTTGTGACATGAGATTTCAGGCTGGCTCTTTAGAAAGGGGAATTGAAGACTCGGATAAAAGGGTTTGATAAGCGATAACTGTTTTTTTAGATATAGTCTCAGGCGAGAATGCCCCCAAGGGAGCATGGGGAGCATGACTTGATGAAGCAGCCCAGGCAATAGCATTGAGAAGATGAGCGGCTGTCAACTCTCCAGAATATGTTTGAAACCAGCTAGCTCCAACATGATCACCGAGCTCAGCTAAAGAACCAATACTAGGAGCTAACACCGGGCAGTCAAATGAAAGTGACAGTAACGCAGCTCCTGAATTGAGAACCTCACTATAGGGCAAAACGACCAAATCAGCCGCGCGAAAATAATATTGAACGTTATGATCGTCAATCCGTTCTAACACAAGTTGCACGCGCCGATCATTCTGCCCCAAGTTCGACAGTTCATGGGCTAATTCTGAAGTAGCTGGAGACCCGACAATGTAGAGAGCGTGCTGATCCTTAGCACATTCTTGAAATACCTGAATTAGCCTAGAAACATTTTTGTAAGGTCTGAGCTTACCAAACAGCAAGACTACTTGAGCGCTTGGGGGGATATTCAAATGACGACGCGCCTCCGCTGAGGTAATGGTGTCGAGATACTGGCCCCGATAGTGGCTATGGGGAATTACAAAACCAGGCAAATGTTTTAAGTTTGGAAATCTCTCTTGCACTGCCTGAAGAGCTGTATGACTCAGACTAATATAGCCATCTAAATTACGAGTAAACCAAAACCAGAAAAGCTTCTCTAGGCTGGGATAGTATTGCTCGTGGGCCTGTAAGTTATGGGCAGTCCAAACAATACGGATGCCCTTCAGCCGTGCCACCCATGTGCAAAGAACAGCTGCCAACAGCTTAAGTAGGACTGCACCTAAGTTACGCTCGTTGAGAGCGCGTTCTGGCCAGTGGCGATGCCAAATGTCATAGCGGCCAAACAGCAGACGCTTAGCAGAAAATTCTTGAACATCTACCCCCAAAGCCGCCATAGGCGCATACACTGTCTGAGCGTAGGGGTTTTCAGTCTTATATAGAGGTTGAGCCAGGACACGCATAGTATCAGTCATGATTGAGTCGCCCACCTTATGCGCTTTGCGATCGCATCCACCAACTGAGGGCGCGACTGTGGAGCCAACAACCAGCTCACAACCTTTTTAGCTAAGGATGCAGGTAATAAGCCCACACAGACAAACCAAACACTGAGAACCAGCTTACGTTTAGCAGGCAAACGAGACTGGAACCAAACAGCCTGCCATCCGCGAGTTATCAATATCCAAACAGAATCGTTTTTCACCGGATGTTGAGCAGGTTCTAAACGTAGAGAAGATAACCGATGCATGATGTGACGATAGTCCGATAGCTCAAGCTGTGGCTCTATAGTATGTCCAAGCGACTGGGCAGTCAGGTTCAAAAAACGATACTTAGTAAAATCGTGCTCTATGGAGCGGCGAGAGATCTTACCCTGCTGCCCTACAGATGAATCAGACCAATGATTGTTAGTGTGCTTACGTCGAGCCCCCCATGGTTTTTCTAAGGAGGCAACTGCACCATAAAAGGGAGCCAGGGTGACCAAGTAACCATCAGCGGAGATCTTAAAATCAGCCTCTGGGATAGGCATAATCTTTGATAGCACCTGACGGCTAAACGCTAAACCGCTGGTCACCGTGGTTCTAAAACACCCTTTTTTTAGGAGAAGTTGCCAAACATCGGAACCACTATCAAATAAAAGTTCTGGTGCAGGGTAAAGATCGATATACTTGCCGTTTTGATCAACCATCTCCAAACGGCACTGTAGCAGCGCCAGGTCAGAGCGCCAAGTATCCACTATAGTAGCAACAGCCTCTGGAAAGAGGTAATCATCCGCATCTAAAAACAAAACAATATCACCTTGGCTACTTTGAAAGCCAAGATTCATAGCAGATGCTTGACCACCATTAGGCTTAACTATGGGAGTCACTCGCTGACTATAGCCTTCAATGACCTGAACAGAATTATCGGTAGAACCATCATCCACTACCAACACCTCAACCTGTCCATAGGTTTGATTTAAAGCACTATCGATAGCCTCAGGCAGAAAGTGCGCATAATTATAATTATTGATAATGATAGTAACCGTTGGCTGCATGACGAGTACAGGAGAGAAGAATATGACAAAAACTGACTAGACGCTTTAATCAACACCGTGAAAGCCACCTATAGCTGCACTATGGATAAGCATGAATCAGATGTTCGGCCAAGTGTGGAGAGTCAAACAATCGTTTTTGAACTTTCTTGGGCGGATGGACAACAAAATTTTGCAACGCATCAAGTGTCAGACAGTGGCTCACTCCTACCGGCTCGACACTTTTCGCAAATAATAGCTGATGATCGTCAATATGCTCATTGTATTGGGCTAATCTTGGTACCAGCACAAACGCCACTCCCATGTCAGCCAACATGCGAGTCGAGCCTTGTCCCGCATGGGATATAACCAAACGCGATGCCTCGATTTGAGTTTGCAAGTCTGAGAGTTCAACAAATGGAACAGCTGTTACCAAAGAATGTGATGCTAGTTGACAAATATTACTCGCCCCATATTGCACAAACAAAGGTTCTGTAATCACCTCCTGTAAAATCAGTTCTTCTACCCAGCTCAAAGCTCTCTGAAAGGGATAGGCAATGGTCCCCAAGGTCACAGTAATCATTGTCTATAAAACTACCCCCCTAAATGTAGCCCGCTTATATCGCTCACATAGTCCTGGCCACTGTACATAGAACTCACTGGCCAAGAAGTAAACCATTCGACCGGACAAGCTGAGGGCATTAGATCGAGAAATACTCTCGATATATATAAAACGAATACCTAGCAGACGGGCAACAATCGCAAAATTAACCGCAATACTGGCCCCAGTTGAGATCACCATATCAGGACGATGATCCCTTAAAACTTTGAGAGTATTAGGGAAGCTACGCAAAAAAGCCATCCAATCTCGCGGTCCTTGATATGGTGTCCAGACAACATTCTCACGATCTTCTAGCCATTGGGTATCGCTCTTCTTATCAGTGACCCACAAACGGGAATGCTTGGACCAGAAACTTTTGAGGCCGCGCATGGTCGAGAAGTGACCTCCCGACGTGCAAACGAGCATTAATTTCATAGCTTAAATATTGAAAGCATAGGTAGACGATAGAAACAGACGATGTAGTTCAGAACATCCAGAAGGAACAGAGAAATCTGCCGTCTTTCCAGGTCGAGAATCACTGGCGAACACCACCAACACTCTTGCCCATCAAATGTAAAACCTGCCAGCGTTACTCAGCAGAACACACTTCAAAAATCAAAAAACTTTCACAATTAGCGTGAATACCTCCGCAAGAAAACCAGACAAAAGCGGACGGCATTATCTGGTCATGATGGCTATTCACAAAAGAAGAAAGACCCCAAAGAGAACATCTCAAAGACGAAAAACACTAATTTAGACAATGTATAAATTGCGCCGTTGGTCTCTGAAGGAATTATATGCAGACTTGATTCAAACCAGTGCCTGGAAAAGGCATGACCACTGGAAAATCTTCACTCAAGTAAAGCTAGCTTTATAAAAACTTTACTTGAATCATCCGGGAAGCCACAGATGCAATTTACCGCTCACAAAATTATTTTTTTTGCAACCGAAAATTGTACGTATTTGACTATCAAAAAGAATTGCATACTCAGTGTTTTGAGTATGTCCCATGCAGCCCCCAGGCAAAGATACAGGGTAATCACGGAGATGATAAGTATGCATCCGTAGCGATAGTGACAGTCAAAACTTAATAAACATCGAGAAAACGTTGTAAAAGTTTGCGATAACCGTGTCGACAATTTGTATGTTCTATTACCTAAATAACGTACAAATTTACAGACTTTCTTTTATTGAAAGGCTTTCCTGCTTAATTACATCCAACCATTGGCAACTGAGACAATTAATCCAACACGGAAGAGCTGCCAACCGATAAACGCAATGAGTAAAACAAAAACAAGCTTATTAATGGTGTCTTTTGGGGAGCTCATAATATTGACCGAGAGGGATTACTTCACGATGAGATTCTAGAAAATGATGGAGCTCAATCATTGAGTTTGTTTGAAAGAAGTCCTGTATCGACTTGCGCCCCATCTAGTATAAGAGGCGTCGTTAATGCAAACTCATTGCAATCTAAATCTATGGTTGACTCCATACCCACTTTAGCCAGCTTGGAATTAAAACCCTATTTAATAGAGGGACAACCGCCAGCAGATCTAGCAGGCAAGGTAGGTATATACGCAATTTTTAATGAGGATCAAGCTTTACAGTACATCGGTTATTCTCGAAACGTTTGCCTGGGACTCACCCAACACTTGGTACGCTGTCCAAACCAATGTCACTGGTTCAAAGTTTATACAGTGGCTCGGCCTAGTCGTAGGCTACTCGACGAAATTCGTACTGCTTGGCTCACTGAATATGGCTCCGTGCCGCCTGGCAATAGTGATCAGCAACTGATGTGGGAAAAGCCGATTGATGCCAAGGTCTTTATGACCGACACGGAGCGCGATGCGATCGCAAATGCTGAACCTGCCGACACCAATAAGCTTCTCAAACAACTTGCCCGCCGAGTAGAAGCCGATGTCAAAGCTAACGTCGCCGCCCGAGGTGCCCAAATTCCCATTAAATTCAATCCCAAACTCAAAGCACAGGGCCTACTGGCGCTGAAATAAATTCATTCATTCATTCATTGCAACCAACTATAAAACTAAAAAGGAGGCGGCCCATGGGCCGCCTCCTTTTTAGATATGCAGAATCTGATTTGAAATAT
The DNA here is from genome assembly GCA_039028535.1 of Cyanobacteria bacterium P01_B01_bin.77. Taxonomy (GTDB): domain Bacteria; phylum Cyanobacteriota; class Cyanobacteriia; order Phormidesmidales; family Phormidesmidaceae; genus Leptothoe. The sequence goes on from JBCCHX010000042.1 coordinate 20,401, forward strand.
TTAGAAGATATTTAGAGTCTGGCTGGTACGACTTTGACACCTAATTAAGTTTAAAGACCAATACCAAAGACATTCTCCAAAATCCGCTGCATAATCTGCATGCCAGTGACGGCCTGCCAGCCGAACAGACCAACCAGAATCACATTCAGACTAATGTGAGTGAGACGAGCCGTTTCATTACCGCGCTGCATCAGAGGCACTAAGGAAGCTGCGATCGCAATTAGCCCAGTCATCCCTAGCCCCGCCAACAGATGCGGCCCCACAAACAGCTTGCCATTATTGATATAGGTAACCGCCATGCCACCAATGTTACCGAGTACCATCAGCGATAAGACAATCGCCCCCATCTGATGATGTCTAAGGGCAAATTTGCCCTTGATCAGTGCCTTCCTCTCTTCACCGCTGGTATAGCGTACCCTGCGGCTTTGAAAGCCCAAATACATTGCATAGATCGTGAAGCCCAACAAGGCCCACATCAAAATTGGATGGAAAAAATTGAGATAAGGCTTAATTGCCTCAAAGGTATCAGGGCTCATTGTGGGTTAATTTCATAACGCGTCATAAAACTTAGTATATGGTGCACCACACCATTCGACTGACGCATTTGAGCGATTTTCACTGATAGGCAACATCGCTTCACCACTACAGTGAGGCTCAAGCAAGTCAATACACTCAGGCTATTTCAAAAGAGATTTGTCAAAATAAGCACTATTGGGACACCTCGATACCGCATCACCCCATGATTTTGCCCCGTTATTCCTATTCATCATGACGGCAACTAAACGGTTTGCACTACTGCTAGCAGTGGGTTTCTCCATGACGCTGTTGCTCACGACACTGCCTGGGCACGCAATTACACCGGAGCGTCCTGACCACATTGTGCAGACAGGCGAGGCTAATAGCGATACGCTCGAGCCGACAGCTGAGCCCACCGACACAGCTGACACAACTGACGGCTCAACAGACAACAGCAGCGAGACTACCGACACGCCTGGTGAGACTAACCCAGCAGAAGAACCAGAGGATACAGCGGAGGCCGAGCCTGAATACGACCCAGAAGCTGCGGCTCTAGAGAATGAAACCTGGTTTCAACGAGAACTTATTATCGAAGCCGATCGACTGTATCTCGCTGGCGACATTGCAGCAGCTGAAGCTCTCTATCGTGAAGCGAAAACCTTTGGCTGGCGAGATGAAGACAGTCTCGAAGATATCCCAGCCCAGCCATTTCGTGACCCCGAGCAGCTATCGCCTGCGGGTGCGGTCTATTGGCGTGAGGCTTCCCGAGGCATTGAGGCCGGACGTGAATCTCAAACATTGGTTCCCTTGGGCTTGATCACAGCAGAATTACCTGCTTTTATTCCAGGCCATGTGCGCTATGCGGAGATGCTGCAAACCTACGAGCGTCCAGATGATGCCGAGGTTGTCCTCGAAAAAGCACTAACGCTCTATCCCTACGACCCAGATCTGCTCAGTGCCCAGATTGAGCTGATGATGACCCGCGAAGAATGGATCGAGGCTTCCATTGCTTCGCGTCAGTTTGCTCTGCTCAATGCTGACCATCCGGAGGCAGAGTATTACGCAGGTCTAGCAGATGAAAACCTACGCCGGTTTAAATCCGCTACCAATGCAGAAATTCGTAACAATGCGATCGCAAATATCTTCACCGGAGCCGCTGGCTATCTCCTCACTGGCGGTCTGTACGGTCCCTTTACCGCCCTCAACTCCAGCCTCATCCTGCTCCAGGGCGAAAAATCATTAGGCGCATCCGTAGCCGCTTCTGCCCGCGACCAGCTTCCCCTTTCCGACGACGACGAACTGCTAGCCTACGTACGCGGCATTGGCAATAAGCTCGCTGCCGTCGCTGGTCGTGATGACTTTGACTACACCTTTGATGTTGTCCTCGATCGCAATCTCAACGCCTTTGCCCTCCCTGGTGGCAAAATTTTCATCAATTCTGGAGCAATTCTCGACACAGACTCCGAAGCCGAAATAGCTGGTCTCATTGGTCACGAGCTATCCCACGCCGTCCTTTCCCACGGCTTTCAGATGGTCACCAAAGGTAACCTGACCGCCAGCCTCACCCAGTATTTACCCTTGCCTGGTGTAGTCACCAACGCCATTGTCTCCGGCTATTCTCGCCAAATGGAACGCCAGGCCGATATTGTCGGCACTCAAATCTTGGCATCCAGCGGCTACGCCGCCGATGGCATGCATGGGCTCATGCTGGCGCTAGATGAACGCTATGGCGACCGGCAGGTAGTGCCGTGGATGTCATCCCACCCGGCCCCCCAAGAACGGGTCGATTACCTCCAAGCCATCGTCGAAAATGGCGGCTACAACCGCTATGCCTACGAAGGCATCCTCGACCATGAAGCCATGCAAGTACATGCCGAAACTGAGCTAGCAGCTTACGAAGCTAAAAACGGTGAAACCGTTGATGATGAGACTGTAGCCGATGATGAAGAGATAGAAGCAGCCGTCGAAGAGGTGCAGCAGGAGCAACAGACTTCGGAGAGCGAGGCAGAGGTTACCGAGTAATCGAGCCACCAAACCAACTTGTCCCTTACAGCGGACAACCCTCAGTTAGCGCTGGCGTTTCAACCCAGCGCGATATGAAGCTACAAAACCAATCCTGGCACATCCTACACAAAATATAAATATGGATTGCGATCGTCCATGGCGAGTCTAATCCCAAGCTGGAACAGTGATGGGATACACTGGCAGCCATGGAAATTCAAAGTTTGCGCTTAGCGAAATACCTCACTGCAGGCACCTCTTTTTTACTTCTGGTCCTGGGGGGTGGTCTATGGCCCTTCACCTGGTGGGACATGTATGCAAGTGGTGATTACGCAGCCCCCACCCAGGTTAGTCGGCTGGAGCTCCATATCATAGACAGTGCTGGACAGCAGCATGTCCTACGCCCTATGGATCTCTATACCTTAGACGACGACTCGTCTTCTCAAATACCTGGGCATAAGCTTGTTCAAAATGCAGCAGATGCAACTAACCCGGACCAAGCAGTCCATCGCGCTCACCTGACGCGTCAACTCGCATTTGTCCTCGATGCTAAGGTCGAGCAGATTGAAATCTGGCACAAACTTTGGGACGTGGATTTTGATCAACATCCTCCAATTGACCTTAGCCAACCGGCCCAAATCCATCTCGTTGACGACTTTGCAGCCTATCCACTGGACTAAACAATCTTTTGATAGCTTTCCATGAATCGCTTCCAGCGTCTTGAGCGTCGCTACAGTCTATGGCTCACCCGTCCAGCTAAAAATGCAGCCGGACGAATGGGACTCTATCGCATTGTGTATAGCCTTTTTTATCTATGGTTTCTCACCCATCTACGCTTTACCGAGCTGAGCTTAGTACCCACAAGTCAATGGCGGCCCACTATTTTGTTTAGTGGACTATCTCCGCTACCAGAAGCAGTCTACCCAGTCATGGAAAGTTTGCTCGTCATCGCATTGGTTCTACAGCTCATAGGATACAAAACCCGCATCGCGAATTTGATGGTGCTGCTCATGGGGTTCGGTCTGGCAGTCTTTCGCACCGGGCTGCTTATGGAAGAGCGTACCCTCGTGGTTACGGTATTTTATGTACCTCTTTTTATGCTGTTTTCTAACTGGGGGGCAACCTATTCTATAGATGCACTACTCAGACAAAAACAGGGGCAACCGGTCGTCAATCCTAAGAACTCTGCCTGGCATTACATCTGGCCAGCCCGTGGACTGATGGTAGTCTTATCAACGTTGTTTCTCTCGGCAGCCATTGAAAAATTCAACAGTCTAGACTGGCTGATTAACCCTCGCTTTGTCGGCGACTTTTTGCTGACAAAGGGAGTCTCCAGCTATCTCAGTAATGGGTTCCCCGTCAGTCCTCTGGGGCCTCAGCTAGGGCAGCTAGATGCATTTATCATTCCGACCCAGTATGTCATCCTGCTGTTTGAGACGGCCTTTGTCCTAGTCCTGTTTAGCCGAATCGCCCAAGCCATAATCTTGCGATTAGCTCCGATTTTTCATAGTTTTAACACGCTACTGCTGGGCATTCCCTTTATCTCAGTTTTGAGCATTTATGCAGCTTTTCCAGACTGGCAAACGCTGTACGAACGATTCTATCCCCAACCGTTGAAAATGAGAGGGTTAGCCAACCTGCCAGGACCTCTATTGAGTCTCGGCGCAGTGGGGCTGGCCGTGCTGGTAGGCCTCCTCTGGAATACCACCCCCATTCCCCGTCAGATTTTCGGCCTCTTTGGGATATTTAGCTATCACACCCTCTGGTTTGGGCTGTTACCGTTTATAGTCCTTTGGATTTTGAGCCCTCTTTGGCAACGGGACAACAACCATCAGCCTCTACCAGCACAAGACCGACTGTAGTCTCAACAGTCGGTGATGAATAGGGACAGTAACCATCCTAAATTTATTGCGAAATGTAACCTATTCGGCCCCTGCCAACGCCCCGACGTCAGCGACCTTGGTACACTAATATCCATATACGCTGCCAGCTTTTGATCAATTTACTGGCTCGATATCCGAATGCGGTTTCATAGCGCTTTAACCATAAATATCTTGATAGAGGACTCATGGTAGATTCCCTAAGGAAACCTCAGGAAAATACTCAATTTGACGAGCTACGGCCTGGGGTTAAGGCACCTTCAAAGGATACGATCCTCACCCCTCGCTTCTATACCACCGACTTTGACGAAATGGCCGAGATGGACATGACCGTCAATGAGGATGAGGTACGAGCCATCATCGAAGAGTTTCGTGCTGACTATAACCGCCACCACTTCGTGCGGACTGATGTGTTTGACCAGTCTTGGGAGCACATTGACGGTAAAACGCGTGAGCTCTTTATTGAGTTTTTAGAGCGTTCCTGTACCGCTGAGTTCTCTGGCTTCCTGCTTTACAAAGAGCTAGGCCGTCGCCTCAAGAACAAAAATCCCCTGCTAGCAGAAGGCTTTACGCTGATGTCCCGTGATGAAGCTCGCCATGCAGGCTTCCTCAATAAGGCGATGTCGGACTTCAACCTGCAGCTAGACCTGGGCTTTTTGACTAAGAGTAAGAGCTATACCTTCTTCAAGCCTAAGTTCATCTTTTATGCGACTTATCTGTCCGAAAAGATTGGCTACTGGCGCTATATCACTATTTTCCGTCATCTCGATTCCCATCCAGAGAACCGGATTTATCCGATTTTCCAATTCTTTGAGAATTGGTGTCAGGACGAGAACCGCCATGGTGACTTCTTCTCGGCCATCATGAAGGCCCAGCCCCAGTTCTTAAATGACTGGAAAGCTAAGCTCTGGTGCCGATTCTTCCTACTGTCGGTGTTCGCCACCATGTTCTTAAATGACATCCAGCGCAGTGGATTCTATGCATCGCTAGGTCTAGATGCTCGTGAGTATGATATTCACGTCATCAAGAAAACCAACGAGTCAGCGGCGAAGGTCTTCCCTGTAATGCTCAATGTTGAGCATCCTGCCTTCTTTAAGCATATGGACACGGCGTCTAACGCTAGCTTGAAAGTTTCTGCCATTAGCAAGTCTGCGCAGCCTAAGCCCATCAGGCTTCTACGTCAGCTCCCCCACATCGCCACTATTGGTGTGAAGATGATCCAGCTGTACTTTATGAAGCCCATCGATATGGCTGCCACTCGCGGCGTTGTTCGCTAGGCTGAGTCTGAAAGCTTGGTTGTTTTGATCAAAGGGCGGTGGTTAGTAACCATCGCCCTTTTGTTTGTCCTATCTATCCAGCAGACCACTCAGCAGGTTATGAGGAGGCCAGCAAAGAATCCTAATGGAAAATCGATTAATTATTCGTGAATCGACTCCGGCTGATATCGCTACACAATTCATGCAAACGGCTCAACGTTATTTGAAAAGCATTGGCTGTACCCGAGCTGTTTTACATGCTTCCGCCACAGGCAAGCTGGTCTATGAGCGTCTTGATTATGTAGATAGCAACGAAATGGTACTTAATCTAACGTGAGACATTATCCTCTTAGGCTGATTCGCGGCTCCATAAGGCTAAACCACCGCCACGCCCGCGGGCTGCAATGCCTGACTCAGTTACCCAAAAATATTTGAAAAAGGCTTGCTCCTTGAGCGTCTGCTGGTAAAACTCTTGGTCAGCGACTTCCGGTTTGATCCGCCCTTGATATAAGGTCAACCCACCAATGGCGATCTGTATCTGAGTAAAATCAAAGGCCAGGCAGCCAGTCTTAGACCAAAACCTAACAGGTCCTGTGAGCTCTAACTTGAGCTGGCCCAACCCCACAGAGTTTTGCACTGATCCTTGCTCACCCTCATGAGCCTGATATGTCAGCTGAATCTTAACAATCTTAGGCAAATAGCGCCCTGCTCCCAACGCTACACCTGCTTTTTTCCTTGTCTTTTTGGTGCCTATGATGAAGTGCAGCCGCCAAGTACCAACGAGATTATTCAGAGCATACCTGGCCTTAGTGCTCTTTTCTGTGGCCTGAAGCGCTGTCACTAATTCGGAGGCTTTGGGTAGATCAACCGATCCGGTTTGCTGGGCATTGACCGCTTGCTCTAAAACTGCTGCACTTTCATTCATTGTGTCTATGCTGCTTGGACGAGGTTTAGAAAATGGTCAAGTCTAAATCGGCATCGTTTAAACCATCGGTGCCAACTAGCTGGATACGGACGTTGAGGTAGCGATCGCAATAGATCTTGCACTGCTTATAACGGGGATTAGGACTCCCAAAAATCGCATCTTGCTCCGCATAGCCCTTCAACAGATCAATCCGATCAGCTTCCGAAAGCATCTTCAACTGATCATTAGCAATCGATACGGTCATAACTTATTTATTCTGAATGAGCTCAGCAAAAAACTACCTATCCAGGCTAGAGCCAACTTTTCAGCACATGAAAGACTCTCCCAAAAAACTTAAGCTCCTGGGCTAAAATCGGCTGATCCCCATCGTTACGCCTCAAATCCGTTTACATCGCGACAAAATTCTCAGCTGATGTTCACATAGCCCTGTTAAGCTGAAACGACTTTATCTCTGTCTCACATTCTCTGCGATGGTCAGCTACCGGCTCGAGCGCCTTCATCTCGAAGTCACCAATGTTTGCAACTTCAAATGTGACTTTTGTCCAGATGCCATTATGGAACGCAAACGTGGCCATATGGATCTGAGGCTTTTAGAAAAAATCCTCGACGAGATTGCAGAACACAATCTGGCTAAGATCCTAGCCTTTCACCTGATGGGCGAACCTTTGATCTATCCCCACATTTTCACAGCCATCGACATGGCTCTAGAACGTGGAATCAACTTGCATCTCACCACCAACGGCAGCACCTTTCACATTTTTCCCAAGCATCGTCAACGGCTGATTGCCTCAGGCATTCCCAAGGTAACCATTTCGCTACAGACGCCTGACCCAATCACATTCATTATCCGAGGTGCCCCTCCCAGGCTAAAACCTGAACAGTATTTTGATGGGATCACCCAATATGTGAGAGAAAACCTCGCCCATTCCACCTCCCCTACCCGCATCCATCTAAAGTTTTTGGACACCACTCCCCATCCGTTTTTGGTCCCCCACAAACAAATGCACGTGGTCGAGGGCAAGGCTCAAATGCAACAGGAGTTAACAGCCTGGGCCGATCGACTGCTAGCAGACTGCGCAGAACGCCCTGGTGACGATCAGCTTCGGCAACGCATCGCTCGTCATAAACCAGGCCGGTGGCAAGTGATTGAACTGACTCCCAAACTGGCTCTAGAGACGTTTCCCCTCGACAGCTGGGGAAATGTAGAAAGTGCAGAAGTTATCCCAGCTAAATTTGGCTACTGCAATGGCACTTCGGATCAAGCGGGCATTTTATACGATGGCACCGTAGTCCCCTGTTGCAAGGATTACGACGGTCAAATTCCGCTCGGAAATCTAAAGACTCACTCTATTAGGGAGATTCTAGATACCCAGCAGCCCGCCTGTGGACTGCGGCAAGGATTTGACCAATTCAAAGTCACAAATCCCATCTGTCAGAGGTGTATGGGCGCTGATACATCCCAAAAAGCTTTACTGCGACAGGTGGGCTCAGTTGCATACTTCAAAGTCTACAGCCCGATCATGAAGCGAGTGCAGCCCGGTTGGGGGGAAGTCTAAGGGCTCATACTGACTTAATACAGGTTCCTCTAGGCAGACGGCCTCATAACCGGTTAAGCCGCCTAGCAACGGTAGAATAGAGTGTCATTTATTTGCCCCAGGTGCCATGGTACGGCGACTCATACAGAATTTCTTACACTGGCTACACCCCCCAGAAACCCAGGTAAAAGAATCAACATACGATCGCCAGCCGTCGTCATCTTCCCAACCGACGTTACCCGCCTCGCAGGACCAGCAAGAGGCTAGTTCTTCTCAAACACGATCTGATTCAGTGCCGACTCCTTCACTCTCTAACGATCGGTTAGGCACGGAAGCTTCTAGCTTAGAGCAGCTGGACCAGCCGACACAGTCAGCCGCCACGAAAACAACCTCAGCATCTCAGTTCAAGGTATTGTTGAGCGATTACCAGTATTCTCCTAATCCAGCCATACAAGCTCTCAGTCATCAGCTATCTCAGCCAACCCCTCCGACAACATCACAACCGACAGTAAACACCCCTAGTCAAGCAGTCTCGGATTTATTAGACTCAGCTTTACCAGATTTAGAGAACAGCTTTTCTAGCAATACTGACTCTCTTCTAGACGTCTCAAAAACTCAACAAGAGAGTTCATCAGTAGAAAAATCGACCACTTATATCAGTCAAAGAATCTCTCATAACAATGATTCTAGAGCCGCTGAAACAGACATAACCCCTCTAAATCTGACAACTGAAAAAGCTGCACATCCAGAAACTTCAACAGCAAAATCGCAACCTCATCCCTCAGAGACCACTACAGCTGAACCTGGCATTATTAAAAAACAGGGAGTAGTTAAATTGTTATTTAAACTAAAACAGAACAATCATCATGGCTATATTGCACCCAATGATGGTTCGAAGGATATTATTTTTCATCAAAAGTATGTCGGTCATGAGATTTTCCGCCAGCTAGAACGCGGTATGGAGGTGGAAGTGACAGCCCATGTTACTGCTGGCAAAGCTTACGCAGACCACATCCAGATTTTATAATGCAGCGCGAGCGTCTCTCTTATAATCTCCTCGCCCCCAAAAGCCCATCTCGTATTAACGTAGAAGAGCACCTGTACCATTGTTCAGAAGGAGCCCTAGGATGATTCAAGCCATACGCACATCAGTGGATTGGAACTTGATGGCCGACCAAGCCTTAGCGGGTCAGGTGCTTGACCGTCAAGATGCCCTGAGGGTGCTGCAGGCAGATGATACTGAACTGCTGGCACAGTTGGCAGCTGCCTACAAGGTGCGGCATCGTTACTGGGGCAATCGGGTGCGACTCCACTTCTTGCTCAATGCCCAAAGTGGTCTATGCCCTGAAGACTGTCATTACTGTTCCCAGTCAAAAATTTCAGCAGCAGAGATTGAGAAATATCCGCTGATGGCGAAGGATAGGATTTTAGCCGCCGCTGACCGTGCCCATCAGCTCAAAGCCGGTACATTTTGTATGGCGATTTCAGGTCGGACCCCGTCTCCCAAAACATTTGACCAAATTTTAGACGCGGTGCGAGCGGTCAAAGCTGACTATCCCATGCGAGTGTGTACCACCCTGGGGCTTTTAAGTGAAGATCAGGCCCATCAGCTCAAAGCGGCTGGTGTGGATCGGATTAACCACAACCTCAATACGGCTGAAGCTCACCATGACGATATCTGCACCACCCATGGATATCAAGATCGCCTAGCCACAGTCAAAGCAGTTCAAGCCGCTGGTCTGACCACCTGTTCTGGCGGTATCTTAGGTATGGGAGAATCCGATGAAGATATTATTAATCTGGCTCAATCTTTGCGGGCACTGAATGTCACGAGTGTGCCTGTAAACTTTTTGATTCCCATTGAAGGTACACCCTTTGCAGGCCGTAGCGAGCTAACTCCCCAGCGCTGTCTGCGGATTTTGTGTCTATTTCGATTTTTACTACCTTCCCAGGAAATTCGGATTGCGGGTGGTCGAGAAGTGCATTTGAGATCGCAACAACCCCTTGCCCTTTACCCAGCTAACTCTATTTTTGTCGGCGATTATCTCACAACTGCGGGACAAAGCGCTAAAGCAGACTATGCCATGGTGCACGATGCCGGTTTTATCTTGGAAGCTCCCGACGGTAGTCCACTGAGCGAACCTGATTGATAATCATTAGTTGATGTAAAGGGATAAAGCATAGATAATAATAATGTGTCCGGCACTACACTCGTTAGCATTGAGCCTACCGCTCTAATTTTTATCTATTTGCTTATAAGCGTGCCAAGACTTCAGACACAGCTAACCATCATATTTTTGTGATTCTTCTATGGCAGCCATAAACCTTCTTTAATCTTCTTTAAAGGGTTAGGAAATCCTGCCGATTACCGTGTTGTATCTCTGTATTAAAGAGGCATACTAGAGCGATATATGCCCGGTAGTTGTTTCATTAACGCTGTTTATGATTTGATATGCCTCATCCACCCTTCGACCAATAGACACCTCACTCCACACACATTTGCTATGACCCGTCGTATTTTTATTGGTGATATTCATGGCCATTATGACGGTCTCATGCGACTTCTTGAAGCCGTCAATCCAGCTCTCAAAGATGAAGTTTATTTCGTTGGAGATTTGATTGATCGAGGTCCCCAAAGTCGTCAGGTGGTTGAATATGTACGGGCAAATAATTATGGATGCGTGATGGGAAACCACGAGCAGCTGCTATTGGAAGCCTTCCCGAACGGTGAGGCTCACATGCCTGCGTTCCAAGGATGGTTGTACAGCGGCGGACAGTCTACACTCTCTAGCTATACCAGCGTAGATGAGCTGTTTGATCACCTCAGCTGGATTAAAGACTTGCCCCTTTACCTTGATCTAGGGGATATTTGGCTGGTTCACGCAGGCTTAAATCCCCAGCGCACCTTAGCAGAACAAACCAGCCACGAATACTGCTGGATTCGAGATATTTTTCACAGCCATAGACAGGCTTATTTTCCTGACAAGCTGATCATCACTGGTCATACCATTACTTTCACACTGCCCGGCATTGACCCTGGAGAAATCGCTAAAGGACCAGGTTGGCTCGATATTGACACAGGCGCTTATCATCCTAAAAGTGGCTGGTTAACCGCCTTAGATGTAGATAACAGTATGGTGTATCAATTCAACGTATTCAATAATATGCTGCGGGTACGCTCAAGCTTGGAAGCTGAAGCCACAGTAGTCCAGCACAAAATCAAACAGCGTTCTAGTCAACTGGTATCCTAAGTTACGCTAGGAGCGCCTTGGACAGAAATATCGGAAGGCTGAGGAATATTCATAAACATGCGCGTAAGACTGTCGCGCCGGATCGGTTTACTCAGATAGTCATTCATACCAACGTTTAGACATCGGGCTCGGTCTTCAGAGCTGGCATTGGCCGTCATGGCAATAATCCACGGTTGAGAAATTTTTTGGCCCAGTTGACGAATACGGCGGGTCGCTTCTACACCATCCATTTGAGGCATGCGCATATCCATAAGCACAACGTTATAGCCCCCTTGCTCCACTGCTGCGATCGCAGCCTCTCCTGTAGCAACCGTATCGGCTTGATGCCCCAAGAGCTGCAGCATATGCTGCGCTACCCGCTGATTTACCGGATTATCATCAGCAACTAGCACTTTCCATCCCATAGCAGACGGCACTGCTTTATCTGTCAATAGCTGCTCCGCAACCGGTGCAGAGTGGATCTGCCTCAAGGCTCGGTAAAGTGCGGCTTGTTTAATAGGCTTCCAAACAATCGCGATATCATCGCAGCTATCCTCACATAAATTCTCCTGCAAATTCGCCAATAGAACCAATGGCATTGCAGGATTATTCATGGCTCGTCGCAACGACTCAACCGCGCTCAAACTATCGATTTTGGTGATGGCAGAGTCTAAAATCACTCCATCAAACTGTTGACCTTGCTGTATCAATAACAATGCATCAGCCACACTACGACTAAAAACAACCGCAATATCCAATGCCTCTAACTGCCAGCCTAAACTCGTACGCCGCGTCATATTTTTATCAATGACCAACATGCGTTGATGGGCCCAACTCATCAGAGCCGTAGGCGGTTCCGGCTGAACAGCAACAGGATCTACCTGGGCACGAAGAGTAAAAAAGAATGTACTGCCTTTATTCAGCTCACTTTCAACCCACAAATGCCCTCCCATCGTTTCGGCTAGACGTTTACTAATGGTCAACCCTAGCCCCGTACCCCCATATTTTCGGGTCGTAGACGAACTCGCTTGCCGGAAGGGTTCAAAAATCTGGCCCAGACGGTCTTCTGGAATTCCAATCCCTGTATCTCGCACAGCAAAATGAAGTAATACGGATTGCTCAGACGGGTGGGACCAACGCGTGACAGGAGCACCTAAATCATCGCTCGACGCCGGTTGCACCACCACTGCAACTTCCCCATACTCAGTAAATTTAACGGCATTACTGAGTAAATTGAGTAAAATCTGCCGCAGTCGAATAGGGTCGCTAATAACCACGGGAGGGGTGCCGGGATCTATCATATAAACCAGGTCTAAGGGCTTGTTGGCAGCTCGTGTAGCTACAATATCCAAACTCTCTTCAATGGAGTTACGTAAATTGACCGGATGCTCCTCTAGCACAAGTCGTCCGGCCTCAATTTTAGAAAAATCGAGGACATCATTAATGAGTGCGAGCAGAGCCTGACTACTATTTTGAATTGTTTCACTAAACTCTCGCTGCCTAGGATCCAGGTGAGTTTCCTGCATCATCTCAGAGACACCAATAATGGCATTTAGCGGAGTGCGTAACTCATGACTCATCGTCCCAAGAAACTCATTACGCGCTCGGAGCATTGCACTACTACGTAGTCGATCAGTAAAGACAATTAACCCTTCCGTGAGACTCAGCAACACAATCGGCATAGCCACTGGTAGGGCATAATTTTGAAAGCGAGCCCCAAAGCAAATCATCAACCAAAGGCTAGCACCAAACACCCAAAGACCCACCTGCCTTAAAAATGAACGCCCCTGCAATGACCAGCTAATCAGAGGGCCTGATAAAAACAGGCAAAAATACACCAGCCACTGATTCGGAAGACGTAACCAGTTTTCTTCCAAAAGATTATGTAGCACGGCAGCATAGACATACACACCACCCACCCGATTATTATCAAAAGGGGTGCGGAGATCTTGATCAGTCGCTGTGGCTGTCGCACCTACAAGAACAATCTTGTGAGCCAGCTGTTCAGGAGGAATCTTGCCATCGAGAACATCAATCAGACTGACAAAATTAAGCTGGTCCACAGGTCCAGGCCAGTTAAGCAATAATTGATTACCCGGTAACGTAGGTAAGGCAATAACATCAATGGTCGCATTGTAGAGCGCCGCAGTAGCTGCCGCCAGGGAAAGGCGATTGTTAATAGAAAGCCGATGGCGACGGGTAATTCCATCAAAATCGCTACTCTCGTCTATGCGACCGCTTGTCTGAGCATTTCTGATCAATAATGAATTGGCATTCAAAGCTTGCCCATCTGCACTAACAGTTGAAGCGAGAATCACCCCCGGATGCTCAGCCATCGCTTGGGACAGCAATGAGTCATCAGAATGAGGCTCTGACATCAAAATATCAAAAGCTACTAACCGATTATCAGCTTCAATCAGCCTTTGTAGTAATTCAGCGTAATATTTGCGTGGCAGGGGATGCACACCCAGCTGATTGAAAGTAGGATCATCAATGCCAATAACCACTAATTCGTCGCTCCAAGGCTGCGCTCCCCGCAAACGAGTCAGTGCATCAGAGGCGAGATCTTCGAGATAAATAAATGCACCGAGAGACGATAAGGAAGCCACTATACCACTCACCAGCAACCCAGGAAGCAGTGGCTCACATCGTCGTCGTACTGTGCGCCAATTAGGGAACCACCAGCTCATAAACTTGTTTTGTGCCAAGGGGGGTAACAACGGTGACTTGAACCCGTCGATTGTCAGGAAGCGTTAACTCTAGCTCAAAGTTACCCTCGCGATCGATCTCTTGAGTCTCGTCATCGATCACTAGCAGGTTGACTGGAAACGTGTTGCCTGCGATCGCAATCAATGACTGACCATCACGGCGCTGACGTTCTAAACGCAACAGATTCAAATTAGGCTCTTCAGTAATAGGGACAGGGGCCGACGGAGGTTCCCCTGGAATTGTATAGTTTTGAAATCCAGCATCAACTGGCACAGAGACACCTTGGGCTTCAGACACCACACTGCCCTCCTCAACCACCAGTGACGACCGACCACTGGGCTGGATAGCAATGCCAAAGTTTGTACCGCGCACACCATTAACCCCAGCAGGCGTTTGTATTTCTAAACGAGAATCTGGATTGGTAAAAGGCCTGACAAATACTCTAGCCTGCCCACGGATAATACCTAGCTCGGTTACCTTACCTCCCCGAGGTGTTGTATAAAACTGAAGAATCCTGAACGTTGTATTTTCAGAAACACTAACAAATCCAACCTCAGTATCGACAGCCAGTCTTGCTAACGAACCAGGACCTGTATTTAAGCCCTCACCAACAGCACTGAGACGTTGACCCAGCCGAGCTGGACGCCATCGTCCCCCCTGCAGAAACTCAACAGTCCCACTCATATTACGAACCTCTAGCCACCGATCCACCCGAACAGAGAGAGGCTGTGCACTTGTCTCCAGTGCCACACCAGCCATCATGACAGCTAAGCTAGTCAGCACCGCAATACGGTGGGGACGGAAACAACGAGTTAGAACATTGTGATTTAGCCTAACCATAGCTATAGGCCCTTCTTAATATGCTGCGTACCAATTACTAATTGCATCATGTCACGCCTCTACCTCAGTGACCCCGTCGGTCATTACAATGGCTTGGGGATTCAGGCCATTTGGCCGAAACATTGGCTCTCCAAGCACCTCAGCTGCCTTCATGGCCTAAATCTCACCCCAAAATGCTTACCGTCCCAACCGATTACGGTGGATTATCCGTATGTCTACCCCCAAGGAATCGCTCATTAGCTCAGCTAGATCCTTCGCCTCACGATAATTATCAAACGACGCCACTTGGATATAGCTACCCAACCGTGAAGATGTCAGAAACGCATCAGGCACACAGGTGCGAATCACAGGCAGATTTGCTTGTGGATCGGTGGTCGATAAAACAATATATGGTTGAGTACGGACATGGCCAATCACAATAACGCCATCATCCCTTTCGAAGGTATTAAGTGTTTGAGGTGATGCTAAAAAACTACAGGCCTCAGACTGCGCCCGAGCCTTAAAATCTGGCAGCAATAAGCACGCACTGACAGTAGTTATCAACCAGATAATCGTTCGCAAACCATTCAAACCTATATCTCCATCACGAAAGAGACCTCCAAATCATATCAAGCCCTATAAAGTCTCAGTGCCAGGCTCAAAAGAAAGGTGAAAACCCCCACACTTTCTAACACATGACAACTACTTACTATCCTTTTTTGGATTGTCTTTGATTTTTATCGATAGCGGGATGACATCACGATGAGTAACGACGTGAGCTGACGTCAGAATATGCCCAGTCATCAAGGCTGACGCTCCCTCCAGTCGATCTTTTAGGCGATCGTCTGTTGGCATCGCTGCTGCTGCCAATGACAGCGGTTGTGTGTATCTCTGATGCGACCCAGACGGTTTCGCCAGAGCTTTTGATGAGGAATTTGGGATCCCCGCACCGACACCTACCGCAAAGACCAAGGCTAGCAACCTCAGGGCCCAAGGCTTCACAATTGTCTCCATCCACACACGCCACCCAAGGTCTAGGAGTGAAGTCTTGGGATCTACCGATGGAATCATGACTTTATCAAGAAATGCAAGAAAAATAAGTTCGTTAAAGAACGATCAGTGATTACAACTGAAGCGTATCTTAAAGGATATTACAAAAATCAATATTTTGTATTTCAAATCCGTATGCATCTCACAGTAAACGATAGCGACAACGCTTACATAGAATCCCTAGTAACGAATTCTGGGGTCGATGTAAGCATTGAGAATATCGATAGCAATGCTGACCAGAGCAACTATGGTGCCGAAAAAGGTCATTAGCCCTTGGACAACTTCATAGTCCCGCTGGGAAATGGCTTCAAAAAAACGGTTAGCCAGCCCTGGCCAAGAAAAGGTGACCTCCGTCAGCACGGTCCCTCCGAGTAACGAGGCAAATGTGAGCCCCAAAATAGTAATTACTGGAATCAGTGCATTTTTTAGGGCATGGACAGTGATGATGCGAAATTCGGGAATGCCCCGAGCCCGAGCGGCCTCTACATAGTCAGCTCGCAAGGTTTGCTTGAGGTTGACCCGCACCATGCGCTCAAATACACCGCTGATCAAAATACCTAGGGTGAGACTGGGCAATGCCAGATGATGGAGGGCGATACCAAACTGGTTAAAGTTAGCGTGGAGTAAACTATCGAGCAAATATAAGCCGGTCGGACCAGCGGGTGGATTCTGAGCTAAGGGAAAACGGGTGCCAATGGGAAACCACCGCAGTTGCACAGCAAATATTAGCTGCAAAATCATGCCAAACCAATACATGGGAGTGGCGTAGGTAAGAATACCAAACAGTCGGCCACCGGCATCAATCGGGGTGTTGGGTCGCGATGCCGCGATTGAACCGACGGTAATACCGACAATGGCCGCGACAGTCAGACCACAGAGAGTGAGTTCGACCGTGGCTGGAAAATGATCGCCAATAATTTGCCAGACGGTTTGACCTTGACTGGCAATGGAACTGCCAAGGTCAAACTTGAGTAGGTGCTCCAGGTAGTCCAAATATTGGAAAAATAGGGGCTGATCCAGACCAAGCTGAGATCGCAATGCCTCCTTAGCCTCAATCGGTGCCCGTGGGCCCAATAGCGCATCCACCGGATCCCCTGGTGTAGCCCGCATTAACAAAAACACCACCGTCGTGATCGTCCAGATCATCAGGGGGGCCAGCATCAATCGCGATAGCACGTAGTAGCGCAGCGCATTCGATCTAGATGACATGCATTTTTCCCATATCTAACCAAATAGATTCCCATGCAGGGTCGTTCCATGGAACGACCCTGCATGGGAATTTCCCAAAATTATTTACCAATTTGCCATAGCAAAAATTGCTGATTCGGCTCAATTGCAACTCCAGCCACTCCAGACGCAGCAAATACATAGTCCTTGTTTTGCCAGAGAGGAATGTAGGGCACATCTTCTACCATGGCCTGCTGCAGATCCTTAAACAGACCACCGCGTACTGATGCCTCCAGTTCCGCACTTTGTTTAGCCAGCAGCTCATTAGTCTTAGCACTGTAATAAAACGAGCCATTACCCTGGGTCGCACCCTGTTCGCATAGCGTTTCTTCAGACCCCTGATTGCAGCTCAAAAACGGCTGCACAAAATTATCAGGGTCAAAATAATCTGGATACCAGTTGGACAACACACTAGGATAAATACCTTTCTCCACATTCTCCCAAAGTGTGGCTGATTCGGCGGTGCTCACTTGCACATTCACCAAGCCAGCCAAGTTGGACTCAATCGCCTCTTTGAGTGTGTTAGCCACCACACTGCGAGTCGTCGAAGCCGTCGGGTACCAAATCTCAAACTCTAAGGGGTTAGCCGCCGTAATCCCTGCCTTCTCTAAAAATTCTTTGGCCTTGCCATAGTCGCCATCACCGTAACTCGTTTCAAACACAGGCTCATACACATCAAAACTTTTAGGAATAAGGCTATAGAGAGGCTCAGCCTGGCCCTGAAACGCACGCTCATTAATCAAGTTGCGATCGATCATCGCCGCTACAGCCTTGCGCACATTCAAATCATCAAAGGGGGCAATCTTTTGGTTGAGGGACATGTAGTTAACCACCGTCGAACCCGCTTCAATTACCGTCCAGCCTCCTTGGTCTGCACCGCGTTCTAGAGCGGCAATTTGCTCAGGATCTAGCGTCTGATAAGCCACATCCAAACCACCTGATTGGAAAGTGTTGTACAAGTTAGCCGGACTGGAAAAAATCTGGATATCGATGCCGTCATTAACAGGCGCTTCTCCCCAGTAGTCTGGGTTGGCATCTAGCTTAATCACATCGCTGCTAAAAGATGCCAGCTTGTAGGGCCCCGATCCTACAAATTCTTCAGGTTTAAACTGGGCGTCACCAATGGTATAAACCTCAGGTGGCACCGGCGTCACCCCCCAAAATGTCAGCAGCGGGGTAAATGCAGCAAACGGCTGCTTTAGCGTAATCGTCAACTCATACTCACCTGTCGCCTCAACCGTCGCAATCTTCTCCGACAGCAAGAAGGCTGGACGGCCACCATTCTCCATAAAGCGCTGGATGGAAAACGCCATTACCTCGGCATTAAACACGGAGCCATCGTGGAGCGTCACACCCTCGCGTAGGGGAATCGTGTAAGTTAACCCATCATCACTGATGTTGGGCATCTCAGTAGCTAGCTGAGGTTCTAGGTTCGTAGTTCCTGGTGCGTAGGTATAGAGCCGATCTCCCAGGTTATATAGCAAAATCCCAGGAAAAATTTCGTAGGCATCGGCCGGGTCTAAAGTGCGGGCACTCAAGGTAGTGCCCATGGATACGCGACCGTCGGAAATAGGGGCCCCCCCTTGGTCGCTACCACCGCAAGCAACGGCGAACACAAAGCACAGACTAAAAAGACCAACGTAGTAACCCAATGCTCGCCATGGCCTGAGCCAACGATGCTTACCCAAGAACTGAACCGACATAAGGGATCTCCGATACGCTATTGAACTGCGACAGCCTACTACAACACCTGAATCCATCTGGTAGATCTATCGATAACATCGATCAGATCGTAGAGATAGCTGTGTTTCATATGCAGCCCATGGGTGCTATTTTTACCACCCCCAGAGGTTTCAAGCAATGAAGTAACCTAACTCCGTACCAAAGCCACCGCCCCCAAAAACCACACAAGATTGACCTAAAAGGCTAAAGATCTTACAGACATAGAGCATTAATCAAGGTTTAATGCTGTTTTAGGTTTAAACCATTTAACAGTGCTGCTACTAGGGGTAGAAATCTCTCGATGCAAATCACCCGTAAATTAGGCTTCCAACCTTCAGGTAGGGTTTCCCTCTTACTGGCCATTGCAATCTTTGGAGCGGCCAACGCGGTCACACGCAAACTCACTGAGTTAGGTGAACTTAACTTAATCGATGGACGTAATCCCATTTCCTTTTGCAATGTCTTGTTCATTGGTAATTTATGCGCCCTGATCCTCTTAGCATTTACCTATGGTCACGAGTGGCGCAGACCTGCACTACGACAAATTAACTGGCAGGACTGGCTCTCAATGACACTGGTGGCAATTTTGGGAGCAGCCATTGTACCAACGCTGATCTTTACGGCACTGGCGATTACACCAGTCAACAATGTGATTTTAATTAGTCAAATTGATACGCCACTGGTGCTAGCACTGTCAGTGTGGGTCTTGGGCGATCGTGTGAATAAGTGGGTCATCGCTGGAGCCGTAGTTTCATTTATTGGGGTCGCTCTGACAGTCTTAATCCAACCGACTGGCACTGAAATGCTCGCCACAGATATGGGTATAGTCATTGGTCGTGGGGCCCTTTTGACCTTAATAGCGGCGGTGATCAAAGCGGTTGCTAATCTTATTAGTAAAATTAGTCTACGAGAGATCCCGTTGGGAATTTTCAGTATTTTTAGAATGTTTGTCGGCACTATTTTCTTTTTTGGGGCCACCCTAGTGCTCTATGGGCCTCATCACTTTATGGATGTTGGCTCCCCATTTCTGTGGCAGTGGATGTTATTCTATGCTGCCATTATTGTTGTAGCAGGCCAGTCGTTTTGGTTTAACGGTCTAAAACAGAGCACAGCCAGTGAAGTCTCATTTGCCACGGCATTTAACCCGATTGTGGGTATCGTGTCCGCCTTCTTACTCTTAGGTGAGGTACCAACCATTGGCCAGTATCTAGGCGGCATCGTCATCCTGGGAGGTATTGCCTTAAATCAGATTGGCGTACAACGGTTGAATGTCATCCGTCCTTCTCAGAAACCCAGTGATAAAGAGATCAGCGAATCGGGTGGTTTTAAAGGAGTCTAATCAAGTAATCAATTGCTATCAAAGCTGCGATAGAAACCTTGGAGAATATCACCCGCAGGAGTTGCTAATTTTCTAATAACTGCTGCTGCAACACCATCTCCCTCACGCATAATACCGATTAATAAATGTTTGGGCTCAATACTTTCGTCACCTAGCTTGTCAGCCTCATAAAAGGCCAGCTCAAAAACCCGTTTCGCCCGTGGGGTAAATGGAATATCTGCATCTACAAATCCTGAACCGAGACCAATGATCTTTTCTACTTCGCGGCGAGTATCATCAAGATTAATCGCTATATCTGATAGGGCGCTGGCAGCCTGATTCTCGCCTTCTGCCATCATTCCTAAGAGAAGCTGCTCTGTACCAACAAAGTTATGGCCCATTTTTCGTGCTTCATGCTGGGCCTGAACAATGATGGCATGAGACTTTTCTGCGAAGCGTTCAAACATAGCGACCTCCCCGATCAGGAATGTGTCCCTATCATAACGACGACAGCTAAAAGTATGTATTAGTCGGAGCAAATGTAAGGGGCAATGGCAGACACCAGCCCCAGACAAAATACCAGCGCTCCAATCAGACTAGTCTTTAAGCTCTTCTACATTTAGTAATTGGTCATCAGCCCAGGTCAGTCCACGGGAGACCCATTGTCCCACAGCCACAGCGGCTAAGGTAAGGGCCGTCATTTTGAGCAAGAGCACAAGCACCCCACCAAACGTAGTCACCAACGTCACCAGAGCTATGGATAAAACAGCCAGCGCTGCCGCCAGCAGTAGTTGAACGGGCTGAGTCTTTCGGAGAAGTTGCCAGGTGGCCTGGGTCTTGTCGGTCGCGACCGGCTGAAATTTACTCCAGAGATGCAGTGCCTTGTCTGTGGCTTGAGTAGATAAATTGATGAGTCTAGGGTCTAGGGTAATGAGTTTCTGCTCGTCGGCATTAGCAACAGGAGTACCGAGACTAATGTGATGAGTCGATGCAGATTTTGCTAAAGTCATGGTTCGATCCTTATGTGAGAAGTTTGGATTGAGACTGGGGATAGGTGGCGCTAACAACCTGTCCCTTTTTGCTGACCCGATGCGCACATATCTGATTGGATCAGCAGTAGCAACATCTCCGGGTTTTATCTGCCAGGGATATTAAAGTACTATTGTACTAACAAATGCGTTCGATGATCCTTTATATTTTTTGGCTAACCGCCATCCCCTAGGATTAGGGACATTAGGTCGGATGCTCAGGAAAGGAGGCATTCCCCATATTCGAAAGCCCTACACCGCCATTTCATCATGCAGATCCACCGTCTTAATGCTTGGTCAGATAATTATATTTTTTTGCTCCACGATGGTACGACTGCAGCAGTCGTAGACCCCACTGAAGCGAAACCTGTACTGGATAAACTCAACGAGTTGGGGGTTGGACTGACTGCCATTTTTAACACTCACCACCATGGTGATCACGTGGGCGGCAATCGACAGTTGCTAGCCGCATACCCTGATGCCACGGTACATGCCAGCGCCGCCGATCGCGATCGCATCCCTGGACAGCAGATCTTTCTCAACGATGGGGATACTGTTAATTTTTGCGATCGCACCGCCCAAATATTCTTTGTCCCTGGCCACACTCGAGGTCATATCGCCTACTATTTTGCCCCCGTCATTGATGAACCGGGTGAACTGTTCTGCGGCGACACTCTATTTGCCGGTGGCTGCGGACGACTATTTGAAGGAACTCCAGCCCAAATGGTCGCTTCCCTCAGCAAACTACGCCAGCTACCAGACCATACTCGCATCTGGTGCGCCCATGAATATACCCTGAGCAACCTCAAATTTGCCGTTACTGTGGATAGTCAAAATTCAGACTTGCGGGCGCGCTACGCCCAGGTAAAGGCAGCTAGAAAACGTAACGAAGCAACCGTGCCATCGCTACTGGGCATTGAAAAAAAAACCAATCCCTTTTTACGCTGGGACCAACCAGCCCTGCAGGCAACAGCCAAAATGCAAGAACCCGCCCGTGTCTTTGCTCGTATTCGCGGTATGAAAGACATGTTTTAGCAGCGCTCACATCCCCCATTTGGGTGCTCTAGTCAGGTGACGCCATGGAACAAACCCTAAAGCAACACACCTAAATCAGGTTTGAGAAGCGGGAGATATACCTCGGTTGACATACCTCATCAAATCCTTCAGCCTAACGCAACACAAATGAGCTAATAAACCGGTCAACGTCGGTCTCATTACGATCAAAAGCCACTAATACATAGGCGCGTTCATCCGCTAGATACAAACGCATATCGATGGTGCCATCATTATCACTGTAGCGATAGCGTCGACCTGGATAGTCGCTAAGCTGCACATCCACTTCCGACGCCATCAGGACATCGCTATCGATGTCGTCAAACGTATAGTCCCGTAGTTGATCCAGGACACTAACAGCTCCTTGACTGAGAAACGCTAGGGGCAGATCAGCATAGGCAACCATGTATTGGCTGGTGGTTGTGACCGATTCAAATAGATGAATTTCAACCGGATCGCCTTCGATATCATCATCTTCAGTGGTGACCTCAGGCGGTGTGGGAAATGCGATCTCAAACCGCCCCACAGACGATGAATAAACCGTCCCCTGGGCCAGCTGCCACGGCGCTACTGGCTCATAGGCCACTGCTGGCATGGTCGGCCACATTCCCAGACCTGCTACTACCACAATCCCCTCCACCATCAATCGACGGATCGCTTTATGATGATTGGTACGCATACAAATAATTCTCCAAAACTAGACAGTTGGAACCTATAGCTGTCCAACGCTTCTACACATTAGTTCTGGATATTTAGAATCCACTACGCCCAGTCGTCTCACCCAATCGGGTGAATAGATCGACAATCACCACCCGACACTGATCACTTCTAATTGCAGCGTCAATTTAAATTTGCCTCAGACGAACCTAATTCTATAAAATGTTAGACTGCACTAGTTTTATTACGGGTCAAAGAAGGAGACTGGGCCATATAAATCGTTTACACGTTTGAAAACCTATCCAACTAAAACTGGAAGCTGCTGCCAAATGTGTACACGTCATTTATCTGGGCCTGAGCAGAATTATTATGGCAAAACGGGTTCAGTTAGTTTTAAGTCAAGGCATTAGCAAGCTAGGTAATGAAGGCGATCTCGTCGAGGTGGCTCCTGGCTATGCTCGCAATTATTTAATCCCTCGTGGGCTCGGTTATCGCGCTACCCCTGGTGTGCTTAAGCAGGTTGAGCGTCGTCGTGAAGAAGAACGCCAGCGTCTAGAGCAGATTAGGAAGGATGCAGAAGCGATTAAGACTGCGATCGCAACTATCGGCCTCTTCACCATCAAGAAAGAAGTCGGTGAGAATGATGCCATCTTTGGTACCGTTACCGCTGATGAGGTAGCCGAACTCATTAAGACCAATACAGCCAAAGACATCGACAAGCGCGACATTGAGGTACCCCCCATCAATAAACTAGGTGAGTACACCGTGCTAATTAAACTCCACAGTGAAGTCACCGCTGAGCTCAAGCTGCGGGTCGCTTAGTTCAAGCGTTGAGCGCCCTAAACCTAATGGGTAGCTTCAAGCACCATCAACGAACCACGCGCAAAAAGCCCTAGATCGCTTCTAGATCTGGGGCTTTCTCATAGAGTAACCACAACTAGAAGTCGTCAATGCTTAAAGGTGAGCAACGATTTAGGAAATCGCTGTGTGACAGATGCCACACTACAGACAAAGCATTCATGCTTTAGTATAGATGAACTACAAAATAACTTGCACCACTCTGCACGTCTGTAGTCTGTTAACCTCACCCACATCAGTGCACTACACCTACTTTTCAAGCCTTCTAGCTCGCCTAATTTAATGTCACTCACCATATCGCCTGCAGATTGTCATGGCTCAAGAGCGTAAATTTCAAGCAGATTTTGATCGCCTACCTCCTCAGAACATCGAGGCAGAGGAAGCTATTTTAGGTGGCATTTTGCTAGACCCAGAGGCCATTGGCCGAGTCACAGAAATTATCGTACCTGAGGCGTTTTATATCGGTGGGCACCGTGAAATATATCGCGCTGCCGTAGAGCTGCAAGCCAAGGGCAAACCCACCGACTTGATGACCGTCGCTTCTTTGCTCAAGGACAAAAACTTGCTGGAAAAAGCGGGTGGCCAGTCGCGTCTGGCGCAGCTATTTGACCGCACCATCAGTGCAGCTAACATCGACCAGTACGCCAAACTGGTGATGGAAAAATACACCCGTCGTCAGCTGATCCAAATCGGCGGCGAAATCGCCCAGCTGGGCTACGAAACCGAAAGTCCCTTAGAAACAGTCCTAGACCAGTCCGAACAAAAAGTTTTTGGTCTCACCCAAGAACGCCCCCAGCAGGGGCTTACTGCCACCTCAGATATTCTCACCGAGACCTTTGACGATATCGAACAGCGCTCCATGGGCATGGTGTTGCCCGGCTTGTCCTGTGGGTTTTATGATCTAGACGCCATGACCCAGGGGTTTCAGCGTTCTGACCTGATAATTGCTGCCGGACGTCCGGCCATGGGAAAATGCTTGAGTGCCGATGCCAAAATTTTATTGGCTGATGGTTCTCTCAAAACTATTGAGGAAATTTACCAGCAGCGGCAGGGGCAATTATTAACTCTAAATAACCAGTGGCGTTTTGAAGTGACTCAACCCAGCGCCTTTGTAGATGACGGGATTAAACCTGTTTTTCAAGTCACAACACGACTGGGAAGGAAGATCAAAACAACCTATAGCCATCCCTATCTAACTATGGATGGATGGCTACCCTTGAGTAGTCTAAGCGTTGGCGAGAAAATCGCTATTCCTCGAAAATTACAAGTTTTTGGTACACAAGCTTTACCAGCTCATCAGGTTAAACTCTTGGGTTACTTAATCGGTGATGGCAGCCTGACAGGCACTTCTCCCACGTTCACCAATGAAAATCCGCTGCTACAAAATGACTTCACAGAAGCAGCAAGCCAGTTTCCCACAGTTAAAGTTCATCTTGATACTTCCCAGGGCACTCGCACCCCTTCGTTAACCATTACTGCCGATAGCAGCGAGATTGGACAGATTCGACAACAGTTTGGACAAATATTACGCGAACGAATACAAGCACAGGCCACCACTGGTCGCCAATTAGCTACATTACTTGGCGTGAGTCCTTCATTAATAACCCAATGGTTACAGGGTGGCTGTGCACCAGACAAAGAGGTTTTCTATAACCTGTGCAACACGCTTAACGTAGAATCTCGTCAGTTAGCACCTAATGGCTACGAAACCTTACGTTGGACAGGCAAAAATCCTGTTGCTGCCTGGCTTGATAGAATCGGGTTATGGGGGTTAACGGCTCATGATAAGCATGTTCCTGATGCAGTATTTACACTGCCCAAACGGCAACTTGCTTTATTTATCAATCGTCTCTTCTCCACAGATGGCTGGGCATCAGTACTGAGCAATGGTCAAGCCCAGCTCGGCTACGCCACAGTCAGCGAAATGCTCGCACGACAGCTACAGCATTTACTGCTACGGTTTGGTATCGTTGCAGCATTGAAACAGCGCCGAGTGAACTACAAAAATACTCGGCGACCTGCCTGGCAATTAGATATTACTGATGCGATCGCAATTCACACATTCATCACTGAAATTGGAATTTTTGGAAAAGAAAAGGCCGTTCACATGGTCGCCGATGCGATCTCAAACAAACGCTACCACAGCAATAGAGACCTGATTCCTAAACCAGTTTGGTCATCACTCAAAGCAGTAAAAGGAGATGAAAGCTGGAAAAGCCTAGCTACTCGCGCAGGATTTCCAAACGTCACCAATATGCATGTAGGTAAACGTGCCCTGAGTCGGCATAGATTAGATGCATTAGCAACAGCACTAGAGAATAAACCACTCCAGCAGTTAGCCACTAGCGACATTTACTGGGATGAAATCGTTGCCATTGAACCTATGGGTAATGAACAGGTCTACGATCTGACCATCCCTGAGACCCACAATTTTATAGCTAACGATATTTGTGTCCATAACACTAGCTTTGTTCTCAATGTAGCTCGTAATATCGCTGGCGGACATAAACAGCCTATCGCTATCTTCAGTTTAGAGATGTCAAAACAGCAGTTGGTGTATCGACTGCTGTCGGCAGAGGCGCGGATTGAAAGCGGTCGACTACGTACCGGGCGCATTGGTCAGCATGAATGGGAACCTTTAGGACATGCCATTAGCTCCCTTTCTCAAATCCCTATCTTTATCGACGATACTCCCAATATTTCAGTCACCGAGATGCGTTCTAAATGCCGCCGTCTGAAAGCAGAGAACGGTGGTGCACTGGGTTTAATTTTGATCGACTACCTGCAGTTGATGGAAGGCAGCAGCGACAATCGTGTGCAAGAACTCTCAAAAATTACACGATCTCTCAAGGGTCTGGCTCGAGAATTAAACGTTCCCATTATTTCTCTCTCTCAGCTCAGCCGTGGTGTAGAATCAAGAACCAACAAGCGTCCGATGATGTCTGACCTTCGTGAAAGTGGCAGTATCGAACAGGATGCCGATTTGATTATGATGCTATATCGCGAAGAGTATTACGATCCGGATACGCCCGATCGTGGTCTGGCAGAAGTGATTATCGCCAAACACCGTAATGGTCCTACAGGTACAGTCAAGCTGTTGTTTGAACCTCAATACACATTATTTCGAAATCTAGCAAAACCGAATTCATAGAATTCGTAGGCTGCAGTATAAGAGAGATAATACTAAGATATCTCTCTTATGCTTAGGGATATCTACAGCTATTTTACTCTTCGATCCGATATCCTAGCTCTGCCAGGTGAGTTCTGGATTGTCGCCACCGCTCCTGTACCTTTACAAACACTTCCAGGTAAACCTTACCTGCAATTAGTTTTTGCATTTGCTCACGGGCAGCCGTATTGATCGTCTTCATCATCGATCCTTTTTTGCCAATGAGAATTCCCTTTTGAGATTTTCGTTCCACATAGACCGTGGCTAGAACATTAGTAATTTTAGGCGTCTCTTCTACAGCCTCAATAGCGACAGCGACCGAGTGGGGGACTTCCTCACGGGTATGCAATAAGACCTGCTCACGAATCAGCTCGCCCATGATAAAACGCTCGGGCTGATCGGTCACTAAGTCCGGCGGATAGTAGTATGGACCAGATTCTAAGCGCTCAATGAGGCTTGACTTTAGAGATTCCAGCCCCGTTTCAGCTACCGCTGAAAACTTACAGACAGGCCAGCCATTTTCATCCGCTAAGGCCTGATAGCTGATATCAATCATTTGGGCCTTTGATTCTGACTGAAGATCAGCTTTATTGATGCCTAACACAACAGGAACATCACTACGCTTGAGTAAATCGGCAATAAACAGATCGCCTCGCCCCAGTTCACCCGTTCCATCGACAACAAACAACGTAACATCTACAGAGTCGATAGCAATGCGAGCATTTTTTACCAGGACTTTCCCGAGCTCATGGTGCGGTTTGTGAATACCAGGAGTATCGACAAAAATCACTTGGGCTTCGGGTAAGGTCATCACACCCCGCAACCGATTACGGGTAGTCTGAGCAACGGGTGAAGTAATGGCAATCTTTTGCCCGACCATTACATTCATCAATGTTGACTTCCCTACATTGGGTCGTCCGACAATGCCAACAAATCCGGAACGAAACCCTGGTGGCGGTGTTGGGGTTCCCCCCAGATCAATGGTCATCCCTGTCGTATACCTCTGCGTTTTAACTCGAAGCTTTACTGTAAGGCTTTAGATGCCGGTAATGTGAACGACCACCTCACGACGGTGGCTACGGCGGCGGTGCTCCCATAGATAAATGCCTTGCCAGGTTCCCAGAGCCAATCGCCCATTCATAATGGGTATCTGCTCTGAAGTATGGGTCAAGGCTGTCCGTAAATGAGCCGGCATATCATCAGGGCCTTCATCACTGTGGCGATAGTGATTGCCCTCAGGGACCAGCCGCGCTAAGAAGGTTTCCATATCTAACAGCACATCTGGATCAGCATTCTCCTGAATGACTAAGCTAGCGGAAGTATGGCGTAGAAACAGACAACATAACCCCGTACTAACCCGTGATTCACGAACGGCATCTTGCACATTCATCGTAAACCGCTGTAGCGAATGGCCACGAGTCTGCAGGGTTAGCACCGTTTGATAGTGTATAGAGGCTGAGGTGATAGAAGTCATGGAAATGCCCCCCTGAAATAGAGATTCATGCTGCCTTTCAGGATAAAGCAGGAGTTTGCTCAGGGATACGATTTTTATTGTAAACAACCTAAAGTTTTCCTCTGATTGATCGAGCGCTTTTTGCATTGGGGCTTCCAGTCATCTCACCGAGCCGTCCAGGCACACCAGCACCGGAGCAAACCATAGGCGATTTTAGCGTTAAGCATCTCATCAGACATAGGATCCAGCTACTTGATAGGGAAACCGATTCACCCACTGCCGCTGGCAACTATCTAGGTAAGGGGGTGGGTGCCATCTCTTCTAGAAAATCGACTTGAATTGAACCATTCACCTACACTCGTGCTGATTACTCAATCATGTATATCAACTAATATGTAAAAAAATATTAAACAAGCGGCCTATTTTATGACCGCTGACTGTTAGTCGATATCTGATAGCTAGCCATCCAAGACGTCTAAGGCCAGTGGGGAAGCTATGACGAGTAGTCAGGAAACGCCTGCGGTTGAGATCGCAGCATGGGTACCACCATGGACAACAACAAAGGCCATCGAGCAACACACTTAAAGTTTCCCGATGACCTTCCTATAAGAGAGCTATATCACCGGCATTACATAGGCTTGAGATAATCGCTATGGACCCAGCCGCCATCGTTAATCTGCACCCAGCCCTCTTCTGTTTCACCAGACAGGGTCACTTCAACCGGATTCGACAAAACATAAGTGACTGGACTCTCTAACCCAGCATCAGAGCGAACATTGAGAAAACCACCATTGACTGTGTTCACCACAGCTGACATTCCTTCTGTAACCGGAAAAGCAACGCTTGAGGAAAGTTTATCAGGGTCAGAAACTGTGAACGTTGGGCTAGGACTAACCCATCCTCTACCATTCGGAGAGTCATACCACGGTAACTCCCAGTAGTTGCGTCCACTATAGGTATCCAGCTTAAAGTCATAGTTATACCGGGGTGTATTATACCGGGGCGTACTGCAACTCACCCCAATGCTGCCATAGCTTGAACAACCTGCTTGAGCTGGCAGGGGTTTGAGAGCGAGCGAGCCTAAGACTAAAGGGACGGAAAGAACAAACCATTTAATCGTCATTTGACTACAGCATCCTTGAAGACAACGCCCATACTGTATAGAGTCTAAGGCTTGAGGTTCCAGGACATTTTCTGAAGAGCTGTTTGCAGATATGTGTAAACTGTCGACTCCCCGCCTCCAGGAGCACACTCGCTATTAATCATTGCGATCGCAGAAATCGCATGCCAATCTGCCTAGACCGCTTAATAAGCGCAACCCGTCCCAATAGCTATGGGAGCACCAGAGACTCTGAAGGAAAAGCAGATAGCTCGGCTAAAGCTGGTGAATCTACTTTATGTAATGGTACTACTGACCCAATATCTGAGGAGAGAGGCTCTAAATACATATCAGACGCCCCTAAGACCAAGGGCAGTGTCTTCTCAGGCAGATCAGACAACATTAATGCATCCGAAGCCACCTTTTCTAGCTCAACGGATTCTGTCAGAATGGCTCCATCATTCTCAATGCCCGTCAAAATATCAGAGGCCTGTGCTGTAGACGCTTGAAACGCAATAACTTGATCACTACCAGGGAAAATACTAAAGCCATTTTGAGTTGCATAGACACGAGTACCTGTATCATCCACCGCAACATCAACCAATCCATTCAATACAGAGGATGATTGACCCAAAATTTGGTAAGTATCAAGAGTTGAATCAATAGCCACAACTACTCCACCCCCAGAGAAACCACCTCCAGTGACACCGATACTGCTTGTAGCAATGTAAAAGTTGCCTGATGCATCTGTGGCCATGCCACGGCTAGAAACAAACAGCTGATTGTTGCCTAATATCGTAGGAGCAATCGTCCCCCTACCTGCAGAAAAATCTGTTGAGAAAAATACTGGAACGCTAAACGTACCCGTAGCATTTCCAGTTGTAAGTGTTGTTAAAACAACTCCTTGAGAATTAACGGCTATTCCAGGTGGAGAATTATCATTGGGTGCACCAGACGCCAATGACATTGCTATCACTTCTGCATCAACGGTTCCATCCTGAGACAATCGCATACGCATCACAAAGGGAAATGCGACTGAAATCCCAGATATATACAGATCAGTAAAACCTGCACCACTTACAATATCTATATCTCCAAACGTGGCCTGCTGCGGAATGATAAAAGAACTTGCATTCATCACAGTGTTACTAGCCACATCATATACACGACTAACATCGATAGGTATATTGTCGATGTAGCCAACAGCCTGCTCCTGCAGCGTATTTGAATCTAAAATACTCAGTAGGCCAGCTCGATTGAGGGCAACAATAACTCCTGTTTGTCGGTCCCTCGCAAACCTGCGCTCTAGAGACAGCAGCCCGCCCGGAGTTGGGACTTGATTTAAAATTTGACCAGTTGGGCTCAGTTTGGTCGTTGCTCCAAACTGATCATCAGATTGAATAATGACATTGCCCTGAGCATCGACAACAATTCCCGTCGGAATACGTGCAGGTGTAAAAACAGATGGCCCAGAAAATTCAGGTATCGATGCCTGAACTTGAAAAGCACTGTCTTCCCAAGGAAGTTGCGTGGGCGAAAAATTTTCTACGATTTCAATCAGTTCCATGGATAGATACACATTTTGGACAAACTTTTCTAGTATGTTCAAAAAATATCACGTATTTTTTTGCGGTAACTAAATTTAGGATTTGCTTAGTTATTTTGTCTGCTATCTATCGGTCAGTCGGAACACTTCGCGCTGAGGGAAAGACTAATGGCACTGGCAATGGCATCTTTACCATCGTGGGCCAGTTGATCTGCTGTTGGGACCTTCAAGGGCTGTTCTAAAAATGACCAGTCGCCGTCAAAAAATGTCTCACTCTCTACAATTTGATGATATGCATGGCGCTGAATACCTGCTAGTAGCAGCGGAGCCTCGGCAAATCCCTGTCGAGGAAGGGTAATGATGCCACAATTTTGACGACAGGCTTCGGAAAAGGTGCTATAGCCCGGTTTGGAAACAACGAGATCGCACACCACCATCATGTCCACGGGTCGCAGCTGCCGATCTTGCACCTTTAGCAGGTTCGGTAAATCAGGTGCTTGCCGATCAAAGGTGATGAATTGCCAATCAGGATAGTCCTCTAGCGCTTTTTTGTAGGGGATTTGGGCTAATCCTAAACCGCCAAAAGTGAGTAGAACTGTGCGCTCATCTGGTGCGCTCAGGCCATATCTTTCCCGCAGGGCTTCTGGGGTCAGTTTTGGTGTGCCTCCTGTCAGCCCCACATCGGTGATGTTGGGAAAGGCATTCATAGGCTCATGAAAAGGAAGTCGGAAGATGCGATCGCAATCCCCAAAACAGGCTGCTATCCAATCTGCGAGCGCTTCAAACCCACCACCCCAAGGTCGGTAGATATAATCCCAGCCAAAATTACTCATCATCCAGCAGGGAATACCCACCGCCTTCGCCAGCTGGGTAACCAAAGGCGGAATATCGGCCAAAATCAGATCTACACCTGCTGTTTGAAGAAACTCAATCTCCGGTGCCAGAATCTCATCTTGATGCTCGCGAATCCACTCTAATTTTTCTAAAGTGGCAGCCTTATCCATTGTCAGGCTGTCGCCCTGGAGCACTCCAATGTCAAAACTCACCGGTCGATAGGTCACTCGCTCAGACGGCAAATAAGATGCTAGCAACCACTGGGGTGCGGTCGTAGCGACAATAATTTGTAAATCAGCGCGGCACTGCAACAGTGTTGCTGCCACCGAGGCAGCTCGAGTGGCATGACCAAACCCATGATTTGTAATTGCTAAATACAGCGTAGGCATAACCCTAAAAATAACGAAAACAATACAGGACGCCTAAGACAGAAAAATGGTGAAGCAGCTAACGCTGCTTCACCATCTCACTGAATGACAGTTTTGAGACCATTCTCTAGCACTTCACTCAAACAAGTCGAGTGTGTCACAAGAGCGATATCCTGAAAAAGTTATAGAACAGGAACAAACTTCTCTTTCTCAGGAACCGTGGTGTACTCGGCGATAATCTGACGGAACTCTTCACCATCGAGAGTCTCTTTCTCGATCAGAATATCAACCACGCGATCAACCGCTGCTCGGTTATCTTCAACCAGGCGCTTGGCATCGTCATAGCACTTCTCAACGATGGTACGTACCTGCTCGTCAATCCGCTGCGACACTGTTTCGGAATACTCCGAACGACCGCCCCAGCTACCGCCCAGAAAGACTTCTCCTTGGGGATTCTCTAAGGCTAGGGCACCTAGCTCAGAAGACATACCAAAGCGAGTCACCATCTGACGGGCCATGGAAGTTACCTGCTGCAGGTCATTACCGGCACCTGTGGTCACTTCAGCATCACCAAAGATGATATCTTCAGCGGCACGACCGCCTAGAGCACCGGTAATCCGGGCTAAAAGCTGGGAGCGAGAGATCAGCATCTGGTCTTCGCTCGGGGTGAACCAGGTGAGACCTTGAGCCTGTCCACGGGGAATGAGCGTTACTTTTTGTACAGGGTCGTGGGCTTTGACTAGCGTACCGATCAAAGCGTGACCGACTTCGTGATAAGCGATCAGGCGCTTACTCTTACCGTCTACTAGAGGGGTACCTTCCATACCGGCGATAACGCGGTCTACCGCATCATCGATTTCCAGCATGGTGATGGCTTCTTTGCGACGACGAGCGGTTAGAATCGCGGCCTCATTCAGCAAGTTAGCCAGATCAGCACCGGTAAAGCCAGGAGTGCGACGTGCGATCGCATCTAAAGAAATCTCATCCGCCAGTTTTTTGTTGCGGGCATGGACTTCCAGAACTTCGACACGGCCCTTAACATCAGGCGGATCTACCGAGACCTGACGGTCAAAGCGACCGGGACGTAGCAGCGCAGAATCCAGCACATCCACCCGGTTAGTTGCTGCAATTACGATGATGCCGCTGTTGCCCTCAAAACCATCCATCTCAGTGAGCATCTGGTTGAGGGTTTGTTCGCGCTCATCGTTACCGCCACCAATACCCGATCCACGGGAGCGACCTACAGCGTCAATCTCATCAATAAAGATAATGCAGGGCGCATTTTCCTTGGCTTTCTTAAACAGGTCACGGACACGAGACGCACCGACACCGACAAACATCTCCACAAACTCAGAACCAGAGATGCTGAAGAACGGCACACCAGCTTCACCAGCAATAGCCTTAGCCAGCAAAGTTTTACCGGTTCCAGGAGGGCCAACGAGCAGCACGCCCTTAGGAATGCGAGCACCCACAGCAGTAAAGCGCTCGGGCTTTTTCAAAAACGTAACGACTTCCTGCAGCTCTTCCTTAGCTTCGTCGATACCGGCCACATCATCAAACATGATGCCCGTCTTGGCTTCCATCATGAAGCGAGCCTTGGACTTACCAAAGTTCATGGCTTGACCAGGACCACCGCCAACGCCGCCGTTGGAGCGCCGGAATAGGAAGAATAAACCGGCAATCAATAGAAACGGGAAGAGTAGGTTGCCTAGGATACCGACCACGGCACCATCGTTGCGAGGGGGGTGGGAATCTAGGCTGATATCCGAATCCCGCAGCCGCTCAACCAGCTCAGGGGCACTGCCGGGCAGATCCACACGCCAGCGCATGACTCGATTATCCAGCTGCGGATCAACCGCTTCAATAATGGCTGTGCGACCACCTTCATAGAGGTCAACCGCCGTCACTCGGCCAGAATCTAAATAGTCTAAAAACCGACCGTAGGTCATACGGGTACTCGCCGTATTCCGACTCATATCTGCGGGGTCTCCGCCCATGGAACCCTGCCAGAAGAAAAACCCAATCAATAGGGCTGGCAACGTCCAGAGCAGAATGACTCTCCAAGAAAGCTTCATATCTCGGTGGCCTCGTTTTAAATGAACAGTCCTAACTGCCTCTACCCCAAAGGGCAAAGCACGTTTTACATTTTATGGTAACCATTGAAAACCTATGTATCTGGACCAGCAGGGCAAACTTGAATGCACCCCTAGGTCAACACAGTTTTATTAGCTACATTGTTTACTAAATGTAACGTAAATTCTCAGATAGGAACAATCCTTTACGAAATAACCTGTCAGCCAGTGATTAATGCGGGTGATTAACCATGGGAAAATTAGCGAGCAACTGCGATCGCACGTTCCAGCCGACCCTGGTCAAACCCTCGCTGGTGCAAGATCAGCCAAGAGTCAGCTAAATCAGGACCCTGCATATCCGCCATCAGAGCCGCCCGCAGTGATCTCATAATCAGTCCTTTCTTTACCCCTAGGGCCTTGGTCACCTGGGTAATTAGCGCTTTCACATCACCCACTTCATGCAAACCGTCATGGGCTTTTAGCGCATCTAAAACAGCCTGTATCGCATCAGCCACACCATCTTTTTTCAGCTGCTCTACCGCCATATCGGCAAAGTTCATGGTCGGTGTAAAGAAAAACCGGCTCAGATCCACACAGTCCTTCAGCCGCGTAAGACTAGGGCCTGCCAAAGCAGCCAACTTGAGTAGCCAATCTCGATCGGCCTTAACATCAAATTCATATCCGGCCTCAGTTAGATAGGGAACCATTAGCGGCAATAGGTCCTCTGGGGCTTTTTCATGAAGGTACTGGCTGTTGATCCAGTCCAGCTTATCCCAGTCAAACTTGGCCCCCGCCTTATTAACTCGATCAAAGCTAAACAGCTTAGCTGCCTCATCTAGAGTGAATATTTCTTGAGCATCAGGGGCCGACCAGCCCAACAGGGTCATATAGTTAGCCAATGCCTCTGGGGTAAATCCCATGGCCTGAAAGTCTGAAATCGAAGTCACTCCATCCCGCTTAGACAGCTTGGCCCCTTTTTCATTCAAAATCAGGGGTGTATGGGCAAACTCGGGCACAGGCATCCCCATCGCTTCATAGAGCAGGATTTGCTTAGGGGTATTGCCCACATGGTCTTCGCCGCGAATCACATGGGTGATACCCATATCCGCATCGTCTATCACCACCACAAAGTTATAGAGGGGCTGCCCTATTTCCGTGCTGGATGAGGCCCGAGCAATCACCATGTCACCGCCCAAGTCTCGGCCTTTCCAGTGAACCGGGCCACGCACCATATCATTCCAGGTAATCTCGCGACTATCATCAATCTTGAAACGAATCACCGCCTGCCGTCCCTCAGCTTCATAGGCCGCAATTTGCTCAGGCGTCAGGTTACGGTGCTGGTTGTTATAGCGGGGAGCTTCGCTGCGGGCCTTTTGCTTTTCCCGCATGGCGTTTAGTTCTTCAGGGGTTTCATAGGCACGATAGGCCAGACCCTGGTCCAACAGAGCTTGAATCTTAGGCTGGTAGAGTCCCATGCGATGAGTTTGGTACACGGGCTCCTCATCCCAGCTCAGGCCTAGCCACTGTAGGCCATCCATAATGTTCTGGGTGTATTCAGGTTTCGACCGTTCTAGATCGGTATCTTCCACCCGCAGCATAAATGTGCCGCCCTGGGCGCGAGCAAACAACCAGTTAAATACAGCGGTTCTGGCAGTACCAATATGGAGATTGCCAGTGGGACTCGGAGCAATCCGAACGCGAACAGACATGGTGATAGGGCCGAAAACGAAACAGCTAGGTTTATCAGCGTACTATATGGCTGCCGAGCCGAGAGGCCGTTCACCGATACCCGCCCCCTCAAGTACGGGGTTTTCTACCCCATAGCCTCGGATACAAGCGTCACACTGGAGATGTGCCTAAGTTGATATCAGGTGATATCAGACATCAGAGTAATCAGATCTAGCCTCAGGCACCGTCAACGTGATCTCAGGAGTTAGACAACCATGATCGTTTTGCCTGTTGTGTTGTTTTTATTTGTAATGCTCCTACTGCCCCTATTAATTACAGGGATGACAGTGGATATGGTGACCATCGCTGTGACCAAGCTAGGGTTTGCTCCTGGTTTAGCTATCCTCTTACTGACAGCCATCGTCATTGGCAGCACTATTAATATTCCTCTGTACCAGAGGCATCCAAAGCGGCTACAACCTGCCGGAATGCCGTGGTCCCAGAAGCGGCATACGTTGGTGGCCCTCAATGTGGGGGGTGGTTTGATTCCCATTGTGCTAGCGCTCTACCAGCTCACCCGAGGTCATGTGCTGCCAATTCTGGTCACGACAGCCATCGTCACACTAGTCAGCTACTGCGCCGCTCAAATTGTTCCCGGCACAGGCATCCGGATGAATGCAATGATTGCGCCGCTAACTGCTGTAGTCTGTGCCTGGTTACTGGGAGCAGCAGCAGCGCCTAGTATTGCCTTTGCAGGCGGCATTTTGGGTACTCTAATTGGCGCAGATCTCTTGCACTTACGGGAGATTGAGCGCATGTCTCCGGGGCTCCTCAGCATCGGTGGAGCCGGTGTATTAGATGGTATTGCCCTCTGTGGTTTATTTGCGCTGCTTCTAGCCTAAGGTCGTAAAGATCCCGCAAAGTTGTCTGAGGGAATAGGGCGAGCTGGAACAATAATGGTGATGTTAATTTCTTTACGGATTAGGACGATTTTTGTTGATGGGTTAGGGAAGACAGCTTAGAAGAGTCCTGGTCAGTTGCTAGAACGTTTCAGCTCGCGTCTCCAAAATCACTACCAGCAAAGTCTGTGTCGCATTCTTTATATTGATATTTAGGTAAATCCTTATGGGACTACACGAAAAAATCCAAGATGAAACTGTCCGCGCCAATATTGTCGCTGACTGCACCAAATTAATTGATGCCCAGGTGGCGGCTAAGGGCGGCCTCTCGGGTATGGCGATGAAAACAGCTTATGGTGTAATCAAAGGCGTCGGCGCTGGCTATATTCCTGGAGCGCTTAATCGTCTGCTACCGGAGGCATGTAAAGCCATTGACCCTATCTGGCAAGAGGGAACTGCAGCTGGTGATCCCGTTAAGTATCTGAGTGAGCATAGCGATCGCACCGCTGACAGCATTCTTAGCGTCACTGATGCTCGCATTGAGACAAGCAGCAACGGCGTGGTTAGCGCCACCTACCAAAAGTTGCGCAAGTCGGTTAAAAACGATGTAGAAGCTGCCGTTCCTGGCCTCGCTGAGATTATCAGTAGCCACGCCGTATAGGCTCGCGTCTCAAATTCGGTTGACTACCACACCCGCCAGTCTTCCCAATCCAGATTAAAGATGGATGTATTTGGGAAGGCGGTGGGATTTCCACGTTTTTGGAGACGCTGCTGTAGCTCCATGAGGCCAGGTTCGGCTCGGGGTAAATCATCCACCAAGGTATAGGGCAGCAGCTGATTATCTAGGGCATAGTCAATCGTTGCGCCCGCTGCCACTCCCGCTGACCATTCAAACGAATGTACACGGTAGGCCGCCGCCGCAATAGTACTGGTGGCGATGCTTTTACCCGCCACCAGCAAATTATCGATATCTTGGGGAATCATGGCCCGCAAAGGAATTTGCCCAGGATAGCTCTGGCCATGGGCACGGCGCACACCCGCCCGCTCAGTATTGCCCAGTAGCTCTGGCGGCGACTGTTCCATACAAGGATGGAAGTCAATGGCATACTGAGCGATACCCAGGGAATCTGGAAAGATCGTGGAGCGGGTCCGTCGGGGGATATCGGTAGCAGTCTGCCCCGTATCGATTGCTGAGGTGGTTTCTAGCCCAGCCAACGCTCGCCGGAGAGAGAGATACATACTACCGGGCAGCTGGGTCTGGTAGTATTCGTCATCATAATCGACACGGGAAATATCGATTTCGTTGATCATAAATCCCTCAGGATGGCCGTAGGCAGGGCGTCCTACGATCCGCCGTCCCTCGCGAATATAGGGATATTTGGACAATCCATGGGCCGTATTCATGGGAGCCTCAAACCCGCTCAAAAAGCGATGCCGCAGGTCCACATCTTTGATGCCATACCCCAGCTGCGAGTCGGTCAGCCCCGTCACCAACCAGTGATAGTAGCTAAAGGCATTTTCTTCACCGCGCCGCAGGGTATCTACCCGCAGTCCGCCTAGCCAGCCTCCGGGTTCTAACTGACCGTTCGCTGCCAGCTGGTCAGGCGCATAAATTAGATTGTCTACAGCGGTGCCCGGCCGATAGTCATTGCCCCAGGTCCAGTTTTGCATGGAAATATCACCGGGCTTAATGTCGCTGACACCGAAAATTCGCTTTCCGGGACGTTTGCCCGGAGCTAGTATGCGCCGATAAGTAAAGACAAAATCGATGTAATTGGTATTGTCACGCTGCCGCTCAAAACTAAAGTAGGGGGCATAGGTATCGTAGTATGCAGGCTTCTCTTGGGGTTGAGGAGACTCTGTGCGCTCCATGGCATAAGTATAAGTAAACCCTTGGGTGCAGTAGGGATCTCCAGTCAACGTGGGAGAAGACGGATTTAAATAAGTCTTAGGATCTAACCCCAGACGATAGGGCACTCCGGCCAGGGCAATCACTTCGCCAGTTTCGGTGGCTTCGACCACGTACCAGTCGGCAGGTCCGTCATGACCACTGGGTTGAAAGCGGATGATTCGTTTGCTCAGGCGATCTGAGTCTGCATAATGGTAGGCATCTTCAAAGTAAGCTGACAGGGGTTCGGTATTCAGCGGGGGAGTACCGGAGGCTGGACTGTGTTGGATTGCGATCGCACCCCCAATCATTGCCCCCTCAATCTCTAGCTCTTTCACCACCGTGGATGGAAACCACTTCAGCCGTCCTCCCCCTTCACGCGCCGCCTCATCTAGCATTTCCACTAAAATATCATGGGCATCTGCCGGCAAAAAACAAACGGCACTGACCCAGCAGTCGCCAGGATTTTGACGCCCATAGCGCTCACGCACCCGCTGCCTCAGTTGGTTATAACCTGCCGCATAAAACTCTAACTGACGCTGACGTTTCGCCTCATCTAATGCAGTGGTCCCCTGGGAGGTGAGCTGTCCACCTAGCCAATCCGTCATTTCCGTCAGACAGACTGTCCGCCCAGCCTGCAAACTCTCATAGGCTGTGGCCACACCAGCCAGTCCACCACCCACCACCAAAAGATCACAAGTTTCGGTCTGCTCGATAGACGTCGGAGCCGCCGCCAACGGACTGGCCATAATGAGAGAGAGACCTATGGCCGAGAAAAATCTCTGGCCATAAAAATTTCGAGCCCAGATGGCAAACATTTGCATAATCGTTCCTCAGGCGCTGACATAACGACGTCCAAAACCATATGCAAGCCACTATACCTACAAGACACAGGATCTGTGGCAGAAACTGGATAGAATCATGCGCTCCCCGACATGCTGGCAATATGAAATATGACAGTCCCCCCTAATCACCACAGTAAACAATCAGGTCTATTTCGACATCGCCATAACCGGCTAGTGCAGTTATGCCAACCGTTGTACGACTGGGTAATCGAGCCTGGTCAAAGTAGGATGCATAGACCTGATTCACAATCTCGTAGTAGCGAAAATCGGTCACAAAGATACGCACCATAACAACATTTTCAAACCGTGTGCCCGCATGGGTTAAAACCCGTCTGAGATTCTCCATCACCTGACGAGTCTGGGCCTCAATGTCTAACTTTAGAACTTCACCAGAGTCAGCGTCTTCAGCCAGCTGCCCCGTCACAAACAGAAAATCTCCTGCCCTCACAGCATGAGAATAAGGAGCCACTGGAGGCAGAGCATCGGGCAGCGTAATAAATTCGAGCATGATCGCTTCATCCACCGGACATTAATGATGTGCTAAGGCCTATTGAACAAGATATCTACAATCCCAGAGACTAAAGCTCCTGATTTATTTTTATATTGCAGAATATGCCGCTAGCAGCAAAAAAGCCCCCAATTGCTCGAGGGCTATTCGGTGTGAGGATCGTTCTTGCCTCAACTGTAGAAACTCTCCGCAAGATATTACAGGGGTTTAACACGCAGGCCAAAATTTACTTTGATACCAGCCCCTACAGGAAACTACGTACGATCTATCACAGAACGGTTCCAGCAATTTTGCCAAAGCGACTCAGCCTAGTAAGTCTTCGGGCTTTACCAGCCCTACAGACCACGTGAAATACAGAAACCACAACGAACCATAGCTGCTCAAAGTTAGATAGAAATTTCCTCCTGAAATTCAATCAGAGATTTGATCATCCCTAGAGCATATATGGTACATTTGTATTAATAGACATTATTTGTTCTATCCGTTCCTCACCCCCCTTCTGCAACATGAACGATTTAGAGATGGAACTGCAAACCATTCGGCAGAAGCTACAGACCCTGAAAGCGTCTCCAAGAGAAACCGTAGCGTCTCCTTGGGAGCGATCACGTCAATCGGCCCCTTCACCTAACTTGGTGCAGGTCACAACTGCCATTGAGACGCTTCGACAACGGCCAAGCCCAACACCGCCGCTGGCCACACCTAGCTACAGTTTGCAGCCGTTTAATGAGTCTTTAGCCACCCTTGAAAGCCTGGCTCAGAGACAACAGCAGGCACTGCGACAGCTGCAGACACTGGGCGAGAGTTTAGTCCAACAGAGCCAGCCTGGTACATCACCAGAGATTGATGACATTGCTCACTTTTTAGCCACGTGCCAAACGATTGCGATCCCAATCGTACAGCGCGATCTCAACGGCTATTTGGAGTTAGGCCTCCAAACATTCAATTTTCGACAAGCTAAGCATGATGCATCCTCTAATGCCGCCACCCTAAGAATGCGATCTCCGTTGTTTCAATATGAATTGGACCCTACTCAACAGCATACTGATCAACCGAGATTGAGAGACATCCCCATCTTTGATGGATTAGTACAGGAGCTACAAAATTTTAGCCAATTTGCTTATCAGATGCTTAGACGTTGGTCCAGCCGTTATTTCGCTGATAAGCCACGTCCTCACAGCTCACACTTCACATTGGTTGATGGTGCCATTTGGTGTATTGGCTCAGTTATTGTCCGTATCTTTCTCAATCAAATTTTTCAAATTTATCCGGCCTTATGGACCCCAGTAGCGATTATTTTCATCATGGCCATCGGTATTAGCCTCTATTCTTTAATCTTCAGCCCTCGCCCCAATTCGGTGCTAGGTTATCGCACATTAATGACTCTTATCGGGTTGCTGATTGGCGGTCGTTTCTCATAGTAGACGACTTGTAGAAGACTTTCAGTCACTATTGAATCGACGCGATCACCAAGTCTTGACACTTATTTTTAAGCCCCATTGTATGGAGTTTGAGCTTAGTTTATCTCCAAATTGTTTGTTTTCCTTAGCAAGGTTTCACCATGACATATCCCCAACCATTGCCTCAACGGCCACATTCTCAAAGCCTAGGGCCTAAATCCTTAGTTTTCGTTAGTCTAACCATGATTTTGGCCTTACTAATGCTGGATTTTGACAGTCTCAAAAGATTCTTGCCATCCGCTCAATCGATCAGCCAGAAAAAAGATTGTAATACTATCATCAGCGACGCCGCGAAACTGTCACGAGACCAGCTGGTGCAACTACTCACCATTCCAGAAAGGGGAACCAAAGAACAAGTTCGAAAAGTTGTCAGTGAGCCATACTGCCAGCTACCTGCCCTAAATGTCAGATCGGGTGTAACTGCAGAGAGAGAAGCGTATCCCCTAGCTTTTGATCCAGGTACTAGCCTTGTCATCCTCTATGAAGATAATGAGTATGCAGGTTATCGCTTTAATTTTGAGTAGGTTACAACTCGGCAAGTGGTCCTTACTACTGGGTTTAGCTGTAAGTAGTTGCCAGACTTCAACCGTTCCGCCCAAGCGAGTCATCAATATCCACCAGGAATGGGAATTAGAGCCCGGTGATCTGATTGGGGAGCATCTTGTTGTCGGCAGCTTAGGCGACATTTCAATTCAACTTAAGCGTCAACCTCTACGAGCACCCTTTTTAGGTGAGCTAGAACCCAGCACGATTGAACAATGTGTGATCTACTCCACCCCCGAAGTCCCAGCCTATTTATTCAGATTCT
The DNA here is from genome assembly GCA_039028535.1 of Cyanobacteria bacterium P01_B01_bin.77. Classification (GTDB taxonomy): domain Bacteria; phylum Cyanobacteriota; class Cyanobacteriia; order Phormidesmidales; family Phormidesmidaceae; genus Leptothoe. Next base: position 62,799 of record JBCCHX010000042.1, read on the forward strand.
GTGGATTACGACGACCCAGATTTGGCCGTGTTGACGCTGGTCAAATCATCGGTAATGGAAACTATATCCAATTTGCCACCCTACGCCGACAGCCGGACGGAACTTGGATTATCGTTGAGCCTTCAACCGGAATTTTAGAACGTGCTATCTCCGACCGTTATTCGGCAGATAAAAAAGCGACTGAAAGGAGTAATCACGACAAAGTCGAGTCTCCTAACCCCTCTGCAGGAGACAAATCTGACAGTTAGCGAACGCGTTCAATCTCATTCTTCTTCCTCATATTGCTATTGTTAAACGCCTGCTTGCTATGCTGCGATTTAAGCTTCATCATCTATTCGCATTGTCCCTATTAGTCACGACCTTATGTGCTCGACCAGCTCAAGCGATGGGTGTAAACTTCGACTTGGAAGATAAAAACTTGCCCCCCAAGTCTCCCGCAGCTGAGTTAGCTGCTCGCAGTGTTGGTGCTCAAAACTTTCCAATACCCAAAGTGGCCTCCGAGGCAGCAGCGGTGCCTACCATTACTCCGCTACCCATTCCACCAGAAGCGAGCCGCCCTCCTATCAGGATTACCCAGTCAGCAGGGGCATTGCCACACAATGTGATCGCATCTGCGCGAATTTTAGCCCCGCCCCCCCAGGCCGCATTTCCCCCACCGCGTGTACTACAGCCAGACCCACTACTAAGAGATCGCAACCTGGTAGTGGCAGCTAATCATAAGCAAGCACCCATCGGTCTTAGTTTTGCACCGACTCAGGATGTAGTTGCTTTATCACCCCCTAAACCAGTGCTGACTCACCAGTCTAATTTACCAACATGGATTTATAAAGGCGGTTCAAAATCTTTGGTGGCGCGAGTCATCGGTAGTGCTGAAGGCACTCGCACAGCTAATGGTCAACCGACACGCGCGTACTACGGTCATACCGATCCCGGCAATGGTGTGTGGAACATGGGTACATTTTCTTACCAGCACGGTGCTCACTCACCGGAGGAAGCCGATAGAAAACAACTGAAGCGGCTAGAACGACAAGGCAAGCAAATTGCGCGCCAAGCAAATCAAGCAGAACTTAACATGAGTTTAGGAGAAATTCTCAATGGTCTCGACCTCGCCAATCAGTCCCCTAGAGCAGCTCTAGAACAGGGCGGATATGTGGATCGGCTAGTGCAGGCAAAACAGCACGGAATGAAACATGGTGATGCTATCGTCTGGGCTCGCACCTATTCTTATCTAGATCCAGCAACTCAGCGCTGGAATGCCCCTGGCCTAGGTAATACGTTACCCAGCATCCGTAAGGACCAGAACCGTCGCCATGAAGCCGTTGCTAAAGCCTTTGACCAGTATCGAGCCCAGCATGATACGACCGTTGCTCCGGTCCCAGAAACGTTGGCAGCCCCAGCGCTAACCATAGTCGCACAGCAACCACCCACTAGTCGCTCCGCTCCTACACCACCCGCTCAAGTATCAGAACGGCTGGAGCTGCGACCATCTCAGCCAAACCCCCTCGATTTTACCCTAGCTGAGCAATTTGCAGCACATGGGGACGCACGGCAGCGGCAACACAAACAGCCGCTCTCGCCTTCACACCTACCGGCAGCACCAGAACTCTCAGTAAGAATAGATGATGAATCAGCTGCAGAAACTTCTCCCGTCCAGCTCATCTCTGAACCTAAAACACCTCCAATTCGAGGCTAATCTACAGTAACCACCCTCTCTGACAAATCTAAACAATAGACAACTCTAAAACAAGCAAGCTAGAGTGAGTTTGATATTGGCTGACTGTGAAAAGCTTATGCAATTTCCGCCCTCACGCATTTCATCTTTTGCAGACGCAATCGAACGTTGCCAATCCCTTGGGATGCGATTAAGTCGTCAACGCCGCTATATATTGGAGCTGTTGTGGGATGTCAAAGAGCATCTATCAGCTCGTGAAATTTATGATGAACTCACTCAACGGGGCAAGAAGATAGGCCACACATCTGTATATCAAAACCTTGAAGCCCTATTTGAACAAGGCATTATTGAATGTGTCGAGCGTTCCGATGGACGGTTATATGGACATCAAAATAGCTCTCACAGTCATGTAAATTGCTTAGATACCAATAAAATCATCGATATTGATGTTAAATTACCCAGTACTGTCATCCAAGACGTTGAACAGCGTACTGGGCTAAAGATCAAAGGCTATCGTATTGATTTTTTTGGAACTACAGACTAAGCACAACGAAAGATATCAATCAAAGGACATTTAAAGGATACAAACGTTGGTCATACGATGATGCTCAGCCGCTCTGCGGTGGAACCTCATCCTCTGTAACCACGGCTATTTACAAATTCTTTATATTTGAAGCCATCCTAAGGATTTGCAATGCCAGATTTCCTGTATATACTCAGTTAATTTAGTACATCTTTACTAAAAAAGACGAATACTGTTCCAAATACAATTGCTGCGATCGCTAAATCCATATCTCAATCCTCGGCTAATGTTTTAGGACGTTACCAGCATGCCCTGAATGCTGTCCGTATTCAAGTACTTTTGATGATTTTTTTTTGAACTTTTTTAACTGGCTTAACTGCGAATTTGTACAGGCATAACAAGATAGGTCATTTGCATCCCACTGACTGGGGTCAGAATAGCCGGGCTGGTGGGTGAATTGCACTGCAGCTGCACTTCAGGGCTGGGCAAGGCGCGAAGGCCTTCCAGGAGATAGCGCACATTAAAGGCTATATCGAGATCGTCGCCAGTGACTTGAGCCGTCATTTCCTCACGACCGCTGCCAACTTCTTGTGCTTCAACCGAAAGAGCAATGGTTTGCGCGGCACTAATGATGGAAAGTTTGACGATATTATTACGCTGATCGGCCAGAACACCAATGCGTTCTAACGCCGCCATCAGCTGCTTACGATCTATGGTTAGCTGACGCTCAAACTGCCGGGGAATCAGTTGCCGATAGTTAGGCTTGGGTCCTGGGGAAATTGGTTTCTTTACCGCCGCAATCAAACAGGTGGCCGATACTCGGGTAGGGGATACGGTAACGGATGAAAAGCGCGAATGTGCAGAAGCGCTGCCCGGTTTTCAGCCATCCCAGCCTGTTGTTTTTTGCGGATTTTTTCCGGTTGACACCAGCGAGTTCGAAACGCTCCGTGAGGCAATGGCCAAGCTACGGCTGAACGATGCAAGTTTTGAGTTTGAAATGGAAACTTCCGCCGCTCTCGGTTTCGGTTTTCGATGTGGATTCCTCGGCTTGCTCCATTTGGAGATTATTCGCGAACGCATTGAGCGCGAATTCAATATTGACCTGATCACAACAGCGCCTTCGGTCATCTATCACGTCTACATGACTGACGGCGCGGTCGTGGAACTTCACAATCCAGTAGATATGCCTGACGTGGTCAAGATCGACCG
>JBCCHX010000043.1:0-66174 GCA_039028535.1 Cyanobacteria bacterium P01_B01_bin.77
TAGCTATTCAATACAAATATTTTTACAGAAAGCACTATTTAAAGCGATAGCGACAAAGTCAAATACAATGCCAGCAGATAACGACTAGCGAAATACTTTTTCATTTATAAATGAAAAAGTATTTTTAATACTAAAACGACCTAAGTGGTTGTACTGAGGGTCATTTTTATAATAGAGGTGAAGGCCCTTATTCTGTCAATCTCAATAGATATAATCACCGTATTTTCTTGGACTTGATTCCTCTATTTGATCCCTCAGGGTTAAAAATTTTTCTTGTTTATCTGAGCTCTGACATTTCCAGATAATTAGAGAACGAGATCTGAGTCCGTTACTTTTACATCTAACACAGCTATTAGCAATAGAAAAATCAATCAGTCATAGGGCTAGGCTTTTGCTCTCATTTTAATTTTGGCCCTACTCATGTTTTATGCGTAGGGGCGTCAGCTATAAATTCTTTTCTGCATTCTGCGACCAGGCTGACTCCTTTTATGGTGAAATCGTTATCACTTCTAACGGTTCGGGCAACTTAAGCAGGTAACAATTAATGCCTAGCTGTTAGTAGCTGAAATGCCATGGCGACTTAATAAACACTTGCAGCTAACTGATGATGGCATTTTCCTATTCCCCTAAGGAAAGGATATTTCTGACTGTCCTGTAGGCAATGGCTAGGGTATGTAGTCACATTTCTATAATTTTTGAGCATTACTCGTCCTGGATAGTTAGTGGCTAAATAACAGGAAAATTCCGTAGTTTTTACCGGTAAGTCCATAACCGGGTCTTCAAAAATATGACTGAGTCTGTAATGAATACGCTGCCGTTAGAAGACGGTCTGTCAGTGGCAACACTGATTAAAGCTGTAAAGATAATTCTTCAGACCCAGACTAATGGCTATATCTATTTAAAGACGGTCACTGGGGAGCAATGGTGGCTCGATTTTCGAGTGGGACGGCTGCTGTGGGCTGGGGGTGGTCAGCATCGATTTCGACGCTGGCAGAGACTGCTAAAAGCACACTGTCCAGATTTAAAGCCTAATGAGGTGCGGCTGCGGGAGCCCGAATTGTTTGACCATTGGGAATATGTGGCGCTGTCAGTGTTGTTACAGCGGCAACAACTGCATCGTGAAATTGCGATCGCAATTATCCAAGCCACCCTGTCAGAAGTTCTATTCGATATTTGCCAAGCAGTAGATAACATTACCTACATCGCCCACACCACTGAGCGGCAATCACGCTTACCTCAACCCATGGCCATTCTTAGCAGCACAGGGTTGTTTTATAACGTCAAAACTGAGCTGCAGTTATGGCGGGATACAGACATGGGTGGGATATCCCCCAATTGGTCACCCATCATTATTGACAATGGGCGTCTTAAACAATGTACTCAGCCACGCACCTATCAAATACTAAAACGGTTGCTCCAAGGCAATCGTTCATTGCGGGAGCTAAGTCAGATCACAGGACGGGATATGTGTGCCCTAGGGCGAATGTTGGCAGGATATGTAAAGCGAGACATTGTAGCCCTCAATCCCATTGACGATCTGTCGAGTCCCCATGACTCAATGGCGCAAAGAGTGCCTCGCCAAGTTGCTCAGAAGCTACCCCTGATTTTTTGCGTTGATGACAGCCCTCAAGTTGGTTACCTTATGGAAGAGGCCCTGCGTCCAGCAGGGTACCGCTGTATCAGCATTCAAGACTCCATTCAGGCTCTAGCTCAAATCATTCGCCACAAACCCAACCTGATTTTTCTGGACTTGATCATGCCCGTGGCCAACGGGTATGAGATTTGCAAACAAATCCGTCGGGTCAAAGCATTTCACAAAACTCCCATCATAATTTTGACCGGTAACGATGGCCTGGTTGATCGGATGCGGGCTAAAGCCGTAGGGGCAACAGATTTTATGGCTAAGCCCGTCGATCCAATCAAGGTGATTGAAATGGTCAGGCATCAGCTGGCTAATCTGAATAACAGTCTCGAAACCGATCAGAAATAATCAGGCCTAACCCACTTTATGCAAGACTCGATGGCTGAGGGTGGAGGCTACGGCAATGCGATCTCGACCGCAATGTTTCGCATCATACAGGGCGACATCCGCCGCTTTGACTAGACTGGCAACAGACTGGCTAGGTTTAGGGATAAAGCTGGCTAGTCCTAAACTGACGGTCACCACCTGACAGGGTAGCCTCGAGGTGCGGTGAGGAATATTTAAAGACCGAATGCGATCGCAAATTTTACGAGCCGTCATGAGAGCCGTCGGTAAATCCGTATTAGGAAAAATAATTGCAAACTCTTCCCCCCCATACCGAGCAACCCATCCCAGAGACTGTCGCAAACTATAGCGCAAGGCTTTCGCCACCTCCTGCAGACACCGATCGCCAGCCTGATGCCCATAGGTATCGTTGTAATCTTTAAAACAATCAATATCCAACATAATTAGGGACAGTCGAGAACCCTTGCAAATTGTTTGCTGCCACTCCAGATTTAATCGCTGATCAAACGAACGCCGATTAGCCACCTTAGTCAAACCATCTAAATTCACCAGGGCTTTAAGCTGCAGGTTCTCAGCCTCTAACTGTCGATAATGCAGAGCTGGTGAGCTAATAGCCCGACCATGACGACTAAAAAATAATCGATAGAGCTCACAGGCTGGGCGACAGGTATGCCCTTCTAAGCGCACCAACCCCAGACTAGCCAACTGCTGCGCAGCGGTAGCATCTATCTCCACAGGCTGTAACGCCATCATTACTTGATCGAGCGCCTCGCTCAAGACAGGACACTGACGTATTTCATTTAAACAGTCGTTTAGGTGTTGGCTATAAATACCGGCAGGGGTGGGCGCATCTGCCAACAACTGAGGAAGAGAAAACCGTTGCTGCGCCAAGTAGTACAGCGCCATAGAAACTAAATAGGGATGTCCCCCCACCAACGTCACCAATGCATCTAAATCTTCATCCAGACATAGCTGATAACGCTTCGCTAACACCTGAACTTGATCAATAGTAAAGGGAGTTAACTGAATGGGTAAACCCACATTAAAGGGAGACTGATGCAATTTTAGCGGTACATAGATATCGGTAGAATGTACTACCACGGTACGTAACCTAGAAAATGCATCGTTATACTTTCCCTGTTCATACCAAACCCGCAGCAGGGGTAAAAAGCCACTGGCAATATCAGCGTGCTTTAAAACCTGATTAACCTCATTGAGGGCCAACACAATCGGCGTATCGCTCGCGGTGAGTATGTACTCTTCAAAATAGATGGTGCAGCTTAGTTTTGCACCAATTTCATCATCCCAATAATCAGCTAAACGCGGCGGTAGTTTAAGCGCCCTAGCTACAGCCATGCAAAACCAGCGCAAAAACCGAGAAAGGCTACTGTAGACACTTACATCAGCACTTTGAAAGTCAACCAGGGCTCTTTGGTAGCCCAACGTTTCAGCCTGCGCCAACACCCTGACCAATAGGGAACTTTTGCCCATGTGACGGGGCGCTTTAATCCGTGTCAGACTCCCAGGAATAGCGATATTTTGATAGCAGAGGGATTCGATAGGGGGACGCTCGATATACAATGGCGACCCAATAGCCAAAACACCGCTAGGGAATTCCAAAGGCGTGATCAGCAACGCTTCTATCTCCTATAGGTTGGGACTAAAACTAGCCGTAATAGAATGCGAATAGTGCTGCGTTAAAACGTTCTCTGAATATTCTCTAGCGGTTATTTTTTGAGAAAATCAACGATAGAAAACACTATTTACTGGGTGAGCAACAGCCAAGAGCAATTAGCAGCAACCTAGGCGCCTCTTGTCTTAAATTGCCCAATTTCACGGAGTCCTAGATCCGTAATTTTTCTTAAATTGATAGGTATGAGTTATGACATTCTCATGCTTACGCTAGGTAATATACGCGTTTGAATCCATAGTATCCTCACTTTTGTTCGCAACTAAAAACACTTGAGCAAGAATAAACCAAGATTCCACGGAAAGGGAGTGTATAGAATGGCATTTATTCTTTAAATTGTTGTGCATAAAATTGTTCATACCGCCCCTGCTGTTCGAGGAGTTCACAATGGGTACCTGACTCAGCAATTTGACCATTCTCAATAAACAAAATTCGATTTGCTTTGCGCACAGTGCTGAGTCGATGGGCAATGACAAACACCGTACGATTTTCCATAGCCCGTTCTAGTGCCTCTTGGACTAAAGCTTCCGACTCAGAGTCTAGGGCTGATGTTGCCTCATCCAAAATCAAGATGCGCGGATTTAACAAAATTGCTCGGGCAATGGCAATCCGCTGCCGCTGACCACCGGAAAGATTCACTCCCCGTTCCCCGACCCAGGTATGGTATCCCTGGGAGAACTGTTGAATAAAATCATGGGCATTCGCTACTTGAGCGGCAATCTTGATCGCATCGTAATCTAAGTTTGTTTGACCGTAGGCAATATTCTGAGCAATGGTGCCTGAAAATAATGTTGTTTCCTGGGGGACAATACCAATCTGACGCCGTAAACTACGCAGAGTCACATCGCGTATATCAATCCCGTCAACTAAAATCTCTCCTTGTTGAGGATCATAGAATCTTGCTAACAGGTTAACTAATGTGGTTTTGCCGACGCCTGATGGTCCCACAAGAGCAATCACATCACCGGGATACACTAGCAAAGAAAGTTGCTCAAATACTGATTTTCCAGAGGCGTAGGCAAAACTAATGTTACGATACTCTACTCTTCCTGTTATGGGTGGCAGAGCTTTGGCATCAGGTCGATCGCGCAGCGTAGGTTTTTCGGCAAAGAGTTCAAATACTCTCTCAGCCGAAGCTTCTGTTTGCTTAAAAGCATTGTAATGCTGGGTTGCCAGATTAATTGGGTCAATCAGCAGCGCCACTGCTACTAAAAAACTAACAAACTCCTGAGGCTGCAGTCTTTCTAAAGCAATCTGCCAGCCCCCTAACAAAAACAAAAACATAATTCCTACAGCTTCTAGAAACCCTACCACCGGGTATTGAATCGCTGTCAGATGCTCAGTACGATATTTTGCTATGCGGTTTTCATCTGCGATCGCACTAAAGCGACTCACCTCATATTCATCTGCAGCAAAAGCTTTAACAACCCGAATGTTACCCAAAACCTCAGTTAGTAAAGAAGAGAGATTAGAAATTTCATTTTGGCTACGGCGAGAAAGCGATAGCATCCGGTTACCAAAACTCCCAATCAGCCATGCCATCAGCGGCGCAATCAAAAATCCCGCCAGGGTGAGGGGCCAATTGAGATAAAACATATAGATAGGAATAGCAATCAGCTGAAAGACGCAGGAGATAAACTGCTGCGACATTTTATAGATCACCTCGCCAATGCGATCAATATCTTCGGTCAACCGATACGAGAGATCACCCGTTTTAGCCGATGCAAAGTAATCAATATTTAGCTGGTGTAAATGAGCATAAACCTTTTTTCTGAGTTCTAAGACCGCTGCTAAAGAGGCCCGGATCGAAAAAACTTTCTCTCCATATTGGAAAAGATTTTGGATCAAGAAAGCCAGAGTAGTAAACCCTAACCACCTAGCGATATTAGATACCTGACCCTGGCTAATAAAGTAGGTGACCTGCCCTGCCAAATATGGCAGCATAACAGTCGCTAAAACATAACCAACAATACACACAAACGACCAGCTGAACAGTGACCACTGGGGCTTGAGAAAAGGCAACAGTTGCCAATAAACCGAGCGCTGTTGAGGGGGCATAGATGGTTTCTCGAAACTCAAAATTTAAACCTGACGATAATCCAGACTTGCTCATTGATTCATAACTACCTTGGTATCAAGTTTTTCCAAGGTATCTAGAATAACGTTGGCAATGCGATAGGACGCGCCAAAGGGACCAAAGCGATCTTGCCCGTTAGCGATACAGGCGTCGAGATAGTCTTTATCTTGAATGATTGTTACAGCATACTGGGCCGCTTCTTTCAAAATGGCAAGTGTGGCTGGTTTTGTCCCAATTGTTTTGACAGAGAGGCCCAGCAACCGCTCCTGGGCCTCGGCAAAGGCATAGGTAAACTGGGGGCCTGCACCCGGAATTTGTAAAATCGGTTTACCAATAGCCATGGCCTGATCAACAGCTAGTCCGGCCATACCCAAAACCAGCGTAGTCTGACACACAATGTCGTTAAAGCGATCGCTAAAACAGAGAACACTGGCTACAGGGTTACCTTGGACTACATAAGTCAGCTTACCGTTGTCGTGTTGCCAACCTGATTCGGCGGCGATTGTCTCAAGCGCGACCATCACATCCGGGACAAGGGCAGCTCGAAACTGCACCTGGGGATTAAGCTGGGAAATTTTGGTAACAAGTTCCAGCAACAGTTTTAGGTTGCGCACAGCTTCAGGTATCCGTGAGCCTGGTAACAGGGCCATCATTGGCTGACCTGGCGACAGTTGCAGATCTTTACCTTTAGGCTTTAATCGATCCAGAGAGGGAATCCCCCCAAATTGGGCTTTGGTAAATCCTTGCTTTTGATAGTCTTTAGCCGTGTAAGCATCTCGGGAAAAAAGTGTCAGACAGCGGGGTGATCTGAGTACCGCTTTGAGCACCAAGTCAATGTTGAGGGTGCCTTCATACATTGCTGACAGGGGTGACGTAAAGGAGATAAAGGGTTGACCACCGAGATAGGCAAAACATTGCCCCACGACATCACCTGTGGCAAATACCAGATCGCACTGGGGTGCGTAGCGACGGATGGCCTGTAACTGTCGCCAGGTGGATGTGAGCAACCCCGCTCGAATATCATTAATTAACCTCAGACGATTAGTGTAGGTAAAGCCACCTGAAGGCAACGTCAGGGTAGGGGACACAATGGGGACGTTGATATTGCGATAGGCATGCCCCTGACCCACGATGGGGGCGGCGGCAATATCTAATTCGGGATTTAACTCCCGCAAACTGCGAATAATATGGGAAGAATGATTATCTTCTCCGTGGCCGTTGCTAATAAATAAAAGTTTGTGGGGCATGGGTAGACGGCAGTTGACCCGAGCTGATCGGCAGAGACTTGGTTGAGTCCATAGTACAGCTTAGAGACCATTTACCAGTAGATTGAGACCCAGCAAGAGATTGTTGTAGTCGGCTCGGTAATGTCATAGACCATAACGCTGCCAGAACGCTCTAGACCAATAAAGGCAATGGTACGTCCGTCGATTACACCGATATGGTGGGTTTGAGACGCCCCAGGTTTTCCTCGGTCTGGAGTTCATCTGCATTGGGATAAGCCGTCGGTTCAAAGGTGAGATCCTCTACGCGAACTTCTTCGGAGAAGCCATCGTAGTCACGGGCATCGCCCCCGTTAGCAGGGTCATAGCGTCGTTAATGTCGTTTTGTATGTGAATCACACAGCTGTGAATAAAGTCAGCCACCCAACCTAGAAGCACCTCAGATCAGCTGGGATACAAGCTGGGTGTCTGCATGCATGATTTAAATTGAACGTAAGATAATTTTCGAAATCAAAGGTCAACGGACGATAAACACCCCCAAATCATGCAGTGAGTCTTTACTGAAACTCACTGAGGGTTTATCTGATCTGCGTCTATTTCTAGGTAGTTAGCAGCAATCTCCCCAACATCCTCACTCCTCTGGCACAATGAGGTGGTCCAACTTCTGTGTTCAGTAAAGGTTTCTCCAGGTTTTGGTCTTAGCGCCTAAAAAATTATTTCCATTCCAGCTTGATCCATTTCAAATCGACGCCATTGAGGCCCTCAACAAAGGACAGTCCGTGGTCGTCTGTGCTCCCACGGGGTCTGGCAAAACCCTGGTGGGAGAGTACGCCATCTATCGAGCCCTGCATGAAAAAAAGAGGGTGTTTTATACAACGCCGCTCAAAGCACTCTCCAACCAAAAACTGCGGGATTTTCGCAACCAGTTTGGCCTCAATAACGTAGGACTTCTGACAGGTGACACCTCTGTCAATCGCGGTGCGCCCATCTTGGTAATGACCACCGAGATCTTTCGCAATATGCTCTATGGCACCACCATGGGAGAAGTGGGCGATGCCGTTCGCGATGTGCAAACCGTAGTGTTAGACGAATGCCACTACATGAACGACCGTCAGCGCGGCACGGTCTGGGAAGAATCTATTATTTACTGCCCACCAGAAATTCAGCTGGTAGGCCTATCGGCAACAGTAGCCAATGGCGAGCAGCTCACCGATTGGATTGCCAAAATCCATGGCCCCAGTCAGCTAATTTATTCAGACTTCCGCCCGGTGCCCTTGACCATACATTTTGCCACTGGCAAAGGTATCTTTCCACTTCTTAATGATAAAAAGACCGCTCTCCACGGTCGTCTTAAACGGCACCGTAAACCGCCTCGAGCACAGAGGGGACAGAAGAAAAAGCCGGTCACGGCCAACAATGCGTTTATTGTGACGCAGCTGCAGCAAAAAGATATGCTACCGGCCATTTTCTTTATTTTTAGCCGCAAGGGCTGTGATAAAGCTGTACAGAGCATCAACAACTTATCTTTGGTCAATCCGGCTGAAGCAATCGTCCTTAAACGCCGGATTGATGAATTTTTAGATGCTAATCCTGAAGCTGCTCGTGTCGGCCAAGTTGAACCGCTCTACCATGGGGTTGCAGCGCACCATGCGGGGTTACTCCCTGCTTGGAAAGGATTGGTAGAGGAGCTATTCCAAGCCGGACTGATCAAGGTGGTTTTTGCCACTGAAACCCTGGCAGCAGGGATTAACATGCCTGCTCGCACCACAGTCATTGGGAGTCTATCCAAACGTACTGACAGCGGTCATCGGCTCCTCCATGCATCAGAATTCTTGCAGATGGCGGGTCGAGCCGGACGGCGTGGCATGGATATAGAAGGCCATGTAGTGACTGTAGAAACGCCCTTTGAAGGAGCCCGAGAAGCTAGCGGTTTAGCATTAGCCAAACCAGATCCGCTGATCAGCCAGTTCACCCCCAGCTATGGGATGGTGCTTAATCTGCTGCAGAATCACTCATTAGCAGCTACCCGCGATCTAGTAGAGCGCAGTTTTGGTCAGTATCTTTCCACTTTGCACCTGAGCCCTCAGCAACAGGCCATTGACGATGTTGAGCAGAGCATTACCCTGATTCGTGAGCAGCTAGAAGCTGTCGGGGACGATACCATCGCAGAATATGCCAAGCTCAAAGAACGTTTGCGTGAGGAACGCCGTTTGCTCAAAATTTTGGACAAACAGGCTATGGCAACCCTGGCAAGTGATCTGAGTACGGCGATCAATTTTGCCGTTCCGGGAACTGTTGTATCTCTCAAGGGTAAACATATTCAGGTTCATAATCCTCTACCGGCTGTGATTGTGACCAAAACGGACGGACCGGGACAGGCCCCCTATTTAGTTTGTCTGACCTATGAGAACTGCTGGGTCATAGCTGCTCCCCGCGATGTTTTTGCACTCTATGAAAAGTACGGGCGAATTGCCGCTGTCGATCATCTATCGTCTCCGGCGGCTCTCAGCCTAAAAGCAGGTGATACGTGTCCTGGAGATGAAACTAGTGCAGCCCTCGCGAAACGAGTACCCACGGAGCTGCCCACACTGGATGAGCTAGCCCCTGAGGTTAAAGAACAACGGGATCGCATGCATCTGGTCGAAACTCAGCTAAAAACTCATCCCCTAAATAATTTTGGTAAACCCAAATCATTCTTAAAAAAACAGCAGCGACTCCAGCTTTTGCAGGAAGAACTGCGCGATCGCAAAGCCAAGTACCAAAAATATGCCAGCCGCTACTGGGAAGAATTCCTCAACCTGATGGCCATTCTCGAAATCTTTGGCGGTCTTGAAAATGACCGCCCCACAAACTTTGGCAAAATGGCCGCTGCTATTCGCGGTGAAAACGAACTATGGCTAGCGCTGGCCTTGGGCTCTGGAGAATTTGACCATCTGCCTCCCCACCAGTTTGCAGCAGCCTGTGCCGCTATCGTTACCGAAATCACTCGCCCCGATACCTGGACTCGCTATCGCACCTCCAAACCAGTGATAGAGGCCCTTGAAAGTCTACGCACCCTCCGTCGCCAAATGTTTCAACAGCAGCGACGCTACCAGGTTACTCTCCCTGTCCCATTGGAATGGAACCTGATCGCCCTAGTAGAGCAGTGGGCATTGGAAACCGAATGGAACGAACTGTGCCACAACACCAGCCTCGACGAAGGCGATGTGGTCCGCATTCTGCGCCGCACCCTCGATATTTTGGCCCAGATTGCCCATGTCCCATTTTTACCTACGACTCTAAAGTCAAATGCTCGCCAGGCCGCTTATTTACTCAACCGTTTTCCCGTTAATGAGGCCAGTACTACCCCTGACGTTCCCAATGGGGATACTGAAAGTGAAGACAGTGAAGCCGGTGATGCCCAGGCACCTGAAGAAGAATAATGCCAACGTTTAGTTCTTGCCCATTGCCGCTTGTTCCATGACCTCCTCTTCCCTACCTGCCCGTCCTAAAGCGCTATCCCGTGCCCAGCGAGCCGTTCGCTGCAGCCCATTTTATATGAAGCTGCTAGTGGCGATGCGATCTCAAAGTGTCTCCCTCAGAGCCATCAGCGAAGACCGTGGCATGCTCAATGGATATACCCGGCAACCACTCTCAGATATCGCCGCCGATAATCATCTCAGTTGGCTAATGACCCTAGGCATCGTGCGTAGAGAAGTCGACGGCCAAGGCTTAACCGATAGTTTTCGGCTCACCCCCATGGGTCGTCAATTAGTGGAGCAATGGGACACCGCAGGTCGTCCGGATTCCACAGGCAGCCTTCTGGATTATTTACTCAACGCCAGAAACCGTTGGTTAAGACTACCGACCTGGCTATGACAGTCAGGTTATTTTTAAGATCACAAACTGTTGCAACAGCCGTCAACATCAACGATGCCTAAAAGATGAAGTTTGGGTAAGGTTAGGCAATAATGCCAATCTATCCGCAATTTCTAGCTTGACACAGTACGATAGCCAAGACCTTGTATCGAAAAATTGTTATTCCAATCTTGATATTTGAACTTGATATTTCAACCATTAATACTGCACTTGGACCGGGAGACACTCTAGTATGAAGGCCATTATGGTAGTGGGGACAACCTCCCACGCAGGGAAATCTCTACTCGTTACAGCACTTTGTCGGATGCTGAGCCGCCGCGGCTGGCGTGTCGCCCCCTTTAAGGGGCAAAATACGGCCCTTAATGCCTATGTCACTGCTAACGGTGCCGAAATTGGCTATGCCCAAGCTGTACAAGCCTGGGCTGCAGGCGTTCCGCCCCAGGCCGAAATGAACCCGGTCTTACTAAAACCCCAAGGCAATACCGCCACGTCCCAGGTGATTATCAAAGGGCGACCTGTTGGCCAGACCACAGCCACCCACTACTATGAAACCTATTTTGAAACCGGGTGGCAGGCAGTCCAAGAAAGTCTGGCGCGGTTAGGCCAAGAATTTGATCTGCTGATTTGTGAAGGTCAAGGCAACCCGGCTGAGATCAATATTAAACATCGCGATCTAGCCAATATGCAGATTGCAAAAGCGCTAAAAGCACCCACCATTCTGGTAACCGACATCGACCGGGGTGGGGCGTTTGCCCACATCGTTGGCACCCTAGAACTGCTTGAGCCGGATGAACGCGATTTGATCAAAGGCATCATCATCAATAAATTTCGCGGTCAAAAGAGTCTGCTACAGCCAGGTATCGACTGGATCCAAAAACGTACCGGTATTCCTGTACTTGGAGTGATTCCTTGGCTTGACGGCGGATTTCCAGCAGAAGATTCTCTATCACTGATGGATCGCCCCCTCGAAAAACAATCTGCTGAACTCAACATTGCCGTCGTTCGATTGCCTAGAATTTCGAACTTTACTGATTTTGACCCTCTAGAAGCTGAGCCCTCTGTCAATGTCAGGTACCTCAGCCCCAAGGATGATTTAGGACATCCCGACGCTGTGATCTTGCCCGGCACTAAGACAGCGATTGCCGATCTGCTGATTTTGCAACGCACTGGCATGGCCGAAGCCATTCAAAACTATGCCTCTGCAGGGGGTACCGTCCTGGGTATTTGTGGTGGGTTCCAGCTCATGGGGCAGATGCTCGCCGATCCAGAAGGGCTAGAAGGCCAAGAAGGTCGTTTTAGAGGGTTGAGCATCCTACCGCTGCGCACAGTCATTACCCAAAATAAAGTGGCACGGCAGCGGTCAGTGAGTTCTAAATTTCCTCAAGAAGGACTACCGGTCAATGGATACGAAATTCATCACGGTCGAACTCAGCTAGTGATGACCCCAGAAGGAGGCGAGCCAGGACCAAAATTTCAGCCCATTTTTGACGACCGCAGTCTGGGCATCGTAGATGAAACGGAGTCCCTATGGGGCACCTATCTACACGGCATCTTTGACAACGGTCCCTGGCGACGAGCTTGGCTCAATCGTCTGCGCCAGCAGCGGGGACTTGGCTCTTTACCCACCGGCATTGCTAACTACCGCGAACAGCGAGATGCCATGCTCAACGACCTCGCCAATACAGTTGAGCAGTACGTCAACCTTGACCCAATTCTGACCCAGTCCTAGGTACTCAAACAAGAGTAATCAAAAGCACTCAAACGTAGCCACCACTGCTGCTTAACGAGCCAGACCATGGGACCATATGGTCTATGAGTCTTCTAGCACAGGTTAGCTATGCCCCTTATTGATGTTCCACTGTTGGCCATGGGCGGTTTGGTCGCAGGGGTATTGGCCGGTCTGCTTGGCATCGGCGGTGGCGTCCTGATGGTGCCGTTACTCCTTATATTTGGTCTAGATGTGGACCAGGCCGCAGCAACCAGCTTATTAGCTATTCTCGTGACGGCCACCACAGGTAGTTTTCAAAACTGGCGCATGGGTTATCTACAACCCAAACAGGTTTTACTCCTAGCAGGTCCAGCTATCATCC
Organism: Cyanobacteria bacterium P01_B01_bin.77; assembly: GCA_039028535.1. Taxonomy (GTDB): domain Bacteria; phylum Cyanobacteriota; class Cyanobacteriia; order Phormidesmidales; family Phormidesmidaceae; genus Leptothoe. Next base: position 12,926 of record JBCCHX010000043.1, read on the forward strand.
TCGTGCTTGTCGGCACGGAAGTTGGAGGATTATTAGTAGAGCACTGGCGCAGAGCCGCATTTGGCAGCCTGCTACTCGCCAATATCTATCTAGTCAGTCTAAAAAAACAGATTGCCACTACCACAGCCTCTAATAACCAACTTTCTCCCACTGCCGCCCGCCTAATTACCGGTGGAACATCAGGATTTATGGCCGGACTATTTGGCGTTGGTGGCGGCGTTATCATGGTGCCGCTTCAGGTTCTATTGATGAATACTGGCCTCAAAAATGCTGTGCGCAACAGCCTGGGGGTGATTGTCCTCACCTCCCTAGTTGCCTGTGTTTACAACAGTATTAGAGGGGATATTATCTATGGCGCTGGACTTAGTCTCGGGCTAGGCGGTCTAGTAGGGGTGCAAATAAGTACGCGTTTTCTACCGAAACTACCTGACCAGGCAGTTGGCTTACTATTTCGACTATTGCTCTGTGTGCTAGCAACGTATGTTTTTTGGCAGGCCTGGGTTGCCTGGGTTGCCTATGGTGGCTAGACATAAAAAAGGATACTGGTGATCATAAACCAGTATCCACAGCTAGCCTTTGGAGGCTAACTTTATACACATGTAAGACCTTTTCACTTTGTCTTTCTGTTGAACAGGCAAACCTCAAACATGGGAGCAAATGCTACCCAGCCTCAGGTTCCTGTCTCTTTACTGCTGGTCTGAATGTAAAGGATGAGCAGAAATACAGTTGGGACAAAGACAAACAGGATGCTTGCTACAAACCCTAGATTATTGACTTCCATAGGACTTAGCGATTATTTCTCTCAACAACAAACCATATGGCTAAGCATAGCACTCAGCTTCAACGCGATAAACCAATAAACAATTGAATTGTAAGCAGCTATTTCTTTGGCTTGGTAATCACACTAATGGGTCCGTCAACCAATGTCTGACAAGCTAGACGGCAGTTAGCAGGACGCTTTCTAAGCCTTTTTTCCTCAACTGCCGTGCGCGGAGACAAGTTATCTAAGCCTTCAGCAATTTCTACAACACACAGCGCACATTGACCATAGCCACCGCAGTTCATCATTTTGCCAGTAAAGGTATAAATGTCAATACGATTGTCTATAGCCTTTTGCCGCAGGTTTGCACCATCTGCCGCTGTGATCTCAACATCTTCTTTAACAAACTTAATAGTGGGCATCGAATGGCTCCAAAGGCAACCTTCATATAAAGTCAAGCATGCCGCGATCGGCAGAATCCTAGGCAATTTAACTTGCGCTGGATTGTGAACTCTAGTTACACTTCTTTATACACTTTAATCTTTGAATTTGAGTGGACTAGTCCGTCGGGAATCGTTTGGATTCACTACCGCAATACGCTATCTAACTTTTTCCTTATGGAAAATTATCTTTAGCTTCGGCTTTGGAGGCCATCAGCTGATCTGGTAGCCTATTCGTATCGGTATTTTAATGTACGGCTAACATTTCCAAACTAGGAGGAGGCACGTAGTCAATGGGACTACCCTGGTACCGGGTACATACAGTCGTGGTTAACGATCCCGGACGACTGATTTCTGTACACTTGATGCATACTGCCCTTGTGGCAGGCTGGGCTGGCTCGATGGCCCTGTTTGAGCTAGCTACATTTGATCCAAGTGACCCTGCTCTAAACCCCATGTGGCGTCAGGGCATGTTTGTTATGCCCTTTATGGCTCGCCTGGGTGTAACCGGGTCTTGGGGCGGCTGGAGCGTGACTGGAGAAACAGGTGTTGATCCTGGTTTCTGGTCATTTGAAGGCGTTGCGATCGCACACATCGTGCTGTCTGGCTTGCTATTCTTAGCAGCCGTTTGGCACTGGGTTTTCTGGGATTTAGATCTATTCCGTGACCCTCGAACTGGTGAGCCCGCCTTGGACTTACCTAAGATGTTCGGTATTCACCTATTTTTATCTGGGTTACTTTGTTTTGGTTTCGGAGCGTTCCACCTGACGGGCGTTTGGGGACCAGGCTTATGGGTGTCTGATCCCTTTGCTCTGACCGGTCATGTGCAACCCGTGGCTCCAGAGTGGGGACCAGCTGGATTTAATCCCTACAACGCTGGCGGTATTGTGGCTCACCACATCGCAGCTGGTATTGTCGGTATTGTGGCGGGTTTATTTCACCTGACCGTACGTCCACCCCAGCGTCTCTACAAGGCGTTGCGTATGGGTAACATCGAGACCGTGTTGTCCAGCAGTATTGCTGCTGTATTCTTTGCGGCCTTTGTAGTTGCCGGTACTATGTGGTACGGCAATGCGACCACTCCTGTTGAACTATTTGGTCCTACTCGCTATCAGTGGGATGGCGGCTACTACCAGCAGGAGATCGAGCGTCGGGTTCAGGCTGACATGGCCAATGGTCTAAGCCGTGAACAGGCTTATGAGAATATTCCTGAAAAACTAGCCTTCTATGACTATGTGGGTAACAGTCCGGCCAAGGGTGGTTTGTTCCGCGTAGGTCCTATGGATAGTGGTGACGGCATCGCCACTGGATGGCTAGGGCACCCCGTCTTTACGGATTCTGAAGGTCGTGAGCTCTCGGTCCGCCGACTGCCCAACTTCTTTGAGACCTTCCCCGTTGTTTTGACTGATGCTAGCGGCGTGATTCGGGCGGATATTCCCTTCCGTCGTGCCGAGTCTCAGTTCAGTATCGAGCAGACTGGCGTATCGGTTTCCTTCTACGGTGGTGAGCTTGATGGTCAGACTATCAAGGACCCCGCTAGGGTTAAGCGTTATGCCCGTAAGGCGCTCCTAGGTGAGCCTTTCGAATTTGACCTTGAGGCCATGGATTCTGACGGTGTATTCCGTTCTAGTCCACGTGGTTGGTTTACCTTTGGTCATGCAGTGTTTGCCTTGCTGTTCTTCTTTGGCCACATCTGGCATGGTTCCCGTACGCTATACCGCGATGTATTCGCTGGTGTGGATCCTGACCTCTCTGAGGAGCAGGTGGAGTGGGGCTTCTTCCAGAAAGTGGGAGACAAGTCTACTCGCGCGGCAAATCGTTAGGTGCAAGCTTTAGGCTAGGAAAATGGCTCAGCGAATGTATCCCGCTGAGCCATTTTTTTGGAATAATAGATGATATCCATAGAAGCCGTTGTTTGTGTCTACATCTATGGTGCTGAATTTTAATTAGATAGGACCAAATCATGGAAAGTGTTGCTTACATTCTGATTTTTACCTGTATCATCGGTACGCTGTTTTTTGCGATCGCATTTCGCGAGCCCCCTCGGATCAAAAAAGACTAGTCGCTCAGAGCTTTAACTTGGGCTGCTAGCTGCCATTCGACACTGGTAGCCCAAATTAAAGCCCGACGTCAGACGTCTTCACCCATGAGTGACATAATGGAGGCACTGACTTCTTTGCTTTTAACGAAGTTGGCCTCTATTTTTGTTTTATGCGTGGTCTAATGAGCAAGACCCGCTCCCCTGGTCAAATTGTCTATGCAGTGTCCTTTCTGCCAACATGCCAATAACCGCGTCTTAGAATCCCGATCGGCAGAAGCCGGTCGTAGCATTCGCCGCCGCCGAGAATGCTTAAAGTGTAACGGCCGATTTACCACCTATGAGCGCATAGAATATGTACCCATTACCGTAGTGAAGCGTAACGGTGATAGGGAACTGTTTAATCCTTCAAAACTCCTTAGGGGCATCGTTCGAGCCTGTGAAAAAACAGGTTTGGAAGCACATCGCCTCGATACCATAGTTGATACCATTGAAATGGATTTGCAGCAACGCTCTGCGCGGGAAATCACCAGTGCCGATATTGGCGAGCTGGTTTTGCAGCAGCTTAAATCATTAAATGAAGTCGCCTACGTGCGTTTTGCCTCCGTATACCGTCAGTTTAGTGGTATACGTGATTTTGCAGATGCCCTAAACCAGCTGAAATCGGAAGATATCTCTACTGCCAACGTTTACAGCATCAATGGCAATAACCACAATGGGTCTGCTGTGACGGTGTAGCCGCTATCTCGGCTTGGCACTTAGGCCCTATTTTATCGCTATCTAAAATTAATACCGTCACATTCAGTGACAGCAGGACTAAATTCACTTATCATAAGTAGTCTTGCTAAGGTTTGTGTATGTTGCTGATTTACAGTGTGGGTTTCCATGTTCAGCCCCACTGAACTTTTAGGGTTGCTTACTTTGCAAGGCTCTAAATTTTGGGCCTAATTCAGGTTCAAAAGTCAGCACTGGAATAGTGTCATCGCCCATTCCAGCAAACTGTCTGCACAGAGTTATTTATCAGGGATAACGGTAGCTCATTTTGAGTGATGCCCTTAGCCTTGTCTGAGATAAGATCTGGATCAATGTAGGGGCGGCACACAGACCCGTAACATGTCCACTCAATTATGGAGAAACCGTAGGAAACATCTAGCATGGTCAATTTTGAAACGAAAGAAGCCGATATTGGTTTTACTCATGAAGACTTTGAAGCTTTATTAGATAAGTACGATTACCATTTCAGTCCTGGGGACATTGTGCCGGGGACCGTTTTTAGCATTGAGCCTCGAGGTGCTCTAATTGACATTGGTGCAAAAACCGCTGCGTATTTGCCCATTCAGGAGATGTCAATCAACCGTGTTGAGGCTGCTGATGAAGTGCTTCAGTCCAATGAGACTCGTGAATTTTTCATCCTGACAGATGAAAATGAAGATGGCCAGCTAACCCTCTCCATCCGTCGTATTGAGTACATGCGGGCATGGGAACGGGTCCGTCAATTACAGAATGAAGACGCTACCGTCCGTTCTGATGTTTTTGCAACCAACCGAGGTGGTGCTCTAGTCAGAATTGAGGGATTACGTGGATTTATTCCTGGTTCTCATATCAGTACCCGCAAGCCTAAGGAAGACCTGGTTGGCGAAGCATTACCCCTCAAGTTTTTAGAAGTTGATGAAGAGCGCAATCGTCTGGTGCTCAGCCATCGCCGAGCTCTGGTTGAGCGCAAGATGAACGGCCTCCAGGTCGGCGAAGTTGTCATTGGTGCAGTACGTGGACTCAAGCCCTACGGTGCTTTCATCGACATTGGTGGTGTCAGCGGTCTGTTGCACATCTCTGAGATATCCCACGATCACATTGATACCCCCAATACGGTGCTCAATGTTAATGACGAGATCAAGGTGATGATCATTGATCTTGATGCTGAGCGCGGTCGGATTTCTCTGTCTACTAAGCAGCTTGAACCTGAGCCCGGTGACATGGTTAAAAATCCCGATATCGTGTTCGAAAAAGCAGAGGAGATGGCCGAGCGTTATCGCCAACAACTTTTGAAAGCAGCAGAAGCAGAAGCAGCGGCGGCAGCCGGTGAAGATATCGGAGTGACCGAAGAAGAAGCTTACACCGAGGAAGAAGATCCGGCTTTAGCGGTCGCTGAGTAGTTTGCTACTTTATCATCAGAGTAGGACGCCGTTGTATCCTTATTTCATTGAAAATATTAGGGTATTTAACGTTTGATCGGTTTGTTTGAAAAAAATGTGGGGCTTACGCTCCACATTTTTTTATTAGCAATGGGAAAAAAACTGTGATTACGCTTACCTGCAATGGTCAAATATTTAAGGATATCCACGCTGTTTTTTTAGATAAGGACGGTACCTTGGCAGATGTTGCCACCTACCTCGGCCAGCTGGGGCAAATCCAGGCTCAGCTGATGGAGCAGGCATTATCGGGAACCCGTGAATTGGCCCTCCAGGCTTTGGGATTTAACACGCATGGATTAACGGCCTCTGGATTATTAGCCGTAGGTAGTCGTCAAGAAACCATCATGGGAATAGCCACTGTGGCTGCCTTGGTGGGCTATCCGTGGGTAAAGGCAATAGACCTAGCTATGGCGACTCTGAAGGCAGCAGATCAGCAATGTAATCCTAAAGCTCTGTATACCCCACTTTTGCCAGGAGCCTTAGATTTTTTACAAAGGCTCAGGTTGGCCGGTCTTAAGATCATCATGGTGTCAGCTGACTCCCAACATAATCTTGAGAGTTTTGTGCAGCACCATCAGTTACAAACCTATTTTGATGTGCTGCAGGGGGTAAACAGCGAGCGTCCTACTAAAATGTCTGCCGATTTTTTGCCCACTGCCTGCCAAGCCATCGGTCTTGAGCCTGCACAGGGGGTGGTAATTGGAGATACAGCCAGTGATTTACGTATGGCCCTACCAACCCGTGGGTTTATTGGTTATCTGGGAGGATGGCAACCGCCTTTATCAAAGACAGATATCTTAGGCGACAGCTCTAGCAGGCTATCGCTAGTCCATAGTTTTGCCACAGACTTTAGCCAAATTGTGATGACTTAGTCTCAAACTCAACATACAATCGACATAAAAATAGAGGTGACAAAATGTCCCCTCTAAATTCAACCTTGATTCGCACAAGTGTACGTTTAATTAATAGCTATTATGTTGCCTCAGTCAGTCGAACTCAAGTGACACCCTGTCAGAGTTCGTAGAATTATGAGGCTAAAAAATCGATTAATGAAAGGTCTATAGACTAACACGGTACACTGGAAGACAAAGCTATTAAATTTAGAGATTAGCTGATGTCGCCATTTCCAGCCCATCGCCCTAAACGGTTAACCTTGGGGCCGCTAGAAGCTGAGATCTTGAATATCCTATGGGACGTGGGCACCACTTCAGCAACGGTGATTCACAATCAAATTTTGGAAGATATTGATCGTGATCTGACCTATTCATCGGTAGCCACCGTGCTGAGGCGGTTAGAAATCAAAGGTTGGATAGCTAAACGACGGGTGGGTCGGGCGTACCACTGGGAGCCCCTACTATCGGCAGGCAGTGCAAAAATCCTACAATCCCATGAACGATTGCAGCAATTTTTGGCCGCCAGCAACCCAGATATTGTGGCCGCCTTTGCCGATAGCCTCGACCAGGACAGTCTTGACCAGCTAGAAGCCATTACCTTAAGGATTCAAACAGCACGGCGAGCACAGCAGGAGGGACAGCCATGATGCACATGAGCTTACTGGTGGGTGCGATCGCAATAGCTGTACTCCTACGCTTAGCCCTAACTCACCGCTGTCTACAGAACTCCCACTGGTTAGCCGTGCTATCCCTTTTGGTTGTTCCCCCCCTACTTTTAATGACAACGGCCATGGCCATCATCATCATGGGTCCCCATGGTCATGCATTTACCCCCCTAGAACGATGGCTTAGCTATGGTACCGCCTGGTTCTTTATCCTCATCAGTGGAGGTCTACTCGTCCATTTAGGTTGGCAAGCGTACATCAGTATTCTCCATATCCAACAATATCCCCAGCAACTGGTCCAAAATACTCCCAGCCGTGTTTTGGACAACGACACTGTCTTTAGCGCCCAAATCGGCCTTTGGTCGTCAGAAATGGTCATCAGTCAGGGGCTGCTTGATACCTTAGATACCGAACACCTGGCCGCTGTTATCGCCCATGAAAAAGCCCACGGTTATTATCGCGATACATTTTGGTTCTTTTGGCTAGGCTGGCTGCGACGCCTCAGTAGCTGGCTACCCTATACTGAGGAACTCTGGCAAGAGCTGCTGCTGCTCAGAGAGATTCGCGCCGATAACTGGGCCACACAGTTTGTCGAACGGCTCACCCTGGCAGAATCTCTGGTGCAGGTGATCGCGGCCCCGCTGTCGCCGGTCACAGTGGCTAATTTTAGCTGTACACTCCCCAGTAGTCGTCTAAGCCGTCGGATCGATGCTCTACTTTCAGAAACCACGGATTATGGATTTACTCCTCGGTGGTCCTGGATTACCTCCGGCTGCTGTGCAGGGATTGCGTTAGGTCTTGTGCCCTTATTCTCTATTCCATTTCATTATTGAGGACTTCTACTAAAGACCTCTCACCCAAAGGTCCTGACAGTCATATCAGCTCTAAAAAGGAACGTCTGGTCCTGGCTCTGTAGAGGGTTTAGCAGATTTGGGAAGATCGGACGATTCGGTCTCATCATCCAGGTCTACAACTTGACCGTTAAAGAACTGAGCAAAGCTTTTAACACTACGCTCCAGGTCGTTCTCTGTACGCCATGCAGCAACGGGTGGCTCAACGGATTGGTCAGCTGCAGCGGTATTATTAGCCGCTGGCGACGCTGCTGATACGTCACGGTCAGCCTGACTCGAAGGTTCAGACTGGCTGGGGTGCTGCTTTGCCACAGACTTTGGCGCAGGGGGTCTCCCTGATGGCACTGGCGCGCTGGGTGGCGCTGACCGAGCTTCCACTGGTGCTGTAACTGATGCGAAGTCTGAGGCAGGCGGCGGCTGATCGACACTATCAGCTGGGGCTACCGCCATCGTGACCCGCAGTTTATGGCCAAAGACTTGTTCAAAGGCAGCTTCTACATTACTCAAACGATTCTGAGCCATCTGCATCAGCTTGTCATTGGTGATGCCCACACTAGCTTCCACACCATCACAGGCCAACAGCTGTCCATGCTGCCGCATCAAAACCGCAGTACCCATGGGGATCGCTCCCCCCTTAGCCATGCGCATCATCTGAGCCACAATTTTTGCCCAAATGTCGTTAAGACTTCCCATGGCAGGGGCGTCTGCCACTTTCTGAGACGGCGATGGCAGAGGCTGATTTTTGTTAGGACTGCTGGCTTCTCGACTTGGGACAGGCGGCAGCTCTGCCTCTGCCTTAGGTTGAGAGGGGAGAGGAGATGGAGATGAGACGGAAGAAGGTTTAATGGGCTGTTCCGGCCCTGGTTGTCGTGCTGGCCCTGATTGTCGTACTGGCTCTGGTTGCCGTGAGGTAATACTTTTTGCGGGTGCCACCGATTGCTGCTTAACGGGCGGTTTGATCGGCGGGACAGGCGGGACGGCTGTGATGGCGTTGACCGATGGGATCGCTAACTTTGAGTGTCCCTGGGCTGATGGGAGTAGACCCATCAGGGTAATTTCTAACCACAGTCGGGGCTGAGTTGTATTTTTGACCTGCACTTCGGCAGCTCTTAAATGCTGCTGACTAGAAAGCAACAGAGGCAGCGGCAATATCTGGGCAAAGGGCACCATCTCCGCCCAAATCGGGGCCGTAATGGCCACTAAGTCACGACGCTCGCCCGCCGTTTTAGCAATCAATAAATCCCGATAAAAAGCCACTAGGCTCTGAAGCACCATCAGTGGCTCTCGCCCTCGGTCCATCAGTTGACGGGCTAAAATCAGCACCTGGGCACCGTCATCAGCTCCCACTGCTTGCACTAGGGCCAGCAAATCTCGCTCAGAAACGGCCCCCACCAGGTCCCATACAGCCTCAATAGTGATTTCTCCATCCAATAGCCCCAGCTGATCGAGTAAGCTTTCAGCATCACGCAGCCCCCCCTGAGACAGTTGAGCCACTAGCTGTAGGGCATCGTGAGCAATGGCAATGGTTTCTTGCTGGGCAATGTAGTCTAAGTGTTGCACCATCGCATCAAGGGGTATGCGACGAAAATCAAACCGCTGACAGCGGGAAATGATAGTGGGCAACACTCGCTGAGGGTCTGTGGTTGCTAGGACAAAAACAACGTGGGGTGGGGGTTCTTCTAAGGTTTTGAGCAAGGCATTAAAGGCAGCCGTACTCAGCATATGTACTTCGTCGAGCACATAGAGCTTATGGCGGCACTGGACCGGGGCAAACTGTGCCCGTTCAATCAGCTCACGAATATTGTCAACACCGGTATTACTAGCGGCATCAATTTCGATGACATCGAGGGACGCACCCACCGTTATCTCACGACAGACCTGGCATTGGCCACAGGGCTCGGGGGTGGGGCCTTCGCTCTTCAAACAGTTGAGAGACTTTGCTAAAATTCGGGCACTGGAGGTCTTACCTGTACCTCGAGGGCCACAAAAAAGATAGGCCGGGGCAATCCGATTTTGCTGGAGGGCATTGGAAAGTGTGGTTGCGATCGCACCCTGGCCCACAAGCTGAGTAAACGTTTGGGGACGATACTTATGGTGCAGCGGTTCGTAGGTCATCAATACTATGCCCTACCTCAACAAAAGGACCATGCGTCGCTCAAAAAGTGGACTAGCCCATTATAAAAGCCATAGCAGTCGGTTAACTCATCGCCATAGTGTCCTTAGTATTCCAGACCATCTGCAAACCGTTGAATAAATTAGACCAACGGTTAAATCGCTTACAAAGACGCACCTCATTGCCTTTAGGTGACCAATGCACCTGATCAAAAATCTGATGCAATATAAAGAGACCGCGACCACAGTCCCCCATGATGCCACTATCATCCTTGTTGGGACTAGCACCACAGCCATGGGGGACTTCAAATCCATTGCCCTGATCAGTAATGATCCACCAATAAGTACCCTTAACCTCAGCATATTGGACGGACACTTGCTTGCATGGATCTAAACTATTGCCATGCTTAGCTGCATTGACCAGCGCTTCTTGCAAACCTAGACGCAACTCATCATGCATCGACAACGGCGTACGCTCAAGTAAGGTATCAAGAATTGGACACAGATACAGAGTAGAGGCAAAGCTGAGCTTATCCCACTTCACTCCCGTGGATAATGTCATCACACCAACCATGAAATCATTCCCAGAATCAAACTAATCGCCATCCATGGCAAACGCATAAGCTAACAGCAGGCGTAGAGCTGAATATTGAATCAAACCGATTGTATAAAATCAAAAACGAAGCTTTTCTAGCTTTACTAATAAAGATATGTAATGTTGTGTTATTGGGAATTTATCAACTTTCCTTATCTCTCACTAATATATCAGATATGCAATGGGACCAGGCTAGAACCAGGAAGAAGTATTGATCAAATTAATACTCTTATAGTCTTTGCTTCATTAAATAAAGCCAGCACATATTTAATTCTTGTCCGTCCAATAGGCTATTGAAACCTAGATGCAGGGAACATGTAGAGGGTATAGGAGAGTATTCTTAATTACCTACAACGTTCTGAAAAATGGAACAAGAAAACAGCATAAAATCGGAACAAAACGGCATCTTCAAGTCATATCTTTGAACAGTCTTACAAAGGGGCAGTAAGTGTCCATATGAAAGACAATTTATTGACCTAAAGGTAGAAATTTGACTACCTAGAGACAGGGATAATTAAGCTCCCATCAAGAACTCATCGCTCCCTATGTCTCTATTATGATATTGCTACGACCAAGTAATTTTAGGATCAGCAACTTTACCTAGTTAAACCATGTGCAAACTGAAAATTATTATTTTCTCTACGTAAAAACTCCTGTTCCGGACTTGAACAGGGTTGAGCAACACTGGCTGAGCCTAGTTGTTCAGGTAGTAGTTCGCCGCGTCAGCAACTATCTCTGAATTATCCTTGGCCAACGTTTTCAGCACAGGCAGCACAGCGTCTGCTTGAGGAGTTTGCAAATAATTGCTCAGGGCCTGGGCTAGACGATGGCGCACCTGCCAGTCTTCATCACTGGCAAAAGGTAACAGCAACGATACGCCCCGAGGATCTTTAAGTTCCCCCATAGCCCCAACAGCCGTTAGGGCGACTAGGTTATTCTCAGACTTAAGTGCCTGCTCTAAGAGGTCAAACCCTGCCTTAACACCTAGTTCCCCCAAACAAGCCACAATACTCATCTGAACAATCCATTCCGAGGTGTTGTTGTAGGCAGTCGCTAGATCATCGTAGGCATCTACAAGTTTGAGTGCGCCAATGGAGTCTGCTGCCGCTGCTTGTACATCGGCTTCTGGATCGTGGTAAAGCGCTCCTTTTAGAATAGCTAGCGATGTCTCTTTGTCTTGCGTGCCCAGGGAAGATATCTGACTAATGGCCGCATAGCGAACCCGAGAACTGTCATCGTTAATGACTGTTTGAATTAGCTCAAACGCCTTATCAGGGTCAATTTCACGCAATAAGTTAACAGCTCTCAGCCGCTGTCCTAAATCTTCAGACAATAGCTGCTGTTTGATTTGCTCGAGAGAGATGGCCATAGTCTAAAAAATAGTGGTTTAACACGTACAGGATCGCTCAGGAATACTGCTGCGCCAGCTCTCGCACAATATCACCACGGGTCAGAATACCAACGACATGTCTGTTGTCGTCTACCACCAACAATCGCCGAATTTGTTTATCATGCATGAGTTGGGCAGCTCGCTGGAGATCATCGTCAGCCTGCACCAGAGTCACCTTGTGGGACATGACATCGGCAACGGTCTGTCCCAGAGCCTTATGGAGTTCCTGATTATAGCGAGCGGGATTGGTCAGATAAACTACACTATCTAGCAGCATCACATAGGCAGGTAATGACGCACCACTGACCTGCCACATCAGGTCAGTTTCAGAAATCTCACCCACTGCTTCCCCTGCCTTATCCACCACAGGTAAACCACTGATACGATGGGCGGCCAGCAGCTGTACAGCATCTTTGAGCGGCATTTCAGGGGTAACCGTCAGAGGTGGTGCTGTCATCATCTCACCAACCGTTTTAGTCGCCGTTGTCATTAAGACTGTTTTACGGGTCATAGGGCGCATGGGTTATTGCGTACCTACTTATTGTAGAAACGCTTTCTAGGGAAAACACGGCTGGTTCAAAGGTCGTTACATAGGGTTATATATCCACAACGAAATAATCTATACCGCTTTAATTGAAGCAGGTATTGCTCGTTCACAGGGGTGTCACAGTGCAAATTGAGTCTTATGGCTACGGCTTTTTGACCAGCGATAGCTATCTAGAGATCTGTTCATATGGTTAAGTTTGTCCGTCTTGTTTCTCAGTCCATGGCACTGCCATGGTAAAAGGCCTCTCAGCAGACAGTTCCCCAATCGATTCTCAGCAATCCTTTGCTTCAGTATCTTCGTCCCAGCAGCACGTTAGGATGGGTAGCCTGTGGAATATGAGCTTTGGCTTCCTCGGCATTCAGTTTGGCTGGGGATTACAAATGGCTAATGGCAGTGCCATTTTTGAATCATTGGGGGCAACTCCTCATCAGCTACCTCTGCTGTGGCTTGCAGCTCCCATGAGTGGGCTGCTGATACAGCCAGTGGTGGGATATTGGAGCGATCGCACCTCTACCCCTCTAGGACGACGGCGACCGTTTTTTCTAGGGGGAGCTTTGCTCAGCTCGGTGGCCCTGGTGTTATTGCCCAATGCTCCCACTCTATGGATAGCGGCAGGACTGCTGTGGCTGTTAGATGCCTCGGCGAATGTCAGCATGACGCCGTTTCGGTCATTTGTGGCAGATTTGGTTCCAGAACAGCAGCAAACCCAAGGATTTGTTGTCCAGAGTTTACTTTGTGGCTTGGGGGCAGTGCTAGCATCAGCACTGCCTTGGGTGATCGCCCATCTAAATATACTCACCGCTGCTCCAGAGAAGGATAGCGTGATCGCGATGGGAGGTGTCCCCCTATCAATCCAGCTTTCGTTTTATGTGGGGGCAGCGGTATTTTTAGGTACGGTCATGTGGACCGTGGTGACAACACCAGAGCCTGCTGCTAGTAAGCCACTGCCACTGTCTGACCATGGAATGGTACGGCAAATTTGGGATGCGATCGCAACGATGCCTGCCATCATGCAGCATCTAGCCTGGGTCCAGTGTTTTAGCTGGCTGGGCATATTTTGCATGTTTCTGTATTTTCCTCCGGCCATTGCCCACCATATTTTTGGTGCTGTCCCTGGCACCCCGCTCTATGCCAAAAGCATTGAATGGTCCGGTCTCTGTCTGGCTGTGGATAACCTGGTGTGTTGTATAGCGGCCCTTGGCATTTATATCGTGGTGGCACGTCTGGGGGAACGATACACCCATAGCCTTAGCCTACTCTTTGGGGCGGCGGGTCTTGTCTCCATTGGTTGGATACATCAGCCGGAGTGGTTGTTGCTACCCATGGTGGGTGTGGGAATTGCTATCGCTAGCATGCATTCTTTACCCTATGCGCTGTTGGCTAAGTCGGTCCCAGCCAGCCAAAACTGTCTCTATATGGGCATTTTCAACTGTTTTATTGTGTTGCCGGAAATCGTTGCCGCCTTGGGACTGGGCTGGGTGATGGACTACGTGGGTTGCGATCGCATCAGTATTGTTGTCCTAGGTGGTCTTTCCATGGCAATTGCAGCAGTCTTAGCGCAATGGATCCCTCCGCTAGAGCAAGACTCGCAAACTGTTATTGCCCCCATAGAACAAGGTGGGTATTGCCCACCCGCTCAAGACTAGCTCTTTAAGAACGCCACTAGCTCCTCTAACTTATCCCAGGCAGCTCCGCTGGCAATAATCTCTTGCGCCTGGATCACCCCGTAGGACCAGGCTTCCTCTACGGTATCGCCGACGACTGAACCACCCACCTGCAAAGCTAAAGCCGCATTCAAGGCCACTGCATCTTGCTGTGCTTGAGTTCCTTGACCCTGGAGAACATTACGCAGAATAGACATATTTTCCTCCAGCTCACCACCACGCAGGGCCGATACATTGGCCTTGGCTAGCCCTAAGCTTTGAGGATCGATCACCTTTGTGGAAACTTGGCCATTGGACAATACGGCCACGTCGGTTTTATCACCCAGCCCCGCTTCATCCAAACCTTCCCGCCCATGCAGCACAACCGCTTGCCCCATACCCAGCTGGTTGAGCGCTGCCGCCATCGTAGAAATCACTGCAGGGTCAAATACACCAATCACCTGACCAGTGGGTCGTAACGGATTCACCAAAGGACCGAGTAAGTTAAACACAGTCCGAATTTTCAATGTGCCACGAATAGGCGCTACAGCTTTCATGGCTGGATGCCAGCCACGGGCAAATAGAAACGTGACACCGACTTCTTTAATAGCAGCCTTAGCCTTTTCCGGAGACGTACTCAGGTCCACCCCCAGCCCTTCCAGCACATCGGCAGAGCCCACTTTGCTCGATGCTGATCGGTTACCGTGCTTAACGACGGGGATACCGGCAGCTGCAGCCACAAACGTCACGGCAGTAGAAATATTAAAGGTAGAAGCGCCATCACCGCCCGTACCGCAGGTATCGATCCGGGGCGTGGGCAGGGATTCATCAGCCTGCATGCCGCCAAGGGACTGGCCCTGCAATACTCGAGCCATACCGGCCAGCTCATCGGCAGAGAACCCTTTTGACTGTAAAGCCGCCAAAATCGCCCCAGACATAATTGGATCAATCGATTCTGTCAGCCAGCCCTGCATCAGCGATTCAGCCTGATCGACTGAGAGGGACTGCTTATCGATGAGCTGCTGTAGCAGGCTAGACCAGTTGGTTGTCATTGCTGTAGGGCGTTTACGACTTCAGTCAATAAGCTACTACACAAGGAAATCAAAAGGCGCTTGTGTAGGGCAAATTTAAGAAAGGAACCAGAGAGTGAGGCCAGCTCCCTATCAACAGCATGGAGGGGACTGGACGTTATTGATTCGTATATCCCTTACTGTTCTGAGGAGTCTTCTGACGATTCAGTTGGCTCATCTGGCTCACTGTCGCTGCCGTCATCGGATGTTTCATCAGCGCTGCCATCCGGCTCTGACTGAGGCTTCTCCTCAGCCAAATCTTCGCTATCCGACTCTGACTGAGGCTCCTCCTCAGCAGCATCCTCTCCCTCTTCTGACTGAAGAATCCATTCCTCCGTCGGACGCTCTAGCCCAGTCGTTAGGCTATTGGGCATCAGATATACATCCACTGATGCTTCTGTGTCTGCTGGCTCATCCACCGTCATGGTGTAGAGCGATGTGCCACTAAAGTCTTCATCGCCAACAGCTAGGATATACTCCTCCTCACCAACGGTCATGTTAACAATAGCGCTAGGGTCTTCCAAGCCATAGTCATCAAGCTGGTCGGCTTTCGCAGTGATGGTTTCTGTAATGGTGTCACTGGTAATGATATTGAGCAGAAACGCAATGGACGATGGATCGGCTGGCACGTCTTGCGGTTCTGTCATTTGCCAAGTGTCGTCAGTCTTAGCAAACGCTAGGGGAGTTTCTTCGCGGTCAATGCTAAACCTGGTGACATCGCCTTCAGTAAACTCATATAGCGCATCACCACTTTCAGGCTGAGTATTTTTAGTAGTTTCGAAGATGGCCACGGCGGCTACTAGTGCGATCGCAGCGCCCAGTAGCCCAATCGTACTACGCTTAAACTTCATCTTTTCGCTCCCCTAACGACGACGGAACCAAGTAACACCAGCTCCTACCAGACCAACCAGTGGAAACACTAACAGAGCCAAAACACTGATCACAATCTGCCGAGATACCGTCATGGTAATGCGACGATTAGTAATCTCCTTAGGCCGAATTGACAGCGTAGAATCGTCTAGATTACTCAGCCAGGTAACGCTATTAAGAAACACGTCACCATTGAGCTGCTGATCAAATAGCCCATCGGTAGCAAAAGTGGCATTACCGATAACCACTAGTCGCGCTTCTTTCTCTGTTTCATTGGCGTCTGGAGCAGTGTCTGAATCGCTTGATTCTTCGGTCGCTTCAGTATTCTCGTTTTCTTGAGAAGTTTCTGCGCTGTCCGAATCGCTTGATTTTTCTGCAGCATTCTCATCTTGAGAAGCCTCTATGTCTGCATCGCTGGATTCCTCACTGGGCGCTTCATCTTCAAGACTTTCGTCTGCTGGAGAGACTTCTATATCAAGGCTTTCTTCATCAGATTCAGTCTCTGCTTGGACCGTAGTTTCATCTTCGGCTGTTGCCTGAGGTGAATCTTCAATTTCTTTAGTCAGAACAACACCAATATTAAACGGTCCTTCTGGAGCTTGTTCAGTATCAACATTCAGCTCTCCTGTCTCCGATAGCGGTTCAGCAAAGCTTTGGGCATTACTCAACAGCAAAGGAGTAGCCTCTACACCGTCTACCGGCGTTATAAAAACGGGACGGGCCAGCGGATAGAATGAACGACCATTGTTAAAGTCATCAGTAATGGGGTGGGCTCCATAGGCCGTGACCAGCGGAGCTGCAGGACCAAGACCAACAATTTGCCCCGTATTAGACGCATCGACAATCAGCCGTTCGTCTAGGGTCACACCCCAGTCTGCTAATAGGTCATCTAACTCAGGCTCCGTCTGTGGATCGACTAATAGGAGAACGCTGCCACCCTGATTTAAGTAGGTTTTGAGAGCATCCACTTCGGGAGGGAAAAAGGCCTGTCGGGGTCCGGCGATTACCACCGCATCGGCATCTCCTGGCACCGCAGCTGTTTGGTCTAAGCTAAAGGGCTCAATGGTGAAGCCGTCCGCTTCTAAAGCAGCAGCAGCCTGGGCGTAGCCTGAGGTACTGCCATCGATCACAAATTCCTCATGGCCTTGGAGAAAGTAAACAACAGCGTTGCGATCTCGACCGATCTGGGCAAGTTTATTAGTCAAATCTTGCTCAGTCAGCCCCTGTGCCCCTAATGCCTGCACAAAGAGCTTATCTTCACCAGCAACAAGATGAACCTCACGCCCTTCTCCGCTGACATTAAACTCACGGGCCGTGGCCGGATCTTGAAACGGATTGACATGCTCGTAGGTAAGGTTATCGTTAAACTTGCGATAACTCTCCAATAGCTGTTTGTCGTTAGGATTTAAAGAAGCGTCAAAAATGACAACTTGAACCGGCTGCTTCAGATTTTTAACCACTGACTGAGATTCAGGCGCTAGGGTAAATAAGCCCCCTTCCGTCAGATCGAAACGTGGAGCATACTGCACCGCTAAAAAATTCACAACACCGAGAATCAGCAGCATTGAGAGCGTGGCCACAAAAGCATTGGTACCTGCCTGGGTAGATCGGCTCTGCCAAAAGCTACGGTAGCCAAATCCCCCCAGCACTAAACTGATCAGGGTGAATACTACACCGATGGCCAACAGCACAATAGCCAGAACATTCCAGGTATCCACAAAACCTGTGACCAAACCAGCTGTTGCCAAGGCTAATCCAGGCCATAGTAACCAGCGAAGATATTTACGATAGGTAGATAGCGCTTTCATAACGTGAGAGGAAGTACTAAGAGTAGAGGGAGCGGATCTTCTTTACCACTCACCTAATTTCTCTGAAACCTAAAAGCTTCAATAGATTGGGCTGTCAAAAATAATCCTAGAACTGCGTAGGAGAGAAACAGAACCAGACCGCCAAAGTCAAAAACCCCCTGGGTAAAGTCGTTGTAGTGCTTTAGCAGGGAAAGATGACTAATGGCATCACCGGCCGGTCCTGGCAGCCCGCCAGCCACACCTTCTAGCACAAACAGAACTAGCACCAAAGCAAATGTGAGAATCGCCGCTAGGACAGTACTCTCAGTCAGGGATGAAATAAACATACCGAGGGAAAGTACCCCAGTTGCCATCAGGATTAAACCGAGGTGTCCCAAAAATAAAAGTCGCAGGTCAAAGGGTGGGTCGGAGGAGCCAACAACAAATGACTCCAACACCAATAGCGGCAGAATCATGGTGATAAAAAACGTGACGACACCTAGCAATTTCCCCAGGGCAACGGCCCAGTTAGTAATGGGAGAGGTGGCCAGCAGCTCTAAGGTGCCTTGTTTACGCTCGTCGGTGTACAGCCCCATGGATAAAGCAGGCAGAACAAACATGGCCAAAGACCCCAATAATCCCAAATAAAACTGGGTAAATTCATAGGGGAGATCGAGGGGAGCGCTTTGGATACCAGCCTGGTCGGCAAAGGCTGACTGAGCCAAAAGCCCCTGGGGACCGAAGACAAGAATAACCAATAAAAAACCAGCTAAAAGCCAGAAAATAGTGGCAATGGCGTAGGCCAGGGGCGAAGCAAAATAGCTTTGTAGTTCCCGACGGTAGATGGCCAGGATGTTGCTAATGACGGTGACAATATTATTCATCGGTCTCTGATGATGAGGTATCTGATGCAGGGGGAGTGTCGGTCGTAGCGGTTACGTCTGCAGGAGGTGTGGATTCAGGGTCCTCATTCTCATTATTGGTAGCGTCATCAACGGCATCGGCCGCAGCCGGTTCTTCGGTGGTGAGATTAATAAAAACGTCTTCGAGACTGACCCGATTGCGGGAAAGCTCATATAGCCCCAGGTTGGCGTTAATAATGGTCGTTGCGATCGCACTGCCTGGATCCTCATCAGTGGCCGCCATCACCTGAAACCGATGATGATTGTCCGCCAAACCTTCCGCCGCTAGCGGAGTAACGGTCTCCGCCTGGGGCAGCTGACTAAGCACAGCTAAGGCCTGTCCTGGATCGCCTGCCACCTCAATGGCATAGCCCAGCTGTCCCGCCAGGCGGGCCGTTAGGTTTTCGGGAGTATCGGTAGCGACAATGCGACCGCTGTTGATAATGGTGATGCGATCGCAAGTCATACTCACCTCAGGCAAAATGTGCGTCGAGAGGATGATCGTATGCTGACCCGCCAGACTTTTGATCAAATTACGCACATCAATAATTTGCTTTGGATCCAGACCCACCGTCGGCTCATCCAAAATAATTACCGGCGGATCGTGAACGATGGCCTGGGCAATCCCCACCCGCTGCCGAAAGCCCTTAGAGAGCTTACGAATCAAGACATTTTTCTTTTCGCTCAGGTTACAGCGAGCCATAGCTGAGGCCACCTGTTTAGCCCGATCGCCAATGGGTAGCCCCTTAATGCGCGCCACAAAATAAAGAAACGCCTCCACCGTCATATCGGGATACAGCGGCGGTGTCTCCGGTAAATAGCCAATATTTTGTCGCACCGCCATCGAATCACTGTGCACCTCATGGTCAGCAATGCGCGCCGTACCACTGGTGGCTGGCAAATAACCAGCCAGAATCCGCATGGTGGTGGTTTTACCCGCACCGTTGGGACCTAAAAATCCTAAGATTTCTCCTGGCTCTACTTTGAACGACACATCATCAATTGCCAGGGTGGAACCGTAAGCTTTACTCAGCTGATCTACCTCAATCATGGTTTAACCCACTCAGTTCAACATCCGGAGGAGCGCCTCAAGTCGTCTGACCATTCTGCCACCGAATTTTATAAAGGTTGCCATGAAATTGTGCAACCCTATACGAAAATAATGCATCAGCCTCGCTATGACCACGAATAACCCAGGGCCTGAAAATTCGCTCACATTCCTCTATTACTTCGGGACTACCACGCTACTGACCATTGTGCTGGCCAGTAGCGTACTTCACCTCAGCCCCATGAGCGTTATCCCCAACCAGTTAGGGCTGGTGATGGGACTAGTAGGCGGCGGGCTGGGGCTGTACTTTAATCGGTCAGTTACCTTAAAGCAACCCATCAAGGGACATAAAGTATTTCTAAATCAAATTAGCCAACCCCTAGCTGAGTTGGGGTATACCCCCATCGAAGACGATAGTCTCCCGGCAGATCTAGTTATCTATGCCCGCAATAACGTGCGTGGTCTGCTGTCTGGCAAAGTATATATTCGTTTAGAGGACAAAACAGCCTACATCACCAGCCGAGCTGTGCATATCCGTGGACTCAAACAGACGATTAATGGCTAAACCGAAGAAGCAAAAATTTCCCCATCTGGTGGGGTCCAAGTGGACAGCTCAGCAGCGCACCATGGGCTGGCGACATTTTCAAGTAGCAAACCGTAAAAATGAAGGCAAACTTGTTTTTGCCGAGCTAGTAGCATCCTGCGATCCAACGATTCGATTTTGGATCAATGCCAGTGTCTTAAAGAACCGTCAGCTCTGGAAAGCCGGTTGGAAAACCCTCGATCAAATAAGTGGGGAGAAAAGTAAAAACTGACGGTATATCTTAACTATTTCCCTCGGTATATAACGCTACTATTAGGTTGTAATTAATAATCTCTATAGAAGTCCTATCAGTTTTGTTTATCATCTGTGCGAACAAAATCTGTGTGGCGTTCTCTAGAGGTTCTGTTTAAGCTAGTAGATAGATTGTGTTTCTTGATTTGTTTCAGAAAGCTTTCGTAGTCATCTAGCTTAAGTACAATTGATGTACAGTTCTAATGCTCCCGAACCTGAATTGATGAAGGCGGTTTTACAGCCCCTGCTGAATGATTTCCAATATTGGTTTGGTCGTTCCGTCAGTTTGCTCGAATCTGAGACGCTTGATTTTCTTAGTGAGCACGAGCAGCAAGACTTGCTAGGTCGGGTGCGCACAGCACAGCAGCTGGTGAGTGCATCCCAGTCATTGTCTCAGGCTACTGGCAACCAAGCGGGGGTTGAGATGTCTGTGGTTATGTCTTGGCACCAGCTGGTTCATGAGTGTTGGAATGTGGCTATCCGATTCCGACAGCAGCAAGCCCAATCGGCCCCCGATCAACTTAAAGAGGATAATTAGCGCAATCGCTTTTCCCTATGCTGCATTTACTTTACATTTTTGCTTTCACCATTCTGGCCGTATTGGCAATTGTCAATTTGGTACGCAATCTGATCAGCTTAGGTATTGAAACTCGCCGAGGTGGCGGCAGTACCTATATGTCAACTCCCAAGCAGCCCCGTCGGGTTCCTCACCCTGAGCTTTTGGACAATAATGGTAACGTTTTGGATGAACCGCTTCTAGTAATGCGGTCTATTTCCATAAAGGATGCTCGTGAGCAGCTAGATGCCATTTATGAGTCCTCAGGTGGCGGTAGTGCCTTGGATGACAAGGTTGACGACTAGTGTTTAGATTCTGGAACTAGAGTTCTGGAGCTATGTTGCTGGAGCCAGATTGAATTTAAGCTTTTGTAACTCATGGATAGTGCTTTTTGTCCATGGGTTACAAAAGTATTTGAGGACTTTCGTGCCTTTAAAAATTGCAACGGGATTTGGTGTTTGGAACGGCCACACTTTGGAGCGGTCACACTAATGCCAAAAGGTGCCAAAGGGACAGCCTGAAATCAGGCTGTTGCAATCAAGCACTTCAGCCTAATCTAACTCTGGGGTCTAACCAGCCATACAGCACATC
Organism: Cyanobacteria bacterium P01_B01_bin.77; assembly: GCA_039028535.1. Lineage (GTDB taxonomy): Bacteria > Cyanobacteriota > Cyanobacteriia > Phormidesmidales > Phormidesmidaceae > Leptothoe. The sequence goes on from JBCCHX010000043.1 coordinate 34,711, forward strand.
GGCAATTAGGTTGAAAAGTACTACCAGTACCGCATAGATAAACGAAACTGCCATAACGACCGGTGTATCACTGCGGTTAATAGAATCAATCAGCAGTGCCCCCATGCCAGGGATACGAAACACCTGCTCCAGCACCAAAGACCCGGTGAACAGGCTGGGAATATCTAGCGCTAGCAAGGTAACTATTGGGATAGAAGCGTTCCGAAGAATATGAACGCCAAGAATTCGAGGTCGAGACAGCCCTTTGGCACGCGCGGTACGCACATAGTCCTGGGGCAATTCTTCAGCGATGGCAGTGCGGATAAAGCGCATTAGAATAGCAGTTTGAAAAAAGGCCAGCACCATCACTGGCAAAATGGACTGCCGCACTAACTCTATAAAGCTGGCTCCGTCAGTGACTATCAAGGTACTGCTATAGATAAAGGGAAACCAGCCCAGCTGCACGCTAAAGATCAAAATTAGCAATAGCCCAGTAAAAAAGGTGGGCAAGGAAAAGCCTACAAAGGTCAGTGTGGAAATTAGCCAGTCCACAGCGGTGCCTTTTTTGAAGGCGGAGAGGGTACCCAGGGGAAGCGCCAGCAGCACACTCAGTCCATAGCCACAGCCAATTACCCAAAGGGTGGTCGGTAGTCGTTGCGAAATCAATTCACTGACGGGACTACGACTGTTAAAGGAATAGCCAAAGTTACCCTGAGTTAGCGCCCATAGCCATTTGAAGTAGCGAATAATGATCGGATCGTCTAGGCCAAGGGAGCGTCGCAGATTTTCACGCACTTCAGGCGTGATGGAGGGGTTGGTGGCTAGTTCTCCTAGGGGATTGGTAGGTGCGATCGCAAGCAATACAAAAATCACCACGCTAATCGCTAACAATGTCGGAATCGCCACTAATAACCGGCGGCAGATGTATTTCAGCACTCTGATGGTAGACCTAACGGAACAACAGCATCGGAATCTGAGTGCTTCTTAAGAGTTGAACCGTAGTGCTACCAATGACCAGGTGGCGAATGCGGCGGTGACCGTAGGCCCCCATCAACAACAGACTAATCTGATGCTGTTCTATGTATTGGGCGATCACCTGTTCCGGGTCGCCGCCGAGCACGCTGGCAGTCAAGGTGAACCCAGCCTGCTGTAGCTTAGCTTGGGCATCGGATAGTTCTTGCGATCGCGCCGAGTCTGGCTTGGCCACCGTCAATAAATGAATCTCAATATCCTTAAAACCTGAAGCACTGTCCACTAGAAAATTCACCACCCGCTGACCGGTCGGGCTACCGTCGTAGGCCACCAGCAGCCGCTCAATCGGAGCAAAAGTTTGAGAAGTCACTAAACAGGGCTTGGTGCTACTGCGCACAACCCGGTCAATATTGGCCCCCAGGTGACCTGAAGCAAACTCCGCAGCCTCGCCTCGCTTGCCCAAAACCACCATGTCAGCATCCGCCTCAAAGTCATGGAAGCAGTCCACCAAGAAACCAGTCTGGTTAATCAATTCTATGTCGCTTAGACCTTCTGCTTTAAGCACTTCATCAGCATTCTTTAAAGTCAACCGGGCTCGCTGGTTGTTGAGTTTAGCTTTTTCATGCTCCAGGTTAACCAGCTCATTTAACAGCTGCTCTGACGCTCCTAGGCCAATGCTACCGCTGAGATTGCCTGTAGAAACGACCTTTTGGCTGCGAATATCGGTAACAAACAGAACCTTTGTCTGGGCATGAAACCGCCGGGCAAACCAGGCACCGTAACGATAAATCCCCTCAGCAAAGGCAGACCCATCGGAGCATAGAAGAATCGTTTTCATAAAATATGTTTTGCAGTGATTTATCGAATGAGGTTTTCTCGAAAAGGATATACCAGTTGGAGGTTTCGCAGGCGTGGATAGAACAAAACTCAAAGCCTCTAATCTTAGGACTTTGGGGGCTTAGATACCTGATAGCCTCTTTACCAGAAGTTTCCCAGTTCTTGCACCTGGAGGGAAAGCACTAACCCGCCCAAGGTTGGAAACCTAGGGCTAACTGAAGGGTGTCCACTGGAAGGGACACAATCATCGGAAATGTGTTTTTAGGGTTCGCTTCCACAATGCTCAAACGTTTTCAACCGGTTCACAACCGACCATCAGTGCCGCCACACCTAATTGTCCCTTTCAGCGGACAACCCTCAGTTAGCGCTGGAATTTCAATCCAGCGAGGACTTCTACGCCCGTCCGTCAGCAACAAGCTCCTCATCCGTAGCCAGACGATTCAGCAGAGTAGCACTGGCTTCGTTAAGACCCACCACTGTCACATCCACACCATTACGGCGAAACTTCTGTACAGCTTTATCAAGTACCTCCACCGCCCCTTGGTCCCACAGCTGGGCGTTACTCAGGTCAATGGTCACTCGCTCAACTAGCTCAGCAAAGTTAAAGGACGCCGAAAACTCATCCCGAGACAAGAAGAAAATCTGCCCAGATACCTTATAAATGCGATGAGCACCATCTTCGCTTAGCACCTTATCAACAAACACCAGCTTAGCTACTTTGCGGGAGAAAAACACCGTGCTCATGACGATGCCCGTCGCCACTCCTAGAGCAAAGTTGCGCGTGAAAATAATCACAAACATCGTCGTCAGCATGACAGCGACTTCGCTTCTGGGCACGCGACGCATATTGGTGAACGACGACCAGCGAAAGGTACCGATGGAAACCATGATCATGACGGCGACTAGAGCAGCCATGGGCATCTGTCTCACCCAGTCTTGCAAGAACAAAATAGCCACCAGCAAAAATATGCCAGCCGCTAAGGTAGACAGGCGGCCTCGCCCCCCCGACTGGACATTGATCACCGATTGACCAATCATGCCGCACCCGGCCATGCCACCAAAAAAGGCGGTGGCTATATTGGCGATGCCCTGCCCTTTAGCCTCTTGATTTTTATCGCTGGGGGTATCGGTCAAGTCATCCACTAGTGAAGCGGTAAGAAAGGAAGCCAATAGTCCCACAATCGCCAGAGTCAGGGAGTAGGGCAGGATAATTTGTAGCGTCTCCAGGGTGAAGGGCACCTGGGGCAAAGCAAACAAGGGCGGAGTGGTAGGCAACTCACCCATATCGCCCACGGTGGGTACATCCAAGCGCAGTGAGATCGCAGCGATGGTCATCACCGCCAGAGCCACCAGCGGGGAGGGCACCGCCTTGGTAAAACGGGGCAGAATATAGATAATTCCCAGGGACAGTAGCGTCAGCACATAAACTGTGGAAGGTACGTTAGTGAGCTGGGGCAGCTGCGCTAAAAAGATCAGCACGGCCAGGGCGTTGATATAGCCGATCATCACCGCTCGGGGCACAAATTTCATTTGGCGACCCAGCTTGAGAAACCCAAAGAGCACCTGAAAAATACCGGTTAAGAAGGTAGCCGCTAGCAGATATTCCAGTCCATGGTCTTTGACCAAATCCACCATCAGCAGTGCCATGGCCCCAGTTGCTGCTGAAATCGACCCCGGTCGTCCACCGAGGAAGGCGGTGAGCACCGCAATAATAAACGAGGCATAGAGACCAACCTTGGGATCCACTCCCGCGATAATGGAAAATGCGATCGCTTCTGGAATGAGCGCTAAACCTACCACGGCCCCGGATAAAATATCAGCCTTGGGATTGAGCAGCCACTCCCGTTTAAGAGCGCGCAAATTGGGGGAGCGGACGTTGAAATTGGAAATGTTCAAGGGGTCTCCTTAAGCCTGGGAAATAAGTAAATATGCTTAACGTTTCTTTACCTATGCCTATCTAAAGGCAAATTGGCAGCAGTGTCTAGGGGCAAATGCAAAAGCAAAATGGTAGGGTGAGCACTGCCCACCCTTCTCAACGACCGCCACCCACAATGGCCAAACAACGCTTGGATGTATATCTGGTTGAGCAAGGTCTGTGTGATTCAAGGCAGCAGGCTCAGCGCTGTATCCGAGCTGGTGAGGTCAAGGTCAATGAAACAGTCATTGACAAACCCGGAACCACTATCAAAGACGATGCGGTGGTAGTGCTAAAGCAAAAGTCGCCCTATGTATCGCGAGGTGGCGAGAAGCTGGCCAAGGCCATTACGGAATTTGGTGTGGAGGTAGACGGTCGCATTTGTCTAGACGGCGGTATCTCCACTGGGGGATTCACCGACTGCCTACTACAAAACGGAGCTAAGCAGGTTTATGGCATTGATGTGGGCTACGGTCAGGTCGCCTGGAAGCTACGTCAGGACCCGCGAGTGGTATTAAGAGAACGGACCAACCTGCGCCATCTTACCCCCGAAGAGCTATATACAGAAAATGTTCAGCGGCCTGACCTGGGTGTAATGGACGTATCGTTTATCTCTCTGACAAAAGTTCTTCCCGCGTTTTGGAATTTGATGACAGGCAGAAGAGAATGTGTGTTGTTAGTGAAACCCCAGTTTGAAGTAGGAAAAGAGAAAATAGGGAAAAAAGGAGTCGTGAGAGATTCTAAAGCTCATGCAGAAGCAATATGGCAGGTGTATATCGCAGCACAACAGCTAGGTTGGCAGTCCCAAGGCCTCACATGGTCACCCATTCGAGGACCAGCAGGTAATACTGAATATTTGCTATGGTTGGCTGCAGATGAGGAAAATATGAAGCTGAACGAAGCTACGGTCATCCAGCTGACTCAGACTGCCTGCAGTTCGTTGACCAGTTGACCAAAGCTACAATGGACCTATATGGAAACCTGCCATAATTGCCATGGTTGCTTTACCCGAGCAGTATTTTAGTGTCGATGATTATCTGCAGCTAGAAGCCAAGAGCCCCATCAAACATGAGTATATTGACGGCCAGGTCTATGCCATGGCCGGGGCAAGCGATAGCCATGTGACGATCGCGGGTAATCTATTCGCTGCACTACGGCCACACATACGGGGCACTGGCTGTCGTGTATACATGTCTGATATGAAAGCACGGGTTGAAGCGCGTAATCGCTTTTTTTATCCGGATGTGATGGTGACCTGCGACCCGCGTGATCAAGAAACGGATATGTATAAGCGGTTTCCCAAGCTGATTGTTGAGGTATTGTCTAAACCAACAGAAGCATACGACCGAGGAGATAAGTTTTTAGCCTATCGAGCGTTAGAGAGTTTACAAGAATATGTGGTGATCAACACCCGGCACCAGCGATTAGAAATCTTTCGTCGCGATGACTCTGGCCAATGGATTTTACAGTTTTACAGTGCAGAGAATGAGACTTTTGAGTTAAAAACCATTGATTTTACAGGCACCTTTGCTGAGCTGTACGAAGATGTTGTTTTAGAACCTACTGAAATTCCTGACGAGGTGCGAATAGAGTATGATGCCCCGATTTAAATGCTGCAAATTGCCATGGAAAATGGGCCAGCACAGATAGACGATATCCACATTGAGCTACCCATATTTGAACAGCTGTTATCGCTGGATAAGGAAGTTAAGCAGCGTTTCCCTGGAGAGGATTGCAGTGGATTTGAGGAACTGGGACTGAGCTTACATAAGCCTTCGGACTAGGAAAATGGGGGGCACTGGTGTACACCGTTAAATACGCTATCTTTTGGTGGTACTAGAACAGACGGCGAACATTTGAGCTTTTTGGTAGTCAATTCGAAAATAACTCATCACTCTCCTGTAATTGTGACTCTGCTTGGCAATACTGATGTGACGGTTGCTCCCAATATCGTACTTGCTAAAAACTTCACTAACTTTCTGCGTCTTGGGCTGCATCACGGTTTTTCTTCACTAGTAGATATTGGAGCTACACCTAAAGCTGCTTTACCGCTGTATCTCAGCGATTATTCACCGGTTGAAAATGCCAGTGATGCTGTGTTTGAAGAAGCATTGGACGATCGGGGGTATGAAATTCTTGATTTTGTAGCTGAGGCGCTCAAGCTGCAACCGTATACTTACACGGTGACAGAGTTTCTCCTATTGCAGCAGCGATATATGCCGCTGCTGACGCTGCCTGCTGACTATGATGATCCTAATATTTTTCTATAGGTAGTCCCTGTCGTTCAGGGTCACTATCTTTTCAAAAGACTTCAACCTCACCTATCCCAATGAAGCAAATACCTGGAAACGTCATTCTGTTTTGTCAGTCAGATTTCGGTCATGCAGTGGACTGTGTTGACTGGGCATTGGATGCATTGTGCGCAGGAGAAGATTCTCCAAGTTTGAGGATCTTGGCAGGGCTGACGCCACCGTTTTACTCCCTCGAAGTACGACAATATGCGATTAAAGCACTGAAAGAACTGGGCATTGAAATTCCAGCTGGAGAAGATGTCATTGCTTCATGCGCTCGGGCTCTAATTGAAGACATCTTAATCGATCCAGAGTGTATGGAGGAGCGACTTTCTATTCTTCATAAATTGTATATTTGCGCGGATTATCGAGAAGACCTGCACGATTTTGATTTACTGTATTGGGCCTTTGACGATTTGCAGGCGGGTGAGGTTCAGTACTACTGGGATGGTGCAACCCGTGAAAATATTCATGAAATTGTTCTCGATCGTTGTCGAGAGTGGATTAATGAATACGACAGCCAAACCAAGGGTGGGGTTCATGTTTTGTAGCAATGGAGGAAAACAGGATCAGGGGGCAGGGATTAGGTTCTGGCTTTCCTTTACGTTTCAATGGAGAACCAGACCTATGTTTCAAGAACCAACAAATGGCGCAGATTCGCTGCCCTCTCGGTCTGGCGCGCTGCCGGAGTATGACTACGAATCCGGGCGGCACATGCTGTTCGGCAGTTTGAGCTATATTCAGACCTCTATCAAGCAGTTGCATAAACTCAACTACGCCGAAGCTAACGACTGCAGCCGCCCATTACCAACGGGTCGCCCCAATGAAGCCATGGCCATCTTGATTAAGCGGGTAAGGATGGATTAAGACACGCTCGGGCAGGCATCAAAAGTTTGACGAATTATAACGATACGTCTACATTGCTGCCCGCCCTACCAGCTATCTCTTACTTCCACAACACATCCTTCAGAGATCATTAGTTCTAAGTAAGCTGAGAATCTCCGAAAAAGTGAGTTTTATCCCAGTAGTTCCCCTGTTTCCTGAAGCTGATGCAGCCGCTGATAAAGACCACCCTGGGTGAGTAGCTCCTCGTGGCTGCCAGTTTCGCTAATACGACCCTGGTCGAGGACGACAATCTGGTCGGCTTCGCGGACGGTGCTGAGGCGGTGGGCAATGATGATCAGCGTGCGGGTGCCGAATAGCGATCGCATCGCCACCTGAATCGCCCGCTCGGACTCATAGTCCAGACTAGACGTGGCCTCATCAAATACCAGCACGTCTGGGTCCATAATCAACGCCCGCGCAATCCCAATGCGCTGCCGCTGACCGCCCGATAGACGCACACCCCGTTCACCCACAGTGGTCAAATACCCCTTAGGCATCTGCTCAATAAAGTCGTGGGCCTGGGCAATTTTACAGGCTGCCTGCACCTGCTCCAGCGTGGCTGTTGGATTACCGTAAAGCAGGTTTTCCATTAGCGTGCCGTTAAAGATATCCACCTCCTGGTGCACAATGGCCAACCGTCGCCGATAGCCGGTAATGTCCAAACGCCGCAGATCTTGACCATCCATCAAGATGGCACCACTGTTAGGCTCAAAATAACGAAACAACAGTTTGACTAGAGTCGACTTACCTGACCCTGAACGACCAACCAGAGCTACTGTCTGACAAGGCTGAATCAAAAGTTCAATGTCTTGCAGGACGGGCTTGTCTGGATGGTAACCAAAGGTCAGCTGGTTAATGTGCACCTTGCCGGTAAACCGATAGTCAGGTACATCGTCAGTGAGCTGTCCCGCATCTGTCCCGGCTGGCAGGGCAATAAATTCCTGAAACCGGACCATGGCACCATAGCGACGGACAAACATTTCCGCCAGATCACAGATAGGGTCAACCTCGGCATAGGCCATGCTGGACACTGTAAGAATGGTGACAAAGTGCCCTAAGGAAATAGTCCCCTGTACAGTTGCCCATAGGGTCAAGGCGAGCACAACAAACGTACAGCTCTGAACCACTGTTCGCTGCCAGGTAGCCAGTTTGACATACCCCAGATGGATCCGATAATCAACCATCTTAAACTCTCGATTCAAACGCTGCCGCTGTCGCTTTAACTCTCGCGTCTCCGTGGCAAATGCCTTGACGGTTTTGATGTTAGTGATAATCTCCGAGGTGCGACTTTCGGTGTTCTCTGAGTATTTATCCAGCCGTTCTTCTTGCTCCGATAGTCCCTGCAGGCGCAAGAGGCTGTAGCCGATAATCACCAAAAATGAACAGAGTACTACCAGGGCAATGGGCCAGTCGAGACAGGCAATCACCACAAAGATACCCAGTACCCGGGTCAGTTTAGGTATAAATTGGCCAACAATTTCTGGATAGGTCCAGGTGTAGTTTGTTAGGCCCTTGGCGACGCGGGCGGCAATCCGTCCAGGATTGTTTTCATCATAAAATTCTAGAGGCAGGGTCAAGATTTTTTCTAATGCTCGCTGAGACTTATCCCGTCGGGCCCGCAGGGCAGTATCCCAGTTAAACCAAGCTCCAATCCAGGGCTGAATGGGGGCGCGACCCACCGAAATTAGACCTACGAGACCTAACAATACCAGCAGTGAGAATGTTGGAGTCACGGGCTGCTGCAGTAGACGGCCAATGCTGAGGATAAGACTTTCTAGCGGTCGATCGAGAGACTCCTGTGAAAGAACATTGAGAATTTGGCCAATGGCGTAGGGAACAAAAAGATCGAGAATTTCAAACACCCCCATAGCAGCGGCGTTTAAGACTGTGATCAGCCAGTATTGTCGGTAATATTCGAGAATATTGAGTAATTTAGCCATGGATGCCTCCTGATGTCATCCGCTGGATGACACGTCACGTCTGTATTCACGTCTGTATTACAAATGGATCGCGATCGTACTTCGCAAATCAAAAGATCGACAAGGTGTTGGGCTCACACGGACACTAGGACGGACACTAGGAATGAGAATTTAATTATGTCCTACTTGTTGCCGTATAGGCGTTCCATAGAATGCCTCTGCAGAAGAAATTTTGGATCTGATAAAATCCTAACTCCCTAGCCGTTTTAACAGACAGATTGTCGGTTGCCGACTCACGATTTGATCAACCACGACCAAAATTTCGCTGGTTTCGACTACGCTCAACCCGCTAAATTTTGATGTTTCCAGAAGCTGGGGGCTTCGACTACGCTCAGCCCTCAGCCTGCAGATAGTGGTATCTGTCTATATCTGGTCACAATCATTGAATACTGCACTGTTTTTGCTTAGACGTTTTAGCGCTAGCGTTTGATCAGTTTGGATAGAGATTTGTAGATCGGAAAGATCCTGAAGCTGCTGCTGGATCGCATCAGCTTTCTTCTGGGCTGCTCGGTGTTTGTATAGGGCTGCTCGGGCCAGGTCTTCGCGACCTCGCTCAAGGGCCGTCTGAGCTATGTGTTTCCACTGAGTGCTTTCGGTTTTGGCTTGTTCATAGTCGGGTAAGAGGGTGGTGGTTGCGATCGCAATATTATCCAGAGCCTTAGCAAACAAGTCTAAAATTTCCTGGGGCGTCTCCTGCTGAGCAGCCTGCCGCGTTAGCGTACCAGGTAGCTTGACTTGGTCTAGCCGCAGGCCAAACTCGTTTAGCTGACGGCTTACATTTTCGCCAGTTTTACACCAGTTAGCAAAATGCTCACAGTTGCTAAAGAATAAATTATAGCGCTGTTCCCCAAGACGGCTCTCAGCTCGATTAATCACCACGTCGGGAATAAAGGAGACCCGATTGGGCACAGTAAAAACTGGATTACCCCGAGCAAACGCCTCGAAACTGGTGCGTGATACGGTCGCCGTGCCCACCTTGCGATAGTGAATAATCGTCCTATCACCACAATCAATTCCATGATGCTGATAGGGCACCCCCATCACCTCCCGCATCACATAAACCTGATCGCCTCTAGTCATCTAGGAATGTCCATTATCCTCAGACGGAGGATTACCCTGCTTAGGCGGCAGCTTATCCCGGATGTCTGTTTTGATCACATCTAAATCAGTTCTCACTGGCTGGTCCGATGGCACAGGCTTTAACGGCTGATGTTTGCGACGGGCTAATAATTCTTTGATGGAAGCAGCTGAGGATTTTTCTGGCTGGTCGATGGAAATTTGTAAATTAGGCCCTGAACGGGCCAATCGCACCACCAAACCATTTTCAGCCGCAACATTTTGTATCCGCTTGCCTTCTAGATAGGTGCCATTAGTACCCAAACTCCGAATCGCCCACCCTTCTGCCTCCCTACGAATCTCCAAGTGATGTCGAGACACAACAGCACTGTAAAGAACAACATCATTATCAGTAGAGCGGCCAATTCGAATGACGTCTTGTTCCTCAAAGGTCCAATTCTGTATGGGCGTCTTATTTAACGGGTGGAGTAACGATAGGGTAATCACGTTAATACATCAAGGGGCAATCTAACAAAGAGAACAGCGAAAAATTGACGGTTAAACAGTCGATTCATACCTCAATTGCCCCTCACGTCAATTGAAAAATAAAGCTCACCTTATCACCTTTTCCAAGAGCAATACGATCTCCTGGGCGAAGTCGATGGCGATTGCCCGCAGCGAGCGGCAGATTATTAATGTAAGTACCATTCGAACTCCCAACATCCTCAATATAGTAGACATCGCCCTCAATACGGATATTGGCATGGACACGGGATACAATTTCCGACTCTGGGAAACCAGATACATCAATATCGGGGGGCACTCGATCGTTGGGCTTACCAATATGTAACAGATCAACGCCCCCAGGCAGCTCTAGGGGAGTGTCAGTTTGTACGTGCAGCAGCCGAGCGGAAAGACTTTGGATCTGAGTTTGGGGGACAACCACATCAGCTACTGACTCAGAAACTGGCGGTGCTGGCTCGGTCACCGGTAGTTCACTATAAATATCAATTGAGGTCGGAATATTGTCTGGCAGCGGATCTACCGGCAGCGGCGGTGGTGGAGCAACAGGCAACGGATCGGGAGGAATTAAAGGATCCAGCGCAACCAACTCTGGGGTCGCTTCAACAGCTGCTGGCATAGATTCTGGCGAAGGTGGCTCCGGAATAGTAGCGGGCTCAGCCACTGTGGGTACGGTTGGCGAAGCAGCGGTCACTGCAGCAGTCTGGTTAGCTAAACTATGACCACACTGACCACAAAAACTAGCATCAGCCTGTACCCCGGCACCACAGTTGGCACAGGTCGTCAAAGACGGTAAGGGCGTGTAACAGGCTTCGCACTGAGAAGCGGCTGTTGGATTCTGATAGTTGCAATTGGGGCAAATAATCATAGCGGTCTGGTTTACGCTAGCCATGTATAAACTACACGGTTTCGGCGGTTTTCTGTCGATAGGTTGAGGGAAGTATAGGCAATCTTTGACCTGGTTCCGTATCCTTACTTAGTTTGTTCTTTTTTAAGCAACAGAGGGGCATTCCCCCTAGTGACTGAACAATACTATTAGCACTAGGGGAGTGGCCCACCAACAAGCTAAGAACAGTCTAATAGGTATGGGCCAGAGCTAGTGGACTATGGGCTCTGTGGCTGGAGGCAGTCCTTGACTAGCTGCGCTATCTAACAACCACCGTAATTGCCCTAGTGGGGCGATGAGTCGGGAGGGATAGGTGGCGCTGTCGGCAACAGGGGCAAATACCTGGGATAGAGCGGCTTGTTTGTTAGCTCCCGCTACGACGAACATGACATGGTGAGCATTGTTGATCAGGGGCACAGTAAATGTGATTCTGGGCTGGCCATCTTTGTTGCCCACGGTGACCCAGCGATAGGACTCATTCAGCGCTAGAGTATGGGGAAAAAGCGATGCGGTGTGGCCATCGTCGCCCATACCTAACAAAATTAAGTCAAACCGGGGAATGTCGTTTTCTGACGTCGCTTGAAAACTATCGACCAGAGCTTGCTGATATCGATCGGCAGTGATTTCAGGGGAGTTGGTGTCAGTGGGGACGACAAACACATTTTGTGCTGGGATAGCCACATGATCGAGCCAGGCTTCACGGGCCATTTTGGCATTACTGTCGGCATGGGTAGCGGGCACATAGCGCTCATCACCCCAGTAGACATATATTTTGTCCCAGGGTAAGTCGGTCTGGGCAATGGCTTGGTATAGCGGCTTAGGAGTACTGCCACCTGAGAGGGCAATGGTGCAGCGATCTGTTGTAGCGATCGCATCGCGCATCAGCGCAATCACCTGCTCAGCCGCACCGGCCACCAGGGCAGCTTTGTCAGAAAATACATGGATCTGGGGGGCGGATTTTTGTGAAGAGCTCGAGGCAGCATTCATAGATCAAAATCACCAATATTGAAATTATCAAAAATATCAAAGACGGTTGGTTAGCCGCCTATGGTGAACGCTAACGCAGCTTAGGCCATTCTCCGCGACTCTTAATAGACTTTGTATTATTTTTGGAAGCCGCTGCTAATCCCCGGTATGATTTCATCTGCAAGATACTGGTAAACATCACTGTTGCTAGAGCGATTCATCCTAACCAAATCAGATCAATCAGCAACGGCTTTATGGGTAACCCATGGAACTTAATATTTCAGTTATTCTGCCTTGTCTGAATGAAATTCGCCATGGCTATCTGCCCCGTATTCTGGACAATCTAGCCCTGCAGTCAGGTAAAAAACAGATCGTCATCGTCATGAGCCCCAGCACAGACGGCACCTACGATGTCATCACCCAGCACGCTACCGCCGCTGACGTTAAGCTAATTGACACTGACGCCACCAATCGGGCTCAGCGTCTGACCATCGGTATTCAAGCGAGTCAGGGAGATGTGGTGCTGCTGCACCATCCGGCTACGCTACTTCCCGCTGGTGCCCTTGACCAAGTGAGACAGCTCATGGCTGATGACACCATCGCCTGGGGGGGCTTTCGCCATAGCTTTGATGTTGACCACTGGTTACTCCGGTTTACCTCCTGGTATTCAACCACCCAGCGCCCCCGTTGGCGCCACATCCTCTATCTAGACCACTGCATTTTTGCCCGTCGGAACATACTCACCACCATTGGCGGCGTCCCTGACATGGATATTTTTGAAGATACCGCCCTCAGTCAGGCGCTGAGCCAGTTTGGCCCACCCCATTTGGCACCAGGAACCATCGTTACCTCGGCCCGCCGATTTAAAGAACGGGGCATTTACAAACATGCTGTTCTCAACCAGCTGCTCAAGCTGATGTACTACGCCCAAATAGATCCTAAAAAAATGAACTGGCTCTATGAGGGGAATAGCCAAATTAACGTAAGCTACAACGAAAGTGAAAAGGATTAGATGTCCCGCACCTACAAAGCCACTGGCATCAACCTCAAGGCGGCTCCCATGGGGGAAACCGATCGGCTGATGACTATTTTGACTAAGGAGTATGGACTTTTGCGTGCGATCGCACCGGGAGCCCGTAAGCACAAATCTCGTCTCGGCGGTCGCAGCGGACTATTTGTGGTCAATGAGCTGATGCTGTCTAAGGGCAAATCCCTAGACAAAATGATTCAGGCCCAAACTCAACAGTCATTTCCAGGTTTGAGTCGAGATTTGGCCAGACTGACAGCTGGTCAGTACCTGGCCGAGCTAGCACTGTGCGAAGCCAGCGAACAGCCCCAGGAGGCGCTATTCGAATTACTCATCGCCCATTTAGAACGATTAGAAACGGCACCAACCGGAGCCGTGTTAGCCTGCTTAGCCCACGGTACGTTTCATATTTTGGCCTTGGCGGGCATCGCCCCAGAACTGCGTTACTGCTGTTTGAGTCGCACTCCCATTCAACCTCAGCTGGGGGGACAGTGGCGGGTGGGTTTTAGTATTCAAGCGGGCGGCGTCATTACCTTAGAGCAGCTAGAACGGCTGGAAAATAATGCCGGACCAGCAGATTATGACGCCGGACGGCGTAAACGCATCTATGGCTCTTTGACCACCACCATTGGGGCCTCAGAGCTGGCTCTATTGCAACAATTAGGCCAGCCAGAGCTTGTGTTCACCCAGGCTAGTTCTTTACCATCTATAGCAGGGGATCGTGGGACAGCGCCCCATAGTTTGTGGCGGCGTGTAGAACGTCTGCTGCGAAACTACGCCCAGTTTCACTTTGATCGACCGATTCGATCGGCTGCGCTGATCGATAGCTGCTTTGCATCATCTGCCTATGCTTCATGAGTCTGACTCAAATGCATCTAAAGTCTCTGAGGGGTCTGGCCATCAGCCAGCCGCTGGGAAGACCAGCCGCTCCCAGGAGTTGAATGGGGTCCAAAAGCCTGCGGCGGCTACGCCACCATTAGCTACAGATAGCATCAGCAGCGCTGAGCAGACCGAGCAGACAGCCATGGGCTTTTGGCCAGTGCTGCAAAATCCTAGCTTTCTCACACTGTGGTGTGGTCAGATTTTTTCCCAGCTAGCCGATAAGGTGTATCTAGTATTGATGATTGCCATCATCGATAGCCAATATGATGCGCCGGGTCAAACCATTAGTGGTTGGGTCTCGGCAGTGATGATTGCGTTTACCATTCCAGCCATCCTCTTCGGGTCGTTGGCCGGTGTATATGTGGATCGTTGGCTCAAAAAGCCGGTACTAGTGCTGACCAACCTCCTGCGGGGAGCGTTAGTCCTGTTGCTACCCTTGGGTCTGTGGCTTAGCCAGGACTGGGGGACTATCGCAGGTATTCCCATTAGTTTTGGCCTGCTGCTGGTGGTCACGTTTTTAGTGTCCACCTTCACCCAGTTTTTTGCCCCAGCAGAGCAATCTGCCATTCCGCTAATTGTAGATAAACGCCGTTTGCTCTCAGCCAATTCTCTATACACCACCACCATGATGGCGTCGGTGATTATTGGGTTTGCGGTGGGGGAGCCTTTGCTTGCGATCGCAGACCAACTCCTCGCCCCCTTCGACGGCAACAGCGGTATCGGCAAAGATATCCTGGTCGGTCTGAGCTACTGCCTGGCAGGGCTGCTCCTGTTGGCGATGCGTACGGGAGAGTCCACCGAAAACCTCACCCGCGACAGCCATGTTTGGCAAGATATCAAAGACGGTCTGAGCTATATCAAGCAGCGTCCTCCCATCCGCAATGCCATTATTCAGCTCGTATTGCTATTTTCTGTGTTTGCTGCTCTGGCTGTTTTAGCCGTCCGGCTGGCTGAAGTCATCCCCACTCTCAAACCCTCTCAATTTGGTGTGTTGCTAGCCTCAGGCGGTGTCGGCATGGGCATAGGTGCCGCCTTAATCGGACAGCTAGGGTATCGCTTTGCCCGACGGCAGCTGAGCCTGGTGGGACTTTTGGGTATGGGAGCAGTCCTCGGAGGGTTGTCCATGACCATTCACAGCCTATGGGGCAGCTTGGTGCTAATTGCTATCCTAGGAGTCTTTGCTGCTGCCGTGGGCATTCCCATGCAAACCACCATCCAGGAGCAAACCCCAGAAGACATGCGGGGCAAAGTCTTTGGTCTACAAAACAATGTCGTCAATATTGCACTCAGCCTACCCTTGGCCCTGGCGGGCGTTGCCGAAGCCTTGGTCGGTCTTCGTCTAGTGCTGCTGGGACTGGCTGCCACTGTGATCGCAGGCGGTCTACTGACTCAAACCGTTTTTACCGTACCAGCCATAGACACTTCACAACCTGAATCATAACCTGAGTCATAGACCATTGCCTTACCCCTTGAAGACCTGCTCCAGGGGCATCCCAGGGGTATTTTCACTATCCTTTACCTACGGCTCATAGCCCCAGTCCTACCCAAATTCCCACCCCCTATCAGCACTCCATACTCTGTAACCTCTTAAAATCCTGATAAAGTCATATAAAGCATTCGTACGGTTGCTTAAGCATGATTAAGTTAAATGACTTTAACCGCTGCTTGAGTAAATAAGGATTCCTAGGGGGCGTTTTGCCAAACGGTTGAATTCATAGAGCCGTTCATGTCTGCTTTGGGTATCCGCTCTTAGAAGTTGCCCTTTTAATAAACATCTAAATTTATAGACCCCCTTAGATGCACATCGCATGGATTGGTAAAAAATCCCCGTTTTGTGGAAATGTCACCTACGGTCGAGAGATTACAAATGCTCTGCTCGAGCGTGGTTACCGGGTGACGTTCCTCCACTTTGCAACTGATGAGGAAACCGCAGACGACCACGTCGGCTATGAAGAGGTTTCCTTACCGTTTATTTTCAAATCCCAGATTTTGATCATCCCTAGCTTGGGCTCAGCTCGACGGCTGGCTGAGGTGCTAGCCGAGCTCAAACCCGATTTGGTGCATGCTTCGCTATCCCTGTCTCCCTTGGATTTCAAGCTGCCAGATATTTGCCATGAGCTAGATATTCCGCTGGTGGCCACCTTTCATCCAGCCTTTGACCGTAAGCGGCGCAATCTCACCTCAGGCACCCAGCATATTACCTATCAGCTATATGCCCCCCGGTTGGCCAATTATGACCGAGTCATTGTGTTTTCCCGCATTCAGCAGGAGCTGCTAGTTAAGCTCGGTGTGCCCTTAGACCGGGTGGTGATTATTCCCAACGGGGTAGATGTGTATCGATATTCCCCTGGCTCTTCCCTAATTAAAAAAGAGTTTAGGGCCAAGCAGCTCTACGTGTATCAAGGCCGATTGGCCATTGAAAAAAATGTAGAGTCCATGCTCAAAGGCTGGAAAACGGCCAATATGGGGGCTGAAAATAAGCTCCTTATTATTGGTAGCGGTCCCCTAGAGGTGGCCCTAAAAGCCGCTTACGGGGCCGATAATTCGGTAATATGGCTGGGGTTTGTCGCCGATGAACATCGCCGTATTGATATTCTGCGGGGGGCGGACGCTTTTATTTTGCCGTCGCTGATCGAGGGGCTATCCCTGTCGCTATTAGAGGCGATGGCCTGCGGTGCGGCTTGCATTGCCACCGATGCTGGGGCTGATGGCGAAGTCTTAGAAGACGGGGCCGGGATTGTGCTTGATACTCAGCGTGTAGCTCAACAGCTTCAGACGATTTTGCCTTTATTAAAGAACCATCCTGAAATGGTATCGATTTTGAGCAGCAAGGCCCGCCAGCGGGTGCTGGATCGTTACACCCTGAGTACTAACATTACCCAGTTAGAAAATCTCTACGCCCAGATGGTCCCTAGCAAGGCCCGGTATTCCATTCCCCAGCAGGTCGGCCACATTTAACCCTTGTGGGGACGTTCCATGGAACGTCCCCACAAGGGTTAGATACAAATCGGTATTTGGTGGAGTAATTCCAAGTCTTCAGGGCGATCCACATCCCGCAGCTCTTCCAAGGTGGCGATGGAGAGGTTGAGGCTGGTTGCGATCGCAACCGTCCGTTCAAACACCTTCCCAGTTCCCCAGGGAATAGTCTCAAATAGTTTTGCTTGGGCACCGCTCAGACCGATCAAATAATAGCCACCATCTGCAGCTGGTCCCAGAACCACATCATGGGTCTGAAGCTGCCGAAACGCCTGTTCTAAGTGGCAGGCACTCAGCTCTGGACAATCCGAGCCAATCGCCACCACAGCCTTCATACCCAACCGAAAATTCTCCACAAATGCTTGGTGCAAACGATTTCCCAAACTACCTGCCAACTGAGGCACATAGGTTAACTGTCGCCCTAACCAAGCCTGCATCTGGGATAGACCGCCCCCAGAAAAATGGATCTGGCGATCAATCTCCGGACGCAGAGTAGCCATTTCTTTTACCATGGATGCCGTCATCCATCGCTGCAGCTCAGCCGCTCGTACTGCCCCCAAACGGGGAATCAGTCGAGTTTTGGTACTACCAGCCTCGGGGTACCGTGTAAACAACATCAGACATGCCCTCGTAACCACCACGATATGCCCCCTCGCTATTTACATATTTGCTATTTACATATTTGAAGTAGTATTTGATGCTTATTCGGCTCGATTATTGCTGATCATTCAAAGCCCAGTCGTAGTTGAAATAACTAACCCTGTAGTCACCGGCTTCTAGATACGCCCGATCTTCGTCGCTAACGTAGTTACTAATGAAGTTCAGAACGGCCCGCTCTTCTTTGCTACCGGTAAAGCCACTATCTACACCGTAGCTAGGAATCCAGTCACCGCCAAACCAGTTAAAAATTTTGGACACCGTAACTTCACCGGCTGCTTTATCAATTTTTAGGCCGTCAGGTCTGGCTAGCCACTGCATCACCTGTTCATCCAGCTGAATGTCTAGCTCTTCTCCAGTAAAGGCCTCATCCCGCAACGGTGGGCAACTAATGGCCGCACAGACAATGGCTGCATGGAGGCGAGGCTCATCAAAATCCACCCGCAGTACATCATGCTCAATGCTATCGAGCGTCTTTTCTGTTTGATTAATCGGATGCTTCCGCAAACGCCATACACCGGTAATGTCCTTAATGCTTGGCTTTATAGGAGTCTGGTCAATAATTGACTTCAGCGTTAGAGAGTTGTAAGCATTAATCCAAAACGCAATTTGTTCCGCCTCACTCCAGCTACTCAGCGTGGTGTCATCAACATTGGCTAAACCATTGTTGAACGTATCTAACCCTTGTCGAGACTGCTGTAAGTCAGCGTAGTTGACCCAGCCCTCCTCATCGATATAGGTACTCAAAACCTCATCGTAAAGCGTGTAGTCCAACCCTTCAGCAGAGGCAATGTTAACCTCGGCTGCAGAGGAATCGGTAGTGGTCACAGCGCCAGTGGAGCACCCCACTAACCCCAGGGAACAAACCAGCAAAAGAGCGGATAAATACTTGCGTTTCATAGCTGTTTTAAATGAGGAGCCCGAATTATTCAGAGGAATGATTCATTTGCAATCTCTCATTGCCAACTTAGCTAAGGCTGAGAAGCACCTTAAGTTCTGTTCAATTTTGTTGCTAAAGTCAACTTCGGCCACGTCACCTGCGCACTGCTCCAGAACACCCCCAACACAAACGGCCACCACAACCAGTGTCGCAGTGTTTCTGATAAGAACCAGCTGCAGTCTCCCAACGATTTCTGATACTGCAACATAAAGTATATGTAGGCTGACAGGCTCACTAGCCGACTACCCAGATTTCGACTGCTTACAAAAAAGGGCATCAGCCAACTCAGATACCAAAAATGAACGATGGGGGAAATCACCATCAGCCCAATGAAATACCATTCCGTAAACTTATGAAAGCTCCTAGTTCGCAGTAGTAGCCATACCACCACGAGAGTCAGAGGAAAGGCATAGAGCCAGTTGGCCGAACGCGATGGCTCCCATAGTTGGCCGACCCAATAGGGAATTAGCTCAGAGCTACGGCCATTCACCACAAAAGAGGATCCAAACTGTACCAACGGACAGGAAGCAGGGCTGCAAAAAGGTATCGCAGCTAGCACAACAGGTAGTAGACCGAGCAGGCTACTTAGCAGCGCGATACCAACGCGTCCACGCCGCAAAGCATGCCAGACAATAAACGCCAGCACTGGTAAAGATATCCATTTAACAGCAATGCTAATGCCAGCAAATAGGGCACTCCCGAGATAGGTCAAGGGGGGTAATGCCTGGGGGGGCGATGGCTTGAGGTCAGGCCGATCAAACCATAGCCAGGCTACAACCAGCGGCAGGACTAACCAGCTGTCGTAATGTCCACCTCCGGCAAAGCTGTAAAGTACCAGGGGATTCCAGGCATAGAGCAAGGTGGCTCGGTAACCAAAACGCCGACTCAGTAGCCAACACACCGCTAAGTCTGCCAGCGTAAAAACCGTTTTGAACAAAACTACCGAGGGGGCAATGCTGACCAACAAACGGAAGCCAAGCTGGGTTACAGGGGGATAGATGGCCGAGGCAAAAGAATTATTAATCTGCTCCCACCAGACAGTTCGTAGTGGCTCCAGAATCGTTGCCGTCGGGGCAAAATCATAGGGACTAAAGCCATGTAGCTGAATATAGCCCTCCCACAGATAGCGCCAGATGTCATCGCCAGGATACATGGCCAATAGGAGCAGCCGTGTTGCGATCGCAACCCCCCAAAACCAAATACCTGAGAGACTCCGCAGCGACCATGCCAGCATAAAGCCCAGCCCCATCACGGCACTGCCAATCCAAAAGTGGACCACCGCCGCAGTTTCACGAAAGTCCCCATGGGGGACAATATAGGCGCTACCCGCCAGCAGCAGCAGCGCACTGACAAACAGTAGTACTCGACTGCCTGGGGGAGCAGCGGCTTGCTTGGCAGCGGCAGACCCTCGCCACAGGCTTTGCCAATAAAGGCTCACCAGGGTGGATAAAATAATGGTTCCGGCTTTGATACTGCCGGAGACCCTGCCTGAAATCTTGGATTGCCCCCCCTGACGGGGCAAGTAATTGACCGGTAGCTCACAGATACGCAGACCGCATTCTACGGCTCGTACCTGCATTTCAACGGTCCAGCCAAAGTTGCGATCGCACATCCCAATTTGATCCAGCGCCGTTTTGCGAATCAGCCGCAGCGGCCCCAAATCCTCAAACCGATAGCCCCAACCCCAAGCCATCAATGTACCCGACAGCCCATTGCCAAAGTTCTGCACCGGGCTTAGCTGCTGACGTCCTGCTGACGTACCCCGCCGATTTCCCAAAATCAGATCGTGGGTCTGTCGCTGCACAAAAAATTCCGACAGCTGGCTCAGATCATCGCTGCCATCCGCATCACAGAATAAGATCCATTCAATTTCTTCTGGCACTGCCTGTAGTCCTCGCCAACAGGCTTGTCCGTAACCCCGAATAGGCTCTTGTAGCACGTCAGCACCTGCTTGGGTGGCAACTGCATCCGTCCCATCCTGACTACCGTTGTCCACCACCCGAATGTGGGTTAACCCCTGCTTTCTTAAATTTGTCACCACAGTTCCAACCGTGGCCGCTTCATTGAGAGCTGGAATAATGACTAACGTATTCTCTAAATTCATGGCAACTACAGGACGATGTCAGCCCTCATTAAAAAGGATTTGGCTGAAATTCTGCTGAGCCAATCACAAACTTAGTCCCTGGCTAATTCTCTAATCTATGGGAATTTACAAGCTATCTGCCGATATCTATTGGCCGATATCTGTACACTGAGATAGCGATACGCAGGCATGAGATATGAGCAAAGCAGCAGGACCCTCGACAACCACGACCATTATCGACCCACAGCTGCAAACCTATCGTACGGCTCTCGCTCAGCTACTCCAGCGGATGCAGGACCTGGCCAAGGATATCAATAATCCCGATTTAGCCGAAACCACAGACAGCCTGCGGCGCAGCATTGATGAACCTTTTTTATTTGTGGTGGTAGGAGAGGTCAAAGCGGGCAAAAGCAGCTTTGTCAACGCCTTGCTAGATGCGGAGGTATGCGCCACCGACATTGCACCTTGTACCGACTCGATCCAACAGATCGTCTATGCAGAACAAGAGACTGTACAGCAAATAGAACCCCATTTGCGCAAGATCGGCCGCCCCATTGATATCCTGCAGAATATTTCCATTGTGGACACACCAGGAACTAATTCCTTGGTCGCTGGGCACCAGGTAATCACAGAACGATATATTCCCAACAGCGATCTCACCTTTTTTGTTCTCTTTGCTAAAAATCCTTACCAAAAAAGTGCCTGGGATTTTTTGGATTATGTGAGTGTCAACTGGCGCAAGAAAGTTGTTTTTATTTTGCAACAGGCCGATCTGTTACGTTCTGAGAATTTGGCTACCAATATTCAGCAGGTGCGAGACTATGCCGCACAAAAACAAATTAGCTCTCCTAGGGTGTTTGCCACTTCCGCTGAGCTAGAGTTTGAAGGCGATCATGAAAACAGCGGTTTTGCCCCAGTGCGACAATACATTCGCGATATGGTCTCCACCGGGGAGAGCTATAAAGTCAAGCTACGCTCGGTAAGCAGCACCACTCAGAGACTGATCGAAGCGTTGACTGAGGATATTCAAACACTACAAAAACAACTACACGAGGATAGAGCCACAGCCGATCGGATTCGGCAACAGATTGAAGGAGGTAGGGTGCGTTCGCAAGCTGAAATCGACACCCTTGTCAGTCGTCTTTCAGACCGCTATGAAACCATATCTAGCCGCATCAAGCTAGAGTTTCGCGACAGCCTCTCAGTAATGACGGTCATGCGTCGCTCCTTTGTCGGCATTTTTAACAAAGAAGCCTCGTTACAAACCTGGATCAACAGTTTCAAAGAACGCTGTCAGACCGAACTTAAAACATCTCTAGAAGAACTCTCTAATGAAGGAGCCCAACACTTTGTTGACGGCATTCGGCAGCTGTTAGAGGGCCTTACCATAGACCTCAACTCAATCCAAACCCATCAGCTCAACAGTAATGCCATTTCGATCAAAATTTTGGAGCGTCGCCAGGAGGTGATTGAAAGCGTCAAAGCCAAAGTGAATGACTTGCTCACCGATGATGGCCTCACTCGTGCCCTGGGATCAGAAGCCGAAAGCATGGCGGCAGAGATCGTTGGAGGAGCCTTTGTGGCCGTGGCAGGCACCATTCTAAATGTCATTGAGTTCGCCGTGGCCGAAGCCATCATGAACGCCATTGGTATTGCCTTTGCTGGCATTGGTATTATTTTTCTCGCCATCGGCATCGCCTGGCAGCGCAAACGCATCATCACTAAGTTTGAACAGGCCCTCGACAGTGAAAAAAGTCGGTTTAAAGCCGATGTCAACGACCGCCTCAACCAAAAGCTCAGCCTCATCTACGAAGAGGTAGAGCGCATATTTGTTCAATTCTATGACTACGTCGAGCGAGAAACAGAAGCTGTAGCCCCCGTCATAGACCAATATGGCACCATCCAAACAGATGCCAAAGAGCTATTTAACGAAATGGCGACACAACAGTTACTGCAATAGTCATGACTCGTCAATCTCCTACAGCATTATTGGGCCTAGCCACCCTGATTTTAATTATTCTGGTTATCTTTGTAGGGCCTTGGGTTTACCCTCAATCTGCTGATGCCATTGACTTTAACTTGGCGAGTCAGCCTCCTAGCTGGGCACATCCGTTTGGGACGAATACCTTGGGCCAGGATCAGCTAGCGCGGGTGATGCTAGGGGGGCAGGTTTCCCTGACGGTGGGAATTACAGCAATGATGATGGCGGTGAGCATCGGCACATTGATTGGTGCGATCGCAGGTTTCTACGGCGGCCTCATCGGGTCATTGTTGATGCGTTTTACCGATCTATTCTTATCTCTACCCCAGCTGCCGCTGTCCCTATTGGTTATTTATCTATTTGGAAATGCGGCTCGAGCCGCTCTGGGGCCGCAAAATGGCATTTTTGCCCTGGTGGTCTTGGTAATCGGCGGATTTAACTGGATGTCGGTAGCTCGATTGGTGCGAGCCGGGTTCCTAGCTACTCGCGATCTCACATTTATACAGGCTGTGCAGGCCTTAGGAGCCAAGCCCCGTCGACTGATTTGGCATCATTTATTGCCCAATGTCCTAGGACCAGTGATTGTGGCCGCGACTCTGGCGGTGGGCAATGCCGTTCTAGCCGAGGCTACGCTGAGTTTTTTAGGGCTGGGGTTTCCGCCCGATGTACCCACCTGGGGTCGGATGCTGTTTACCGCCCAAGACTATCTAGACAGTGCTCCCCATATGGCTGTTTTCCCAGGGGCCATGATTTTTCTGACGGTGTTGAGCATCAATTTTATTGGGGACGGCCTGCGCGACAGACTTGATCCAAACTAAGCTGTTGTCAATGTTGTTGAAGGCTCAGAGATATTTCACACCATCCAATATGAGTTTGTTCTTTTTCATCTAGATCTGAGGAATAAGGCTTTAAACAACCTTAAGACAGGCTAAGTACTTTGCTGAACAAAGTCACTCAGGCGTTCCATACCTTGCTCTATGGTAGCCATATCTGTAGCATAGGATATCCGAATGCCATCATCATCACCAAAGGCAATCCCTGGTATCGTTGCGACATATTTCTTATTGAGCAACTGTGTGCAAAAGTCGAGGGATTTAAGACCCGTTTTGCTGATATTAACAAATAGGTAAAACGCTCCGTCTGGTACCACACAGCTCAGGCCAGGAATTGAATTAACCCGCTCAATAATAATCCGACGACGTTTGGCAAATGCCTGACGCATGGCTTCAACATAGTCTTGGGAGGATTCTAGAGCTGCGATCGCACCATACTGGGCAAAGGTACACACATTCGATGTACTGTGACTTTGCAGGGTGTTAGCTGCCTCGATTAGTTCGACCGGTCCCGCTAGATATCCCAGTCGCCAACCGGTCATAGCATAGGCCTTGGCAAAGCCATTGCTAACGATAGTGCGCGCAAACATAGCCTCACTCGCTGCACCAATACTTAGGTGTTCGGCATGGTCATACAAAATTTTTTCATAGATTTCGTCCGCGACCACCCAAATATCATTAGCGACGACGACCTCAGCCAGCGCGCGTACTTCATCGGGGCTGTAAACTACTCCCGTTGGGTTAGAAGGAGAATTAAAGACTAACAGTTTTGTTTTAGGTGTAATCGCCTGCTGCAGCTGGTTGGGTGTTATCTTATAGCCACTCTGGGCAGTAGTGGGGACAATCACCGGGGTACCGCCGACAAGCTTTACCATTTCTGGATAGCTCACCCAGTAAGGCGCTGGAATAATTACCTCATCCCCCGGCTCAATGGTGGTCATCATCAGAGCATAGAGGGAATGTTTGCCACCATTGGTCACAATGATGTTTTCGGCATTGTAGGGCAGGTGGTTATCGGTGCGCAGCTTATTTGCGATCGCAGCCCTCAAGCGAGGCTCACCCGCTGCTGGGCCGTAGCGAGTTTTGCCGCCGTCCAGAGCGGCCTTGGCCGCTGCACGAATATGCTCCGGAGTATCAAAATCAGGTTCACCAGCACTAAAGCTGCAGACATCTAGACCTTCAGTCTTCATTGCCTTGGCTTTAGCAGAAATGGCTAAAGTCATTGAAGGTGTGACTTGCTGTACCCTCGCAGCTAACTTGATACTCATTAGAATGCTGTTGCTCCGGCTCCAAACCCAATGCTGATTAGCTTAAATCGATTTGTAGTGGAGATTGCAAATCTTCATGATTTGCTTGAATCATGACTTCCGAAAAAAAACTCCCCTGGCAATGCCAGAGGAGTATGTGTTCTTGATCTGTGTGAAGGAAACGGTGTGAGGAGAGTTTGTCAAGACCTTAGCCTAGGCAAGATCCCAATGTAAGGAGCACAGCTCGTACGGCAATCTGGCAGCAATTACTGTGATGTCGCTTTTCAGGAACTCCAATTTTTGGATTACTCCATCTGTTGGATTGATTTAATCATCTCCCAGATAGGGCCGTCTTCCTGTGATTCTCTGGCTCAAAACCGGTGATATTTATGGCTTCTTGGGGTGATATGGGTGATACCCCCCAGTGATATCGATAGTGTTTTAGCGTGAGGGAAATCACTACTCAAAGCAGTAGCCATATACCAAGTCCCCAAAACGGAATAAATCGTAGCCCCCTATAGCGTTCCCCAACCGGAATCAGGGCTCCCATCAGCCAGATCTGAAAGACCCAAAATAAAAGCACATCAACCACAAAAGCGAGGGTAACTCGATTACTGACCACCTGCTGTCCTAGATAGTCCAAACGGCTAATTACTCCCCCCAGCTCAGGGCGATTAAAGCAAAACCAGATAACTGCCAAATTCCCAACTATTAGCCCTAAAGCCCCGAATAAACGAGCTAAGATTTCTTTTTTAGACAAATTTTGCGAATCTGACCTTGGTTGTCCTAGACGAAGCGCCATATAAGGCATTAAAAAGACATTCGTAAGAAACATCGCCAAGCTCCAGAGCACTATCCTAGGCAGGTGCTGACTACGTTTATCTATTATCATCAGCGGGAGAAACATAAAAATCCAAGCTTCTGCCAGATTAAAAAATCCTTGGGTGGCTGGGTTTACAGTAGGCGCTGGCAGAGAGTTAATGCCAACAAGATTTAATAGTGGCAGGATAAAAAAGAAATTAAGAGATTCATCGAGAATTTCTTGGATGGTGTCGGGTTGAACGGCCCATATAGGCTCCCCTGGCAGCCATGTCGGCGGTGACAGCAGCAATAACCCCACATAAACAACGGTGGCCGCCCACAGGAGGTTAATTAGCCAGGACCGCTGCTCAGGTAATCCAGAGGATAATGGCTCCTGAGAAGCTCTGGAATGGTTAGATGAAGCTTCTTGTCCCGTAGACAATTGACGCCCCAGCCAGTAACGGACTAGAGGCGTCACCCAGCGAATAATAGTAAATGCGGCCTTACCTGGTTTTAAGGCGGGCTCTACACAGTCACGGGCAAAAATAAGTTTGCCACTCTCAGGGGAAAACCGATAAAAGCTAACGCCGCGCCCGTTGGGAAAGGCCATCTCGTTAATTTCGACATGCCAAGTAACACCCACGGCTAAATCATCGCCAGTAATATCGTCAATTACAAACGTCAGATCCGCTGGAACGGCCTGACAGGACTCCGTAAATAGTTCCTGAACTGCCGCTCGCCCCATAAAGGTGGCTGAAAAGTTTAAATCCTCATAGCAGCAAGCTTCATCAATCCACATAACTGCCTGGGACACATCGCGCTGATTGATGGCGGCATAGATAGACTGAACTTTATCGGTGGCTTGACCCATGGCATGCGGCTCCCTGCTAGCCTCTGATTTTAAACATAAAAAAGCCAAGAATGTTTAGTTGTGGTGACGATGTGTTTTACAAACGTTCTGACAAACCACAAATGTTCTGAATATAGAAGTGTATCTACCAACTTTTGAAAAAAAACCTTCCTGAGGCACCACTGTGATTGTTATCACAAGCATCTGTGATTGTTATCAGGTTTGTCGTACGTATTTGAAAACCTTGTTGTGTTTAGGGTGTAGCCACTTCGGAAGAACTTTAATCTTCTTGAAGCTATCCTGAAATCTTCTGCTGAATCTTACTTTTTTACATAAGAAGTTAAGTGTATTTGCCAGAATGGACTCAACTGTTCGTGACGAGCCTGCCCCTGAATGTTCCCGAATTTTAATCAAAACTCCTCCAGACGCCACTCTCGTCGCCATTCCAGGGCAACGACTGATGTGGAGTCATCTATGCCCACAACTCCAGACCAGCTGATAGATGCAGGTCTGATATTTGCGAAGCAGCGGATATACGACAAAGCTTTAGTTTACTTTGAACAAGCGTTAACCCTCCGGCCTAATTACCCGCAAGCCTTGAAAAACCGTGCGCTAACGTTTGTTCGCTTAGGCCAAACTCGAGAAGCGCTGGTAGATTTAGATCGATTGATTGATTTAGACCCTAAAAATCTTTGGGCCTATGCCAATAGAGCGATTATTTTTCGTGACCTAGGTCACTATGGCAACGCAATTAGTGATTTTGGCTATTTAGTTAAACACGATCGCTCTAAGCGTTGGCAATGGCTTATTTCCCGAGGTTCCACACTAAAGTTGATGGGTCACTATGAGGAAGCGTTGCAAGACTTTAATCTCTCTCTCAAGCTAAAGCCAAATAACAGCTGGGCCATCAGCGCCCGTGATGAGATGGTTCTCCAATCTCGCCATTATTCTTAATGGGTATTGATGACGCTCCCCATAGCTCATTTCTGATAGACGGTAAGCTTGCCAAAGCGCTTACTTTCGTTAGATCGTAGGTTTTCAAATATCAAATATCTCAAGTTAAGCTTGAGATCATCGCAGTCAGCCAGGACAGAAAATTACTGCGATTAAGACAATATTTTGACAAGAGTATTTGGGTAGGATCGTTACGTTGTGTATTCTGCGTTGATCTTGACATAGTCATAGCTGAGATCACAGCCCCATGCTGTACCTGTGCCTGGCCCTTGGCCCACTCTAACGGTAATGGTTACCGGATTAGCTAGAGATTCAGTTGCTATGGGTTGATGATCAATGGCACGGTCTTTGAGATAAGTATGGGCGGCAATGCGATCAAATTTCTGGGGCTGGCCTTTATCTAGTAATACAAAATCCCCCAGCTTAATCATTAACTGTGATTGGTCGAGGATTACTCCCGATCGCCCGGCAGCTCCTGCGATTCTGCCCCAATTGGGGTCACGACCGAAGATAGCCGATTTAACGAGGGATGAACTGGCAATCGTGCGGGCAATTTTTCGGGCATCTTGATCGCGACTAGTACCCAATGCGTGCACTTCAAGTAAACAGGTTGCCCCTTCACCATCACGGGCAATGCTTTTGGCAAGATAGGTGCAGACCTCGGTCAGCATGCCTTCTAGTTTTTCGGCCTCTGGACCAGGTGCTGTAATGGCCGGTGTGCGAGATTGGCCGTTGCTTAGGGCCATTACTGTATCGTTAGTACTGGTGTCGCCATCGACGGTAATTTGGTTAAAGCTCTGGTCAACCGCACGCGCTAACATGGCTTGCCACAGTCCTGGTGACACAGCAGCATCGCAGGTGACAAATGACAGCATCGTAGCCATATTCGGGTGGATCATACCCGAACCTTTGGCAATGCCACCGATGCGTACGGGACGTCCATCCAGAGTGGTCTCTAACGCATAGGATTTGGTCACTAGATCGGTGGTCAAAATTGCTTGGGCGGCATTTGCATTTCCTTGGTTAGATAGCTGGGTAACTAGCTGTGGCATATGGGCTAGTAGGGGGTCCATTTTGATGCGCTGGCCAATGACGCCGGTGGAAGCGATTAATATTTTATCGGCGGTGGTATTGAGGGCATTGGCGGCGGCAGTGGCCATAGTCACAGCATCTTCCCATCCTTGCTGGCCGGTGCAAGCGTTAGCCTGACCTGAATTGCAGAGAATTGCGCGAGCGGAGGGGTGGGTTTCTAGCTGTTGCTGACAGTAGTCGATACAGGCGGCGCGCACCTGGGACTGAGTATAGACAGCGGCTGCGATCGCATCATTATTTTCCGATACAATCAGGGCCAAATCTGGCGCACCCGATGCCTTCAGTCCTGCACAAATGCCTGCCGCTGTGAATCCCTTAGGAGCAGTTACCCCTCCGTCAATCACGTGCCATTGAGTTTCACCCTGTCCCATAGTCATATCCTTGCTAAGTCTAATTACCTGGGTCTAGTCGTCTAACCTGGGTCTAGTCGTCTAATTTGTTGTCTAACTTACTGGCCAACTCGAACTGGCCAACTCGAAAAAATTATTGCTGGCCCGAGATTAACTCAAGCAGCGGCAGTGTACCATCAAAGCCCCAAGGGCAAGCCTTTTAATCGGCTGATGGTTTCTCCACTAACAAATCTCCTAACACATCGATATAGATATTAATGGCATTATTGAGAGCCTGTCCCCGAGCACCCAATAATGCCAACATGGCCTCAGGACTTGGGTCGGAGAGGACACAAAAGTGATCGATCACAAACTTTAGCGTGTGACCCAGCTGAATCTCGTCATCGGCTACAGGGGACAGAGCCAGAGGTCGCATTTGAATCTGTTCTCCATTGCGAGACTGGTCTCGTATCCACCAAGCTAAAAATTCTAATGCCAACCAACCTGCGCGATCGTAAGACAAAATCACATCCGTATTTGCCCAGGCCTCATTAGGTAATCCTCCCTGAGTTCGATTTAGTAGAGCGTGGGGTAAGTCCCCCATCTTTCCTGGCAGCTGATACTCCTGAGGAGAGATTTTATCCAGCTTTTTGATACCTGTATTGACCTCCACCACTCCCTTGAAGCGACAGAGTGATTGATGAAACGATCTAACCTGACGCGGATAATCATCGACCATAAACTTCTCTCCTGTCAGTTGGAGAACTCAGTTGGAGAACTCACAAGCTACCCCATCATTTGATTAACAAAGTTGGTGTAAACCTCTCCCTTAAGAAATTCAGGACGCTCCAATACTTTTTGATGAAAACCAATAGTAGTCGGCAATCCAGTAATCGCACATTCTCTCAAAGCACGCTTCATACGTTGAATGGCGGTGTTACGATCAGGACCCCAGACAATCAGCTTACCAATGAGAGAATCATAATAAGGGGGAATATCATAGTCAGTATACACATGGGAATCCATACGTACCCCTAGTCCACCAGGGGCTAAATAGCCATTAATACGGCCAGGGTTAGGGCGAAAGTTATGGTCAGGATCCTCGGCATTGATGCGACATTCAATGGCATGGCCTTTAAGTAAAATGTCGTCTTGAGTAAACGATAACCGCTCACCTTGGGCGACCCGAATTTGTTCAGCAATGAGGTCAATCCCCGTCACCATTTCCGTAACCGGATGCTCTACCTGGATCCGGGTATTCATTTCCATAAAGTAGAAATTCCCATGGCTATCCACAAGAAACTCTACGGTTCCTGCCCCTACATAGTTAATGGCTTTGGCAGCACATACTGCTGCCTCACCCATTTGTTCTCGCAAGGCTGGGTCGAGAGCTGGACTGGGGGCCTCTTCTAATAGTTTTTGATGGCGGCGCTGGATCGAACAATCCCGTTCACCTAGATGAACCACATTTCCATAGCTGTCAGCTAGAATCTGAAACTCAATGTGGCGAGGATTCTCCACAAATTTTTCTAGATAAATCCCACCGTTGCCAAAGGCCGCTTCAGCCTCACCTTGGGCCGAGAGAAATAATTTGGTCATTTCGCCCGCTTCACGCACTAAACGCATGCCGCGACCGCCGCCACCAGCTGTGGCCTTAATCATCACCGGGTAGCCAATGTCATTTGCCAAGGCCATCGCCTCGTCCGGCGTATCTAACAAACCTTTACTGCCGGGAACCGTGGGCACATTGACCCGTTGCATAGTAGCCTTGGCGGTAGATTTATCCCCCATGGCTCGCATCGCAGCTGCCGATGGTCCGATAAAAACAATTTTGTGGTCGGCGCAGATATCCACAAAGCGATCATTTTCGGCCAGGAAACCATAGCCAGGATGAATGGCACTGGCTCCGGTGGTCATGGCCGCAGCAATAATATTAGGAACGTTGAGATAGCTGCGGCTGCTAGGGGCTTCACCAATACAGATGGCTTCGTCGGCTAGCTGTACGTGGAGGGCGTGGCGGTCAATAGTGGAATGAACGGCGACGGTGGCTATTCCCATTTCCTCACAGGTGCGTAAAATTCGCAGTGCGATTTCACCTCGGTTCGCAATCAAGATTTTTGAAAAGCGCATCAGCCAGCCACTACCCTAAGGAATTTTTATCTATGTGCATCATATGATGGAAGCTGATCCTACCACGCAGGTTTCCCTGGGGTAATAACCTCAAATCAGACGAACAAAATCTCGTCATGGGAGGGGTCGTGTGTGGGTTACTGTTATATGCTGCAATGAATTCTTTTAGCAGCTTCCGCGGATGTGGTGGAATTGGTAGACACGCACGCTTGAGGGGCGTGTGGCTTATGCCATGCGAGTTCGATTCTCGCCATCCGCATATCAGTATCGTTTCTTTTAGACATGGTTGTTTCCTGAGGATGGAAGACGACTTTACTTAATGTGGCTCGTAACCTATGGCTGCAGGAAGGTTATGAACATATCGCTGCACAGCTCAGTTCAAGCGTATATCATA
>JBCCHX010000044.1:0-60604 GCA_039028535.1 Cyanobacteria bacterium P01_B01_bin.77
CCCCACCCCTGATTTCTAACGTTCTAGACCTAGACGTACTCGGCGAACCGTTTGGGGTAAAACACCTACCATTAGGGCAAACGCTTCGTTAGGGACGTTATCGATGGTGCCTTTATCAAAATAGGTTTTGAACTGATCTAGAATCATCTGCGCTCGATCCGCTGATCGAGGCTGATCGGTAAAATTTTGAGTGAGACGAATCCACTGGAGACGAATCTTTAAAGCCTTTTGATGCTCTTCATGATCGTTGGGCTCGATCAAGGAAAGATTGCCAAGGGGAATGATTTTGTGGCACCCCCGATCAAAATCGCCGCCCACAGCTGCGCCAGGGCCTGCAAATTCAGCGTAAAACTCTCGGAAAATGATTAGGCCGTTGCGACGACGGCTGTTGACGACTAGTAAATCGCCACGATTTATCTTTTTGAGCAAACTATCAACCGCTAGCGTTTCATTCACAGGTACATTAGAACTAGAACCGAGAGGCTGCTTGGCTCGCTCAGTCCACCACTTCACCGTACTATCCTCTAGATGCATAGCATCACCAGGGTCTGATTTTGCTTGCACAGTAAACATATGAGGACGCTTTCGGCCAAATTGCTTGACCGAAGACGAGTATAGATGAAAGGGTTTGGATTGAGCATCCATCATTTTAGAGCGTCTACCAAGGGCTGAGGTAATCTAGACTAATTACTCTTATTTGATACGAATGCGATGGCATTCGTGCATCAAATCACCAGAGTTTTATCCAGTCTTTGATTGTTATCAGTCCCTCCTCATACTCACTACATAAAAAATAATATTTATCAGGAGGATATGGATAATTTCACGGTATGCAGGGTGAGCCACGGTGTATCCAACAGTACATCAGACTATTGAAAATACTTAAATAGGGGTAGGAAACGGTTCTAACATTCTCTAGGAAATAACTAGCCGTCAATAATTAAATAATTAGTAAGTAATCTAGCAAATGTAAATATTCTAAAGACACAGTTTTTTTACCATCATCTGCCGCTGCCGCCATGGGGGCGAATACCCACACATTTGGTAACCCACTTTTTGATACAGGGCCACTGCGGCTGGGTTATCGGTGGATACATGGAGATAGAGCTTTTTAAATCCCCAGGTTTGGCTGATGGATTCACAGGCTAGGAGCATCTGCTGAGCCAAGCCGCTACGGCGATGGCACCGCTGTACCGCCACATTGGCAATGTAGGGACGCCTTGGCTGTAAGGGCTGCCAAAAGTGCGATCGCAATGAAATTTCCACCGTCCCAACAATCGCAGGGGTTGCCTCCGTCTTATGAACGATCACCAGACACACATACTGATGGATGGAGCTTCTGAGACGACGCTTGATATCCTCTTGAATCCCCAGACGCATTAGCGGATAGAGCCAACGATTGAAGCGATTCTCCGGATAGAAACTCGTCAGTAAAAGCTCGACTAGTTGAGATAAATCTTCGGGATAGGCAGACCGTAACCAATAGCCTGGAGGCAGCATTGTAGCTCTATCCCAGTTAAGTCCGGACATGGTGAGCGGCTGAATAGCTTGGGAACTCTGGATAGGACCATTCAACCAGGTAATGCCCAGATCCTAATCAAGGGTGCTCTAAGTTATTACCCATTGCTACCAAATAATTATTACCGGGGCCATGGTCCATGGGCGCACTACATTTTTACAGCCGGTTAACGAACCACAGGGTGCATGGTCAGCCAACTCAATAATCGACACTCCCATCGTGGCAAAACCAAGATCCTGATCGTCGATGACGAGCCTGATAATTTGGATCTGCTTTATAGGACGTTTTATCGAGAGTTTCAGGTACTGCAAGCCGAGGGCGGTCAAACCGCATTGGCACGTTTAGCCCAGCATCCCGACACCGCCGTCATTATTTCAGACCAGCGGATGCCTCAGATGACTGGAACTGAACTACTACGGCAAGTTGCCCAGAATTATCCCAATATTATCCGCATCATCTTGACCGGCTATACCGATGTGAACAACCTCGTAGATGCTATCAATACCGGTCAGGTATTCAAATACATCACCAAACCTTGGGTGGCAAAAGACCTAAAAGATGTGATTCAACAGGCCGTAGATACCCATGCCGTTCTCAAGTCTAGAACACAAGAACTGGATCGAATCCTGGCACAAGAAACCCTGCTCAACACCATTACCCAGGCGATCCACAGTAGCTTAGAACCCAAACAGATTTTTTCAGCCATTACTCAAAAGCTGGGACAGGCTCTCCAAGCCGATGGCTGTGCTATCTCCCTGTGGACCCCAGAGGATGACTACGTGGACTGCGTTGGTCTCTACAACGCCAGCCAGAGTCAAGCTAATGTTTTGCCTACATCCCAAGTCAAAATCAGCGAGAATCCTATTTTGCAGAAACTGGTAGCCAGTCGCTCGCCAGTAATTTTCGATGATTTGACTCAATCGGCCGGGTCCCCCCCGCTTCACTTACCCTTTCATGCTCAATCCACAGCGCTGCTGCTGGTGCCTCTGATTATCGATGGGCAGATTATCGGTAGCATTAGCCTGCGCCAGAGAAAACAGCCCAGACGCTGGCATATGGAGGAAATTAACTTGGCCCAGGCAGTGGCTAATCAAGCGGCTATTGCTGTCCAGCAAGCCAGACTCTATCAAACAACTCGACAACAAGCAGAGCAGCTGCTGGCCCTAGACAAGCAAAAAACCATCTTTTTTCAAAATATTTCCCACGAGTTTCGCACCCCCCTGACCCTGACGATTGGTCCTTTGGAATCAGCGGTAGAACAGGGCGTGGGGCTATCCCCAGAGCAGTCAGTCATTGCCCTGCGCAATTCACAACGGTTACTGCGGTTAGTGAATCAGCTGCTTGATCTCCAGCGACTGGATGCTGGCAGTATGCAGGCCACGTTTTATCCATGTGACTTTGCCCAGGTGGTCAGCACCGTAACAGCCGCATTCCAAGCCTATTGCGATCGCAAGCACATTACCTTATCCACTCAGATCCAGTCCTGTCCACCGGTTTACCTGGACCTCGAAAAATTTGACAAGGTAATTTACAACATTCTGTCCAACGCCGTTAAGTTCACCCCGACCGGAGGCACGATTCAAATCACCCTCAATACCTTTGAACAAAGCTGCTATCTAGAAATTGAAGACACCGGCATTGGCATCCGTGAAGATCAGCTACCCCATATTTTTGAACGTTTCCAACAAGCGGATGGCTCCGCCAGTCGAACCCATGAAGGCACCGGTCTCGGCTTAGCCCTAGTCAAAGAACTGGTGGAACTCCACGGCGGTGACGTGCGGGTTTCCTCCACCTATGGCACTGGCACCCTGATTACAGTCGAACTGCCTCTAGGGATAGACCATCTGCCTAAGGAGCGTATTCATCAGACTAATCGCAGATTAGAACAGAAACGGGCGGCAGTAGAACTGGCCGATCTGCACCATCAAGTGACACTTGCCCCACCGTCTGCCCAACAGCAGACTAATGCACCGATACCAATACCGATGCCGACAACACACGATGCCCCCATGTGCCCATTACCCCAATCGTCTAACCAACATGATGGGGCAACTGTTCTCGTCGTTGATGACAATCCTGATTTACGCAGCTACGTCGCTAGTATTTTGCAGCCCCAAGGCCATCGCATCAGTACCGCCGAGAACGGAGCCACCGGTCTTGAGATGGCACGCAATATTAAGCCTCAGCTGATTATTACTGATCTGATGATGCCCCAGGTTTCAGGCATAGAACTAATTCAACAAATCCGGATGGATCCTAGTCTTCAAGGCATACCGATCATTTTACTCACGGCCAACGTCGATGATGAAACTCGCCTAGACGGTGTGGAGCAGGGGGCTGATGCTTACATTTCCAAGCCATTTAAAGATCGCGAACTGCTGGCAGAAGTGCGGAATCTGCTTGCCCTCAAGGCCAACGAACACAAAGTGGCAGAACTCAATCGATACTTGACCGAGTCAGTGCTCCAGCGGTTTTTACCAGCTTCCTTAGTCAAAAAGGCTGCCCATGGTGAGCTGAACCTCAACCTGAAGCCAGAACCTCGGCTAGTAACGGTGCTTTTTAGCGATATTGTCGGCTTTACTCAACTGTCTAATACGTTGCGATCGCGACGGGTGGCCGAGCTACTTAACGAATATTTTGAAGTGATGACCCAGGTTATTTTTCAAAATGGTGGGACCGTCGATAAATTTATGGGGGATGCCATTCTGGCCCTGTTTGGTGCCCCCGAGTCCTTGAGTCCCAATGAACAAGTGCGACGTGCGATCTCAACTGCCCGCCACATGTA
Source organism: Cyanobacteria bacterium P01_B01_bin.77 (assembly GCA_039028535.1). GTDB lineage: Bacteria > Cyanobacteriota > Cyanobacteriia > Phormidesmidales > Phormidesmidaceae > Leptothoe. Next base: position 4,305 of record JBCCHX010000044.1, read on the forward strand.
CCAAGCCCTAGACGAGCTCAACCAGCGCTGGCAAGGTGTTCCCTCCGTTAAATTCCGCTGTGGCATTCACCAGGGAACAGCGGTAGTCGGCATGTTTGGCAGCCCAGAGCGGGCTGACTATACTGCCATTGGTCCCAGTGTTAATATTGCCGCTCGTCTCCAAGAAGCCGCCGACAGTGAAAGCATCTTAGTCTCAGCCGCCGTTGCTGACTACCTCGACGAACAGGAAATCGTTAAATTTAGCCCTCTGCAGCTCAAAGGCATTGATGAAACAGTGCTCACGTTTAATGTCAAAACCACCCCTTATCAGAGCATTGTGAGTGCTCACCCCGTCGGTAATCCATAGCTGTGCATAATATGCCGCATGCGTTTTTTCGCCCGCGACACCCGCTTGCGTAACGTGGCCTGGGTTGGAATATTTGTTTCCCCCAGCTCCGTCAGGCGAGTGGTGATTTGCTCCCACGACAGCCGGTCGATAGTGCGCCACACCAGTAGCTGAGCTGTATGGTCATCTTCACGGGATAACGCTCTTAGCGCCTTGTAAAGCAGCTCTATCTCATGACCTAAATCAATGTTTTCCAAAACATAGTCCGGCTCGGCGCTGATGCGATACTCGATATCCTCATAACTTTGGGCAGACTGCCGCTGAGCTTGGCGACTCTTTTCACGCACGATATTGAAAGCAGTCCGCTTGAGCCAGGCATGGGGATTATAAATTGTTTCACCATTGCGCTGCCGCGCTTTGCCCCGGAGATATGCCTCAAACAAAATTTCATAGGGCTCATACTGGTGGATCAGTCGAAACTGGTAAAGATGACGTCGGACCGTTGCCAGAGTGGAATACGCATAGGAATTGCCTGTACCTAAAATCTCTGAAAGGGCAAGATCTAAAACATCCAATAAAGGCAAGTCAGGTCGCTCAGCCATACCAATCGCCGGTTGATTCTCTTAATAATGGAGTTCAAGGTGGACCTGTGACATTCCGTATTGCACCTACACTTGTTCAGAACTACGTCATTCAGCTTGATTAAAACCGCTGTTTAGCGCACTGAATTTGCGCAGATCGATAAAGATTCAACTTTTGTCGTCACAGGGGCATTGTCCTGGTCACTAACCCCTTAGCGCCTTAAATCCACAGCTCACTAAAGGTACCCCTATGCTTAACCGTTCCAACCCTAGCAACTTAAATCTTAGCGACCACGCTCAACACCATCGCACCACCATTCAAACCTATTGCCAAATATCTATACAACCCACGCTGAACGATATCGACACAGAGCGTTTAGATACTATTTTAGCCACTGCTGAAACAGACCCCTTACTAAGTTTTTTAATTGATGAAGCTGACCACATGCTGGCTCACTTACATGGCTTGATCGAGGATGGCGAGATTGCAGATCAGCAGCAAAAACTTCAAACATGTCTGAGTGAAGCATGGTTAAATCAGGCATTTCAAGACCTCACTCACCGTCTTCAAGCATCTCAGTGTAAACATTTACAGCAATATCTCCAGCAAGAGGGGTTTTATCAAGGAGCCATTGACGGTGTGATGGGGCCAGCAACCAAGAGGGCTATGCAGCAATGCGAGCAACAAGGTGAACTGCCACAGCCACTCCCCATTCACACTCCCAATCCTGTCAATGGATAAGTTCATCGTCCAACATATATGTCACATATATGTCACATATGCATGCATGCCATCACTAGTAGATAAGTAAGCCTACTAGGATGTTTTACAAAAGCACTATGCAACCCAACCTTCAGCGTTTAATCGAACGTTATCAGCAAGGTGAACGTATGTTTCACGGATGGGATTTAACTGGATGTGACTTGAGCCATTTAGAGCTACCTGAGATTGACCTGAGTTACAGCAGCTTAAAGGAGGCTTGTCTGATCGGTACAGATTTGGAGTGGGCAATTTTGCGTGATGTGAACCTAACTAATGCTAATTTGACCCATGCTCATCTACACCGGGCAAATCTACGACGGGCTAACTTGACAACAGCCACACTGCAGCGAGCCGATTTGCGGGCCGCCGACCTCAGCGGTGCCACTATCAACAATACCGTCTTTGCGGAGAGCAATCTGTGGGGGGCTATAGCGCCAGATGGACTGAACCCCTTTCATATGAACTAATTGGCCGTACAGACATTCCATGAAACGCCTCTCCAGCACGAATTTTTGGATCTGATGAAATCCTTATCCCTAACCCAGACTAACTACCGGCTATTCCACTCGAAGGCGACGGGTAATCACCACCATTCCATCTTCTCGTACCAGTAAACCCGATACCCAGAGATTATCAGCCGCCTCTGGCGTATCCCCTAGCTTAAATAGGCCACCAGCTGACAAGAGCTCAAGATCAAGGGGACGTGGAGTAAAGAAATCTTCTGCCGTGGTGCCCTCATCTAAAGCTGCCCCCAACAAATAGCGTTCACCTAAGGGCTCTTTGACAATGGCATCAAACCCATAGCTGTCACCCGGCACCACCCGCTCCGGTAAGATCACCACGACTTCGGGAGGAGTAGCCTCAGAGTTCAGCTGATTACGCTCAGATAGAATTTCTTGAGACGTGATCTGGGCACCCATAAATTCTTGACGAGAATGAATCACCGACTCTAAGTTGAGCCGTCGGGGTGTGGTTTGGACGCCGTCAATATAGGTCACTGTTTCGGCAATATACCCTCCTCCCTCTAGTTCTTCCCAGGACTGCAGCTCGACCCGATAGTTGAGGGAATCGTAGCGCTCCCACAGCTGGGGCAGAGTGACCTGGAGGGTTTCATAACTAAAACCATCGTTGTTGGTAAATCCATCGCTATAAAATGCCATCACCGCGTCAATATCTTGGTCGTTAGAGGCGGCTTCTATTTGCTCTAGGGCATTGACTAGGGCAGCGGGGGCTGTCTCTGGAGGAGCCGCATAGGCGGACAAACTGTACACACTGATACCCAGCACACCGAGTGAAAAAAGCGGCCAGCGGCAAGGAGACGTCATGTATAAAGTCCTCAGTAATTTCAGTAACGGTGGTATGCGTAACATTGGGGCCACAACCGAGCCATAGATAGGCAAGCAAGCAACTCAACCAGCTAAATCGTATCAATCAGCACCAAGGTCTTCGCTTGGAATTGACTCATCTGATCGGCTGCGGGTTCAGAAAGCACTGCTCCATTGGCACCAATTCAACGGATAATAGCTTCTGGCTAAGTTACCCTCAAATTAACCCTTGATCATGCTTTTTAGTCTAAATAGACTAGAAAGATTAGACCAATCAGTCTGAGAAACAGCTGCCTGCTCCATCCCAGCAGCTGTGGCACATGGCCAGGGTTGCTCACATTATGGACGACAGACGCAAAAATCGTGAAGGCAATAGGATTCTGATTGCGGCCAGTGGGACTGGCGGTCATCTTTTTCCTGCGATCGCAACTGCCGAACATTTTAATGGCCCGATCGAATGGCTAGGGGTGCCCGATCGGTTAGAAACAGAACTTGTCCCTGAGCAATACTCCCTCCATACAGTTCGCATGGGAGGCGTTCAGGGCAAACCAGGGTTAAGCACCTTAAAAATTTTCACCCAGCTGGTCCAGGCCACTTTGGCGACTCGACGACTGCTCAAACAGGGGGATTTTCGAGGGGTGTTTACCACTGGCGGCTACATTGCTGCCCCGGCAATTTTGGCCGCCCGCAGCTTGGGTCTGCCGACCGTGCTCCACGAGTCCAATGCCATGCCGGGAAAGGTAACCCGGTGGCTCAGTCCCTGGTGTTCGCTGGTAGCCATTGGTTTTAAGGAAACCCGACAGTATTTGCCTAAGCAGGCCAAGGTCAGGTGGGTGGGAACGCCCGTGCGATCTCAGTTCCTAGCAGACAGTAACGCCACTCTCACAGAGATAGAAATCCCTGATGATGTACCACTGGTTGTGGTCGTCGGCGGTAGCCAGGGGGCTGTCTCGGTCAATCAACTCGTGCGAACTGCAGCACCCACCTGGCTCAAGGCAGGAGCCTGGATAGTCCACCAAACAGGGACTAACGACCCGGATACCGACAGCCTGCACCATGCCCATTACATCCATCGTCCCTTCTTTAAAAACGTGGCAGCCCTCTTTAAACGAGCCACCTTGGTCATTAGTCGGGCTGGAGCTGGTACATTAACAGAATTGGCCATGACCCACACACCGTCCATCCTGATTCCCTATCCCTTTGCAGCGGATAACCATCAGGCCTACAATGCCGACGCCTTTGGCAAAGTTGGGGCCAGCAAGGTGTACTGCCAATCAGAATTAGATGGTCACACCTTAGAACAACGGGTCTTAGCTCTGCTCGAAACCCCAGAGGCGCTAGACTGCATGAGAGTTGCGGCAAAAGCACTAGCCATCAACGACAGCGCCCAGCAGGTGGCCAAATTACTACAGCACGTAATGGGGTAAAGCTATCGCTGGCATGCTAGGGTGAGACAACAAATCCAATAGCTGGGTAGCATGCTGTTAGTTTGAGCGCAAGGGCGTATGCTATCTGGGTGGTTGCCCATGCTTTTATCTAAGCGGTAACCATGGCAGATAAGATTCCAGACTTTGATCAAGCAGTAGCGGCTTATAAAGATACTTGCGATCGCAACAATCTTACTTTTCAACAACCCAGCGAAGAATACTCTGAATTAATCCACGACGTTGTATACCTGAGGAAAAGCCCGGCTAGCTATGTGGCCCGATACGATACCCGACGGCAGCGTGTGCTTGCATAACCCGTCCCTCTCATCATTTTGAGAATTCTCATAAAGATCTAGAAGAGCCTCTGGCAAAATTGCCAGAGGCTCTTCTCTTTACAATCATTCATGACCTGCCCTCGTCAAGCTTAGCTGCAGGGTGAAATAGTCTTCTGAAACAGAGGAGACGGAAATGATGCTACAAGCACTCCCAATAGCTGACCTTCTTCCAAAATCCATCGAGCAATTGGCTGAGGGATTCCAGGCTGAGCTACCTGACACATCGAAGCTTGGATCTCAAGGACATCAGGAGGATAACTGTGAGCAGGTTGAGGCAGCGTGACAGCAGGAGGCATAGCAATGATTTCCAACAGGTAAAAACATTTTGCAACTGTTCTTAGTTAAGAATACCGTATTCACCTAAGAGATTACTGAATAATTCTTGTGATCCTTTGCTTCATACCCTGTGTTTTATATCACTCGATGGCTGTGAGCTTTTTTCACTTTAGTACTGCACAATGCCTGAAAGCAGGCGCTCTTAGTCATTGTGCAGCTATCTATTTCATCCATTTGATAGTCACGTTCGCGCACATAGCTAGATCAGATGCCGACAGCGACACTCAATGTTGCACTTACGAAAGATATTTTTCATGTGCTTTTTAACCGTATTGAGAGCAATTACCAGCTCTTGGCTGACCTCGCGGTAGGAAAGCCCCTGTAAATAAAGCTCCCATACCTCAGCCTCTCGACTAGTCAACTCATACCGATAGGCATCAGACACTGCCCGGTGATGGGCAATCTGAGTCAAATCTTCAATGGTGACGAGCATGCACTTTGTCGGTAGGTCAGCCAGCTCAATCCACTCCGCACTCAGATGCAGACGAATACCACCGGGTAAAAACACTGTGTCATACAGCTGCAGGGTATATTCAGGAAAATCATCACAGCTGTCCCGCAAAAAATTACACAGCGTCGTCACCTGTTCAGGTATAGCCCCAAAGTACTGAGGATCAACAGCACCAAAAGCCTGGCCTGGAACACCTTTTTGCAAAAGCATACAAAACTCATCAGCCTTGGTCGTACTACGCAGAAGACAACCTGCATCATCAAATAGGATAAAACCCCGAAAGGGAAATACCTGTCCTAGCAAGATTTCAAAAATCAGGTCTAGATCGTCAGTGGTGGAATTGATGGCCGGTAAAGCATGGTCAGTTTGTTCGTCAAACACCTCATCAATGGGGGATGTGAGGTTATTTACAGCTACCGTACTTAGCATCATGGTTCTGCATTGAATTAAGGGAAACAAATGAATAACTCGCAGCTAAAACTTGAATTGATAGAGGGTTGAATTCAAAATTTCTTGGTGCGACTCATCACAGTTCCTAACTTACGTAATTTGGCTGAACAGCATCGACGAGCGGGCTGTAGCGATCGCAAGTCGTAGTTAAGGGCGTGATTGACGATCAAGATAGGAGTGGCACCCATCAGGGGGATGGGATAGCATCAAGCAGGGTGAAGCAGGGGTGAAGCATTTTTAGCTCATGTTCTGCTGACTTGTCTGGAACATTCATGGCATACATAGAGGAGCATCGCCACCATGAATCATAAGCTCAAGCCCAATGCGGTTGAGGAGTGGTTCCCACTCGCTATACAAAACACATACATCGAACATATTGTTCATCAGCCAGGTTTAAAAATAACCCTGACACAGGCAACCTATTTTGTCCGTCTGTGGGGCTATGGTTATCTCACTGAGCATGGCCTAGATCAAGGGCCAATTACCACCCTTACTCGACAGATTGGCAGCTTTTACTGTTCTCACAGTGATGCCGCAGATTTGTTCTACACCCAAACCCACGGCACTCCAAGAGCCGCAGGACAAATGATCGACAAACTGGCTTCCAAAAATCTTCTCAGACGGGGCGAAGCCGACGGCATTGCTACAAAACTGAGCTTAAACATTCCCCAAAGCTACGAGCTACCTCAACAGGAGAAAATTGACGACACATTTTACACCAGCGTATTTGATCCAAGAAACGATGCGACTCTAGTTGCCAACATTTTAGAGAAGCTCTATAGCTATGACCCAGAGCGTCCTGAGAGCATGTTATACAATATTAAAAAAGGGCTGCGCCAATGGGCCAGACAATATCCTGAGGGTTTAAGAGTGTTGAGACGTGAGTCAACTCAAGAACCTGTAGGGTTTGCTGCTTTTTTACCTGCCCATCCCGACTCAGAAGAGAAATTTGATCTTTCTCCCAGTCGTAGCCTCCACCTCAGTCGTCTGGATGTGAGAGAAGAAGATCCGATTAAAGTGGCCACTAAAGGAGATCCAGACTGCTACACCGTCTTTGTTCGTAGCTGGCAAATTGAGCTTGCTGTTTGGACCTATGAGAATGCCTGTGAGCTGATCAAAGACTCTCAGGTTACCCTGAAGACAATTCGAGATGACTTTCCTAATCTGAGTGATATTTACACTATCGCCATTCATCCCCTTTCAGAAGACTTTGCCCTGACTCTCGGATTTCGCATGACCAAAGCAGACCCTCATTCTTCATTGCGCTGGCTATACATGCCTCTGGATCGTTTTCTTACCTTAGATTATGAGGACGTACTCCTAAATTTTGACTATAACCATCGTTACAGCTAATCCCAATAGATATCGAATCTCGGCCTATTATTGGCCCAGGTGGATTACCACACACCACGAAATGACTACATCCCTTTAGAATGGAGTGGTTCTTATGTACTCAAGCATTAATGTCTCGACCAAAACAGCAATCCCCCCGCCCTCTCTTGGACCCTCGCCTTAAGTCCCAAAAAACTACCGGTAAGTTAAAGTACTTCCGCCCCATGCCTTATCACATTGCCCTCAGTCAGGCAGCACGGCTAGAAGCATGGACAGAGGAAGTCGAGGGTATGGGCGGCCCCGCAGAAGCAGCGGACAGTAGTGCTTTCGATCCCAAATTAATGGAGCGTCAGTAAGCCGATGGGTGAGTAAAGAGAATCCTTTATTCACGCTGAAATCAATCAATTAAATCGCTGGCACTACCAGGATAGAACGTATTTTCTAAGGCCTGCGACAAATCATAGGGAGAACTCTCTGGAAACTGACCGTTGGCAAGGTTAGTTTCCCGCACGGCCAGCTGCACTGCTTTTGGGTAGGCTCTTTGCAATGCTTCTGCTAAATAGGGTTGCAAACTTGGGTTATCGCTCAAGAGATCGACAATGTCTAACCGTTGAATGCGAATCGTGGCTAACCAACTGCGGCTGCGCTTCTCGGACTGGTATTCCCATTTGAGCAAATGCGCCAGTAGAACAGCCAAACGATTGCGTAGTTCCTGACGCTGTTGCCGTCCCAATGATTCAATCTCCTCAACCACATTGGCAATATCCACTTGCTGCCACTGTCCCTGCTGGATTAGCTGAGCCTGATGTTGGGTCCAAGCGTAAAAATCGCTCTCATAGAGAGCAGCAACTGGCTTGTGAGGTAATGGCGACACAGGTACACCTCGAGCGAGCGGGATATAAAAAAGCAGCAGGGCTATTTTAATTGTAGCCCTGCTATCTATTCAGACAATGAGTCTAAACTGCTGGTTCTAAGCTCCAGTACGAAGCTTTTCTAGAACGCTTTGGTCTTCCATGGTGGTGGCATCGCCAACGAGTTCTTCACCGCTGGCCAGGTTGCGCAGAAACCGACGGATGATTTTGCCGGAGCGGGTTTTGGGTAGACCGTCGGCAAAGCGGATTTCACCAGGTCTTGCGATCGCACCAATCTCCTTGACCACATGCTGCTTCAGATCAGCTTTCAGCTCATCGCTGGCGCTGTGGGTACCTTCTAAAATGACAAAGGCAAAGACATCTTCCCCTTTAAGGTCATCCTTACGACCCACAACGGCAGCTTCAGCCACTGCCGGGTGAGATACTAGCGCCGACTCAATTTCCATGGTGCCAAGGCGGTGACCCGACACATTCAGAACATCGTCGGTGCGGCCCATAATCCAGAAATAGCCGTCCTCATCTTTACGGGCACCGTCCCCGGCAAAGTACACATACTTGCCGTCTTTGGGGGGAATATGTTCCCAGTAGGTGCGGCGGAACCGGGCATCATCTCCATATACAGTACGCATCATACTAGGCCAGGGATGTTTGACCACCAAATAGCCACCTTCGTTGGCAGCGACAGGGTTACCCTCAGCATCGACAATGTCGGCCAGGATGCCGGGGAAGGGCTTAGTAGCTGAACCGGGTTTGGTTGCGATCGCACCCGGCAACGGCGTAATCATAAACCCGCCGGTCTCCGTCTGCCACCAGGTATCAATAATCGGACATTTTTCGCCACCAATCACCCGGTGATACCACATCCAAGCCTCTGGGTTAATCGGCTCACCCACAGTCCCCAGAATCCGCAGCGACGACAGATCGCGAGCATTAGGATGCTGATCCCCCATTTTCAAAAACGCCCGAATCGCCGTAGGTGCCGTATAGAAAATCGTTACCTTATACTTCTGCACCACATCCCAGAAGCAACCAGGGTTAGAGGCACGAGGAGCCCCCTCATACATCACACTGGTAGCACCATTGGACAAGGGACCGTACACAATGTAGCTATGGCCTGTAATCCAGCCCACATCTGCCGTACACCAGTAAACATCATCTTCTTTGATATCAAAAGCCCACTTAAAGGTGGTGTGGGTATACAGGTTATAGCCCCCCGTAGTGTGGACCACCCCTTTCGGCTTACCAGTGGTACCGCTGGTGTAAAGAATAAACAGCAGGTCTTCACTGTCCATGGGCTCAGCCGCACAGTCTTTAGATGCCTCGGGCTGCACGTCATGCCACCACACATCACGACCATCGGTCCAGGCTACTTCTTGTTTAGTGCGCTGTACGACCAACACATTAGTGACGCTGGGAACAGCATTACCTTCCAGAGCCATATCCACCGCAGGCTTTAGGGGCATCACCTTATCCTTCCGGAAGCCGCCATCAGCAGTGATAACCACTTTGGCCTCGGCATCATTGAGCCGGTCTCGCAGTGCCTCAGAACTAAAACCACCAAACACCACCGTATGGGCTGCACCGATGCGGGCACAGGCTAGCATTGCCACCGCCGCCTCTGGAATCATCGGCATGTAGATACCTACTCGATCCCCTTTCGCCACGCCCATATCCTTAAGGACGTTAGCCATTTGGCACACTTCAGCGTGCAGCTCCGCATAGGTGAGGGTGCGAGCATCACCTGGTTCACCTTCCCACACCAAGGCTGGCTTATCTCGACGGTGCGTATTCAGATGGCGATCGAGACAGTTATAGGAAATATTGATCTTGCCGCCCACAAACCACTTAGCAAAAGGGGGCTGCCAGTCCAGGACAGTGTCCCACGGCTTAAACCAGTGAAGCTCCTGCTCAGCCAATTCCGCCCAGAATGCGGCGGGATCAGAAGCTGCCTTGTCATAAAGGGCCTGGTACTGATCAGCCCCAGAAATAGTTGCCGCCTTAGCAAACTCAGCGGGCGGCTCAAACAGACGCTGCTCCTGCAGAATCGATTCAATAGCAGGCTGTGAGTTAGTAGATTGTGCCATAGGTCGTCATCTTACTAGCGTTTCCAAATACGGTTCAGGCTACAGGTTACAGCCGCAGCTAAGCCGAAACCATCTATGTTTTTCAATATTTTTCGATGTAACGGCCCCCAAAAATCATTTTGGTTGGAAAACGTAAATTAACTGTAACGAGTTCCATAGATGCGGCCAGCATCAGCATCATGAGCTGAATCGAGAGCGGGGTATGCCCCTAATCGAGACAGCTCATTACCACAAACTATCTCTTGTCATCAATAATTGAGTCATGTGATACCAAATTATTTTAACGGCTTTAACAACAAAACTGTTGTCTATTACCAGATGTCAAGAACCAAAACTATCTGTCAAAAACCAACACCATCTCTCAAAGAAATCGCTAGATTGTGAAAGAGCCAAAACGTTCATCGTCCTACTGATCACCTCACAATCATCGGGACGACACACCTCACTAAGCTCTCTCTAGCCTCTTGGAGAACAACTCATGATCAAAGCTCTAGTCGGCATTCTTGTCTTTGTTATCAACACTCTCTACAAAACACGACCTTACCCTCGTTTTTATGTTCTAGAAACCGTTGCTCGAGTTCCTTATTTTTCCTATCTATCGGTCTTGCACTTCTATGAAACGTTAGGCTGGTGGCGTAAGGTTGACTGGCTCAAAGTTCACTTTGCCGAATCTTGGAATGAACTGCATCACTTGCTCATTATGGAAGAGCTTGGGGGCAGTGAGCAATGGATTGATCGCTTCCTCGCGCGTCACGTGGCGCTTCTCTACTACTGGATTATTGTAGGAATTTACATCGTTAGTCCCCGCGCCGCCTACCATTTTATGGAGCTGGTCGAAGAACATGCCTATGCCAGCTATGACAAATTTCTAATTTCAGATGAAGATACTCTCAAACAACAGCCTGCTCCACAAGTAGCCATTAGCTACTACCGAGATGGGGATCTTTATATGTTTGATGAGTTTCAGACAGCTCGGCCTGCGGAAGATCGTCGTCCACAGATCGACAATCTCTACGATGTATTTGTCGCCATCCGTGATGACGAAATGGAGCATGTCAAAACCATGGCAGCCTGCCAGCAACCGGATGCTGAGCTAACTCTGCAGAGCCCCCATGCTCCTGCCCTTGTTACTGAATAGGCCTCCTTTAGGATCACACATCACCATGTCTGAAATCACCACATTGCTTCAACACTATAATCGCGGTCAGCGAGACTTTTCTGGCTTATCGCTGGCTGATGTTAACCTCAGCCATGTAGATCTCAAGGGTGCCGATCTGAGTTACAGCGATCTAAGCAACATTGACTTGAGTCAGGCTAATCTGCGTGGCGTTGATCTAAGCTACGCCAAACTAAGCAAGGTGAACTTATACGACGCGGATTTGCGTGGGGCCATGCTGATTGGAACAGACCTGCGGGATGTTACCTTGCAAGATACCAATCTAAAAGATGCTGACTATATTCCAGGAACAACTCGATTTCCCAGTGAGTTTGATCCCCAGCAGGCGCAGATGAGCTCTGTGCAAGGAAAAGTTTAGGTCTAGTCATCTCCATACTCACAACAAGCGGTCAAATCTCGATGCCTAAAAAAAGCCCCTGATAGATCTATCAGGGGCTAATCACTGTGCTATGTCAAACGTTCGAGACGTATCCGCGCTATATTACGGCTCTCGATAAATGGGCTACCTGGTTCTGCAGCTCAAGCGGTCTCTACTGGTCACGAACACCGCCACTTGACTGGATGGTAGATGCCCTGAAGTGGGCTGTTAGAGCCTTTTGCGTTTGCTCTATGTTAGACAACAGGTGCTGCCGCCATGATTTCGGTTGAGATCGCCGTTTATCTGCAAAAATGCCCCGTCTCACCAATCCCTACCACCCGAATGTAACAATTCTTTAATAATCCTAGAAAGGCCTCTGACTGCATCCTTTCCAGGAAAAATACGCTATCTAATGTGTAGTTCAGTGAATCAACTTTACATTTGTACATGTAATACTAAGATTAAGAGTAAAGGCTGGAATGTATGAAATAAGTTGCTGGAGTAGGTATTCGTACTATTCGGTTCTATTTCATTTCAGCATTTCTAATAATTGGTTGGTCCCGAATGCTATTGGGACACTGGCTTTAATATTCAAACATTTGAGGAAGGTCAAGATGCGTCATCATCAAGACGAAGTTAAGGTTGCTGTGTATGCTGCCCAGATGGCCGCCCCTGAGGAGCAGCGTGCTCAGGATGTGCTGCTTGCTCTGCTGATGGGTTTCAGTGCTATAGCCGTTATGGGCCTACGCTATTTCTTTTAGGCATAAGTAGTAGATAAGTGCATGTCCAGAACTGGGGGATGAACATCATTCTCCAGTTTTTTATTTATTTTCAGTGAATACTTCAAATTCAGGGACCAGCAGCAGCTCGCTAGCTTCCACCTGTTCTGCCCAAACCGTAAGCGTAGTGCCTAGGGACTGATTGAGATTTGCGATCGCATCCGCCAAATCAATCGCCGCATTGACTTCACTGTTCTGGGCCTCAACTAACGCATTTTGCAATTCCAGCACCTCAAAAATATCGCGAGCTCGGCCCAGCCGCGCCCGCGCCCGTGCATTCTCTAACCGCTGCACTGCCAGCTCACGAGCTAAGCGCGTTGAGGCAATCCGGTTGCGCGCAGAAGCCACATTGCGTAGCTGATCGGCCACCTCCAAACGAATATCAGATCTCAAGCTCTCTAGATCGTTCTGCAGCTGTTGCTGGGTGACTTGATTGCGTTGAAAGGCTGTTTCCACCGACTCATCGTCTAACAAGCGGGTCAATACCAGCTCCGTCGAAGCTGATGATAAATCACCTTCCCTAGCATTTGCCCGTAGATCTAAGTTCCAGCGACGATTATCGGCAGCCACCACTCCATTAAGCTGAGCAACTTGCACATTGAGCTGAGCCCGCTGATAATCGGGTCGATTGGCATAGGCAACAGTCACTAGCTCATCGAGAGAGGGGACATCAGACGGTTGTGCCACCACGCTCAAGGTGGCTAGAGTTTCCTCAGGAATGGTAATTTCAATGGAGTCGTCCAAATCTAGCAGGTCTAACAAGTCAGATTTGGCCTGTTCTAGAGCGTTGGCAGCTTCTAACACGCTGGTTTCAGTATCTGCTAGGTTGGCGTCGATCTCCACTAGCTCAAACCGAGGCCGCCGTCCCGCTTCGACTAGAGCAGCAATAGAGCGGCGCTGTTGTTGCTGAGTCTCAAAGGATAGCTGTTGAATCTTCAGGCTAGCCTGGGCGCGAATTAGAGCGTGATACGTAACAACGCTACCGGTAATCTCAGAAATAAGTCGCTGGCGCAAATCCAGCTGATTGTTGGTTTCCTGTAACCGTGCCACCGCCACAGGTACCGTAGTCACCTCCCTACCAAATCCACGCAGTAAGGGTTGCGTGATAGTGACGCCTAACTCCTGCTCGTCTAGAATATCCATCGACACCTCCAGACGAGTCCCCAGGGGAGTCAACACCCCCGCTTCGAGACGGGCTTCCTGCGTAATATTGGTCTCGACTCCAGAGGCATCGCTCACCTCCACACTCAGCGTGGGGGTAAAGTCTGGCTCAAAAATACTCTCTGCTTCTCGTAGTTCCTGCTGCTGGGCAATTCTATCCAAAACAGCATTTTTGAGTTCACGATTGTTTTGGAGTAGTAGCGTCACCACATCTGTCTCGGTCAGAGATAATGCCTGGTCAGACAAGTTCTCAGAGTCAGGCTCGCCCTCTTGGAGGGTATCTAGTAAGTCACTGCCGGATGGTGGTGGACTGGGAGCTGGTTCTTCCTGGAGTGGTGGCAAATCAGGGAGATTAGTCTGAGCCAGAGCAGGCTGCGTCACGGGTAGGGTCAACATACCAACCAACAATAATGCTTTAAAAAGCCTTTGCTGAGCTGTCATTTGCCCTCTCCTTGGCAAGGGGGACTTAGAATTCTGCATTACCCCCCTCAATCCCCCCTTGGTAAGTGGGAAAGTTCTAATTCTCCCCCTTACCAAGGAGGAGTTAGAGGGGGTGAGGCAGTCGTCAACGCTGTTCTCCAGCACATGAAGGAATTGACGAGCTAAATCTTTATCCTTGAAAAATTTCTGGCTTTGCATCAGTCACTCCGCAGGGCTTTGACAATATCAATCTGGGTGGCCCGCAGGGCTGGGATAATGCTGGCTCCCACACCTACCGCCACAGCAGCGCTCATAGATAAAGCTGCATTCCGAGGAGAGAATTGATAAGGCGCTTGGATAACTACAGTGGTAGCGACACGCGTCAGTCCGTGGACCGTGGCAACGGCGGCGACTCCTCCCAACATACTCAGAATGACCGCCTCTAGGATAAATTGGCTCATCACTTCCAGTTTGGAGGCACCAATAGCCCGACGAATACCAATCTCTTTGGTTCGTTCTAAGACCGCTGCGACCGTGATGTTGGCAATGCCTACCCCACCAATGACCAGAGCAATCAACCCAACTCCAGTGAGGGCTGCCGAGGCAATTTGTTGAATTTCCAAATCTTCCAATAGGTCTTCGGCATTACTTTGCATATAGACCTCTGCCTGGGGATAGCTATCTAGTAAAAACGCTTCAATCGCCTCACTTAACGTACCAATTTGAGTGAGCGAATGGGCACTGATCTGTAGCTGGTCCCAACGATAGCCACCAGACAAGACCGACGCAAAGGTTTCGGTGAGCCACAGCTCCCCCTCAGGCTCCCACTCAGAATTAGACTTGGTCTCAATCACACCGATAACCACAAATCGATTGCCACTGGCATAAATGGCTTTATTTAATGGTGACTGTCCCTGAAACAAATGTTCTGAAAGCTTTTCATCAATCAGAACCACAGGACGATACTGTTCTGCATCTGCCTGATCAAAAAAACGCCCCTGTAGCACGCGCCGTCCGGTCGTCTCTAGATAGTTTAGGGAAACACTACGGGCATCAATCTCAGCGGCTTGGGCTTCATACTGTACATTTCTCACATTCCACACCCGGCTAATGGAGCTAATAGTGCGAATCTCAGCAATGGAGTCCTTGAGAGATTTTTGCACTGCCTCATCGATCTCAGGCTCTGGACCTTCCTCTGCCCAAATATAGGGAGTTACAAAAGGCCGATCTCTGGCAGCTAGCTTAATGTCAATCTGTTCACGGGTAATGGTTTGAATAGTTAAGGTGGCGCTAACAGCACCTACTCCCATAAAAACACCAAAGGTCGTTAGCCCAGAGCGCAACCACTGATTGGTCAGAGAGCGCCAGGTCATAAATAACAAATCAGGTAAGGGCAGTCCCATGGTAGTTATTCAACCAATGGTGCATCCGGTAATGCATCCGGTGCAGAGAATTCGGGCTCGCTAAGGGGCATGCCTGGAGCAATTGTCAGTGTGGGGGGAACCAGCGCCACCTGATCGCCCAACTGTAGGCCCTCGGTTACCTCAAACAGGTCCAGACCTTGTAAGCCTAGCTCAATCGGTTGTTGAGCAGCATTTCCTCGCTGGTCACGGAGCCAGACAAATGTGTCTGGACCATTCCGCTGCACAGCTTCAGGAGGGATCACCAAAACGTTTTGCTGCTGCTCCGTGATGATTTCGACACTGACAAAACTGCCCGGAATCAGGGTTTGGCTGGCACTGTCTAGCTTCACTTTGGCATTAACTCTGGCCTGACCTTCCTGGGAATTATTACCAGCCCCTTGTGGATTGATTGCCTGGGGCGATAGGGCTACCACCCGCCCCTGATAATCTTGGGCGTCGGGACCGATGGCACGAATCCGCGAAGGCTGGTTGATACTGACTTTGGCCGCATCCAGGGTGGAAAGCTGCAGGTCAACAATTTCTTGGGTGGGGTCCCCTAAGGTGAGTAACTCTGTATCCGTTGCGATCGCTTCTCCAGCAGTAACATTGACCTTAAGCACCACCCCGTTAATCGGTGATGTAATCACGCGATCGCTAAGCTGCTGCTCTAGTAATGCCAGGGTTTCCTCGGCTGCTTTGAGGTCCAGCTCAGTTTTGGTCACGGCTAGCTGGGCATCCTTGAGCTCAGAACGGACGCGATCTAGAGCATCTTGATCATCACGTACCTCATCTTCAGAAATAAATCCCTGCTCCAATAGGGATTGAGATTCTTGATATTGCTCAACCGCTGCCGATACCTGCTGCTGGACCTCCGTTATTTTTTCTTGATTACGATTGAGGTCTAACCGTGCTTTTTGAATTTCGACCTGTTGCGATCTAAGCTCCTGTTCTTTATTGCGATCGCGCAGCACTACCAGGGGCTGCCCCGTTGCCACCTGGGTGCGCGTCGCCACTAGCACTTGCTCAACTGTCGCTTCATTTTGAGGTGACTTGAGCGTTTGCTGCCCCCCAAAGGCCAACGTGCCGCTGGCTGTCACCGTCAGCTCTACAGCCGAGCGTTCTACCGTGTACAGGGGAACAGAAACCGCCTCTACAGTGGTTTTACGATAGCGCTTGTAGCCCCACACCGATACAGCGATTAAAGCCGTAAAACCAAGCAGCCAAATTGCGATCGCACGATAGGTCAAAGAGCGAGATGTCGACCCCAAAGACTCCAAAGCCGCCAGCGACTTTTCCCTAGACGGCTCTGGAGCCCCAACATCTGTCATATTTCCTGATACCCCAACAGCAAATGCCCATGATGTCTGCTTATTCCAGAGTAAAAGACCACCCGATGACTGTCCATCATGCCTCAGGTCGAATGGTCGAGAAAGGAATGGGTCATGAGGCTTCAACCCACGTCGTCGAGTTCAAAATCCAATGCTAATTGAGGGCTGTCCACTAAAGGGACAATAGGGCTGTGAGGTCATATATCTAGAGCTTTCAGCGATCTTCACCCCCTTTAGCTCATATCTTGCACCTGGTGGAGCAGCACTAGCCCACCCAGGGTTCGAAACCCTGGGCTAGCCGAAGGGTGTCCACTGGAAGGGACACAACTATCGGAGATGCGTTTTGAGGGTTCGCTTCCACAACACTTAGCGATGCTTCGATCGCTCCAACACCAGCCTCCAGCGTCTCCATACCCAATTATCCCTTTCAGCGGACAACCCTCAGTTAGCGCTGGTGTTTCAACCCAGTGCGGGCGTTAGTAACACAGCCGATCTTAGTGCAAGATGTGAGTTTAGTGGGTTTCATTCAGCTCGCCCTGTCACTTTGAGTGCAGGGCGAGTGAGCGCTTCATCGCCAGGTGCAAAATCTAACTTAACCTACACCTTATGCTCTGGGTTCTTAAAGTCCGTCTTACATCCCGCCTCCCAAGCATCGGGCTGATTGCCATGACCTGGAATACCGCCACTGTCCTTCAGCATCCGAGCCAGGTGCATACAGTTCCATGTTAAAAACGTAGTATTTCGATTAGTAAAATCATTGCCAGGTCCACCGGAACCTGGATCGAGGTAGGAGGGACCAGGACCCACCTCGCCGAGCCAGCCCGCATCCGCCTGAGGAGGAATCGTATAGCCAATGTGGGACAGTGAGAACAAAATATTCATCGCACAGTGCTTCACACCATCCTCGTTACCGGTAATCAAAGTGGCTCCCACCTTGCCATAGTCGCGATATTGTCCTTTCTCATTGAGCAGGTGAGTGTAACCATACATCCGCTCCAAAACTCGATTACATACAGAGCTCTTCTCACCTAGCCACACCGACGTACACAACACTAAAATGTCCGTCTCATCAATCTGTTTTTGTAGCTGAGGCCAGTCATCTTTTTCCCATTCAGGGGTTTCAGACATATCCAAACCTAAACCAGCCGGAATTTCATAGTCTACAGGACGAATTACTTTTGTTTGTACACCATTAGCCTCAAAAATCTCTTTAGCAATGTTGATTACCCCTCGAGTATGAGAGAGAACGGGGGTACGGTTGAGGGTACAGTTTAGAAACAGCGCTTTCAGATCGCTGTATTTCGCAGGTGCATTCTCGCATTGATGCTGAGTAATCTTGGCAAGTTGTTCTGTCATTGAACTAAGTGCATATTTAGAGAACAAAAGGGATTATGGCAGTTATTTATGAGAATATCCTAAACAAGCAAAAGTAACGTTGTGTAAAGAGCAGCCCCGCCAGCAAATGAAAAGAAACAACTCTCTTTCTCATCGGGTAGCTCTCGTTTCAAAATATTTAGAATGATGCTACCTGCCAAAAAGGACCAAATAGCTAGAATTCCAGCTTCGCTGAGGTGGAGGGATTGACCTGCGATCGCACCGACCAAAATTGCCGCCGTCAACAGCCAGCGACCATACTTGTCATAGGGAGCTTGATGATGTTCCCGCAAACCATGATCAATAATAAAGAAGTGGAGGGCAATGGCTGCAAAAAACAGAAGACATTGAATTAGAGTGTGCGCACTCAATTCCTGTAGTAAATAGCCAACGACAACATTCAACACCGTAAATGCCGCAATATGTATCCAGAAAACAGGATGCTGAGTGCGATTTTGATTATTTTTAATCCTGTTATGCTGCCGAGATTTGAGTGCCCAAATATCTAGCCCATAGAACACCAGGAGTCCTAATAGCGACAGAAGATAGACATGATTCTCCACATAGGCAATCAAGGGCACTTCAGAATGCTCTATCGCCTCTTGCGCATGGCTTAACTCTGGGAAAATTTCTAGAAAGACATAACCAATGGAAACACCGCCAGCAAAGGACATCCACCGAAATTCAGAAATAAAGGAGAAAATATTGAGTCTGGAAACAAACGCATGGATCAATGCTAGACCCAACGCTAATACAAATCCCGGTCCAGACATAGTAGGCCTCTGACGACACAAACCAATTTAACGTTCCCTGACCATGTTTATATAGATAATGACAGCGGTATCAAAATACTTACCTAAATTTACCTTGGCATTCTCGACCTCAAATATTTCAGGACACTGCTAACCCCAGTTTGGTTCAGGAGATTAATTTTGCTTAGAGTTTTGTCAATGCTTCACATGCCATGAAGTTTTCTAGAGGGTGCACTAGTGTCAAATACGGGAACATCGTCCATCACGTATACGTATATAGAAGAAAGAACTGAGGAATCACAAGGGTACTACCACCTGGCACCTCAGGCTTATCCCCATTGTTCATCCCTACGGCCTTAAAGGTTTTCATAGAACTGCCGCTTTGGATAACATGCCTATCACATGTGCCTGCCTAAGCCAAAAATAATATGAAGAACGTTCAACATGATGCCTTGTTGGAACAAGATTTAGATGTCAGAGTTGCCCGTACACTATGTAGAGAAGGTTGGTCCTGCGAACAAATCAATAGCGTTTTGAAGAAAGCTGATATCACTGACCAGCAATTTGCCATGATGCAGGCTCAGTCTAGAGAGCTTGATAAGCTGCAGAAAATGTTTGGCCCACCCGCTGATTCTTTATATTCAGGCCATGCCGAACCCACCCATTCAGCCATTGATTTTCTCAACCGTGGTCCGGAAGCTGCCACTGATATTTTGAGAGGCAAAGGCTGGAACGGCAATGAAATCAGTCTCGTGCTTGAGGAAAGCATGTTTACTGACTTGGAAGAACCTTCTAAAGCAGTGCCTAGCAGTAGCCACTACCGCAACCTGCCTGCCATGGTTCAACCAGCTTTTGCGACCCATAGCGGCAACGGATATGCCGTGGGTTATGCCGATACGGCCACGCTAGCCTTACCGCATCCTGGTAGTCAAATCCTTCCTAGCAGAAACGCCCGCCGCTCATTGAGCCGAGATACATTTATTTTGACGTGTATGGCCGCATTTACCTTAGTGCTTATCTTCACACTATTGTAACGAGCTAGCCCCTATCTAGACTGAAGTATCTTCTGCGAAAAGACGTTAGGTTTAGGCGGGGATAGAGCCTATCACTCAATTACAAATTCATCAAAGCGATTTATCGGCAAACAGTCTTCTACATCAATACGCTTAACGCTTGCTCGCGTGGGTCCCGTTTGAGTCCATGCGACCAAAGACTGCAGTTGCTCCTCAGAGCCATCGGCCACAATTTCTACCGTATGGTCAGGCTTATTTGTCACATAGCCTGTTAAATCCAGTTCTTGTGCTTTTTGCCGAGTGTGATATCGAAAACCCACACCTTGTACCTGGCCATAGACTGTAATCTTAATTCTTGCCATCTAAGGGGAGAGCCAACTTACTGATCCCCATTCTGTATCAAATTGTAACATTTAATTAAGATTAATTAAGTTCTGAAATTTTTGTGGTCAAGAGATTTTCTTTAAACAATCATCCACAGATTTGCGTTGACAAAGACGCAGTTCGGCAAGTATTTTTACTCAGCGACTCCGACACCTGAGTCAATGCAGCTTTTACCGTGTCAATGTCAGCACCGGGGCGAGAGCTATTGACCGTTAGGTAACGCTTCCAAGCTCGGCTACCCGGTACACCATGAAACAATTGCAGCATGTGTCGAGTAATAGAGTGAAGCTTGGTTCCCTGCTCGGTCCAGCGAGCAATATAGGGCAGCATGGCGAGCACGATCTGATGGCGGGTTAAGGGGGAATCGTCAGTAGCGTAAATATTGCGATCGGCTTCGGCAAAGATATAGGGAGTATCATAGGCGGCTCGGCCAATCATGACAGCGTCCACTTGCTGCAGATGAACCAGCGTATGACTCAAGGTTTTAATACCGCCGTTGATTTCAATCCACAGCTGGGGATACTCATGCTTTAAGCGATAGACATCGTTATAGCGCAAGGGAGGAATATTGCGATTGTCCTTGGGACTAAGGCCCTGTAGCCATGCCTTACGGGCATGAACGGTAAAGCGACTGCAGCCTGCAGCTGCGACCGTCATGACAAAGTGGAGCATGTCTTCATAGCGATCGCAATCATCAATGCCAATCCGATGCTTGACTGTGACCGGAATCTGCACCGCTGCCTGCATTGCCGCCACACAATCAGCCACCCGTTCCGGCTGGGCCATCAGGCATGCGCCAAAATGGCCACTTTGCACTCGGTTACTGGGACAGCCCACATTTAGATTGACCTCGTCATAGCCCATATCCTCAGCAATTCGGGCACATTTGGCCAACAGCTGGGGATTATCGCCACCAATCTGTAGCGCCAGGGGTTTTTCTGCAGGATCAAACCCCAGGAGCTTGTTGTGATCGCCATGGAGAATAGCCTGGGCCGTAATCATCTCGGTATACAACAACGTTTTTTGAGTGATCTGCCGCATGAAATAGCGAAAATGCCGATCAGTGCGGTCCATCATAGGAGCCACACTGAGGGGATGGAGACGTTGGGCTAGAGGGGTAATCAGCATAGGAAGCTAGACCAGACAATTGCTGGGGTGGCAAAAAATATCGCTTTCATCGAGTTTCACATTGACCTATTCAATCTACGTTGACCTCTCCACACTGGCTTTGCCTAAATACGCTTGAGCCTTTTGTGGTTGGCCCCACAGCACCTGTTCATGCTTATAGATCACCATGCCAGGGCGGGCTCCTTTAGGTTTATAGACATGTTTAGGTTTGGTATAAACCACTGGCACCTGCTCCGACTGGCGAGCTCGACTAAACCAGGCCGCAATGTTGGCAGCCCAGGCCAAGTCATCATCACTGGCATACGCTCCAGGCTCCAGACGTAGTAGCACGTGACTACCAGGAATTTCCTGAGTGTGCAGCCATAGATCATAGTCATTCGCCGCCTTAAACGATAGGGCCTCATTTTGGCTGTTATTACGTCCTACCCAGACATCAGTGCCGCTAGGAGTTTGGAACTTATGAAAGTTGGGCAGGTCGGTCCGGCCCTTGGATTTACTTTGACGCTGATAGGGATCTGTCACATGGCCTTGCTGTATCAGCTCGTCACGTATTTCTTCTAGGGCTATAAGATCGTCAACAGCCACATATTGAGCAGTTTGGAGCAGGGCGGCTTCCACTTGTTCAAGGTAGTGCAGCTCCGTTTCCACCTCCTCCAACAAAGGCATGACCGCATCACGGGTACGCTTCAGTTTTTGATGCCGCTTATAAAAAGCCTGAGCATTTTGCACCGCATTTTTTTCAGGATTCAGCTCAAGAGTGACAGGCTTTCCCGATTCAAAATCTTTCAGCTGAATCGACGACATCCCTGGTTGCCACTCATGGAGATAGGCCATCAGTAAATCTGCCTGCACTCGATAGCGTTCAGCCTGGTCAGAATCATCCAACCGCTGATAAAACCTAGCAGCCTTTTGGCGCAGTTTACCCGTCAAATTCTTTATTTTTTGGGTGAGTTGATGGTGCAGCTGTGAAAAGGTTTGTCGGTTGAGCTGGGTACTGTAGTAGTCTTCCAATAGCTGCTGGATAGACCCTGCAACGGTTACCGCTGTCCATCCCAGCACGGTATACTCCTGCTCGGTATGGCCTGGTTGAAAGTCGTTATTTTCTAGACACTGAAGCCAGCGCCGCCATTGTCCATAAAGCTGCTGCCAGTCGTCAGCTGACAGACTATCTGTAGTTTGACTAGGCTCTAGACCAGCCGCAGTACTCAGCTGTTTTGCTAAGGCCGTACTGACACCGCTATAGCTTTTCACCATCATTTTGCTCAGCTTGCCTGGGATCAAACTAATCCGCTCTTGCCAATCAGTAAACGACTCTGATAAGCGAGGCAATGTCCCGACGATGGCTGGTGGCGGCTTATAGTCTCCCCCCGTACGAATGGTGCGGACACTAGACTGTTGCTCATTCACCTGATGCGCAGCTGTTACGATCTCTTGGCGGGCATTGGTCAACAGAACATTGCTGTACTTTCCCATAATCTCCACATAAAGATGCCACTCTGCCGGTTCGTCGGGACGACGGGCAAATTGCAGATCGACAGTCCGGTCCCAAGGAGCCAAGAATTCAATACTGGTGAGGGCTAGACCACTAAACTGATGCTTGAGCTGCTGACTAAACGTAAACGTATCAGGTCGCTTGGGGGGAGCAGCACCCATGTGAATCCGAGCCGCCTGGGGATGCCAGGAGATCGTTAGCCATCCCCGCCGATCAAAAGTACGCAACCCTAAGCAAATGGTATGAGGATCGCGTTGCACCACCTGATCACAACGAGCTGGCAACCATTGGGTGGTTAACTCATCACAAATGGCTCTAAGGGTGGTTATATCAACCGGCTGCACTCTTTTTCCTCTATTATCAACAATTTTGAAGGTTTATGGATGATTTAGGTATTTTCCGTACACCCTCATTCGAAGATGGGCACTCTACGATGGCCAAACTGGACAAAATCAGCCTTCTGAATCGTTAAGCGTTGTTTTTGTCATGTTTAAGTCCCGTTTTTTTCGTTAACATTTCGGTGTAAGGATTTAGTCATTTACGCACTTATTAGGGGGCATCGTTACGCTTAGTGGCGGTTGTCAGTTTTTTGGTTTTGTGCTCTAAACTTTTGCTATCGAACCTATGGACATTAAGCTTATCAATATCGGCTTTGGCAATATCGTATCTGCGAATCGGGTAGTGGCCATTGTCAGCCCTGAATCTGCCCCCATTAAACGACTCATTGGCGATGCTCGAGACACCGGTCAGCTGGTTGACGCGACCTACGGCAGACGTACTAGGGCCGTCATCGTGACTGATTCAGATCACGTGATTTTATCGGCATTACAGCCCGAGACCGTAGCCAATCGATTCATGATCCACAAAGAGAACAACGGGGATTAGTCACGTGACATTCATTTAAGGCACAGTTCCTAGATGGAGACTTGAGCGGTTTACACTGGTTTACACTAAAGACAGTAGACAGTGCCCACCAGTTCGCATTTGCAGATGTCCGTCAATTCCGCTCGCCCCCCTGCTCTGGATAAAATCGTCAAACGTTTCCAGCGAATCCAAGATCCGCGACGTCGCTATGAGCAATTGTTGTGGTACGCCAAGCGTTTGGAAGATTTTCCTGAAGACGCTAAAACCTCAGATAACAAGGTGAAAGGATGTGTCTCGCAAGTCTATATTATTGCCAACCGGGACGATGAAGGCCATGTAACGTTTCAGGGCGACTCGGATGCGCAGATTACTAAGGGGTTGGTGGCACTATTGATTGAAGGCCTCAAGGGACTGCCCCCCATGGAGGTTGTGCAGCTAGAGCCCGATTTTATTAAGGATACTCAACTAGATGTGAGCCTCACACCATCACGTGCCAATGGGTTTTACAACATATTTAAAATGATGCAGCAGAAGGCGTTAGCGTTGATGGATGAGAACTAATCCATAACCCCGATGGGGACGTTCCATGGAACGTCCCCATCGGGGTTATGGGCTCGTGTTATAGAAATCATCGGCACAATCATCGTTATAGAAATCGTCGTTCTTCTCATGAGGAAGAGACTCCGGTGTTTGGGTTGCTATGCCAAATGCAGCCAATAGGCTAGCATTCTCAGCGGTGGAGTCTAGAACGCTGGCCTGTAACTCATCCCACACAGGAGACGCTTTGAGCAATAACTGACGTCCTTGGGGAGTGGCACTGAGGGACTGACTCCGTTTATCTTTACCCTCACCAATATCAATCCAACCACGCTTGTACATACGATTAATCGTACGACTGACGGTGGATTTTTCCATACCCAGCATCTGAGCGAGCTGCCCAGGAGCGATGGGACCACGGCTGACAACTGTGGCCAGGATATTGAGCTGGTTTACAGTAAATCCCAAAGGACGAAGCGCCTCATCGTAGAGTCGGGTGACCATGCGGTTGATCTGTCGTAACCGCATGGCAATACAGTGACTGGTCATCTGCCGGGCAATTTCTTTTGGAGTCGTAGAGGTCACTGACATCACCAGGTTACTCATCAATTAGTTGACTATACAACTGGTCAGCTCTCGGAATATTGACTCACAATTACTTAGGCACCGTCTAGCTGTCGGTAAAATAACGAATCCGACATTTACATTAGGTTAATTATCTTAATAATCAGTAAAATTAGAGGGTGCGTACACTATGACAAAACCCTATGGATATACTCGACCCCACCATGACCGACAGTCTCTGGATTGGGTTAATTGTGGGTCTAGCATCGTTGGTGCAGGGGCTAACCGGCTTTGGATTTGCCCTGGTGGCGGTGTCACTGTTGCCAGTGTTTATGGAACTACAACTGGCAGTGAGCTTAGTGATTGCTGTAGGGTTAATCGGCAATGTGGTGCTCTGGTGGTACTACCGAGAAGGGTTTGAGTGGTCACGGATCATGCATCTGGCCGTTGCCGCACTGATCACAATCCCATTGGGGGTGATGGGTCTACAGTACGTACCGGAACACCTTGCTCTGCAGGGTCTAGGTATGTTGGTGCTAGGCTATGTAGCGTATTCCTGGCTGCAGTTATCAGTGCCAGAGCTAAGGGGACGCTCTTGGGCCTATGCATTTGGAGCGGCATCCGGCGTACTGACGGGTGCATTTAATATTGGTGGTCCCCCTATCGTGATCTATGCCACCTGTAATGAGTGGAGTCCTCAGGAATATAAAAGCCATCTGCCTGGGATGTTATGTGTGCTGTCATTGGTTGCGATCGCAACCCACCTTTGGCAGGGCGACTTTGACCGGGCTCTCATCACCCAGATAGGCTACGCCACCCCTTTCTTTATGACTGGCCTAGGCCTAGGAATTTGGCTATCCAGATATATTGATGCCGCCATTTTTCGTCAGGTAGTGCTGGTACTTCTGGGAGGAATCGGCATCAAACTACTGGTATAGGCAACCGGCAAAAACTTTCACACACTTTACTGAGAATCACCACTATCTTCTGGCTCGGGGGTAACATCAACGGTTTCATCCGTAATGACTTCCACCTCGGGGAAAGCCTCCGGAGCCTCAGCAGCAGGAGCCTCAGCTGGTATTGTTTCCATAGGATCAATCTCAACCGGAAGCACATCAAAGGGCGGATTATCCCGCAGCCCCTCCTGCACCGAATCTCGCAAGGAGGGCTCACTGGCTGGCTCTTCAGCGGCAGACGGATCGGCCAGACTCAGTTTGGCCACTTCACCACGAAAATAGGCTTCACGATATTTCAGCGATTCTGAAAAGGCCAAACCGGCTCGAAAAGCAACCAGAGCATTGTCTGTATCATCAATGCTGAGGTAGAGCTGACCAAGGCGGTCATAGGCTTCTAGAATGCCATGCTGATTATAGGCTTGCTGCTCCGCCCGCACCAGCAGGTTATACATGGTCAACGCCTCATTGGTTCGCCCCTGATCAGCATAAAGGTCACCCACCTCCTTGAGCACCGTACTGACGTGACCATAGAGTTCCAAACGCTGGGCCGTCACATAGGCCAGGTTATAATATTTGAGTGCTTGGGTATCGATACCCAGCGCCCGAAAATTGCGGGCAATATCAATCTCCAAAGGCGGTTCACGGTCGTTTTGCCCCGTAGCTCTGTAGATGCCCAACAATTCAGTTTGCACCGGCAGTGCTTGGGAATACGCCTTAGCCTCTTGATAGCTATAAATCAAATTTTTGAGGTATTGGACATGCTCCAGGGTATTCCCCTGAGCTTTGGCAGTGGCAACAAGACCGGTATAAAGCTGGGCCGCATTCTCAAAATCGAACCACTGCAAATAGTGATCGGCCAGGATCACCACCCACCCATGCTGAGCCGTCGCGTCAGCAGCTGTCATCTCGATCAGCTGCTGGTAAATATCCGTTGAGATATCTCGCATGCGCAGGACCTGGGCAATAGCCGCGATGGTCTCGACTCGCTCCAGAGTGGCAGTCTCCTTTTCTGCTAACCAAATCCGTTCCAGTCTGACCGCCAGCAACCGTACCTCTTGAGAGCGCTGCTCATTCCAGGCATGTTGACCAATACGTCCGAGGGCCTCAAGCTCTACGTCAAGGCCAAACAGCCGACGCAGCTGTACCTCGCGTATCCACAGGGCAAAGGCCTCTTCAGGCTGCTCTGCCAGCAGTAGAGCCCTAGCCTGTTCATCCATGCGAAACAGCTCGAGTTCCAGGTTATACAGCTCTAGCGGACTCAGCGGACGGTCTACAACGGTAGTCGGCAGCAAGGGATCTCGGGGCTCAGCCTCGAGTGGATTGGTGAGAAAAGCATCCAATAGAACCGGATCTAGCCGTTGGCCGTAAACCGGGAGGGACAACACAGCTACGGCAGCTACACTCCCCAGAAAACTGGCCAGCCGGTGCATCCAGGCACCTAAACTTGATCGCGGCTGCTTTCGTAAACTCAAATCAACACTCATTTACAGAACTTTGTAATCAAGAGGCTTGGCGACCGTGAGCGGTCGTTGGTGCTGTAATCTTAAGATCCTGTGTTGTAATTTTTCCGGCTAGGTACATCCAACACATCAGCAACAGCAACTCTTTTAGCTAGCAGCTGCTAGCTAACTAACCATAACAAATCCGTTAACTATGTCCTCAAATGTAGCAACCCGTACTATCCGGATTGGTTCTCGCAAAAGTCAGCTTGCCCTAGTGCAAACCCACTGGGTCCAGGGTGAGCTACAAAAGCGTTTCCCTGAGATTAACTTTGAAGTTAAGACCATGGAAAGTAAAGGGGACAAGATTCTAGATGTTTCCCTCTCAAAAATTGGCGACAAAGGTCTTTTTACCCAAGAGCTAGAAGATGACATGCTCAACGGCACCATCGATTTTGCCGTTCACTCCCTTAAAGACCTACCCACACGACTACCTGAGGGTCTGATATTGGGCTGTGTGACCGAGCGGGAAGACCCTGCCGACGCCCTAGTCGTCCATGAAAAGCATGCAGGTAAAACCCTAGACCAGCTGCCTGAAGGCGCAATTATTGGCACATCTTCATTACGCCGTTTGGCTCAGCTGCGCCATCACTTTCCTTCTTTTCAGTTCAAGGATATTCGTGGCAACCTTAATACACGGCTCCGTAAGCTAGACGAAGGCCAGTACGATGCCATCATTTTGGCAGTGGCTGGCTTAAAGCGTTTGGACATGGCTGACCGGATTCAGCAGGTAGTCCCGGCAGAGATTTCTCTGCATGCGGTTGGTCAAGGTGCCCTTGGTATCGAGTGCCGTGGCGGTGATGATGACATTCTCGACGTGATAAAAACCCTAGAGCATGAACCCACGGCTCAACGCTGCTATGCAGAACGGGCCTTTTTACGAGAGCTAGAAGGGGGCTGTCAGGTCCCCATTGGTGTCAATACGGTGATCGAGGAAGATACCCTGACACTGAACGGAATTGTGGCTAGCCTGGATGGCCAAACCCTGGTCAAAGACGAAATCTCTGGCCCCGTTGGGACAGCTGACGCCATGGGTACAACCCTGGCAAAGCGGGCTAAAGAGGCTGGTGCACAGAAAATTTTGGATGCGATCGCAGCCGAAAGCCGTTAAACCATTCTCAGGACGGGACAGTATCCCACCCTAAGTCATCCATCAAGGATGCAGTTTACGAGCTGCATCCTTTCTATTTTTAAAACCAATCCCTAATTACTTAGTCATCCGTAAGCTGAAGCACTATGCACAAAGCCAATCCCCCTCTAGACTTGATCCCGTGGAATGTGGGTTTTTAAACGGGGCAACAGGAAGGCGATGCGAATTTTATTTGTGGCAGCAGAGGCCGCCCCTTTAGCAAAAGTGGGCGGCATGGGGGATGTGGTCGGCACATTGCCTAAAGCACTGCGAGCCATGGGGCACGATGTGCGAGTCTTGATGCCTTATTACGGGTTTATGGGCGATAAAATAACTATTCCCGACGAACCAGTCTGGTGGGGCTATGCCATGTTCAATGCCTTCGCCGTCTATGAAACCACCCTACCCAAGTCGGAGGTGCCCCTCTATTTATTTGGCCATCCCGCCTTTGATGGCCCAGAGATCTACGGTACCGACGACGAAGACTGGCGCTTTACTTTCTTTGCCAACGGGGCTGCCGAATTTTGCTGGAACCACTGGAAACCAGACATTGTTCACTGTCATGACTGGCACACAGGCATGATTCCAGTGTGGATGCACCAGTCTCCTGAAATCTCCACAGTCTTTACCATCCATAACCTGGCCTATCAAGGTCCCTGGCGCTGGAAACTAGATAAAATCACCTGGTGTCCCTGGTATATGCAAGGCGATAGCACCATGGCGGCAGCCCTGCTCTATGCCGACCGTGTGAATGCCGTATCCCCCACCTATGCCCAGCAGATTCAAACCAAGGAATACGGTGAAAAGCTAGAAGGACTGCTATCCTATATCAGCGAAAAACTAAGCGGTATTGTTAACGGCATTGATTTAGACGAGTTTAATCCTGCTACCGACTCCCAGATTGAGCAGACTTATACAGCAGAAACTCTCGATCAGCGAGCCATCAACAAAAAGGCTCTGCAATCAGAAATGGGGTTAGAAGTTAACGATAATCGCTTTGTCATCGGTCTGGTCAGCCGTCTAGTTGAACAAAAGGGCATCGACCTGATGTTACAAACCATGGATCGGTTTTTGGCCTATACCGATACTCAGCTGGTACTGCTCGGCTCAGGGAATCGTCATTATGAAACCCAGCTGTGGGAACTATCCAATCGGTTTCCCGGACGCGTCTCGGTGTACTTAATGTACAGCAGCCAGCTAGCCCAAAAAATCTATGCCGGTGCCGATGCATTTCTTATGCCATCAAGGTTTGAGCCCTGCGGCATCAGTCAAATGATTGCCATGCGCTATGGCTGTGTACCGATTGTGCGACGTACCGGTGGCTTAGTCGATACCGTGAGTCACCACGACCCCGTTAATGGGAAAGGCACCGGCTATTGCTTTGATCGCTATGAACCCTTGGATCTGTTTACCTGTATGGTGCGAGCCTGGGAAGGGTTTCAGTACAAGCCCTTTTGGAAAAAGCTACAGCAGCGAGCTATGGCCGAAAACTTTAGCTGGGAGCAGTCAGCCCTCAAATACATCAAACTCTACAGTGAAGTAAAAGGACTATCTCCCGAGAGTCAGATTCCAGTTGAGTATGGTGGCCAACTGGCCATTAAAGACAATTAAGTGGACAGACTGCCATTTTCGCAGTTTGTAATTTGTTCTAACACCCGCTTTAAGTCAGCTTGGTCACTTTGTTGAATTTGGTGAATTACCGAGATATTGATTAGTTCCATGCCCAAACGCACCCAGTAGGCTCCGGTAACAGATTCAAAATCAAGGGGGGGCATTTGGCTAGCATAGGACTGATTTAGATCTAAAGAAAGTTTCTCGCTGAGCGCACGTACTACGTACTGTCGCTGAGGTTCAGCCTGAGCTATCCAATCGCCTATTGGTTGTGCAAAAATCTCAGTAATCTTCTCTTTACTAGCCTGCTTTTGCAACCATACTTCCACAGTAGAAACGGGCCAATCGGTAGTCTCTTCGTCCACTTTGGCAAAGGCATGAGCCTCGGCATAGGAGACTGTGCCATCGATGTTGTAATCGGCAGAAGCAACCGGTTTACCGATGCGATCGACCCCACTTAGTCCAGCAAAAAAGCTGGAACTATAGTCCCGATAGTCGGCTTCATTCACGGCCGGGGTACAGCCCACCGAAGGCCGCTCCGCAACGGTAGCAAAGAAACCACAGCGAGTTTGCAAGGCCACCGGGTTTTCAGGATTGCCCTGTTCGTAAATAAGGTTGGCAAAGGATCCTGAAAAGCACTGAGCCATCATGGTTACAAAGGGCTGCTCAGCAGGTAGCTGATCGAGCCAGCTGGAGAGTTGCTGGACCGAAACAAACTCCTCCTCCCAGAGGATCATGGCATTATTATCAGGGTCGTCGTCATTGTAGGCTCCATGACCGGTGAAATAGAAAAAGGCTGGGCAAGGAGATGATTTATTCGCTAATCCTTCAAACCAGGTTTGGGCATTACTGACGGTGGCAGGACCATCAAGATTCTCAATCTCCGGCGGCTTGAATTGCTCTTGACCCACAAGGTTAATGTAGCGAACAGTAGCTTCACCGTCATTGCCATTGGCAAAGTATTGGTGCGCCCTACTGAGGTCGAGGCCCAACACTTCCAGGGTGCGCTGAAAATAACGCACATTTTTTTCGAGGGCAATTTCGTTATAGTGGGGAGCGCCTCCACCGGCTAGGACCAAAAATTCCATTAGGCCTATCGAGTCTGAGGCAGCAATGGCTGGTGACGGCTCTGGAGAACTATTAGCGGTATTCTGTGTGACAGCTTTTTGACGCCAACCCAGACCCAAACCAATGACTACTCCCATTAAGCTGGTGGTGAGTAACTGGGTGAAAAACGAGGGTGTACGCATGGGAATTAGCGGCTAGTTAATATCACTATGTCTTCTTGCCTTTATTTTAGCCATGTGCTGGCAGACGGCGACGCTGCCTCGTTACTTGGCAGGCCCTTTAGAATGGGGAAGGTTTTGGCCATTTGCTGTTTGCCACTGTCCCGCCACTATCCGCTAACCTATGCATCAACTTGTCAATTCAGCCCTTGAAGCCCAGGATTATCGTCGCGCCAAGCAATTGATCAAACAGTGGCGCAAGAATGCACCTAAGGATCCGCTGATGCTATTGTCCATTGGGCGTTTGCAGGAAGGCACACTACAGTGGGATGCGGCGGAAAAAACCTATTTAACCTTTCTCAAACGGGTCAATAATCCCAAACTTATGGGTCAGGCTAGATCAGGCTTAAAGCGCATCCAAAAGGCGAGAGAGGCCAGTCGTCAAGAGGCTTTGAATGAGGCCAAAGCCGTTTTGGGGAGTGACGAACCGGGTGTACTGGTAATTATGCCCCCGGAGAATGCGCAGCAAGCGGCAGTCGGTTTGGCAGAGATTCTACGGATTGACCCCTATATGGCTCGCTTGCAGATGCCTAAACGGGGGCTGCGGCTACAGCGCACTGGGCCGATTGGCGAGATGCAATATTACGGTGAGGCTTTACAGGCAGTCGGTATCCCCACAACATGGGCGACGATTGATGTTCTCAAAACTGTTCAAGTCTTTCAAATTAAGCATTGTCGTGCGATCGCACCTCAGCCTGTAGTAGTCTGCCAGAGCCCCACGGGACAAATGGGGTCAATTCAGTTTGATTGGTCCGAAGTTACGCAGATCGTCAGGGCTCAGCTACCGCTATTTGAGCAAGTCACTGACAAGGGACCTTGGGGAAAATCACAGCGTAAGGTACAGGTCAAGGACTATGCTCAGGTGGTCGATCTGCATGTACATAGGCGTCAGAGTATTCTGAGGATGTGCGATCGCACCTATGAGTTTCGCAACAGTGTCCCCCTAGTGCCAGACCAGACTAACCTTACCTCCACGAGTATTCGCTGGAACGGGCTGGTGCAGCACATTACTCGGAGCACCGACTGTCCCATACTAGAGGACTTTACCAACTTTGGTCAGGGAGCATTAGAAATGATTTCTCTACTGCCTTATATGCCGGTCTATTTAGATCTCAACCGACGTAAGCCCAGCGATTGGGACACAGCATTGCAGATTTACACCACTCTATTATTTCGCCAAAATCTGGGGGTCTAGAAGTGAGATTTTAGGTGGTTGACAGTTGAGATCGCTACCATCGCCAGTAAAAAACTGACCACAAAAACCCAATGTGCCTGCCCTTCAGTAGCTAGGGCTAAAACTACACTCGTTACCGCACCCACCCACCCAGCTTGCTCAATGATCACGAGCTGGTCATAGGCACCACGACAGGACTGACAGGACTGAGTGTGGCGCTCAAAGCGAGTCGATAACTGATGGGAGTCTAGATACTCAGCTGGCGCTTTTGACGTGGAAAATCCCACATACCACGGAAGATTTTGACCAAATCGATCCAACCAGCGACGATGTGCCATCACGAAGGTATCGCAGGTTTTTAACGGCAAGTAGGCAGCTTTTAGTGGTTGCTGCGACGCCCGAAAAAATTGATCCTGCGCCACGATAAACGCTAGATCCTCCTCTAGAATTTTATTTTGGCGCAAATGCTCTAGCCAACGAGGTTTGAGAGTAAACGAACGCTTGAAGAATGTGCCGTAGCGTCGCACTAGAATACGACTGTGGCCAGGGGCAATCGGCAAGGCATACAGTCCCAAACCACCCACCACACCGTAGGCAGGATTCGAAAAGTCGTAGTGCACCAGCATAGGCGCATAAAAAGTCACCCTGGTCCAGGGAGCCCGGGGACGATCGGCCCGACAAAAGCGTCCTTGGATCCCCTCTACCGATGTAGCCAATAGCTCCATAGCTAAAGGAGCCGCATCTTCCCGGCGAATATTTAACTCGGTGCCATCATGACTGATATAGACATGAGCCGGGTCCAGCAAATTTTCCACTAAGAAGGCATGGTCAAACGGAAGATCGGTAGTGGTATCTACCTGAAACACTCCCTCGGTTTCTAAGCCATCAATGGCAGGCGGCATATCCGGAACAGGAGGCTTATCTTTGTCGGCCCAAACCCAGATAATACCCTGGTGCTCTTGGACTGGAAACGAGTCAGCACAAGCTCGCTCAGGTATCACAGCCCCCTCCAACAGATGGGGAATATGCAAACAGGTACCGTCCTCACCAAATTGCCATCCGTGATACAGACATTCCAAGCGGCCATCGGTGACGCGACCGTTCGAGAGTTTGGCTAGCCGATGGGGGCAGCGGTCGGTTAAGCAGATTAGGGTTTCGGTGCGATCGCGAAAGAGAACAAAGGGCTCTGCAAAGATAGAAAACCCATAGGGTCGGTCAGTCGGTAAATCCACCGCAAAAGCAATGGGATACCAGCAGGTACGCCAATTAAGCTGGGGTCCATCAGCCTGCTGACTCGGCCTAGGCTGTTCATTCTTTTGCGCAGAAGCAACCATAATAGATTTTGAGATCGGCAATTGTCTGAGCTGATTTTAGAAGGACGGTCACAGACTCCCAATTTTTAGCGCGAAAGACTTAAGGCTTATACAACTCTTGCTGGCCTTAGTAAGCCCGTTCTTTATCCCTGATGCCCCACAAATCTGCCTCATCAAAACTAGTTCGCTAAGAGCTAGGCGGTGGCGTGATCCTAAAACGCTCCAGCTGACGACTAATCTTATTCAGCAAGCTAAAATCAACTTCTGGCAACTCCCCACCGCGTCTCGGTCCATTTTCCGCAGACAAAAACGCAAACGCCTGACGAAATGTATCGCCATCGATTTTAATAGGTGCATCCAGATGACAGGGAATCACGTGCTCAAATGGCATTTCGGCCACTTCATCAGCCCAAGTCAGCACAGCTTTAGCACCACGATTAAAAATTAATGATTGCAACACTGGTGCCACCAAAAGTCTGCCATTGTCACATA
Source organism: Cyanobacteria bacterium P01_B01_bin.77 (assembly GCA_039028535.1). GTDB lineage: Bacteria > Cyanobacteriota > Cyanobacteriia > Phormidesmidales > Phormidesmidaceae > Leptothoe. Next base: position 38,780 of record JBCCHX010000044.1, read on the forward strand.
GGCATTCAAAAGACCGTTGCCAGGTAGGCTCCCAGTCAAACGGATACAAACCAAAGTAAGCCCGTTTAGAGCGATCCGCAGACTTCTTACTCTCTCGCAACACACGCCCCCACTGGGGCTCTTTCAGTGCATCGGGTCGAAAGTAAAACGCAAATAACGCGATTCGCTGCCACCCCTTACGACGATTCGCTGCAGTATCTGTAGGTTCATCGGCAGCACTGTCTTTAGCGTGGAATAGTAACGGATAGCTATCCAGCTGCACAATCGGTGGCGGATCGGCAGGAATTGACACCACAGAATCCGTCACTAATAGGGTTCTTGAAGTACGGTGTAGCATAGCTACTTCTGAAAAAGGACCAATGCCTAAATTGACTGGCCCCAGCACTCGATAGTCAAACTCATCGCCAAAAGGCGCATCGGCAGAATTTTCCGGTAGCCAGTGGGTACGCCCCATGGGAAACCCAAGCCAGCTAAGGGGCAGATTTAGCGGAAAACTCCACTGGTGGGGAACGACATAAACTTGCGATGAGGGAAACTTACGGGCAAAGGGACCGACAAACACCTTGTGTTCTAGCCCCGTCACCGTCGGCAAAATGATGTATTTCACATCACCGTGGTCAGCTTCCAGCTCATTTACCAGACGAATACACTCGGGGGTGGGCGCAACCGGCGCATAGACTAACAACCCCCCCGCCGCCAGGCGCACTATAGTCATCCGGATGGGCACTACGACATACAAAATGCCCTGAATTTGATCAAAGGTCCAAACTTGATTAGCGATGACCTCACGACGTAAGGTACGTCGCTGACCATAGGGATACAGCGGCACCAGCGGCCACCATGGCCACGACCAATCGGCGGAACGCTCAACTGCCCCCACTTCAGACACACCCTATCCTCCAAATCTAAGCTCAAACTTTAGTATTTTAGGCGTTGTCGATCCCTGGTATAGTCTCATTTGCAAAATATTGGCCAATAGCACATTGCACAGATCGATTTATTCCCTACAATCAGCAATCGCGTAGTTTACAGCTTGTGCTCTCCATCACTACATTTACTCAGCTAATCTCAGAAACCCCTTAAGCAACGCTCAGTTATCGGTCAGATGACGTTCAGCTAGCTCCGGCATTCTTATAACTAATGAAGTTACTGAGTCCCCCAAGGAGCTTTAACTATGAAACGCACACTTCTTTCTGCTTTAACTGTTCTGGTTGCATCCGCTGCTGTTGCTCCCATCGCTGCCGCCGAGCCCGCTAGCTTCAATCTCCAATCCGCTCGTCTGGAAGCGCTGGATGCTCGCACTAAGAATTCTGTCCACAAGCTACGTTTAGAGCATCTCAACAATCAGACCAAGGCCATCGAAAATATTCAGGCCACTCGACTAGAGGCTCTAGCTGCGCGGACTAAAACAACTGTCGAGCATAAAATTGACGTTGTATACCTCAACAATCCAATCAAGGCCGTTGAGACTATTCAATAGCCCACATCATTAACGTTTGTATCGGAGAAGAGATAGTTCTGATTTACAGGAATATGCTTAATACATGAGCTGAAAAGCTTATAACCACAACAAAGGAGGTCACCAATCGATATCTCAATAGAGTCGTTTGAAAGATCAATACCAGCATCCAAACAGGTCACTGATAGTTCTTCTTACTTGCATTAGAGAGTCTTGTTTTAGGTAAAGTAAAATCTCTTTACACAGCAACTCTGGATAGCATTGTTCCATTTAGAAGGTTTCTCAGGTAGATCGTTCTGGATGCTGTTGTGTTTTAAATGTTTACTAGAACACAGTTCTGTTTCGGTTGTTTACTAGTGCAAGGCGAAAGATTTACCATTAATCCTCCAGTCAATATCAAGCCAGTTCATTACGCTGTGATCCCACACCCAACCCAGCAAAAATTGAGGGGTATGTAAGGAAACGGTAAGAGACGCCAATAAGGGGAGTGTGTATAGTTCATCTCGGCATACAGTGGATTTACAGACAAAGCACGTTATTGCATAACTTCCTAGCTTGAACCGTATATCTAAGTAGACAGAACGCTGTATTGCTTAACCCTTTATATCTAAACCGAAGCCCCCATGAGCTCTAGCGCCTATGGGGGCTTCTTATTGGGTGGAATCGCCCTCGATAGTCCCTGCTGCCGCATAGTTTACAGAGGCCAGGGGCTTGTCAGACAGATGAATAGCTCAGTTAAGCTCCCACCAAATCACTGTATTCAACATGGACATTTTGAACAACAGCCAATAAGTCAGTACCTTTGAAAATGTTGGTTTGAGCTTTACCTCCACTGGTTGTGTGGCCTAACGTATATTCAAACAGATTGCCATGGACCCGAATATCGTCCACATTCTTTTCAAAATCGGTAATGACCGCATATCCAATACCCAAGTAAGCGATTCCTGTGCTATTGCCAAGCGCAAAGATATCGGCACCGCTGCCACCGCTGAGCGTATCAATGTCTCTAATCTGGGTTCCAACGGTGTGATAGCCGATTAGTAAGTCATTACCACTGTGTCCTACAAGCGTGTCATGACCAGTGTTACCGACCAAGGTGTCATCACCACCGCCAGCTCGTAGCGTATCGTTACCAACACCACCCGATAGGAAATCATTACCGTTTCCTGTGAACATCCAGTCGTTACCGTGTCCGCCAAAAACAATGTCCCTATCTGCGGTCGTGCCCTCGGACGCAACAATAACGTCATTACCACCGCCAGCATAAATCGTATCATCGCCTTTGCCACCAAAAATACGATCCGCGCCACCGCGAACACTGTTGTGGTTGATCGTATCGCCATAAATTGTGTCATTACCGTCGCCACCCTCGATGGTATCGTTACCGTAGCGCCCCTCGATTGCATCATTACCGGCTAGCCCATAGATGTAATCATCGATCGGAGAACGGGCCGTGCCCTTACCAACGAGAACATCATTGAACTGAGTACCTGTAATAGTAGCCATGGGAAAAGTCTCCTAAAATTTTCGTTTAACGTTTAGAGGTTCGTAACCATGGAGCAACAGAATCAAGCGTGTATTCTTGATGTTGTTTCTGATGGGTTTGCTGCTCTGATAACAGATTATTCAGGTGGGCATCCTGGAAACGTCCGAGTGTCGTCCTGGTAACGTCCAAGGATCGATCTGAATAATTGAGATCGCAACTTTCTCTATCTCAAACCGCATCACCACATCAGCCCAGACACTATTAGCCTCAGGTAAACAGGCAGTCTGAGACAGAAATTGAGTCCCTTTGTCAGTCGCAACTGTATATAGTCTTACTCTCTAGTGATCAACAACACAGGCAAAGCGAATAAAGATCACAAATTTTCTCTCGGAATCGATCGGAAAGGCCCTGTTTCTCTACTCAGAACAAACAAAACAATGTTCTACACCACACACTTATCAGGACTCTACCAATGCAACTCACTCACCTAGGCGCATTCTATAAGCCCTCTCATCAGACCATCGCAACCGTTGAGACCAATACAGAACTATGCTTTATGGGTCGCACATTCAAAATGAGAACCCCCAAAGCAATGCCTATCAAGACCACTAGCCGCTGCCTCACCTATCGTGGCGTTCGCTACAGCGCTTAGTAGCATCTCCTAGTTTTCAAAACTCTCCTACAACACAGCAGACTGCCTCTGACTAACGTGTCAGGGGCTTTTTTATTAGTATTTACCAAAGCCAAGTACGTCGCACGTCTGTAATACCGCACACTTTATACCAGTAATCCTTTAGCAAATTCCTAAACAACACGTTCCACAGTGATCGCAGACACAAACCAAGAAAAATTGATAATTGTATGAGCAGACCGTAGGCTAATCCCGCAAAGGATTGCATATGCCACATCACGGCCTACAGTGGAATCACAGACAAAGCAAGTTATTGCATAACGTCTTATCTCGAACCCTATATCTAAGCGAACAGGATTCTGTTTACTTGGCCCTTTATATTAAATCGAATCCCCTGTGAACCTTAGCGTACACGGGGGATTCTTATTTCGCTTGTGGCGATTTAAACTACAGATAAGCCCTTTCCCTACATGAGGCCAGACTGCCATAACCGTCACTACTTAAGAATGCGAGGCCTACCCGATTAGCCCTCGATGATCACTCAGAACCTATCCCTGATTTGGCTATCATCAACCTCCTGGGCAGTATCTAGAGCATCATCCATATCCCAGCAACATTCACGGGCTGATCGAATTTCCCAACGCTACGCTTACTAAAAATCTTTAATGGCGTTCATGCCTGCGATCGCAACTATTTTCTATTAGACATAGATAACGCATCTCAATGGATTAAGTTACAAAAAACCAACGTCCCTTCTGCTCAAAGACTTGATGACAGACCCAAGCCCAACCCAGAAAAACGGAAAACCGTATCAACAGCAACCATTTGAAGCCAATTCTAAAGAAAATAAGTAATTAGACCTATTTGTCATCTTCCCATGGGATTCTTAAATCAAGTTGATAGTTCAACACGTTTCTACAGGCTTTGAAATACTTCGGTGTACATAGTTCATTAAGATGCGTGAATGCGGCTACTGAGAGCTATTCGTCACGATGCTCAAAAGGTTGCTGGTGAACTCCTCAAGTTTTGCTGGTGTCCGTTGATGCTAGCAATTTTAGAACCGGGGCTGTCTGTATATACGGATAGCTCCTGGGGTGGGTTAACAAGGAGCGGGCGAGACAGTATTTACTGTTTCAACCGCTTTTTTTTTGCGATCGCAACAAGCTACCCTAGTCTGATGTATTGAGCAGCTGTCATCTATGGAAACATCAGACCAACCACAGTCACTCTGGCAGTTAAAACCCTGGTGGTGCCAGCCCTGGTCCATCGTCTTGACCGGTCTGGCTGTGCCTACAGCTAGCTGGGTCTGGCTACATCGCTGGTGGCTAACAGCACCGGCCGCGCTCGTCATTTTAGTGTGGTGGTATCTGTTTTTATACTTGGTCCCTAAAGAATACAAAACCACCCAGTCTGACCTATGAAGTATCTACCTCTAGCTGCACGTATTTGTCTGGCCCTGATTTTTCTAAAAGCTGGCATTAGCCATCTGATGGGCTTTGCCGGATTTGCCGACATGCTTGGCCAGCGCTTACCCCTCGGCGGCCTACTGGCAGCGGGCACCATTATTTTTCAGCTGCTGGGTAGCCTATCGCTGCTGCTGGGCTACAAGATCAAAATTGGCGCGCTGCTGCTAATTGTATTTTTGATACCGGCAACGCTGATGTTTCACAACTTTGTGGTCGATGGCAGTCAGACCAACGCATTTTTGAAGAATGTGGGGTTAATTGGCGGCTTACTGATGATGATTTATACAGGGGCTGGGGCAGCCAGTTTAGATGAAGCGCTGGGCAATTAGTAAAGATATATCTTGATACGCCTTATCCCTCTTCTAGCAGCGGCGCACTCTCTAGCTGCTGCTCTAGCTCTTCCACCGTGGGCAGTGTTCCCTGTAAATCTATCGGCAGCTCTCGCCCTAAACGATGGGTGGCGACGCTAATGGGCTTGTTCACATCTCGTAGCGAATACTCAGCCACGGTTGCATCATTAGATTTGCACAAAATCATGCCAATGGTGGGTCGATCGTCAGCGTGGCGCAGCAAATCATCAACCGCAGAGACAAAGAAATTCATTTTGCCGGAAAACTCCGGTTCAAACTCCCCCAGCTTGAGGTCGATCACCACAAAGCAACGTAGCTTCAGATGATAGAACAGCAGGTCAACCGCATATTCCTTGTTGCCAACTTGAATCGGATACTGACTGCCAACAAAGGCAAAACCCACACCTAGCTCTAATAGGAAGTCGCGAATGTGGGACAGCAACGACTTCTCTAAATCGCGCTCTTGAGCATCTGCCGTCAGGGTTAGAAAATCAAAGTTGTAGGGGTCTTTGATCAGGTTTTGGGCCAAATCTGACTGCTCAGGGGGCAGCGTCCGCTCAAAATTAGTGATGGCAGCGCTGGTCTGCTGATGCAACCCTTGCTCAATCTGCATCAATAGAACGTTGCGGCTCCAACCTTTTTCGATTGTCTGGCGGGCATACCAGAGACGTTCTTCTGGTTTTTTGAGCGCATCTAAAAGCTTGACATTGTGTCCCCAGGGAATTCGCGAGAACACCTGCTGCACCAGCTGAGCATCAGGATAGGCATCAGCAAAGGCACGCATGTACTTGAGGTTACGCGCTGAAAACCCGCTCATTTCAGGAAAATCCCGTTTGAGGTCCTTGGCCAAACGGTCAATTACCTTGGTTCCCCAGCCTTCTTGCTGCTGCCGACTCAGAATTTCGCGACCAATCTGCCAATAAAGCAAGATTAGTTCCTGGGTAACGGCTAACGCGGCCTTAACCTGAGCCGAACGAATCTGATCCTTGAGGGCTTGCAAGAATTGACGATAGTTGTCAGATGACAGAGGATTGGCCATGGGCAATGAAAATATGGTCAAACGCTGGCAAAATCTAGCCCAACTATAAACCCTCTGAAAACTCTCTTAGCATCTGACTAGGATGAGCATCCTGTCAGATGCCCGCCTAGGACGCGCCAGCTGACAGGATAGCTTATAGCTTAACGCTCTGTTTTGGCCCCCTTGCTCATTTGCACGTGCTCCATCACCCGTAGTTTTTTGGTTTCTTCACCATTGCTAGGACGAGAAACATTTAAGTTTACTGAGGAGCTGATGGAAAGATGCTTGCGAATTTGATCTTTGGTGGCCATGGTGGGTTTGTTACTTTTCGAAACAGTCCAGAACTTTTATGACAATAAATTAGAAAAAGAAATTGGCTGTCCGAAACCCTTAAAGTCCCAGACAGCCAAGGCAATCATCACTATTAGCATCCTGACTTCTACTTAAAGAAATTTCAGATGCCTTCACACTTATTAATATACGCTAACGAAAGTACAAAATGTAAATTTTCTCGTGGCTGCGGGATATCTTGTTCGGTGTTTTTAGAGGGTTAATCGTGTGGCCAAGCAACATGTGGGGGTGATTGGCGGTGGCGCGGCAGGTTTTTTTGGTGCGATCGCAGCTGCCCAACCTCAAGCTACCATCACCCTCTATGAAGCTGGTCCCAACTGCCTGGCCAAGGTTCGGATCTCCGGCGGTGGTCGCTGCAATGTCACCCACCACTGTTTTGACCCAGCCCAGCTGGTACATAATTATCCCCGAGGTGGCAAAGCACTACGGGGAGCATTTTCCCGCTTTCAGCCCCAGGACACCGTTGCCTGGTATCAGCAGCGAGGAGTTAAGCTTAAAATCGAGGCGGATGGTCGCATGTTTCCGATCACCGATGATTCTGGCACCATTGTGGACTGCCTAATGAAAGCCGCCCTGCAGGCTGGAGTGACGATCAAAACCCGCTCGCCAGTCCGGTACGTTAACAAAACTCGCTCGGGGTTTAGCATTAGTCTTAAGAATGGAGACGTGCAGTGCGATCGCATCCTTCTGGCCACTGGCAGCAGTCCCCAGGGACACCGCATCGCTAAAAGTCTGGGTCATACCATTGAGCCGCCGGTTCCCTCATTGTTTACGTTTACTGTTCAAGATGCGGCCCTGAGGCAGCGCAGCGGTTTGTCGATGAACCCAGTAGAGGTCAAACTCAAACTGCCAGGCCAAAAGAAACCGCTGACTCAAACCGGTCCGGTGCTGGTTACCCACTGGGGGCTGAGCGGACCGGCTGTGTTGAAGCTTTCGGCCTGGGGGGCTCGGGCGCTCCATGACCAGGGGTATCAAGGAACAGTAATCGTCAACTGGCTGCCGCAGCGAAGCCAGGACGAGGTGCGGACTTCGCTGCAGGCGGCCAGGAGTGAGGGGGGGAAACGTGCGATCTCAAACCACAACCCGACACCAACCCCTAAACGCCTGTGGACCTACTTCGTACAGCGAGCCCAGATCGAGCCTCAAACCCAGTGGGCCACCCTGTCCAACAAAGCGATCAACAAGCTTACTCAGGAACTATGCCAGGGAGAATACGCTCTTCAAGGCAAAGGTGTTTTCAAAGATGAATTTGTCACCTGCGGCGGTGTCCGTCTAAAAGAGATTAACTTCAAAACCATGGAAAGCCGTCTCTGTCCAGGACTCTTTTTTGCTGGAGAGATTCTCGACATTGACGGTATTACCGGCGGCTTTAATTTTCAAAGCGCCTGGACCACAGGCTGGTTAGCAGGACATGGCCTTAAATTTTCCCCTGCCACGTCAGCGTCTGCTCCGCCGAGTTAGTCCCGTAGGAGCGAATGATCGTTAGCTCCACCTGAGCTTGGGTACCACCGCTAAGCAGCTGAGAGCGAATTGGCAATCGGCCTAGAGATAAGGTAAAGCGATTGTGATCCTGTTGCACTAAGTCTGCTGGTACCGATCCGTCATACTCCAGGTCATAGCGACGCCGACGCCCAGCACTATCCGAGGTGCTATAGCGCACCTCAAACCGGGTCTCTAGCTGGTCCGAACGCTGGGCCAGGTCAACCACATTTACTTCAAAGGTGCGGCTACGACCGTCAACGCGCCCCAATGCCAGCTGCGTCACCTCCGCAACGGGTACAATGCCATCAACTCGATAGGTGGTGAGGGTGTCTTCGTCGATGGTTTCTCCCAGCAACCAATAAGCCTCAGGAAAGTCAATACTGACCTGACCATCGGGCTGTAACTCCAGGTCAACAGCATCTGTAAAACTTTGGGAAGGCTGCAAAGTCTGCCAATCTAGCGCAAATTGTCGCTCAATGTGGCCGGTATAAATCTCATAGTCATTGGCAATGGTCGATCCAGGAGCCAGCAAGTTTTTAGCGCCGCTGCGGGTCTCCCAAAGATTCTTTGACAGGGTAACGGTTGAATTAGCCAAGCTTGAAACCGTATGGGACTGAGTCGGTGCTTCCTGGGGTAAAGGTTCCACTTGATTTACTAAGGTCAGCCGCCCCAGGCTGCCACTTTCGCCATCCCGACCGTTACGACCATCAGTACCATCATCGCCGTCATAACATTTGTATTCTTTTTGGCGACAGGTACCATCCTGACAAACTTCCACAGTCCAGCGATGATCGTCACATTCACAGCCATCGGTGCCATCGCCACCGCGACCACCGCGACCGCCACGCCCCCCTGTTGCATCCACCAAAATCTGCCGTAGTTCGCTGGGGTTGGTGTAGTGAATGGTTAGATCGCCACCATTGCCGCCGCGACCACCATTGCCACCGTTGCCGCCATCACCACCATCCGCTGCTTGCAAGTCCTGGCGCTGATCACGGGGTTGTCGTCGACACCGAACCCAGTCACCATTTTCACCATAGCCACCATCTTCACCATCCGTACCGGATAGGTCTAGACGGATGGGGTCGCCCGTGGCCCGAATGGTTTGGTGAGCAGCATCGCGCCCCTCTCGACCGACTCGACCATCGCGGCCATCGCGAGCATCTTGACCAAAGGTACGACTGGCTAAAGCGGCTGAACCACATATATCTATAGCTGCAAGCGACACCCAGCTAGTTAATGTCAGCGTACTTACCGTCAGCGCACTTAGTCCCAGACGGAAGCAATAGGGAAAACCAGAGAACACAGTCATAGCAGCACTATAAGGGTAAACAGGGATAGGGGACATTTACCTAACGCCACCAGAAGCCACAGCCGCTGATATCAGGATTCCAGGCAAGCGCGCCCATTATTTAGGTAAATCCACATAGCTGACCATGACAATGGGGCATGGGCCACAGTTTTTTTTGACTACCTGAAAGGATGTAGCAAAATGTGCAGGGCGAGTTGATAGGCTATAGGTTGCTTGCCCATCACATTGGCATTGAACTGACCTATTTATCTACCTGGCCAATGCCCGGCCAATGTGTGTGAAAGACCTTACAAATCGGTGTCCATGTTATCCACCCTCGACGATCTCAAACAGCGCCTGCAAACGGCCCTTATAACTGCATTTGGCCCTGATCTAGAGGGGACAGACCCGGTGCTGGTGCCCACTAATAATCCTAAGTTTGGGGACTATCAGGCGAATGTGGCCATGTCTCTAGCTAAACGGTTAAAGGATAAGCCGCGTGCGATCGCAACCAAAATCGTCGAAAATCTTACCATTGATGACCTCTGCGAACCGCCACAAATCGCCGGTCCTGGTTTTATCAACCTCAAATTCAAAACCGAGTATTTACAGGGCCAGCTTAAAGCCATTTACGCCGATGAGCGCCTGGGTGTGCCCACCGCCGATCCCGGCCAGCGTACCATCGTTGACTTTTCTAGCCCCAACATCGCCAAAGAAATGCACGTGGGCCACCTGCGCTCCACCATCATTGGCGAATGCATCGCCCGCACCTTAGAGTTTCTCGGCCATGATGTTCTACGTCTAAACCATGTGGGTGACTGGGGCACCCAGTTTGGCATGTTGATTACTCACCTGCGGGATGTATGCCCTGAGGCCATCACCGAATCATCCTCCGTGGATATTGGCGATTTGGTGGAATTCTACAAACAAGCCAAAAAGCGCTTTGACGAAGATGAAGACTTCAAGGCTACCTCGCGTGAGGCAGTGGTGGATCTCCAGTCTGGCGAGGAGAGCGCCCGTAAGGCTTGGCAGCTACTCTGCGAACAGTCACGCAAAGAATTTCAAAAGATTTATGATCGCTTAGACATTACCATTCAAGAGCGGGGAGAGTCTTTTTATAATCCTCTCCTTGAAGATGTCGCCAAGGACCTAAAATCTCTCGGTCTGTTGGAAGAAGACCAAGGGGCGCAGGTGGTCGTTTTAGAAGGATTTACCAACAAAGACGGTAACCCACAACCGCTGATTGTGCAAAAGTCTGACGGTGGCTTTAACTATGCCACAACAGATCTCGCTGCCATCCGTCAGCGTACCATCGACGAAAAAGCCGAGCGAGTGATTTATATCACCGATGCCGGTCAGGCAAATCATTTTGCTCAAGTCTTTCAAGTAGCAAACCGGGCTAACTGGATACCCAGAGGTGTCGAACTAGTCCATGTTCCCTTTGGCCTAGTGAAAGGAGAAGATGGCAAAAAACTAAAAACCCGTTCCGGTGAGACTGTCAAACTCAAGTCTCTGCTAGACGAAGCCGTCACCCGCTCAGAAAAAGATTTACAACAGCGCGTCACCGACGAAAACCGAAACGAGTCGGCGGAGTTTGTTCAGCAGGTATCTACTGCCGTGGGCATGGGTGCTGTTAAGTATGCTGACCTCAGCCAGAACCTCACCAGCGACTATATTTTTAGCTTTGATAAAATGCTGGCGCTCCAGGGTAATACGGCCCCCTATATGCTCTATGCCTATGTGCGGGTACAGGGTATTAGCCGTAAGGGCGATATTGACTTCACCCAGCTGGGCGATGCGTCCATTTTGCTAGAGGATGACTCTGAACTAGCACTAGCCAAGCACCTGCTAGAACTCGATACCACCATCATGGAAGTGGCGCGAGAGCTATATCCCAACAGGCTATGCCAGTATTTGTTTGAACTCAGCCAAAAGTTTAATCAGCTTTATGACCGGTGCTCAGTCTTACAAGCGGAGGAGCCCCAGCGTACCTCTAGATTGATGCTATGCGACCTGACGGCTCGTACCTTAAAACTGGGTTTGTCACTATTGGGTATTACGGTACTAGAGCGAATGTAGTCTAGATTTATAGATCGGTGATTTGTGTCTTAATACGATGAATCCTGGGGCAATAAGACACCTGCTTTCAATTTTTTTGGTTATGGTAGGCAAAATAACTTAACTATTGCTCAACTACTAGACGCACCGATTATCCGTATGCAAATTCTTAATTCTCTGCGTAAACTACGCGTGCGCCCTGTGATGGCTATTTGGAAGCGCTCGCTGGCACGATTGCTCAACTACTATGACAAACATCGTGGTAGTCTGATTTCGTTTTTTCCAAAGTTGTTTCTCTTTTTTGTCATTTTGAATATGAGCTGCTATTGGCTAGCTCTACTCACCGCCTATCCAGAGGAAGCTTTTGGTGATGAACGGATGCATTATTTTCTGTTGCAGTTTCCGGTGGGGATATTAGGCGCTTTATTTGATAGTCTGTCCTTCTTCATCACGGTTTGGATTGCTAAGCGAGCTTTACACACCACATCGTTAGGGAGCTACATCGCCCACCTGAGTGTAGATATTGTGATTGCGATTATTGCCACCTGGTGGGTGCTATTTGTCTTTTCGTTCTCTGGCTGGTTGATTAGCTTTATCCAACATTCACCAGAATCTTTGGTCAGTCGTGCTGATAAGTATGAGGCACGGGTAATCCAGGCAATGACCGATCCTACAGACAAAGATAGTATTAAAAATATTTATTTTGGGGTAGTCGTGGGTATTTCGGCTATGTTGCCAACATTTACCCACCTCTTTCTGTCGATGCAAGCGGTGGGAATCTACCTCAAAAAATATGCCAAACGCTGGCGGGTGGGTTAGAGAGAGTATCTATGGCATCTATTTACACCCCTGTTTCTGAGTTAGTAGTATCGGATAGAGCATAGTAAGCAAGACTGTCTCCTAAAAATAACTGATGCCTTCAGCGACTCAGTGTATGAGTTAGTCAGAAACTTTATGCTCAGGAGCGTTGAAAAATGAAACGTCTCACTTTACTCTCTAACCTGATCTTAGCCTCAGTGATTGGTTCAGTTATCGGCACGGTAATACCGGCTCAAGCCCAGGTATTCGCTGGTGAAAAACAAGCCTCTGGAGGTGCAGCAACCTGTGTTGCTACAACTCCAGGTGAGCAAATAGCGCTTAATGCGGCTAAAAATGAAGCGCGTCAAATGGCCGAAGCAGTCAATGGCGGGCTGATTGTTTATCGCGCTGAACCTGCCATGCACGGAGCTGCGATCGCAGCGCCATGCGAAATGCTTGGACCAGCTGTTTGGCGCTTCACCATTCGCGGCGGAGAGCCCACAGCCGTTGCCATCCGTGAGCAATACACTACCTTGAGTGTTGTGACCGTAGCCGGTACGGGTCGCGATCGCAGCGTCACCCTAGACTACAACGGTCCCATGCGTGGATATAGAAGATAAGGACCGAGTTTTCTACAATTAGAGAAGTTTGCTCAGTTCAGGATTGAGCTTTCTCAGAGCTGCGGCCACCTCCGGAGCTGAGTCAATCAGCTCAAAATCTTCAAACTCAAATCCTGGTGCTACAGAGCAGCCCACCAGAACACGATTTTTGAGCGGTACGGCTGCCTGCCAATAACCAGCCGGAATCACATGGCAAAAGTTCATAGACTTCGCCGACAGTTCAATAGACTCCAGGCTAGACGATTGACCGTCCCACTGATATAGATAGAGACCTTCTCCCTGATACAGATTCCAAACCTCATCATTACTGACACGATGAAAGCGGCTGACTTCATGGGGCTCAAGAGAAAAGTAAATATGCGTCAGCGCCGTTCTCGTCTTGTTATCAGTAGCGAGTATTTTTGCAGAACGATAAATCTCAAGATAACGACCACCTTCAGGATGTTCTAGCAAGTCAGAGTATTTCATAGGTGAGAAAAGAAGAGAAGCACAGAGAGAGAATTAGATCAAACAGGCAGCTTTTTTCACTATACTGAGCGCAACGGCTTCAGCCACTTTAATCCCGTCAACGCCAGCCGAGAGAATACCGCCTGCATAACCCGCGCCTTCTCCAGCAGGATAGAGGCCTTTAGTATTTAGACTCTGAAAGTCGTCTCCACGTTTGATGCGAATCGGTGATGATGTACGAGTTTCGACACCGGTCAGCACTGCGTCATGCATAGCAAAGCCTGGAATTTTTTTGTCAAACACAGGAATTGCTTCGCGGATGGCCTCAATGGCATAGGCTGGCAAGCTGGGGCTGAGATCGCAAAGATGCACACCGGGTCGATAGGTGGGTTTGACGCTTCCCAACTGTGTAGAGGGTTGCCCTACAAGAAAGTCTCCCACTAGCTGACCTGGAGCCTCGTAGGTACTGCCCCCCAGCTCAAACGCGCGCGCTTCTAGCCGCCGCTGAAGAGCAATTCCGGCAAGCGGACCGTCAGGATAGTCGGCCGCAGGCGTAATACCGACAACAATGCCGCTATTAGCATTCTTACCACTGCGTTCATACTGACTCATGCCGTTGGTAACCACGCGTCCGGTTTCTGAGGTGGCGGCGACTACCTGACCACCAGGACACATACAGAAGCTGTAGACCGAGCGACCGTTATTGCAGTGGTGCACCAGCTTATAGTCAGCAGCACCCAAGATGGGATGTCCTGCTTGCTCACCAAACCGGCAGGTATCAATCAGGGGTTGAGGATGCTCAACCCGAAAACCGATGGAGAATGGTTTAGGTTCAATGTAGACACCCCGACGATGGAGCATTTCAAAGGTATCGCGGGCGCTATGGCCCACTGCCAGTACAACATGGTCGGTACGAATGGAGTCGCCGTTGGCCAGCACCACCCCGCGCACCTGATGGTCTTCAATATCAATGTCGTCCACACGAGTTTCAAACCGAACTTCGCCGCCGAGGGCAAGAATCGTACTGCGAAGATTCTCAACAATTTTGACTAAGCGATAGGTGCCAATGTGAGGTTTGTTCACATAGAGAATCTCTGGGACAGCGCCTGCATTGACTAACTCATGCAGTACTTTGCGACCATGGTGATTCGTGTCTTTAATCCGGCTATAGAGCTTGCCGTCCGAAAATGTGCCCGCGCCGCCCTCCCCAAACTGGGCATTGGACTCGGGCTTAAACTTACGCTTACTCCAAAAGCCAAAAGTATCCACAGAGCGTTCATGGACGGCCTTACCTCGCTCTAGAATGATGGGTTTGAATCCCATTTGGGCTAACAACAGGCCAGCAAACATACCGCAGGGACCGTTGCCAATGACCACCGGGCGGTGTTCTAACGTGCTAGGAGCAGCTGCAACATAGTGATAGCTGGTATCCGGTGTGGATTTGACATGAGAATCGTTTTTGAATCGGCCTAGCAGCTGTTTTTGCTTAGGAGTCTCCACATCAACGATATACACCAGCCGAACTTCACCCCGCTTACGGGCATCATAGCTGCGCTTGAAGACCGAATAGCTAGTCAGGTCCGCTGCCTTAAGACGCAGTTTCTTTAGGACGGCAGTATGCAAATCCTCATCCGTGTGGTCGAGGGGCAGCTTGATCTCGCAAAGACGCAGCATGAAAAGTTAGTGGGCATGGGTCACTGCCTATTTTGCCACGGTTGTCTGGGGATGGGGCAGCGCTCCGTACTGGGGATGTGATGAATGTCACAGGATGGCCTTTGGAATTACCCGGAGCAATTTGTATCAAATTAAACCAAATCGTTCACACACGTTTAGGACACACCCACCTATGAGTACCTATCGACATCAGCTACCCCAGCTTTCAGACCACATCTTTATGACCGATGGCGGCTTGGAAACCGTATTGCTGTTTCAGCAAGGTTGGGATTTGCCGGATTTTGCTTCCTTTATTCTCCTGGATCGTCCCCTAGGCACTGAAGCTCTCCATAACTATTTTGATATCTATGGTGACCTGGCCCAAACCTACGGCATGGGATTGATTTTAGAAAGTCCTACCTGGCGGGCCAATGCTGACTGGGGCAAGCGCCAGGGATATGGTGCAGCAGAACTGGCGGATGTGAATAGACGTGCGATCGCACTCCTCGAAACAACCCGTAACACGTATGACACCGCCCGCAGCCCCATCGTCATCAGCGGCTGCATCGGCCCCCGTGGTGATGGCTATAGCCCTGACAACCTGATGAGCGCCACCGCAGCCGAGCAATACCACCAGGACCAGATTGACACCTTCCGCGAGACCACCGCAGATCTGGTCTCAGCCATGACCATCACCTATCCCCAAGAAGCCATCGGCATTGTTCGCGCTGCCCAAAACGCCCAAATGCCCGTCGTCATTTCCTTTACTGTCGAAACCGACGGCAAGCTCCCCACCGGGATGAGCTTAGAAGACGCCATCAACAGCGTAGATGCAGCCACCGAGGGCTATGCGACCTATTACATGATCAACTGCGCCCATCCGATCCACTTTGATCGAACCATTATCAATCAAGGCCCTTGGGTCGAGCGCATTCGCGGCATCCGCGCCAACGCGTCCATGATGAGCCACGCTGAACTCGACGAAGCTGAAACCCTCGATGATGGCAATCCTCAGGACCTGGGCGAGCGCTTCTACAGCCTCAAGCAACAGCTGCCGCACCTCACCATTCTGGGAGGCTGCTGTGGCACCGACCACCGCCACATTGAGTCCATTTGCAAAGCTTGCGGACCGGTCATGGCTCCGGCCATGGCTGAGTAGGGCATCAACAAACATGGTAGACAAGTAAAAGCTCCCTTGTTTCTCCATCCATCGTGCTCACCCAAACGCGTAAATTCCTAGCCCACCCTCCTGCCCAATGGCTGGAGCGACTATCCTTAGTTGGCCTTGGGCTAGGAATTTTAGTCAGGCTTGTGCAGTACTTTAGCAATCGCTCCCTTTGGTTTGACGAGGTCTCCCTGGGTCTCAATTTGCTAGAACGCGATTATTTAGGACTGCTCCAGGCCCTCGATTACAACCAGGCCGCTCCACCTGTATTCCTCTGGGTTGAAAAGTTTTTAATGGAGGTGTGGGGTACCCATGAATATGCCCTGCGATTATTTCCGCTTTTAGGGGGACTATTATCGCTATGGCTGTACCATCGCTTTACGCAACAGTTTGCCCGTGGCTGGACTCGGCCCATTGCCCTGTGGCTGTTTTCTCTACAAAGCTATATTGTCTACTTTGCTGGCGAGACCAAACCCTACAGCTGGGATGTGGCCCTGGGTCTGTGGCTGTTTATGGTGGTGATGTCTTTAGATGCCATTAAACCTCGCTTGAACAAGCTAGTCACCGCCGCCGTTCTGGGCACATTCAGCATCTGGCTGGCCTTTCCCAGCATTTTTATCATGGCCGGGGTGGAGGGAGCCAACATTGTGAAGCTGCGGCTCTGGCAGGCACCTTGGTCACAGATAAAAGCGTTTTGGGTGCGGCGCATACCGCTGTACAGCATCTGGGTTGCCAGTTTAGGCGGTCTTTACTTTGGTATCATTCGCCAAACTTTAGCAGAAACCGGTCTCAGCGATGGCTGGGCCAGCCGCTACCCCGACAACTGGTTTGATCTTCTATGGCTGCTTGACTCCATGAGTCGTTTCTTTTATCGGCCCATGGGCTTTAGCAGCCCCGCCGATGGGATTGCGATTATGGCTTTTCTCACGGGCTGCGTATATCTGTATCGAAATCAGCGATCGCACCTGCTCTATCTAGGCGCTCCTTTTGTTGCCAACTTGGTGGCCTCCTACCTACACAAATATCCCTTTAGAGAACGTTTAGTTTTGTTCCTAGTGCCCTACGGATTGATTATCGTGGCCGAGGGAATTGTCTTTTGGCTAGGCCGCTGGAACAAACGCCCCCGCATCCTCAGCCTTATTAGTGTGATCATGGCCGTCGGTTTGATCATCATGCCGGTGGGCAAATCTCTCCGGAATATGGTGCAGCCCGCCAGGTATCACTTTGACCATGTGCGACCAGCCATGGAATATATTCAAGCCCAGTGGCAGCCAGGGGATAAGCTCTATGTCTTTTCAAGGGCACGGCTACAGTTTCGCTATTACAACCATCACTTCAACTTTTCTGAAGCCGATACCATCCTAAGTACCTTGGAAGACGTCGGCATTCGTAAACTCGAAAGTGACGATCTTGACCAGTACACTCAAGAACTGACTACGCTCAAAGCGGGTCCCTTACAAGAAAAGTCTCGCGTATGGATTCTGTTAGCCCGAAAGAAACCAAACGCTGAAGATGAGATCGTAGAGCGCCTTAACCAGCTGGCAATTCCGTTAGAACGCCAACAGTTTCCGAGCGCTATGGTCGGGCTGTATGATTTTACTGCGATCTAACCAACAGAATGTAGATGGCCTATCTTGCACTTGGTGGGAAAGCGCCAACCCGCCCAGGATTCGAAATCCTGGGCTAGCTGAAGGGCGTCCATTGGAAGGGACACCATATCGGAGATGCGGTTATAGGGTTCGCTTCCACAATGCTCAACTAGTCGTCAACCAGTCCGATCAACAGAAACTCTACACCCAATTGTCCCTTCAGCGGACAACCCTCAGCTAACGTTGGCGTTTCAACCCAGCGCGGGACGTAGCTGCACAGCCGATCTGAGTGCAAGATGTGTGCCTAAGAGATAGTCAGCTAACCATACTACAACCGTCGCACTAGCATGCTGATCATGTCATCTGGCTCTGGCCTCAGGATCAGCCGATTTTCGGGTACTTCGATCAGCGGGCTCCACTGGCTGGTTTCGACATAGCGTAGATTGTGCAGCAGGTGGATGGTCTGACGGATATGACTGGGGCGTCCTAGCAAGATATGGCGGATGGAGTTGCCTGGAGGCAGGCTGCTAGAAAAGTCGGCAGACGAATTGGGCAGCACCTGAGGTGCCTGATTTTGAAAAGTCATAAGGGCGTTTTCCTTTAGATGGCGGGCATTTTGACCGCAGAACGATAGGGAGGAAAGCGCCCAAAAATGCAACCACCCTGCAACTAAACTCAGGGTGGCTGTAAAATAACTCACAGCTCACCAACTGGTACGATCAGCTGGTCGGGTCAGCGGGGTGGCAGTGTTGACCGCACTACCATCTCGCGCGGTTAAATTTTTGGGTGCGAAAAACAACCTCGGAAAGTTGCTTATTCAGT
The DNA here is from genome assembly GCA_039028535.1 of Cyanobacteria bacterium P01_B01_bin.77. GTDB lineage: Bacteria > Cyanobacteriota > Cyanobacteriia > Phormidesmidales > Phormidesmidaceae > Leptothoe. The sequence continues at coordinate 57,466 of JBCCHX010000044.1, forward strand.
AGGCTATCAGGCTCAGATTGTCGAGTCAAGATGATACTTAAGGAATTTTTCGCACTGTAACCGCTGGCCAAGGCCCCGGCCTATCCGTATACAAAAACCATTGAAAACACAAAAATCGCTAACATCAGCGACTTGGGACTTCGCAGGTATAGTAATGAGCTGGAGCCTAATCCAGCGGTTGTGAATCTGGTCAAGGGGTTGCGATCTCAGATGTCCTCCAGGCTATACTAGCGCTGGTGTGCTTACAGGTGTTGACGCCGATATATTTGTACGCTGAGACGAACTTACCACAGCTGGTACGTACTACGACGCAGTTAGAAAAATATATTAATTAAGTCGCTCCACCATTTTTGTATAGATTGAGAAGGCGACGGTCTGGGCTGAGGCCACTTGTTTGCACCTCGTGGAGCAACCGAAAGCTATGAAGGCAGTGAATGGGTTGACAAAGAAGCAATATCAACAGTGGAAACGGGCAGCGGATTTGAGGAAGTTAGAGACAAGGCAGAAGCGATTTCAAACTAATAAGGGTTTGTCAGGAAATCACCAGTAATTGAGATTTATTAATATGAGAAAATATATTTTATATGGCTAATTCATTGTTCGTATCCTTTCTCTCCATTTATAGTCAAACGATATATATGTAAACCAGAGGATTTTTATAGTTCAACTGCTTTATATATACCAACTTTTAACTATTAAAAAGCGAAAGACATACACCATAAAGCTGTATTTTCTTTTATGAAGATGGACGCGAGAAAAATTATTAGTTCATATGCAAATTGATTGAGCATTTATACTTTAAAGATAGCGGATTTTTATGGGCATTAATAGAAAGTCTCAAGGTGATAAATTTAATGCGGTTATTTGGACTGAAGGAAAGACAGACTGGCAGCACTTGAAAGCAGCGATGAGAGCGCTCGGTCTAGAATTGAACATTCGTTTTAATGAAAGTTCAGAAGACATAGGATATGACAATCTCAAGAAGCAATGTGAAACAGCAGCTAAGTTTAATCATAATGAAGCTCAGATCTTTATATTTGATCGCGATATACCAAAGATATTAAAAGATATCTGTCACCCAGATAAAGAATATAAAGACTGGGGCAATAACGTCTTCTCTTTTGCAATTCCAGTTCCTAGTCATAGAAAAAAGCACGAGAACTTATGTATAGAGTTCTATTATAGCGACACAGAACTGGCAACATTTGATGCAAATGGAAGAAGGCTATACACAACTTCTGAATTCAATGAGAAGTCTGGAAAATATAAGAGCAATCCCGAGATTAGTATTGGGAATAAAGGCAAGCTGAGAGGGTATTCCGATGAAAAGAGATCTAAGATAGTTGACCAAGAAATTTACAATGCTGCAGATCAAAATATTGCTTTAAGTAAAGCAAATTTCGCAGAAAACATATTGAATTCTGTTCCTCCTTTTAACAATTTTGATTTTGATGAATTCAGACAAATATTTGATGTAGTTATAGAGATTATCAATTCTCTCCATTCTAGAAACAACATCTTTGTTGGTAATCTAACTGAGTTTGACACTCAGATGTCAGAATTTACAAGTGGTCAAAAAGTTGTCTATACCGCAGATAAACTAATTAAGACCTTAAAATTGTTTTGTACAGTATTTATTGCCACTGTTATTCGACATTACGAAAATGACATCCTCACTGAAACGCCAAACTATAAGAAAAAATCAAACCAATTAAGCAGATTCTTTCAAAAAGCTTTAAAGAACCAACCTTATTGACTCTGCGTAAGCTGACCCGTGATTGTTATTATCTCGTTGACGCACAAGCACCAAAGGAAGTCCAACAGATGAAAGCTTGCTTTGAACAAGAGATTCTGTTGGAGGAAATTGGATCATTGCTCGATTTCCTAGAAAAAGTGTTTCCTCCTAAGCAGGGGCAAGTGAGAATCCTCAATAAGGCCCAAGTTAAAAAGCAAGTCCTTTCTTATATCCTTCCCGAACTAGCAAAATATGAAAGTCAGATTAGTGATCTTGAAGAACTTATTGATGGAGGAGAGTTGGCAAATTCTCAGTTATTGGAAATATATATTCTAAAAAAATCTTTAAACAAATTGTACGATGCATTTAAGCCAATAGCGGAGAATACATTTTCAGCGAAGGAAATAGAACGTATTGATACGAGCAGTGATATTTTTATCCAAGATATTAAAACTTATAAGAAAAATGGTGAAATCTATGAAGAGATTAACGAGGTAGAATTTGAAGCTTCAGAGCTAAATCAATACACTGGTTGTGAAATTTTCATTGAAAGTCAAGGAAAAGCTAAAAAGCTAAATCTTTTTCCCTTTTTGATATTTCGAGATGATTTTTTGCACTTTTACAAAAGAACTAGAGCAGTTGGTTATGAGTACAATAATGTAATCAATAGTACTGGGTATATTTTTGAAACAAAGAAAAAATTTAGTCAGCAAACATTTGGCGTTGGTTTCAGAGATCAGCAAGAATTCTTTTGGGCAGAAGTTATCCCATCGAAGAGTGCTTCTGGGGAAATTACTGCAAATATTCCTATTGAGACTTCAGCTGAATTTGTTGGAAGAGAAAAACAAATTTCCAAGATAATCACAGAGATCATTGAGATCCCGAATCAGAATGGGATTATTTTTGGTCCTGGAGGTGTTGGCAAAACCGCTCTACTTATTCAACTTTCGAATCGGCTGTTTAATGAATCAAACAAAGATGAAATCCATTTTTCAAATATTATCTGGGTCTCTGCCAAACGCGATTACTACAATCCAACTTTTGACATTATTGAGAAGGGAAAACAGCAGTTTCGCACTCTGGATAATGTATTTTCTGTAATTTTTGAGTTTCTTAACTATGACAACATGGACGATTATAGTTTTAGTGATCGTAGAGAACTCATGCTTGAGATTCTAAAGGAAGAAAAAATCCTACTGATTCTAGATAACTTTGAATCTGTCCCTAGTTCTGACCAGCTAAGTATAGTAAAGTTTTTTGAGACAGACGTTAAAAGAGTGCTCAGAAGACAACCAGACTACTTTAAGGTAAATATTACATCTATACAGCAAATTCCCTCAGGATTTCATCATATAGAGCTTAAGTGGTTAGGTAAGATAGATGGAAATAGCCTTATGAAAAAGC
>JBCCHX010000045.1:0-60110 GCA_039028535.1 Cyanobacteria bacterium P01_B01_bin.77
ATTCAATTTACTGGTGTATTCGTTATCTCAGTAAAAAATGAAGAAAGTAAAACTTTTAAATTTGAGTAATTGACCTGGTATCAGGATCAGCAAAATAATTATCCAGCACCCAGGGCTTTCTCAGTAGACATTCATCTAGGGAAAAACGCCTCACATATACTTTAGGAGCTGTGCAAGAAATGACTTAGCGGTTTTAGTGCTTCCGACGTTATAGGATACAACATCACAGTTATGGCAAGGTCACAAGGTCCCATTCGACTCTTACTAGTAGATGATGAAGACATTATCCGCTATGGGCTAAATGCAATCTTGCAGTGCGAAGCTGCTATAGAAATTGTCGGAGAAGCCTGTAACGGTCAGGATGCGGTAGAGCAGGCTCAGCGATTGAACCCAGACGTTGTGCTCATGGATATTGGCATGCCAGGCATGAACGGTGTCACTGCCACAGGTAAGATTTGTCAGGCGCTACCGGATGTCAAAGTGTTAATTCTAACCACATCGACGGAGAATCGTCATTTACATGACGCTATTCATCAGGGAGCCTCAGGCTATTTGTTAAAGAATGTTCCACCGGAAGATTTTATTCATATTATTCAAAGTACCCACAAAGGCTATATGCAGTTTGACCCGACCATGGGGCAAAAGCTACATCAGCAGCTTAAGCCGCCTGCTTCCAACAACTCTGTAAACGATTGGAAAGGTGTGACCCCACGAGAGCAAGAGGTGCTGCAGCTAATCGCGGCAGGTGCCAGTAATCGAGAGATCTCTCAGAGTCTGCACATTGCGGAGAAAACAGTTAAAAATCATGTGAGTAATATTTTAAGTCGTGTCGGGTTAAGAGATCGCACACAGCTGGCAATTTGGGTCAATACGAGTAGTATAGAGGCATTGCAGCCTGCATAGGGCGATTGCATATAAATAAAATTTCAGGCAAAAAGCAGTTGAGGGAAATTCTCCCCTTGGTAAGGGGAACCAAGCATCGTCAAGTTTCAAGACGGTTTCTTATTTTTATGCACATCCCTAAGCTCAAACACCCCCATCATGCGTTGGAATCTCTGGGCAAAATTTAGCATAGCTCTTTTGCTAGTTTGGCTGATCGTAAGTGGTGCGACCATCGCGATGCTCTCGCAACATTTGAATAACCATGCAGAACAGGCTGTCAGAGAACGGGCAACAATCGTGCTAAAAGCTATGCAGTCTGTGCGCGACTATACTCGCGACCATGTGCAGCCTTTACTAAAAGAGAGCGAAGATATGGGCACCTTTGTACAGGAGAGTATTCCTAACTTTTCTGCTCGTACTGTATTTGCTGATTTTCAGCAACAGGATGTGCTGCTAAAAGATTTTTTATACAAAGAGGCCACACCTAACCCCACTAATCTAGATGATTTAGCCGATACGTTTGAAGCCGATATTTTTAGTCAGCTACAGCAATATGTAAAAGAGAGTCGGCAGAATGAACCGCAAGTGCTGTCTGGGTATCGTTTTCTAGATGGGAAAAAACTTTTTTATTCTGCTCGACCGCTACTGATGACCGATGCTAGTTGTTTGGAGTGTCACGGCAGTGCTCAGAACGCTCCCCAGTATCTGTTGGATATGTATGGCGATCGAAACGGCTTTAACTGGCAGCTCAATGATGTGGTAGCGGCACAGATGGTCTATGTGCCAGCCGATATGATTTTTAATCGGGGACGTCAGAATCTCCACACGGTTACAAAAACGCTCCTCGGCATTTTAGGGGCGTTTTTTGTGGTGATTAACCTGCTGCTATGGCGGATGGTGGTTAAGCCTTTAAAGGTTCTGACGAATACCGCCAAATTTGTAAGTAGCTGCTCTATTCAAGCGGGGCCAGAAACCTATCCTCAGGATCGGCCTCTAAAAAAATTGACCCAACGCCAGGATGAACCCGGCCAGCTGGCCCGCTCGTTTCAGTACATGATTTATGTGCTAAGTCAGCGAGAGCAGGATCTGCAGCTGGCCGTGCAAGAGCGGACGCGATCGCTAGAGCAGGAAATGCGCGATCGCAAAACTGCCCAGGATGCCTTGCAAACCTATTCCCATGCCATGAACCACGACCTGCGCAATCTGGTCATGGGTATTTCCAACCTGGTGCAGGGGATGCTTTTCCGAGCAAAGGCCGTGCCAGCTAACGATCAGGAAAACGAGCAGACATCTATCGTCATGGAGCCCAAAGCCTTAACCATGATTCAGCAAAGTTGCGATCGCCAGCTCAAGCTCATGAGTTCTCTCATGGACGTACGGTCAGCCGACATTTGGCGCGTATCGCTCCAGCCCACTGCTGTAAACCTACGACAGCTCACCGAAGATATCCGATTCTTCTACGAAACCCAACAGGGCATCACCGTAGGCATTATAGATAACCAAGTTTCATCAGACCTGCCGCCGATTCATGGCGATTTTAGCCAGCTTAGACGCGTCTTTGAAAACCTGATTGAAAATGCCCTTAAATATAATCCACCAGGGGTGATCATCACGTTGACCGCCAGATTCGACACCCCAGCGATGGTGCGCTGCGCAGTGATTGACAATGGGGTGGGTATCGAGCCTGCCAAGAGGCAAAACCTATTCGAAATATACGCCCGTGGGGACACTCAATGCTCAGTGGATGGGTATGGTTTGGGTCTTTATATTTGTCGTCAAATCATTGAAGCCCACGGTGGTAATATCAGTGTGCAAACACCTGAAGTAGGGGGGGTAAAATTTTGGTTTACGCTACCTATCATCAGTGCTCAATCCACAATCTAGAGATCTTCTGAGCACTCCAAGCTAGCGTATATCCAAATCCAGGAGATGCTCGTACCTATCCCGTACCCATATTTATGGCTTCTGAAAATCCCACAAATCAGCCTCCAGATTGGGGAGATAAAACAGATGCAGCATTGGTCCTATCCCTACGACAGGGGGACAAGTCTGCCCTGGCGGTTTTGTATGATCGTTACTCGCGACTGGTGTACACCGTTGCCTTTCGGATCTTAAACAATGGTCCAGAATCTGAGGACCTCACCCAGGAGATTTTTCTCAACCTTTGGCAAAAGCAGACCTATGATCCGAACCGTAGCGCCCTCAGCAGTTTTTTGAGCACCGTAACCCGCAATCGCGCGATTGACCGGGTTCGTTCCCGCAGCAATCGTCGGCGGATTCTTAAAGGGATGGCCCCCCAGACGGTGCCTGATTTTTCTGTTCCCGTTGAGCAGGCCTCCCAGGGAGAACGGTCGCAGCGGGTGCGCGCGGCCCTACAAAATCTGCCCGAAAAGCAACGAGAGCTGCTATGGCTGGCTTATTTCCATGGATTTAGTCAATCCGAAATCGCGAGTTATACGAATATTCCTTTAGGGACGGTCAAGTCGCGAATGCGCCAGGGATTGCTCAAGTTGAAAGGAACCCTTCAAGATTTAGTTGACTAGCTACGCCCCTCTTTTGATCGATTACCTATCTATGTCCTATGGCTTCTGAGCGAAAATTAGATGAATTAGCCGCTGACTATGTCGCGGGTACTCTCTCAGCCGAAGAGGCTGATGAATTTGCCCGCCTAGTGGTTACGAATCCAGAGCTGCAGGCAGAGGTTAGCCGCCTTGAAAAAACGATTGGCTTGGTCCTGGGTGAGCTACCGCTGATGGCCCCGCCTCCAGGGTTGCGGGATACTGTACTCGCAGGCATTGACAGCCCCGCTAGCAGCCCTATTGCTGACATCCCTCCCGTTATATCCAGATCCAAACCTTCGTACTTAGCCTGGATATTGGGAGCCTTAGCCGCTGGAACGACGGTGCTATCCGGCATACTCGGACTGAATAACCACCGATTACGGTTAGCCAATCAGCAGCTCCAGAACGATCTGGTTGCAGCCATGCCGGCACAGCAGGCTCAGCTAATCTTGCAGCAGCCTGATACTCGCTTTTACGACTTTGAAGGCACTGATGGTGATGCCGCCGATGCATTTGGCAGCATGATTGTGGATACAGGTGGGTTGGAGGCTGCGATCGCATTTAAAAACCTCCCTCCTCTAAACCCTGATCAGACTTATGCCCTATGGGTGAACTATCAAGGTCAGTATATTCCCTGCGGCAATATTCAACCGGGTCAGGACGGTGCCGTCTTTGCAACTTTCCCCATGCCATCGGTTTACCAATCTAGACCCTGGGTTAAAGACGTCATCGTCACAGTTGAACCTGCGGATTTACCTGACCAACCCTCAGGCCCTATTGTGGCTGAAACTATTTAGGGAAAAGTATTTCAGGATAATTCAAAAAACTTTCATCCAAACCATCCCCTCAGTCGTATTAATAATCAAACGGATACATTGTTATTGATTCGGAGGTTAGCGTTGGGTATACCAAGATCGCACTACCAGATGTGATTTTGGCAGAGATCTTTTTTCAAACTGTATGTCATCTAAATAAAGTTCCAGCAGGCTACAAAAAAGATCAAATTTAATCTCATCCAATGCCGAACTTTATTCGTATCTATAACTGAATGCCAATTATGTTCTTGCCCGGTTTCGCTGTTAAGTAAGCCATAGAGCAGTAGTTGCATATCTGTTTATTAGTTCTTTTCTTGATAAAAAGTTGACTAACACGGTCTTGGTATCTCTGCCAGGACGAGTTTGTTGTACTGAAATTTTATCGAGATTGTCTCTCGTCTTTGCTATCTCAAACTATTAGGAGAACCTCCAATGAACGCTTTTCTAGCTCTTCTCGTCAATCAGATTGTTGGCACACTGTTTCAGGATGCACCAGAAATTGAAAACCTGGGAGACATCTTTGTGGGCGGCAACAACGACGATACCCTACAAGGTGGTGACCAAGACGATATCTTTTTTGGTGCCAATGGTGATGACACCATTCTCGGCGGTGCAGGTACTGACGTGGTCTTTGCTGGCAACGGTAAGGACACCGTTATTGGCCAAACAGGTAACGACGTTGCATTCTTAGGTTCAGGTAATGACCGCTTTATCTGGAACAATGGCGATGGCAGTGACTTCATCAATGGCGGAGCTGGTTACGATATCACCCAGGTCAACGGTGCCGATGGTCCTGGAGATGAGTTTGAACTCACCCAAGAAAATGGTCAGGCTATCTTTAATCGTCTAAATTTGGGCCTGTTTACCCTAACTAACGAGAGTATTGAAAAATTTAAGATTAACGGACAGGGAGGCGACGACTCTCTAAAAGTAGGTGATTTGACCGGTAGCGATGTTAAAAAAGTCGTCTTTTCTGGCGGTGATGGCAACGATATTTTAGATGCTCGTGAAAGCTCTACTGCAATCAAGGCCAAAGGCGGTGACGGCGACGATTTGTTGCAGGGCGGTTCTGCCGTAGATACCTTTTTTGCCGGAACTGGCGACGATACTGTCGTGGGTCAGCGCGGTAATGACGTAGCCTACCTGGAGGATGGCGACGATCGCTTTATTTGGAACAACGGTGACGGCAGTGACTTTATCAACGGGGGCCATGGGTTCGATATTACCCAAGTGAACGGTGCCGATGGTGCGGGTGATGAGTTTGACTTGCGTGAGGTCGATGGTCAGGCTATTTTCAATCGACTGAATCTGGGTCTCTTTACCCTAACTAACGAAAGTATTGAACAGTTTGAGATTAACGGTCAAGGGGGCGATGATTCTCTAACCGTGGGCGATCTCACTGAAAGCGATGTGCAAAAAGTTGTCTTCTCCGGTGGTGATGGGAATGATGTCTTAGATGCTCGTGAGAGTTCGACCACAATTGAGGCTCTGGGCGGTGATGGTGATGATTTACTGCAGGGCGGTTCTGCTGTAGATACCTTTTTTGCCGGAGCTGGGGACGACATCGTTGTAGGCCAGCGTGGTAATGATACGGCATACCTGGAAGATGGCGATGACCGCTTTATCTGGAACAATGGCGACGGCAGCGACTTGATCATTGGCGGTCTGGGTTTTGATGTTACACAAGTCAATGGAGCCGATGGCGCTGGCGATGAGTTTGACCTGCGTCAGGTCAATGGCCAGGCTATTTTCAACCGTCTTAACCTGGGGCTGTTTACCCTGACCAATGAGGGCATCGAGCAGTTCGAGATTAATGGCCAAGGGGGGAATGATTCATTCACTATCGGTGACCTAACAGGGAGTGAGGTGCAATCTGTTGTCTTTTCGGGTGGTGAAGGCAATGACTTCCTGAACGCAAGTGGCACCTCAACTCCGGTAACTGCTGACGGGGGGGATGGCGATGATATCCTTATCGGTGGTGCCGGAGATGACATCCTCATTGGTGGCGATGGAGCCGACCTGCTGATTGGTGGCGCTGGCAATAACGTTCTCATTGGCGGTGATGGGGCCGACTTCTTTGGCTTTGATACCGGTGCTGTCTTTAATGCCGCTGATATTGGCACCAATCAAATTCAAAACTTTGAGGCCATTGATAGTATTGTGCTGGATGTCACTGTCTTTGCTGCACTCACTAGCGCAGTTGGGGGAGCCTTATCTGCTAGCGAATTTGCAGTGGTCAACAGTGCTGAAGAGGCTGCCCTGAGTGATGCAACTATTGTCTACGGAGCGAATACTGGCAACCTGTATTACAACCCCAATGGTGCAGACAGTGGGTTTGGTAACGGTGCTCAGTTTGCAACAATTGAAGGGGCACCCACACTAGACGCCAATAGCTTTGTTATTCAAGCATAATAATCCTGAATAACTTAGGAAAAAGTCATTGCTAATCCTCGGGATGACGTTTTCAGGGAGAAGCCGCTAAATAGTCACGGATATAGATTGGCATATCCTCTAAATCAACCATCGCTGAAAATAATAAAAACTTGAGCAGGACGACACTTTTTTCGTATCGTCCTGCTCAAGTTTTTGGAGTGTCTTTAGTCAATACTAGCTAGATGTTCTTTATATGATTTTTTTGAATGAAGAGAGTGTTATAGAGCCGGTTACTTGAAGCGCATGCTCATACACACAGGCAATCTCATATTTATATGGAGCTTTCAAGATAGCTTGTTGAGAACTTATAATTCCTGATAGCTTTGTTCAGCTAAAGTACGAATTCTGATTATAATTCTACGCTTTACTATAGACGTAACCTAGAAAATGTTTAAAAACTGAGTATATAGCAACCTGTTATGATATGTGAGCTTCAATCGTCTTTAGCCATCGGCTGTAAGGAAATTTTTGTTGCAGGAAAAATCCCACCAGAGTGCCGAAAAGAAGATGCTTTTTACAGCATAATCATTCGCACTCTTCCAGATCTCATCTGGCTAAAAGCTCTTAATGGTGTCTATTTAGTCTGCAATAATCGTTTCGAAGATTTTTTTGGAGCTTCTGAGCAAGAAATACTTGGCAAAACCGATGATAATTTTCTAAATAGTAGATTGGCCGACTTGTTTCGAGAGCACGACAAGGAGGTAATACTGAAAGCCTCCCCATCGATAAATGAAGAATGGGCCACATTTGCTAATGATGGGCACTGCGAACTTCTGGAAATAAGAAGGTTTCCCATGTATGACAACCAAGAGAAACTGATTAGGGTACTCGGTATTGGACACAATATTACTACCCGTAGAAAGTCAGAGGAAAAACTTCAGAAAAGTGAAGAGCGATTTTCTCTTGCTATGCGTGGAGCCAATGATGGGCTTTGGGACTGGAACCTGGAAACAAATAAAGTCTATTATTCACCACGCTGGAAAAATATGCTGGGGTATGCAAATGATGAACTGACCGATGATTTAAGCACCTGGCAAAGGTTAGTTCATCCAGAGGATAAAGACATGGTTTTGAGAATGGTTCAAGACTATTTGGTCGGTAATATTAATTCCTTTGATGTCGAAATGCGGATGCAGCATAAAGCTGGGTATGAAGTTTGTGTGCTATCGCGTGCATTTCTTGTCCATCATGATTCTGACGGAAAAGCAGTACGTCTCGTGGGCACCCATGTTGACATAACAGCCCGAAGAAAGTCAGAAGCATTTGATGACAAAAATGCTGAAATTCTGGAGATGATTGCCACTGGGAAGCCCGCGTCAGAAATCTATCCAGAAATTGCACTAATGTATGAAGGACGCCACCCCGGACTGCGATGCTCCATGCTTGAGTTAGAAGATGGACGACTCATGCATGGAGGAGCCCCAAGCCTGCCAAAGGAATACTGCGAGGCAGTTCACGGTCTAAAAAATGGACCCGATGTAGGCTCTTGTGGTACATCAACTTATACCGGCAAGCGTGTTCTGGTTGAGAATATTGAAACAGATCCAAAATGGGCAAAAATTAAGCATGTGGCTCTTCCCCATGGTATGCGGTGCTGTTGGTCTGAGCCGATTAAAAGCTCATCAGGCGTCGTATTAGGTGCTTTTGGCATGTACTACAACCACCCCGCACTGCCAAATGAGGAGGAGTCATCGATCTTAAGTCTGCAGCCAGGCTGGCTGGAATTGTGATGGAACGGGACCATGCCCAGAAGCGGATACGAGAATTAGCGTATGTTGACGACTTAACAAAAATTGCTAATCGTGCCCACTTCTATCAAAATCTCGAAGTATCAATCAAACGTTCTGACCGAAACACGACTCGTTTAGGACTGCTCTATATTGATTTGGATAATTTTAAAAGTGTGAATGACAGTCTAGGGCATGATGTTGGTGACTTGCTCCTTCAGGAAATTGCTAAGCGACTGCAAAATGTAGCGCGTAACATTGATTTTGTCGCACGTCTGAGTGGTGATGAATTCTGTATTCTGGTGAATGATATAGATGACGACTATGCTGTCGCCCATGTAGCTCAACGTTGCCTTGAGGTGATATCAAAGCCAGTCGAGCTATCAGCAAGAAAATTCACTCCGGCTTGCAGTATCGGGATTGCACATTATCCAGATGATGGACAAGATCTCTCTACTTTAATAAAAGCAGCTGACACTTCACTTTATGCTGCGAAAGAACGTGGAAAAAATCAATATACGTTTTATAAGCCTGAGCTGACTCAGAAAGCAGAATATCGATTTCGCGTGGAGCAAAATTTACGGGAAGCAGTCGAAAAACAGCTGCTGACATTAGTTTATCAGCCTCAGGTTGAAATCCTCACGGATAACATTATCGGTGTTGAAGCCCTATCACGCTGGTATCATCCTCGATTAGGCCAAGTTTCACCCATTGAATTTATTGCCACAGCCGAAAGAATAGGCATGATTAAGCCCCTCACTGAATGGGTTTTAAAAACGGCCTGCAATCAAGCTATTATGTGGAAGAAAGCAGGTTTGCCTGCAATTCGTATGGCGGTCAATATTTCTCCAGTTCATTTTCTTGATAAGGATTTTGTCTCATTGATTAAGCGTATTATCCATGAGACCGGCATGGTACCGTCAGAATTGGAGCTGGAGGTTACTGAGAGTGTTGTACAAACAGATCAACAGAATCTCTCAATTTTTCGAGAATTAAAAGACCTAGGTGTACTGCTGGCAATTGATGACTTTGGAACAGGCTATTCACCATTTGCATCTCTTAAACACCTTACGGTTGATTGTCTGAAAATTGATAAATATTTTATTCATGATATGCTTGCTGATAAAAAATCAAAGGCCCTAATTGGTTCCATGATAGAAATGTGTCGTAATCTGGAGCATCAAATTATTGCCGAGGGAGTCGAAACCGTAGAACAATGTCATACGCTCCAAAAATTTGGTTGCGAGACCGCACAGGGTTATCTATTTAGCACCCCTATTGGCTCTGATGAAGTATCAAAGCTGTTGAATAGCAATGTTGTTTATGGTAAGAGCATGTGGCCCCATGCCATCGTCCCCTGATAGGTAAAGTAGTCCCTATTCATGATTTTCTGCGCCGAAGTACTGCCACGCGTTGAGTACGAGCTCACGGAGTTTGGACGCTCCTTAGAAGCAATTCTCTTTCTCATGCAGGAGTGGGGATGTGAGTTCAAAGCCCGTCAGTTTGCCAAAGAGGCAGCAAAGGAGGCAGCACGCGAACAATCCACGAACACTGCATAAATGTGTCGTTTCACTTGGACGCTGATCAAGTAATTGGAGAAATTAACCTCAACGCAATTGCTGCTGTGATGATTCTAAGCTTACATTCAAAAAAGATTAATCCTGAACTCAGATTTTTATGGATTACTGAGAGTGCATCTGAGGCTTTGCCTTAGTCAATTTGAGCCATTTAGTGATTTACGGTGGCTGAGTTCATAACATTCTATCTGCGGGAGATCCACTAGACTATGGCACTTCTTTCTAAGCTCACTTCGCGATGTCTCAAGGCTGCCGGTATCGGGTTCGTCAGTTTGTTTATTGCATTACCTGCAGCCGCTCAAAGTAGCGACGCTCAAAGCATTGCTGAAATTGCTAGCTCAAACGATTCCTTCGATGTTCTCACGTCTCTCCTGGAAGAGGCAGGTTGGGTTGGAGCATTTGATGGCTCTAATGGGAAGGAATTTACTGTCTTTGCCCCTACCGATGAGGCGTTTAGTCGTTTACCTGAGGGAACACTTGAAAGTCTTTATGAACCTGAAAATAGGGAGACGTTATATGACGTTCTTGCTTACCATGTTGTTGGTGGTAGCGTAACTTCCGATCAGCTTTCTTCAGGAGCTTTGAATAGTAAAGCGGGTGGGCTACCTTTACAAATTGAGGTAGATCAACAAATAACGATTAATAATGCCACTGTTAGTGCAGCGGATATCACAGCCACCAATGGTGTTATCCATGTAATTGATATGGTATTGATTCCACAACGATAGGTTTAATCCTCACTTCGTAAGGGCTGCTTATTGTGCCAGCCCTTACGAAGTGATGCAATAAAGCACCATATCTTCTGTACTGGAGTCGCTAAAACGCCAAAGGTTTTCTCCCTATGATTGCAAATCGGCTAACGCGCCGCGAGCCATATTAGCAATGGCTTTATCAGTTGCCTTAGGCAGCTGATAATATTTTCCGCCCGCCGTCTTAGCCAATTCCTTACCAAACCCAGTAGACACAAACTTACGCTCAGTATCGATAATCAACAGCTGGAAACCTGTCATGCGAATACGTCCAGCAATATCGAGCAGTTCTGCTTTGATGTCGGGCTTCTCATTCTCGTCCATGGGTTCTCCCAACGACCGAGCTAGGGGCACATTACCCCGACCGTCGGTAATCGCAATAATTACCACACTGCCAGTATCGCCAGACTGTTGAGCATTAGTGCCCACCCGCACCGCCTGACTCAAGCCGTGGGCTAAGGGAGACCCACCGCCACAGGGCATGGTCTCTAACCGACGTCGGGCCGAGGTGATCGAACGCGTCGGTGGCAACAGCACCTCGGCCTGTTCTCCTCGGAAAGGAATCAGTGCTACCTGATCGCGATTTTGATAGGCATCGGTGAGCAGACTCAGCACAGCCCCTTTGGCTGACTGCATCCGGTTCAAGGCCATCGAGCCAGAGGCATCAACAACAAAAATAATCAATGAGCCAGCCTTACGGGCTAGACGCTTAGCGCGAATATCTCCCTGCTCCACAATTACTTTGCGTTCAGGCTGACGGGCACGGCGGGCTTTCTGATAGGGGGCAGCGGCGCGTAATGTAGCATCAACTGCAATGCGACGTACCGGCCCCTGGGGCAAAACAGGTTTGATGTAACGGCCTCGATTTTCAGAAATAACCAGACTCTGCTTACCCGATGTGCCTTGCTTGCTCATGGTCTCGGCAAACAACAGCAGCGATGGATCTAAAACTACGCCCTCAGGGTCAAATAAAAACTCTTCTGGGATGCTAGGCGGAGATTCTTCTTGCTCCTCATCCTGGTCGTCATCGTCGTCGTTGTCGTCGTTCTCATTTTCTTGAGACTCATCCTGATCGTCGTCTTGTTGATTTTCTGGCGGTGGTGGGGGCGGTGGCGGCTGCTCATCCTCCGGTGGCGGTTGGTCCATATTCATAGCGCGGGGAATAATTACCAGTTCTACCGCTCGTCGCAGATCGTCGGCATTGATTTCGGTCCGGCCTTCAAGGGCAGCACTGGCTTTAGCCACTCGCACAGCAAATAACTCAGCTCGATGACCTTCTACACCACCGCGAATGGCTTCAGTTACCAAATATTGAACCTGCTCCGAGGTAATTACCACATCCTTGAGCCACTCACGGGCCAGGATAATCTGAGTTTTGAGGTTGTCGATTTCTTCAATATACTCAGCTAAAAAACTGGTGGCATCATCAGCGTAGTTAGTGGCTTGTTCAGCGGCGTCTACGCGTTCTTCTAGGGTGAGGGCTCGGTCAGCGGAGAGTGAGATCGCAATCCGATCTAACAAATGTTGCCGCAATACTCCTTCTTCAGGATTATAGGTAGCCACCAGCAAAGGCTTACACGGATGCTGAAAACTAATGCCCTCCCGCTCAATCTGATTACGTCCTTCGGTCAGAGTCCCGAGCAGTAGATTGGAAATCTGATCATCAAGCAGATTTACCTCATCGACGTAAAGCACACCACGATGAGCTTCGGCCAAAAGTCCCGGTTGAAAGACCGATTCGCCCGTTTGGATCGACTTGGCCACATCTACTGAACCTAGGAGTCGATCTTCAGTCACCCCCAGCGGAATCTGAATAAACGGAGACGGAATTACCTTTGTCGGTAGCTCATCTAAATTTGGCGTATCTCCATGACTGCCAAAACGCTCCAACGTGGCATCGTCCCACTCACGTGGATTGATCGGGTCCGCGTTGCCACAGGAACCATCAATAATCTCAATGGGAGGTAGCAACTGATGTAGTCCGCGAGCCAAGACAGACTTGGCCGTACCCCGACGCCCCGCAATCACCACTCCACCCAAGCCAGGATCCACAGCCGCTAGCAGCAACGCTAGTTTGATCGCATCCTGGCCAACAACAGCCATCAATGGAAAGGTAGTAGGGGTATCTGCCAGGGCCTGCATTCTTTTTCGCTAATCAACGTAATAGATACTGTATCACTGCGCTTCAGCAATCGTGCCCAGCAAACTCCGCCACTTACGGGGTGTGCGCTACACGTTCAGCCTTTAGAATTTAAAAGATATACTTGTGAGTTCCTGATGTCCGTTGCTGCCTGTAAGCTGTTGACCTACAAAGGTCAGTACAGCACTTGCCATATTAAGGTGCCAGATATTGATACTAAGCTGGCGGCGATCAGAATAGATGGCCGATACTATAGTCTGTTTCGACGATTTAACGATGCTGAAACAGCGATAACGGCCCTTAACAAACTGGCACAAAATGCTGACGATGAGCTGGCCTTAACTCAGCGGTCCAACGATCGCTATGTTGTTTGGGTTCTAGAAGTCGAAGCTCAGGCATTCAAAGGCCCCCGGCAAAAAGGATTAGGCTGGCCAACCTATGGACCGTCTAAGTGCTTGATGTTGGGAGATGCCCAACATTATCATCAGTGCTATATCCAAGTGCCTGATCTAGTGGAACCCTTGATAGCCGTTCATTACAAAGATCGGTTTTATAGTGTTTATCAACCTGGCCTGGACGCTGCTGCCGCTTTCGAACTCGCCTCTCAATTTACCTGGCGAGGCAATGAAAGTGCGATCGCAGCAACGCCAAAAGGCTATGCCGTCTGCCTATGGGAACCGGAAGCCACTATGCAGCAGCCCGCTCCTGTCTAAGTTTTTACCCTTAACTTAAATGTCGCACCAAGTCGTTTGCGAAGCTAAAACCCACGCTAGGTTGGAAACCTACCGCTAACTGAGGGTTGTCCGCTAAAGGGACAATTTGGGATGGAAGCGCTGGTGGTCGGTCGTAAACCGATCAAAGCATAGTCAACTGTTGTGAAAGCGAACTCTAAAAACACATCTCCGACAATTGTGTCCCTTCCAGTAGACACCCTCTAGTTAGGCATGGGTCTTGAACCCAGGACAAGCTGACGCTTCACCGCCAGGTGCCAGATCTAAGGCAAAGTATTCTCTCAAACAAGAATCAAAGCCCCCAAAGTTATTGGTTTGAGGGCCTGGATAGATAACAACTATCTAGAGCGTCCTGGCAAAATGGGTTGCTCAACCGCATTGCGGAAACGCTGTACATCTTCCCCAAAGTCGATAGGGAGCACGGCAACTACGTTTTCATGGGGACGAGGAATAATCACCCATGTTTCTAAAACGCCACCGTAGGCATTTTCTGCTGCTTCCACACCAGCCGCCATGGCCGCTTTAACCTCGGACACATCGCCACGAATATTGATACAGAAACGGGCACTTCCGGCTCTGATATAGTTGACCAATGTGACTCGTCCTGCCTTGACCATCGCATCCGCCGCAGCTAATACGGGGGGAAACCCTTTTGTCTCGAGCGATCCAACTGCCTCGGGCATTGCCGTTCTCCTTAATTACGAGCCAAAATTGGCTATTTGATTTATAACTCCATCGTCTATTCTACGGGAGACGTGGGGGGTTGGATAGACACAGCGGGTTGCGTTTGCTGAACAAAGGTTTCGACAGTTGTAAAGTATTGCAGCCCTGCGGTAGTAGCAACATTATTATGTCCGGCTTCTGGCACCAGCCACAGCTGTTTTGGTGATGGAGATGCGGCGTACAGATGCTCTGACATGACAGCCGCTGTTGTGTCATCCTCCAACCCGTGAATGTAAAGGACTGGCAGCTGCAGCTGAGGGACCTTAACCGCAGAATCAAACCGCTGGGTCAGGATCTGGTCCACGGGGAACCAGCCATATTGCCCAGTCAGAGTGACCGCTTCGAGCATTGAACTAAACGTACTTTGTACAATTAATCCTGCCGCCTGCCGTTGGGTGGCTAGCTCAATGGCAATGGCACCGCCCAGGGAGTGACCAAAGAGCCACAGACTCTGAGGTGAAATCTGCCGCGTTTGAGTAAGATAGGTGTGGGCTGCGATCGCATCTTCATAAACACGCTGTTCGTTGGGAAAGGGGCCTGGACTTAGACCATAGCCCCGATAATCCACTAGCAACACATCAAACCCCATTTGCTGATAACGATGGGCCAGCCCTAGATTGGCCCCAATATTTTCACTGTTGCCATGGAGATACAACAACGTCAGTGATAGCTCAGCCAAAGGTCCCGGCAACCGAGGCAGCCACCACCCGTGGAGTCCTTTCCCAGGGACTGCCTTACCCTCTAAATCAATCCACACTTCTTCGTAAGTCAACAGCTGGTCCGCTGGTGTTTCAGTCAATAGAGACGTCGGTTTAAAGATCAGCTTAGTTTGACTAAGGTACAACGCTACACACAGCGCCCCATAGACGCTGGCAGCTGCGAGCGCTATCGCTAGCAACCCCTTATAAACAATCATTGATGGCATCAGTGGCAGCTCTTATCTACAAAGCCAAGGTATCTTGCAAAGCCTGTAGCTGCCACACACGGGTCTCCGTAGTTGCAGCCAAACAGGCATTTTCATCGGTACCACTGGCTAGATTGGCCTCAAACTCACAGTGGGCATCCCGATAGTCCAACCAGCTTAGCTGCACGTCCGTTAGCGCCTCTCCCTCTGCTTCCCCCAGCTGGGCCTGCACAGCCTGATAGACCTGATTTAATTGCGCGTCTACTTCTGCGTAGGCGCTTTCAGCCTGAGTAGCCTGCTGTAGTTCAGCGATGCGGTTGTCCGTAATTTGTTCCATACAGCTGGCCTGAATCAGGGGAGCTATGGACCCATCCCTAAAGCGATCGCTTTCAAACCCACATTGGGCATCTCGAAACACAATCCAGCGTTCTTCGGCCTTGGTGAGCCGAGCTTTAGCCGCAGTATCCAGCGTTTGGAGCACCTCCCGATAGACCTGATTTAACTGCTTGTCAGACAGACTATAGTTTTCCGCCGCACACTGGTTCATATCGATTTGGGTCACCATTTGCTCGCAGTCTTTTTTAGCCAGCGCAACCGGCGCAGAACGAGAGGGTGGCTCAGTTGCAGCAGTGGACGGTGCATCTCGCTCTGGCACAGCAGTCTCAGCAGAGCTAGGTGGAGCAACATCGGCCGTTTCTGCTGACGATTCTGATGATTCTGCAGCTGGCTCAACGGAGTCCACCGGATCGCTGACTGACTGGGAGCCGCCACAGCTCATTAAGGCTAAAAGCAGCACCCAAGAGAATGATTTTGAGACTCGTTTGAAGGTTGTGTTATCCGTTAAGTTATCCATGGTTGTCCGCCTCCAACTCGCTCCCTTGGAGTTTAGCGCACCCCTCAATCTAGCTCTGGAAAATCTAAAGATTGATCCGTGTTTCTCGGCCATGGTCATGGGAAACACGATAGGTTAAGCCCTAGGAGTTCCAGAGACTCTTTTCCTGATGCAAATTGCGGCTTACCTCTATATAGATCCTCATCTAGACCCACCGATCGATGGCCACACATGGGGCTGGGAAGTGGATCAGGTCTATAAAGATACTCCCCTGGTAAAGCACCGTCCTCAGCTCCAGGCCCTGCTAACTCAGGTGCAAACGCAAGCGCCTACCTACTTGCTCGTCAGGCGATTAGATGAGCTAGGGGATTCTTTAAAAACCGTGGCCGATAACCTAGCCACCTTAGAAGCAGCAGGAACAGTGGTGCTCGCCACAGAACAGCCCTATCAAACCCCGGCTCCAGGCGTACCCAATTCTCAACTCCCTGTAGCCCTGGCCGAAGTCCAAGCGGTTCAGCGTCAGCGTCGTATTCGCCAAGGACATGCCGCCAAACGGCTCAAGGCCCTACCTCCTCCAGGCAAAGCCCCCTATGGCTATCGTCGGGGCAAACAAAGTTATGTGATTGATCGCACAGCAGCGCCGATACTTAAGGCTTTTTTTGACCAGTTTTTGCTGTACGGTTCACTGCGAGGAGCGGTACGATACATCGCGAAACAATATGGCAAAAAGGTATCGGCCTCCACTGGGCGACGATGGCTGGAGCATCCCATCTACAGGGGACATACCCAGTATGGCGACGGCGGCACCGTACTTAACACCCACCGCCCTATCCTAGAAGCAGACGAAGCTGCCCAAATTGACCGACTCCTACGGCGTAATCGTACGCTGCCTCCTAAAACCGCTAGCGCGCCCCGCTCCCTGGCAGGACTGGTCACATGCCAAACCTGTCAGGCAACATTAACTGTGAGCCGGGTGAGTTCACCCCGACGGGGTCGCGACTATACCTATATGAGGTCTACCACCTGTCCCGGAAAGTGCAAAGCTATCCCCTATGAAACACTGCTGACAAAAACAATCGAGGCCATTTGCACAGAGCTACCCCAGTCGGTAGAGCAGATTCCCGCCCCAAGAGGAAATCCCAAAGGAGAGTTAGAAACTGAGATCGCAACCAAGCAAGCCATCCTAGAACAGCTGCCCCCGCTCATTATCCAGGGCATCTTAGACCAAACCACCGCCGACCTGCGTGCCTACAGTGTCCAGACGGAGATTGCTCAGCTCCAGCAGCAATTAGCACAGCTGCCCCCAGTCAACCTCAAAGAACTCTCCCAAGCCGTCAGCATTCCTCAGTTTTGGGAAGGTCTGTCAGAGCCAGAACGCCGTTTTTTCTTTCGCGAGTTTATTCGAGACATACAAATTATTCGCGCTGGCAAGGATTGGACCCTGAAACTAATTTTCTCTTTCTAATCGCACACCGGATTGAGAGCAATTACGGTATCCCAACAAGCACCTTAGCGGATGCGCCCACTGCAAGAGCATATATCATTGAGCTGCCTCCGTAAAAATACATAGCTTCTGCCAACAAAAGTTTGTGATTTTATCAAAAGCTCTTAAAAAGCCTCCTCAAAAGTTATTAGACAAACAAACTCTTCACACCAAACATAGGTATTTGCAGTCATTTTTGCGAGACTTTGAGGTATTAAATTTAACTCACGAGGAATTAGAACTACAGATCAATCGCACAACCACCAATAACACTCACTATGCACAAGTCAAATATTCATGCGGCTCTCACTATCGCAGCCATCATTAGCACGCTGGGAACAGCTCCCAGCTATGCATTCACCCTGGCAGATACATTCATGACCGTTGACAATACCCCGTTATTCAATGGAAATCCTGTTGGTCAAGCAGCCGCTAACAACAGGTTTAGTGACGATGGACAGTATATGATTAACTACGTAGACAACAGCGATGACAGCTATATAGAGTTCATCGATTTTTGTTATTCATCTAGCTGCAACGGATACCAAGTCTCAGCACCATTGAGCTGCCAGATGGAAATGACTAAAACACTTGCTATGGCCAACCAAAGTACCATCGGTAACAGTAGCTGCCCTGCCAAAGGAACCACCTGCCAGTAAATTGCTACAACCGCCACAGAGGAGACTAACGGCCCCAGAAGGACAACTGGTACTGCTGCGCCCAAGCGTCCTTCGACAGTAAAAATTGTATTCCAGGTATCCCCTAAGGCCAGGTGTACCATAAAAATTATCAGGGGGAGAGAAACGTAGTTTTGATCCAACGCCTGCCAGATCCAATAGGATGAGATTACCCGTAAAACACCGATGCTCATCCAAATGAGAGGAAACGCTAATGGCGGCGGTGCCCAACCAGGGCGAGTGACATTACTGTATGTGGTCTGGGTGCGAGCGTTATTGAGGGGAGAGAAGAGGCGGGAACGAATGGCCACCAGGGTAAAAAATGAGATCGCAATTCCTTGCCCCACAGCCCCCGACCAACCTAGGGTGAACTGCTGTAGTCCCCATAAAGCCATTAGCATCAGTCCAATTTGAGCCAATGTCCCGGCAATATAAACGCCAATAGCAGCCCAATCAACCGCCCTCCCACCACGAACGGCACGCTGCTGGGTATCCTCGGTCTGTACTCCCATAATGCCATTAACAATGGCGGCTACCTTGCCAAGCAGATTTGATTTTTCCGTCATAGCTATTGCCCCAGTGTTTTAGCACTGGATTTAGTGGCTCCCACTACTATGTATCATGGTTAGCCGTGTATCACGATTAACCGTTACTATTTGGTGGATAGAGGAGTAGAAAATAGCCATGGCAAGTGTGCGGTTTGAGCGCGTCACCAAGCAATATGACAACGGCTACATTGCTGTTAAGGATCTCAATCTGGAAATTTGCGATCGCGAATTTCTCGTATTAGTCGGTCCGTCAGGCTGTGGCAAAACCACCTCTTTACGCATGCTAGCCGGACTAGAAAGTATCAGCAGCGGCAACCTCTACATTGACGAACGCCGAGTCAACGATCTGCCACCTAAGGATCGCGACATCGCCATGGTATTTCAATCCTATGCCCTCTATCCTCACATGAGCGTCTTTGACAACATGGCCTTTAGCCTAGAGCTACAGGGAGTATCCAAAGCTGATATTCAGCAGCGGGTACAGCAGGCCGCTCAGCAGCTTGGCATTGACACCCTGCTGGAGCGCAAACCCAAACAACTCTCCGGCGGTCAGCGCCAACGCGTTGCAGTGGGTCGAGCCATTGTTCGCAATCCATCGGCCTTTTTGATGGATGAACCTCTTTCAAATTTAGATGCAAAATTGCGAGTACAGGCTAGAGCTGAACTCAACAAACTCCATAAACGATTGGGTACCACATTCATATATGTCACCCATGACCAGGTAGAAGCCATGACCATGGGCACTCGCATTGCCATCATGAACCAGGGTATTTTGCAACAGGTTGATACCCCTCAAACAATTTACGAAAAACCTAACAATATTTTTGTAGCTGGGTTTCTAGGTAGTCCAGCGATGAATTTCTTAACTGCCACCATCAGTCACCATAACAACAATCCTACCGTCAAAACCGCAAGCTTTAGTCTCCCACTCTCTAGATCCCTAGACAGCGTCAGCAACTACCTTGATCGCCCTATCACCCTAGGTATTCGTCCTGAAAGCATTTATCACCCCAACTATTTGCCGCCTGGCATTACCCCCACAGAGTTTGATGCGACCGTCTCCGTTGTTGAGCTGATGGGTCATGAACTTATTGTTTATGCCACCCTGAACGATGGCAGTGAGATTGTTGCTCGACTGGATCCCAGGGCCGCCATCAGGTCAGGGGAAAAAATTCCACTGCAGGTGGATAGTCATCGCATTCACTTGTTTGATAGCGACACGGAACAAAAAATTTAAATTACATCAGTCTGTGCCTAAATCTCCCCGGCATCTAAGCCCATCGTATAGGTGCAAAGCGTATTTTTCGCAACCGTAATTTATCCAAATATCCAAGTATTCCTTTGGTAGCAAACGGTGTAATTTACATCATTTTTTTTGGGTAGAAACACTAAGATTATAAAGTTATCAATATCTAACTAAATTCATTTATCTATCTCCAATAAAGAGTATGTGAATTGAAGTGGTCAATTTAGTTCTAAGATGTGAATATTAGTCAAGATTAATAGAAGCGTAATCAGTCGCTAAATATCATGTCTCCCGACGGTCTCTCGATTGGTTATTCCCAACCGGCATTGGCAACAAAGCAAGACGCTATAGAGCAGGCGGTGGGTCATTTAATGCAACACTCCCAGCATCTGCGCATCAAAAAGCTCTTGTTTAGTGTGTGCTATGGGACCTGGGAAAATGAAGCTGCGGTACTTCAAACTGTTTCGCTTCAGTCTCTGGTAACTATAGTTTTAGGCCGTTATTCTACATTGCAGCAATGTCAGGATGGGCTCTACCAGAAAGCCCATAGCCTCAATCGTAGAAAGCTGTATGTTGCGATCGCAAACACCATACTGTATTACTTAAAGCTTGTCTTTATCACTCCAGAAGTACGCACCCCATCAACGGATGAGCAAGCTGCTAACCTATCCGCATCTGTACAGTCTCAGGCCCAAACAGAACTCTATCGGCCTGTTGTTGATAGTCTGGCTAATGCCCAAAATTTGGACATCATTAAGACATTTTTGGGGTATCTTGGCCAAAGTCCTGGGAAAATTGCGGACACAGCCAGTACGGATCTAATGAGCCTGGTCCAGCTCGCTCATCGTCAATCTCCTACCCCCCTGCAGCTGAAGCAGCATTTGGTAGCAATCGTCAAAACACAATCATCCCCCGTCAATGCCCAGGGCGTCGCACGTCAGATCTTACGAGCTTTTCGTCCCCTTTATTCCCCTAGCACCGTTCCGGTAGTCACCACCCCCGACAGCCTCGGTATCTTAGAGCAAGAGCTCAGTCAAAAGTGTGACGTCAGCCAGGTCCGTGTTCTGCTCTATTCCATTCTCTATGGTCCCTACGCCGACAGCCCTCTCCAGCGACAGATCCTACGGTCCAAAACCCTCCGCGATTTGCTGCAGGAAACCTTTGAGTACTGCCCTACTTATACTGACTTTGAAAGCAAGCTGACAATTTTGGCCCACTGTCTAGAAACCTCTGATGGTATCAACCGGGCCTTGAAAGTCATGCTGGTGGGGCTATATCGCTACTATGCTAGGGGAAAGCACTCCGCTAATGTAACACTACGCTAGTCAGCAGCTGTACGTTTGCCAAGGAGTTTTTCGCGTAGGTGTTTGATGCGATCACGAAACTTAGCCGCTTCTTCAAAATCCAACTCCTTTGCCGCCGCTTTCATTTGCTTTTCCAGCTGGGAAATCAGATCGGGGATATCTTCTAGAGGCAGATCGTCACTGTGTTCGTAGACGGTCTCTAGTTCTTGAGCATTGAGACGACGCGATACCTCCAAAAACGAGAGAATAGCATTACTTTTACGCCGCACGATCGGCGTCGGCACAATTCCATGCTTGTCGTTATGGGCCTGTTGAATAGCCCGTCTGCGCTCGGTCTCATCAATGGCCTTGGCCATGCTATCAGTCAGATTATCCGCATAGAGAATCGCCTGACCTTGTACGTGACGAGCCGCCCGCCCCATGGTCTGAATCAGAGAGCGCTCCGCCCGCAGAAATCCCTCTTTATCCGCATCGAGAATCGCCACCAGTGACACTTCGGGTAAATCCAACCCTTCCCGTAGCAGGTTTACCCCCACCAACACATCAAAATTACCGTTGCGTAAATCTTGAATAATCTCAATGCGCTCAATGGAGTGAATCTCGGAATGTAAGTAACGGACTCTGACCCCGTGTTCGTCAAAGTACTCAGTAAGGTCTTCTGCCATCCGTTTGGTCAAGGTGGTGACCAGGGTGCGCTCATTGCGTTCTACGCGAGCCTTAATCTCTCCTAAGAGATCATCCACCTGCCCAGTCGTAGGGCGTACGAAAATCTCTGGATCTAATACCCCCGTAGGACGGATAATTTGCTCTACAATGCGTTCTTCTGAGATCTCCAGCTCCCACTCCCCCGGTGTCGCTGATACAAAAATGCAGTTCTTCACCTTTTGCCAAAATTCTTCTGCCTTTAGAGGCCGATTGTCAGCGGCACTGGGTAAGCGAAACCCATGATCAATCAAGACCTTTTTACGGGCCTGATCACCGTTATACATACCCCGCAGCTGTGGAATAGTGACATGGGACTCATCAATCACCAGTAGCCAATCCTCTGGGAAGTAGTCTAGGAGACATTCAGGGGGATCTCCAGCCTGGCGTCCGGCCAAATGGCGAGAATAGTTTTCCACGCCATTACAGTAGCCTACTTCCCGCAACATTTCTAAATCGTATTTGGTTCGCTGCTCTAGCCGCTGAGCTTCTAGCAGCTTGCCTTCTTTTTCAAGAAATTCCAGCTGGTCACGCAATTCTGTTTGAATGCCGTTACAGGCAGCTTCCAACTTGTCATCCGGGGTCACAAAGTGCCGAGCTGGGTAAATATTGAGAGCCTCCATGCTTTGCAGCGTGGTTCCCGTAACCGGATCCACATAGCGAATAGCATCAATTTCATCGCCAAAGAACTCTACTCGGATGATGCGATCCTCATAGGCGGGGCCAATCTCTAGCACATCCCCCTTGACCCGAAACCGCCCTCGCCCGAGATCAATATCATTTCGCGTGTATTGAATCGAGGCCAAATCCCGCAACACCTGTCGCTGGTTTAACTCCATACCCACCCGCAACGGAATCGACGCCTTAAGATACTCGGTCGGAATGCCCAAACCATAAATACAGCTGATGGAGGCCACTACAATCACATCGCGCCGTTCAAACAGCGATCTGGTGGCTGAGTGCCTTAGCATGTCAATTTCTTCATTAATTGACGCTGTTTTAGCAATGTAGGTATCGGTGACCGGAATATAGGCCTCCGGCTGATAGTAGTCGTAATAACTGATAAAGTACTCAACCGCATTGTTGGGAAAGAACTCGCGCAGCTCGTTACAGAGCTGCGCGGCCAAGGTCTTGTTGTGGGCGAGTACCAGGGTGGGGCGGCCGACATTGTCAATGACGCGAGCCACGGTATGGGTCTTACCAGTGCCGGTTGCCCCCAGCAGTGTTTGATATTGACCATCTGCATTCAGATACTCAATCAAACCAGCAATGGCCTGGGGCTGATCCCCTTTAGGTTCAAACGGGGCCTGAATGTCAAAGTCTTTCATGGGGCAATCGGGCGGGTGGCAATCTTAATGATTTTAAAAGTAATACTCAAAATCTGCACGGTAGTTTATGAATCGGCTAAGACCAGTTCATCCATGACAGTTTGCCAGGTGAATCAACTCTACTTTTCCCTGGCAGGAACTCGCTACCCTAGAAGATATATAGAAAAATAGGTTGAGCTGAGCCTATCGTTGCACGGTGCTAACCACGGAGGGGTTTATGAAAATCTGGCATTGGGGATGGATCGGACTAATGCTGATGGCTAGTGCTTGTAGTCAAAATCAAGTGGCCAATAGCCCGACTCAGTCAGCTGAGCCAGAAAATACAACGGCAGAAGTGGTCGCTGAGGCTGACGACAGCGAGGCCAGCTGTGACCCGATGGACGCCCAAGTCCCACTACAGCCAACTACGGAGACAGAGCTCCCTTTCGAGCGCTTTGATTTTCGGCCTACTGAGGTGACCGCTACGGATACAACACTGACCTTTGCCGGGAAACGGTATCAATTTACCCTTTGTAAACGCGATCGCACCTGGGGAATCGAAGCATTAGAACCTGTACCAGAGACTGAAGAAGATTACGCCGAGTACTTTGAAGGTCTAGGCGATCCCGACTATGAAACCGTCACCAGTGAAGAGCGCCCCTACCAGGCACGGGTGCGCCTGGATGCTTCATGGCTAGCCAGCCGCAGTAACCCTAACGACGATGACCTAGAGGAAGTCATTTTTGAACTGATCAAACCGGGTGAAATCGTTCCCATCTCCACCGTTCTCTACACCAATACCGACATTCTCGATCGAGATCTCGGAGCATCTGCCGGTGTGCCCACGATCACCCGCGCCTTAGCCACCGACGAGGATCTATGGTGGTCCATCGGCTTTGAACAGGGAGAAGGAGCCAGCGGCATTGCGACTGTCGTGCAGTATCAAATCGCCACCGACAAAATCGTCGTTTGGCAACCGTCTGAACTTGGAAATGCTCAAATTACCGATCTAGCCCTGACTGGCACCGACGCAGATCAGACCCTCTGGCTAGGTACCCAATATTCTGGAGAGGGTAACCCCTATCTGCCTGCAAAGGGCCTAGTCGCCTATCGTCCAGCAGACGAGACCGTCCAAACATATACAGTAGAAAATAGCCCACTCATTGGCACCATTCCCACGCGGCTCTGGGCTGAAAATGACTCTCTCTGGATAGCAACGGCCAGTGGCGTATGTGAAGTCGATTGGGCCACCGTCGCTGACAATGATAGCTGGGACTGTTGGCAGTTTACCCCCATGGCTAAGGTGCCAGACAGCCCGGTATTGTATCCTAGTCTGCTGTCCGAAACACCGCTTAAGCAGATACCCGATATCTCTGAGCCGGTTGAACTGCTATGGCTGGCGGATACAGATATCACCACACCAGAGTCCGCTAACCGCTATGAAATCGCCTACACACCAGGACTAACCACCCAGCTTGACCAAGGAGCAGACTACTATATCGGTCCAGAGGATACCCCAGAAGATGGCTATTTCTGGTGGCCAGGCAAAGACTGGAGTTGGACTGGAGAACGGTTTGTGCGCTACTGGGACCAGGTGGCTGTTAACTATGTGGGAGGTGGCCCCCAGGGCATCGGCCCCAGCGGCGGCGGTAACTATGTGGCCGATTGGCGCACTATGCGAGGAGAGTTTGAGCTCCTTGAGCTAACTCCCGATACCGTTGGCATTAACTACTACTCTGCCTGGATCGATGCCACAGACATTGTTGAGCCATGGGTAACGATTACCCCGGTAACTAATGCATCTCTGGATGCCGAGAATCCCACTGACACCGTGCTCACGGAACTCAAAAAAGCGGCACAGGAATAATAACCCAGCAATACTCAGCTAAACCATGGCAACGATACGCTTGGTCAGGCGATCAGGCGTGCTGCTTATGCCAATAGTTTTGACCAATCTAGGGACGCTGGCCGTGGCCCCTGATTGATAATTTCAAAGGTTTTATTGACGGTGGTTGTTACTTGTAAACATTCCACACAGGCAGCAGCCACATCTTTGCGGCTGGTCTGCCCCAGTAGACGATCGCCAGCACCCACCACTACCCCCTGTTTACCATCGGTGGAGGCCTTAATCAAGGTATTGAGATCGTAGGATGTATAGGGTCCATCAATCAGTCGGCCTGGACGAACAATGGTAAAGTTCAAGCCTGAACTGTGCAATGACTGTTCTGCGATGGCTTTGGCATCTAGCACACCATAGGCATTGAGCAGACTAAAGGGAAACTGATGCTTGCGCTCCACACCAAGGGATGAAACTAGAACAAAGCGCTGTACGGAGGAGGTCTGTGCAGCCTCAATCAGATTTTTGACTCCCTGACCATCGGCAACTGCTGGGGAGTTTTGCGTATGACGTTGGCGATAGTCCTCATCTAGAAAAATACGTCCCCAGGCCAGGAATTGTTCGAATGGCTGGGAGGGTAGATCAACCTGCCACTTATCAGAGGGAAAGGCGGTTGTACCACTGCAGCAGAGCACGGCATCAATGCCTTCCAGTGCAGGCACTAGAGTATTAGAAAGCCGCATATCGGCCTGCACCACATCAACGCGCTCATCAAACAACGGGCAGGCTTTGGCAAGATTGCGGGTAATCGCTCGGACTCGATAGCCTTGACTTAGGGCATAGGCGACAGCCAGTTGCCCCACCCCCCCTGTAGCACCAGTGATCAAAACTTGCTGAGAATTAGACATGCGGTTGGGTTGGAGGTCGTCTGTACACTCAGTTAACCCTAAAAGAGCCTGTCTGCGTAGTGGGCCAGCGCACAATGGGGGTACTACTAGCATCAAGCTAATTCGCTGGCTAAAATTAAAACCCACCTGCCCCTATACTCACCATGCTTCAATTTCGCCAAACTTGGGACAATCAAGCGTTCTATAAAGGTACTGACGACCCTCAACTTGCCACCACCCTGACCGAAATTAGAGAGACCATTAGTCAGATTGCAGCAGCCTGTGCACCGTTCACCCAACAAATTAAAACCGCTGAAACACTATCCGAGGCAGAATTTACTACTCTCCTTGAAGCATTGCGTAGTATTCACCAAACCCGGACAGCCGTAACCATACAACTGGGTAATGTGCGCACCTATATCTCCACAGCGCTGAGTGTGGATGCCAAAGACACCAACGCTAGCACCCTTATGCCCACCATTCAGCAGGTAGGGGCCGAGCTTAGTCAGGCGATGAAGCCGATGGACGTATTTCTTAATCGGGTCAGCCCTGAGTTTGTTTCTGTACTGGTGACCGACCCGGTCCTAGCAGAAATTGGGTTCTTGCTAACTCACCAGCGCCAGCTCAAGGATCAGCTGCTTAGCGTTACGGAAGAAAGTTTAATCACTGGTCTGTCCATCAGCGGGCTGCATAGCTGGGGAAATCTCTACACAGAACTGGCTGGCAATCTGAAGTGTTCGATTCAAGGTGAGACCATGGGTCTAGCTAAAGCGGCTAATCTGCTGAGCAGTTCGCGGAGAGAGACTCGGTTGGCGGCTTGGCAAGGTACCCGCAATGCGTGGATCGCCCACCAAGAAACTGCAGCGGCTATCCTCAACGCCATCAACGGATGGCGTCTAGAAGAAACGCAGAAGCGGGCTACTGTCCGCAAACTGCACTATTTAGATAAAAGCTGTCACCAAAGTCGAATTAAGCGCCATACCCTAGATGCGCTCATGGAGACCACGTACCAACAGCGAGAAATTGGCCAGCGTGCGCTCAAGGCTATGGCCCGAGTGCTCAATATTCCACAAATGGCACCGTGGGATTTACAAGCTCCTGCTCCCGCCTCAGGAGACATTCAGATATTTTCTTTTGAGGTAGCTATTGAGTTAATTGCTGATGCGTTTCGGCAGCTTACCCCAGAGATGGGGGATTTTGTGGTGATGATGGCAGAAAAGGGGTGGATTGATGGCAAACCCACACCGAATCGAGCGACGGGTGCCTATTGCACTCGGTTCTCTGATCCCCGTGAGCCCAGAATATTTATGTCCTATGCGGGCACCATGACCAACGTGATGACCCTGGCCCACGAGCTGGGTCACGCCTGGCATAACTGGGTGATGCGGGATCTGCCTTTGATGGAGACTTACTACCCCATGACCTTGGCTGAAACTGCCAGTATCTTTGCCGAAACCTTAGTGCGCGATGCTCTCTTACAGTGGGCGGAGACTCCGACCCAAAAGCTAGAAATTCTTTGGCAAGATGCCCAGAGCGCAACCGTCTTTTTACTCAATATTCCTGCTCGGTTTGAGTTTGAAAAGCAACTGGTGGAGGCACGCAAACAGGGCGTTGCGATCGCACCCAAGCTAAAAGCCATGATGGCCGACAGCTGGCATCTTTGGTACGAAGATAGCCTGTCCGAATACGACGACATGTTTTGGGCTACAAAGCTACACTTTTCCATTTCCCAGCTCGGGTTTTACAACTACCCCTATCTATTTGGCTATCTATTTAGCCTGGGCATATACGCTCAGCAAGATCGCTATGGCGCAAGCTTTAACGACCTTTACACCAAAATTTTGCGCGACACCGGCACCATGACCGCAGAAGAGTTAGTCACTCGCCATCTGCAGCAAGACATCTCGCAGCCTCAGTTTTGGGAAGCCAGTCTCAACATCGTGGCTGAAAGTGTGACGGAATTTGAGCAATGGGCAGCCGCATAGTGATTTAACACGTGGTCTAACACTGAATTCAATGTCCCCAATGGCGCTAACCTAGTTAAGAACTCTTGCCAGCTCGGGATAATAAGCAACTTATACTATGGTCACCAGCACATCCCTCGACTGGATTTTTTTTGACTGCTTTAATACCCTGATTGACGACTTTGATACCTCCGGCTACGAAGCAGGTCTTGCGCCCATGTATCAGGTACCGGTTACGGCAGGTCTTTACAATCAGATCGAAGACATCCGCGCTGACTATCTCCGCTGGCGACGGGAACATATTGTCGGACAAGCCCATGAGCAGTCACTACAGCAGCGGTTTCGCAATATGTTGGCCAGCTACCGTCCAGAGACGGAGGCCACAACCGTTGACCAGATAGTAGCGGAAATGGAAGTCCAGTTTATCGACTGCTTTCCAGCTACCCTAAGACTGCCCGCTGGTGTGGAAAGCATGCTACAGCGCTGGCAGGGAAAGGTAGCCATGGGTGTAGTATCAAACTTTTTTCTGGCAGCCTGGCCAGCCAAAATGCTAGAGCGCCACGGCCTTAAAGACCATTTCCAATTTGTCCTCGACAGTGCTGAGTGCGGTAAGCGTAAGCCTGGAGAGGCCATTTATCAGATTGCGTTAGAAGCAGCCGGAAACCCCGCCCCCGAGAGAGTACTGTTTATTGGCGACCATCTTACCAATGATGCGATCGCACCGCAGCGTCTAGGCATGCAGTCCATTTACTTTGACCGCTCAGCCGAACGGTCATCGTCTTCAGTCGCACCGTCCACCATCCAATCCATCAACCACTGGGATCAATTTATCTCTGAACCCTAAGTAAAGTTAATACCAGCATATAGCCAGCCGCACCCACGATCGATAATCGCCAACCTCGGGGCATTCTACACAGAACTAGCCTCAGCAATCCCAGACAATAACGCGCACAACCGGACCTATTTACAAAAATAAATCCCCTAATCATAGATAATTAGTAATAACAGTTAAACATAACCCCATAAATCGGCGTCACACTTAATAGACTTTTGCGATCGCCCATTAATTCAAATATTACCTAGCCTTAACTACTACCTTTTATTATCAGCTTTATATGATGCGTCTTAAATCCTTAAACATCGCCAGCTTACTCCTGTCCGGAGTGATAACGACGGCACTTTTTGCAGGGATAAACCGCTCCTCCGCCCAAGCCGAAACCCTGGCAGCATCGGCCTCTACCAAAGTCGCTCCAAAGGACCAAAGCGAGATGAAAGAAGAGCAAAAAAGCCAGAGCGCAAACCCAACGCAGCCTGTCCAGGCATCACCGCCCAACGTATCCGTTAAGACGCCTGAACCCCAAACCGCCACTCCTAAGCCCAAAGCCAAGAAAAACTCGTCAGTCCCAGAACGCATTGAACCCTTTATCCAGGCAGATGCAGTGGCCCTAGGGCAGTGGCTAGTTACTAAAACCGTAAAAACGCTGGTGGCTAACCCGACAGCGACTACCGCTAAACCAGCCGCTGAAGCAAAACCGGCCACTCCGGTCGCTAAACCGGCACAAACAAGCGCTACTGCCCAACCTCGCCAGCAGCAGCCCGCCGCCCCTAGAGTGGCAGTACAAGCTCTACCGCCAGAGCCATCTAACAACCCAACGATTGATAACTACACAGAAATGCGGGTGGCCCTAACCAAGCAAGCATCTAGCGTCACCGTCGCAGCATCCCAAGGCGGTGCCATCGTGAGCACTGGTGGAGAGCTGCTCGAAAGCCTACCTGCCAATGTGGGCTATCAAATCACTGCCGATAACCGTGGCCTATTTGTCAATGGTCAGCCCGTGCCCACCGCTGTTTGGTTAGAGCCCGACAGCGGCTATGTGGCCGTGGGCGATCGCTGGTATCGGGGGCGTCTGCTATTGGTTTGGCAAAATGGCGGCGTTATGGCCGTCAATTATGTAAAGCTCCAAGAATATCTGTACAGCGTTGTGGGAGCTGAAATGTCCGCCAGCTGGTCCATAGAAGCCCTCAAAGCCCAGGCGGTAGCAGCCCGCTCCTATGCCATCGTACATACCGTACGCCACCAAGGACGGACCTATGATTTAGACGATACCCAACGGTATCAGGCCTATAAAGGCGTCGTCACCGAGGCTAGCTCCACCCATCAAGCAGTTCATGAAACAGCCGGAGAATTTATTAGCTATGGCGGCGGAGTGGTAGAGTCGCTTTACGCCGCTAACCAAGACATCGTGAACGACGCTCACAGCGGTTACGGCATGAGTCAAACTGGGGCATTAGACCTGGCCCAGCAAGGGTATCGTTATTATGAAATTCTGTCAGCTTACTATCCTGACACCTCGGTAGGCCGCCTTGATATTGGTAATTAGTACGGACTCTGCCATGTATACCTATCTCAGCAAAGGACTCAAATCAGGATACCTTAGCCGCCTTGCGAGCCAGGCTACAGGTTAAGTTTTGGCCTTCGATCACGACAGGTCCCAAAACCGTATGGACCAACAGCTTATTTTTTCCAGCTTTAATGACTGGCCGCAGGTCAGCTGGCACCATCGACTGCTCACTTAGAGCTGAACTAGTATAATCCGGATGTTTCGTCGGTACCGCAGCTAGTTTTTCCGACTCATGGTAGCGCGGGAATTGTCGTCGCTGTTCTTGGGTATTACGATCCAGCCAAACAACAGTATCCGCCAGGGATAGTACGTGTTCGCCTCGCCATGTCTTAACGTAGATTGTCCCCGTGTCACAGAGCATTTGATTGACCGGATACCAGCGTTTGTTACACAGCAACAGCATATCCATCAGCTGAAGTTTGCGATAGTTAATCCACCAGGTTTTCCAAAATGTCGATGCTTCCTGACAGTGAATTTGATATCCGTCTGGTACATTGTGGCGATCATACTGAACAAAGGTGGCTTTTTCTAAACGAGCCTGGGCGATCTGAAATGGGATAAAGTGAGCTTCAAGAGCCAACTGATTAATCAATGCCCAGTAATCGGACCCGAGACGCACAACAACATTGGGTAGACTAGCTGAAAAACGTCCTTTAGCCAATAATATCCCCTGGTTAGTCAAGAGCTGAGTTTCGTCTAATGCCTTTTCTAAGCGTAGTTCACGGTTGGCTAGAAGAGACTCTTCTCCTTTGAGAAACTGTTTGATCAGCGTAATGTTATCAACGGCATTTTTCATAGGGGACAGAAACAGGTCTATAGAGAGATAAATAGCTCAAGACAACAGATGGTCTCAAAGAAACTCGTGGACATGGGCAATCATCCCAGGGAGCAGCAAAGCCCATGACTAATAACAGTATTCCCACCTAAGTTGACGGATCACGGTGGCACTATCTTTGTTTATTAAAAACCAGTCAGCAAAAGCACATACCTGCTAAAAACGAAAGATATGACATCTGTAAAAATAAGGAATCCATGGGATATTTTCGCCCCCTGATTCATCAGGCTGTCGGTCACCGCCCTAGCCCTTACCTATCCCCAGACACACCGATTATCAAACTCAATAGTAATGAGAATCCCTATCCACCCTCACCGCAGACATTCGCCGTACTGAAGAATTTCGACGGTGAATGGCTACGTCGTTATCCAGATCCCTACGCCCAGGAATTTTGTACGGTGGCGGCTAGGATTTTAGGGATCCCCGCCAGCTGGCTGATTGTAGGCAATGGTGGGGACGACTTGCTCAATATAGTCCTGAGAGCCTGCGTTGATCCCACTCGCCCCGTAGTCTATCCCACGCCCACCTACGGTCTTTATCACACCCTAGGGAAGATCTGCGGAGCCCCGATCATTGAAGTTCCCTATCATCCTGACGACACTCTACCCATAGACAAAATTGCTCAAGCAAAAGGTGCATTAACGCTGGTTGCATCTCCCAATAGCCCCTCTGGTCATCAGATACCCCTTAACGAGCTAAAACAGCTGGCCAGTAAGGTGCAGGGAGTATTGGTGATTGACGAAGCCTATGTAGACTTTGCGGAGGAATCAGCGCTAAGCCTGGTTCACACCTATGACCATGTAATGGTGATACGCACATTATCTAAAGGATATGGTTTGGCAGGACTACGCTTTGGGTTTGGCATTGCCCAGCCTAGCGTATTATCAGGCTTATTTAAGGTGAAGGATAGCTATGGTGTAGATGCGATCGCAAACCGGGTAGCCGCTGCCGCCATGGCTGACCAACCCTATAAAAACCGACGGGTCGCCCAAATCAAAACCGACCGACAAGACCTAACCACAGCCTTACAAGCATTAGGGTTTCAAGTTCCCCCTTCCCATGGAAATTTTGTCCTTGCTGCCCATGGTGAAGCGAAAAGGCTCCATGATGCCCTGCAGGTAAATGGAATTTGGGTTAGATACTGTGCTACCGACAAGCTACGCATCACCGTAGGCACACCAGAACAGCACCAGCAGCTATTAGACACCCTAACCGGCCTGCTACCAGGCAATCGCTGATGCACGTCATGAAGAACACCGGATTTGTCCGAATACTCTACCTTTGGATAATGACAAACATCAACATATTTAGATACATTAATATATGAAACTAAATCCTGGAGACATACAAGGAATCGTGGTGTTAACGGACGTGGTGCATCGGGTTATCTCCACCGGTAATTACTGAATTCCAGTGTCTCCAAATATCCTGTCAATTAAAATCTCTCCGGTGTTATACGGGGGAGATTTTTCTCTCTATGATGATTTAAAGAGAAGCATAGTGAGATAGAGAAGAGTTCAATCGCAATCATCTAAAACCTGTTACTAACAACCACGAACTGGGTACTGCCTGACAGCGCCATAGAATCTCTTTTATATTTCGATTACCAGGCTAATCACTTATGTATCCGGACGAATGCGGAGAAGGCAAATATAATCTCTCAGGGAAAGAACCGTAAAAACTACATTGCAGATATTTGCCCGAGAAATTTGTCCCGTTATGAGGTAGCGATTATAAATTTACTCTTAAGTACTGGAGAAGAGAACAATAAACCAAGTTAAGTTACTAACAACACTAAATCATGGAGCAACACTGCAACCCACAGTCGCTGTTAAGTACGGCATCGCCAGATATTAGTAGCACAGCTATGTATACATAATATACGGCTATCACAATGGCTGTAGTGTCTCCAAAATATCCTGTTAACAATCTCCCGAGCAAGTAGCAAGGGAGATTTTTCTTATTGATTTACCGGACTTAATGGAGCTTGTGCCATGGCGGTCTTTAACATGTCCATAAACGCAAAGACAGGTGGTGGTAGCAAAGCATCGGCCAGTGTTGCCACACAGATAATACGATGGAACGGTTCGGGCAAACTGTATACCTGCACACCCGCAGGAATGGGTTCAGCGGCCAGGCGGGGGGATATGGCTGCCCCCAGACCTTTGGCGACCATATTTACAATGGTGGCATCAGAGCGAATTTGATAGGTGGGTTGCAGTTCAACACCGTACTGGCGACCATGGTGGATAACCATGGCATCACAGCTATCACCATCGGGAGCCATAATCAGTGGGTGGGATGTCAGAACTTCCCAGGTTAAGGGGTCTGGCAGAATAGCATCCGGCGGAAACAGAACGACAAATTCGTCCCGCGTCAGTTCGGAGGCTTCTAAATCGGGGGCATGGGGTAGGTAGGTAATGCCTACATCAGCCTTGCCTTTGCGCAGATCGGCTTCGACATCGGGGCGGTCGTCGTACTCGGCAATGGTGATTGCGATCGCAGGATAGCGCTGACAATACTGGGCAATCACTTCCGGCAAAATGTGGGTGGCGGCACTACGAAACGCGGCAATCCGCAGCCGCCCGCCTTCAAACCCCTTGGCCAGGTTAGCCTGCTGGTAAATATCGGCAATCAGATGCAGCACGTGGCGTGCCCGCTCGACGATCTGCTGGCCCACCGGGGTAGGCACCGCCCCATAGCGCCCCCGAGAAAACAGCACCACTCCCAAATCTTCTTCTAAGGTGGCGATGGCATAGCTTACAGCCGACTGCGACAGCTGCAGCTGCAGGGCCGCCTCACTAAAACTGCCCCCATCAGCCACAGCAATCAGTACTCGCAGCTGCGAGGGTTTTAGTTGCCCTAAGCGATCCTGTCCCATGGTGTCTTTGCAGAATAACCCCACCCATTGTGACAAGTTCTAGACCATTCACCCATGGAATCCACTGATAACGTCCATGGAATGGGTTTATAGGCGTTATTAACCAAGGGTTACCAGCGAGAGACGTTCCGTGGAACGTCTGTACGGCCAAGAATGGAGCCTAGCTAATTTTTGTTTTCTAGATTAAAAAGCAGCTTCTTCTCCTCCTTAGAGAAGGCCTTGGGGGAAGGGTTGACGATTTTAGCCTGGGCATAGGCTTGCTGCACCGCAGGACGAGCAGCAATCGCCTCAAACCAACGCTGCAGATGGGGAAAATCGTTTAGATCCTGCCCCTGTTTTTCATAGGGCACAATCCAAGGATACATGGCCATATCAGCGATGGAGTAATCAACCGCCACATACTCACGATCGGCTAAACGCTGATTGAGCACACCGTAGAGACGGGCCGTTTCTTTGACATAGCGATTGATGGCATAGGGAATTTTCTCAGGAGCATAGCCCGAAAAATGATGATTTTGCCCCAGCATGGGACCTAAGCCCCCCATCTGCCAATAGAGCCACTGCATCACCTCAGCTCGACCTCGCACGTCTGTCGGTAGAAACTTTCCGGTTTTCTCCGCTAGATACTGCAAAACTGCCCCCGATTCAAACAGGCTAATGGGGTCGCCGCCGTCCGTAGGCTCCGGATCTACGATGGCTGGAATTCGGTTATTAGGCGCAATTTTGAGAAACTCAGGCTGGAACTGATCCCCTTTACCAATATTGATGGGGTGAATGGTGTAGGGAACGCCTGCCTCTTCTAGAAAAATCGTGATCTTGTGGCCGTTGGGAGTGGTCCAATAGTAGAGGTCGATCATGGTTCGATGCCTTGTACGAAAATATTGAACTATTTTAGCGTGGACCTGAGAAATGGGGCATTGGCGCTTGAATTCATCTTCGAGGTTGCGGTCGCTGGCTTCGACTGCGCTCAGCCGGCTTTGCCTCCTGATAGCTGAGCGCAGTCAAAGCTCAGGATATGGCAGGATAAAACGGTTGCATTAGGGAGCACAGCCCATGGCACTGTCAAAAGCGGAATCTAAACAGCTGTTAGAGCGAATGATTTTTGAAGAAACGGCTCCCAATGACTGGGTGCAGGATGTGTGGGGGCTAAGCCCGATGCATGGTGACGAGGCGGCCAAACTCTTGGATGTGTTTGAGGCGTTGATTGAGTGCTGCTCTGAGGAAAAGCTAGAGAACTTGGTACAAAGTCTAGTGAGAGCCCAAGCGGAGGCCTAGCATGAGCACCTGGGATGCGGACCGATTTTTTACGGTGATTGAAGAGTTAGTCCTGTGTCATTCTCCTAGTGGTGTGGAAAATGAGGTGAATCGCTATATCCAGCAGTGGTTAGACGGTCTGGATGTCGAGCATTGGCAGGATGAAGCCGACAATATTGTTGTCAAAATCCCAGGCCGTACCAGTGAGGGAGCCATTGCGGTGACGGCCCATAAAGATGAGATTGGGGGGCTAGTCAAGGGGATTGAAGCGGGCGGCAGGCTCCAGGTTAGGCGCTTAGGAGGTGCATACCCCTGGGTGTATGGTGAAGGTGTGGTGGATCTTTTAGGCGATCGAGAAACCATCTCGGGCATTTTGAGTTTTGGTTCTCGTCATGTTTCCCACGAGTCTCCTCACAAATCTCAACAGGAGAATAAAGCGGTTCTATGGGAGACAGCTTGGGTAGAGACCAAACTCTCCATACCCGAACTCGTGCGGGCTGGGATTCGCCCAGGAACTCGGATGGTGGTCGGCAAGCATCGTAAACGGCCTTTTCGTTTAGGAGACCACATTGCTAGCTATACCCTAGATAACAAAGCGTCGGTGGCTATTTTATTAGGGCTGGCAGAACAGATTAAGACACCTGCTGTCGATGTGTATTTAGTGGCCTCGGCCAAAGAAGAGGTGGGCGCCATTGGCGCGCTGTATTTTAGCCAGCGGCAGCGGCTAAGTCGGCTAATTGCGTTAGAAATTTGTCCCCTGGCCAAGGAGTATCCGATTGTAGATGGACCAAGACCGGTGTTGTTTGCCCAGGACAGCTATGGTCTCTATGATGAGTTACTCAATCAAGAGCTGCTTTCAGCGGCAGCGACGGCTGGCATTAACCTGCAGCAGGCAGTCGTCTCTCAGTTTGGCAGCGATGCATCAATTGCGATGAAGTTTGGCCATGTCCCCCGAGGGGCCTGCTTGAGTTTTCCCACCCAGAATACCCACGGGTATGAAATTGCCCATTTGGGTGCGATCGCAAACTGCCTCACCGTTCTCAGCGCATATCTTAACAACGGTGTGAATTAGCGTCCCCTAGTCCCTCCAGAATGGCAATGCCAAGGATTTCACCCAGGGGACGCTAACACTAACAACCAGTTAGTACACTAGTTAGCACACTAGTTAACGCGGCAGTTCTCCACGATTTCCTGAGTTGCCTTTTGTACCTCTAGAGCCCAGTCTTCCCCAGCCTGCAAAGACTTCTCCACAGCGTCTAGAGCCTGATAAAACAACTGCCACCCGACCTTCTCCTGCTCATAGGTTTGTTGCAGTTCACTCGGATCTCCTTGAATAAAGTCCAAACCTTCCTGTAATTGAGAAACACCCGTCTTGATAAACTCAGCTGCTTCATCCGACTTACCGGCATTAAACAGATTCGCCACCTTGAGTGAAAATCTCAACATAGCCACGGTAATGGGTAGCTGGGAGACAAAGCACCCCGTAAAGGGATCAATGTCTGACTTAATGTTGCCAATCTCTTCAGGAAGAGCATTGGCATAGGCAGAGAACAACAAAATTCGTAGATAATCTCCCACCTGCTTACCCACTTTTGCCATGGCGATGGCTTCCTGGGCAAAGCCTTCTTTGTCGTGGCGCATGATCAAACCAGAGGCATGGGCATAGCCTAGGTTTGGCTGCTGCCCACGGGCCGACAGAATATAAGCCTGGTCTTCGGCCCGACCAATAAAGCTAGGGGTAAATGTGCGATAGCGGCGCAAACTGTCCACCAGAA
Source organism: Cyanobacteria bacterium P01_B01_bin.77 (assembly GCA_039028535.1). GTDB lineage: Bacteria > Cyanobacteriota > Cyanobacteriia > Phormidesmidales > Phormidesmidaceae > Leptothoe. The sequence goes on from JBCCHX010000045.1 coordinate 37,177, forward strand.
TGCCGTTGGTGCCACCCGTTACATGGATCCGTTGGATAGCCTTAGTTTCCCCATCAAAGTCTGTCCCTTCTGCATAGCGAGTCATCATTTCCGCTTCTGTAGATAGCGCTTGGGGCAGCTTGCTAAAGAACACATATTCATCAGGATTGAGCTTCGCAGCAGGAACTGTCACATCCGGGGTAAAGACTCCGTTGTGAATATCCCGCTGATTGACCAGTGCCCCTGCAATCATTCCCAACTCAATGGGTTGCCCGGAAGAGTCCTGCCCCGTGGCCCCCCATAGCGGAGTCTGCAGATGGCCAAAGGCGGTGGTCCCTGTTTGCTCTAGCAGCTCAGCCTGGGGAAAGACCTGATCGAGGTCAATCTTAAAGGTAGCTTTAATCTCCGGATCTACCAGGGAATTCCATAGCGCAGAAATTGCCTTGAGGAAGCTATAGTGCCGTCCATAACGACCATCCACACCAAATACGGCCAGCATTTCTTTAGCATTTTCGCTGAGATCAGAATGCTCCAGAATGGGAAGCAATACCTGATCAATCAGACTATTGGTATCAGTCTCGGTAAAGGCAAAAATATTGAGCTGCTCCAACGGCTCGCTGGCAGCTAGCACCTGCTTTAAGTAACTTTTGCCCAAGGTTTGCAGCCGCTCATGGGTGACCGACACCGACAGCACGCAGTTTACTTTGTCAGTAATGCCAGATTGCTCACACTCAAACTCGACGGCATGGTTTAAGTGCTTAAGCCCATAGAGAATTTCATTAGACGTTTCGTCGATACCAATGGGAATGGGGTGGTCGTACCAGTAAAGCTGAGGATCATCGACAGCCTCTGTGAGTTCAGCTTGGAAGTCAGCATCAAAATCCGACAGATCGGTCGATGCCAACGGCATGGTCAGCAGAGCATTGGAGGTAAACAGTACTTGTTTGGCCGGGTTTTCAATGGGATTAGGGTTGAGCTGGTCGATGGCAACCGTACGCTTTTCCCGTAGGGCGTCTACTCGCTCAGCTTCCTGTCCCCAAATGCCGGTCCCTTCGGGGAAAAGTATAGACCACATAGCATTAGCTGTAGCCACAGTATCCCCAGCAGTGTCTGCTAGAGTTGCCGCTATTTGGTCCAGATTCGCCTTGAACTCAGCATCTTGGTCACAGGCCTGCACCAATTCTTGAGCAATCAGCTGAGCACTTTGGGCATAAAATTTAGCTGTTTTACCCCAATCAGGTGAAGCAGATAATTTATCTAGATAGGTTTGAGCTTCAGCAAAACTGGGATGAGTTTCACCCGCCAAAATAATCAGAAATGCTGCATTAATATTTTGCAATAACGATGTGGCATCTTTCCCATCACTGGTCAATTCCAGGGGCAGAATCGCAGTCGCTTCAGCACTAGAAGGCTGAGTTAGAAAATTCAGAATAGGATTGAGGGCTGTCATGAGCTTAAAAATGTCTAAGGGACAACTCAATGGTTATTTAGACCTCAGCTGAGGCTCAGCTAAGGTCATTTTGAGATACACCCCTATAGTTTTAGGTCAATCTGCCCCGGAGTATGGTGATGCGGACTTCAATTTACTTCGAAGTTCTGCTGAAGTTTTTAGTCAGAGGGATCAACTCCAGCCATATTTTTTCCTACTTGCCCCAGGCGGTCATCGTTGAGATGCGATGGGGCAGTAGCGTCTTTCAGTTTAAACACGACGGTCCAAACACGCTGGACGATACTCGGATGCTGGCCGGACGATACCAGGACAACTCTTTGAATAATCTGTTACCAGAGTAGCAAACAAAGAGACTTCGCTCTTGGTTGCAGACTCTACCACTAACACACCAAGGAACCTTAACCATGAAACACACACTTCTTTCTGCTTTAAATGTTCTCGTTGCTTCAGCTGCGATCTCACCCATCGCAGTTGCCGCTGAGGCCGCTAGCTTTAACATGCAATCCGTTCGGCTCGAAGAACTCAACGCTCGCACTAAGTCCATCGTCCGCTAACAGAGTGGTAGGCACTCTTTCTCTCCTTAGGTTCTCCCTATATATGGGCCAAGCCTCTACCTTATCGGTAGAGGCTTTTTTTATTGCATCCAAAAGAAACCGAAGCCCCAACCTAAAAAAACACCTACTAAAGCACCTTCCTTTCATAGCTTGCTTCAAGAAAATACAGATAGGGTACCCATCCGGGTGATTTTGAGAGTATTCACAACTTTCTTACGGATTTTAAGTGTGTATTAACGAAATCTTCATCAGACTCAAAGAAAAACTTGCTCATTTCACCTTAACTACAATGTCTCTTTTTAGTTCTAGTAAGACAAAATGTTTGCTCATTTCACTATCTTTGGCTGCTGTCGGCATAGGAGCTGTAGTCGGTCCTGCTAACGCCGCCCAATTTCGCTCAGCTAGAGCCTACAGTAGTGGTAGAAATCTAAATATTGACGTCCGTTTACGGAACGAAGCAGGAGGAACCAATGACAGTCTTATTGTCACATTATGGCGAGATAGAGTTAGACGCTCTAACAGATTTAAGAAGATCAATATTGTAAATGAGCCAGGTGTTCATGTACCGATCCATTACGATCATGCCTCTGCCTCAGTGTCTATCCATAATGTCAAGGCAGGACAAACTTTTGAAGGCCCTAGCTGCTACTATCCTGGCAGGATGAATCTAACCATTACCGATGGCGATAGATTTGGACAACCTGATTCCTTTTCCTTGACCTTTGCTCCAAATCGTCAAAGAAGAAAGCGAGGCTGCCCCAAACCTAAAGTTGTTCGGATGAACAGACCGATTAATGATCTTCCTGGTGTTTCTATTCAGACACATTAATCGCTATTGTCCTTGCTCAATATCCCTGCAGGATGCAGGGATATTGAGCAAGTTATTCTCATTCTCTAGAGCCAAAAGTTAGCCATTAAGCGTGAGATCGCGCCAGCACTGACTTGTCAGGTCGCAATCGTCCACTGTCCTTGTGACGCTCATCACCATCGTTACTCAGCCAAACTCAGAAACGCTTTAAGCAATCCTCAGTTACCGGTCAGATGACGTTCAGGTAGCTCCCGCATTCTTGTAATCAATGAAGTCAAACACTGATTACTCAAGGAGCTTTAACCATGAAACGCACACTTCTTTCTGCTTTGACTGTTCTGGTTGCATCTGCTGCGATCTCACCCATCGCATCCGCCGCTGAACTCGCTAGCTTCAACATCCAATCCGCTCGACTCGAAGAACTCGACGCCCGCACGAAGAATTCCGTCCACAAACTACGCATTGAGCACCTAAATAACCAGACCAAGGCCATCGAAGATATCCAAGCTGCTCGCCTAGACGCCTTAGACACACGCACTAAGGCCGTCGACAACATCCAGGAAGTCCGCCTAGATGCGCTGGATGCTCGCACTAAGTCCGTCGTCCGCTGACAGGCGCAGGCTAACCAAGTTTGGGTGCCGAGTGCGTCTCCGTACATCTGTGAAGCTTCATTCTCCATGAGGCACCCTTTCCTTCTCATTAGACTCTCCCGACACACACTCCTAGCCTCTGCCAATACGGTAGAGGCTTTTTTAATAGTTGGTTGAGTTAGAAGCTAAGCAGCTCGAAGAGCACAACGTATAGACACTAATCACTAATCTTCTTTCACACCTTGAACAAAACCAGTCAAAACCTTAAAAAACAAACACAGGGCTAACATCGCGGCCACAAAGCCACCATACTCAACAATTCTAAGAAGCACAGGCTCAGACAAGAGTGGGAGAACATCGGAGATTTCTCCCACGTGACTTGACGTATTACTAGAGGAAGCTTTGTACATAGGTCTTACCACCGAATGACACCAAAATTGTGTCACATACGTCTTACAATTACAGGGATGTAAGCCGTACCCGCCAATACGTGATATCCCCCCGAACACTAAGCTTTTCGTTTATCCCGACCTAGTTTTCGACCAGGGCACTATAATGAGATCGGGAGCTTGTGTCACAGGCGTCATACAAATTAGGAGCAGCATGTCAAATAAGGTTTCCATTACTGCTAGGATTCCTGAAGAAATGCTTGAGCAAGTAGAACTACACGCTCAAGTAGCAGGGAAAACCAAAACAGATATTCTGACTGATGCTCTCGCTAAGTATTTAGGTGATGTCAGCGGGACTAATACAGATGCAATCTCCAACCTTGAACAGCAGATACAGCATCTTAATCAGTATTTGCTCTTGCGTCTTACAGCCTTAGAAGCAAAAGTTGCCGCGCTAGAACAGAATGAGCAACCCTCACACGGAACTCAGCATCAGATAGAACCAACAAAGCGAGTGACTCAGCCAAGGCTTCTACCTGGCTCTCAAATCGTTTAATCATAGTTCTGAATTAACGAAAAAGGGCCGCAGCCCCAGAGACGCTGGTCTGAGTCATTTCTACTAGAACAGGTATCACCCTCATAATGCCCTCAACTAAGACTCTTTTTCATCATTAGGAATGTCCCATGGCTCCACGCGGTTCCAAGAATATCAGCTTTGCCACGTTTAATCTCTATAACTTCCAACTGCCCGGAGTGGGATGGTACAAAAGCAACTACAGCCAGGCACAGTACGAGGCCAAAATCAGCTGGTCATCTAAAATGTTGGCTCTCCTAGATGCTGATGTTATTGCTTTTCAGGAGCTTTGGTCTAAACAATGTCTGATCGAGCTGTTTGAGCAGGCTGGTTTAGCAGATCAGTATCAGCTCTGTTTTATTAAAGACCAGTGGTATAACATTGCCGTGGCCGCAGCAGTCCGCAAACCGTGGACCGTAACAAACCAGGTAGTACATAAAAACTTTCCATCGGGTATCACTCTCAATAAACCGAAAAGCAATGATGGTGAAGACGATGAACTCGATATCCAAATTAATCGCTTTTCACGTAGCATCCTCCAGCTATCCATCGGTCATGAAAAAGCTGATTTACCCACAATTGAGGTCTTTGCCACTCACCTCAAGTCAAAGCTTTCCACCCAGCTCCGGACTAGCAACAAGGCATTGAAGGTACATCAAGAAGCTATCGGTAGTGCCATCTCTACCATCCGCAGGACAGCGGAGGCCGCCGCCCTGCGGGTCTTGCTGACCAGACAGATGAAAGCAACTGAGCACCCGGTTGTCGTCCTTGGTGACCTAAACGATGGCACCCTCAGTAATACACTCTCCATTCTGACCCAGCAGCCTCCCTTCCGCATGTATGAGTCCAGTCGTGTCGGCTACCGTAACGACATCGGTCTCTACACCGCCAGCGTTTTACAGCAGATGCGCTCCACCCGGGATATTTACTACACTCACGAGTTTAAGGGCATCCAGGAAGTAATTGACCATGTGCTGGTCTCCGAGCAGTTCTATGATCACTCCGACCAGCGCGTTTGGTCCTTTAAGGAAATGCGAGTATGGAACGACTATGTGAAGGATGACGACAAAAGCACCTCAGACCACGGTGTCGTCTGTGCTCGGTTTCTTCACAACCCGGCAAAACAATAGATATCACGAACTTGGAGTACCCTTGTGATCCCCATCACCAGAGGTACTCAGCTAAATTCAGAAACCCCTTAAGCAACCCTCAGTTACCCGTCAGATAGCGTTCAGGTACCTCCGGCATTCTTGTAATTAATGAAGCCATTCAAACACTTCACTGATTCGCCAAGGAGCTTTAACTATGAAACGCACACTTCTTTCTGCTTTGACTGTTCTGGTTGCATCTGCTGCGATCGCACCCATCGCATCCGCTGCTGAACCCGCTAGCTTCAATATCCAATCCGCCCGCCTCGAAGAGTTAGACAGCCGCACTAAGAACTCCGTCCACAAGCTACGCATCGAACACCTAAACAACCAGTCCAAAGCCATCGAAGATATCCAAGCCACTCGACTAGAGACGTTAGACGCCCGTACTAAAGCCGTTGATAACATCCAAGAAGCTCGTTTAGAGGCCTTAGACGCTCGTACCAAGAACAGCGTTCACAAGCTACGCATCGAGCACCTCAGCAATCAAACTAAAGCCGTCACAGATATTCAAGCTGCTCGCCTGGAAGCACTGGATGCTCGCACCAAAGCAGTGGATAACATCCAGGAAACCCGTCTCGATGCATTGGATGCTCGTACTAAGTCCGTCATCCGCTGACAGAGTGAGACGTAGTCAGGCTAACCAAGTTTGGGTGCCGAGTGCGTCTCCGTACATCTGTGAAGCTTTATTATTTTCATAAGGCACCCTTCTCTCTTCTGATTTCATCTACACACACTCCAAGCCTCTGCCAATAGGGTGGTTCTTTTTATAGAATATGACAGAAATGATTGACTGAGCTGCGTTTCAGCTATCGATTTTTAATGAAGTGTGTGCAACTCTACTTTGTAGAACTCTATAAAGGTGCGGATGGCATATCACCACCTTCACAATAGACTTCAATCGCGTATTCCAATCCGACGTAGGTGTCCTCTCTGGCTATAACTGCCTGATGGGCTTTGGAACGCTCATTCGCTGAAGTAATGTTACGCTCAGCCTCAGCAAACGGGGCCAGATCACGAGAGACTTCCGCTTGATGGCGAAAACTCTCTGCTAAGTATGACTTCAAAAGGTTTATATCTCTGTTGCTCAACTGTAGAGATTCTAACGAATTCGCTGTGTCGACTTCGATGTCAGCGTGTTTCAGATAACCGGCTTGTGTCAGTTTCGTATCCGTGTAAAAGATTTCTTGATCATAAGTAGCCATAACTTGATCATAGCTGGCTCTTGTAATCTCGTAGACCTGTTGGCACTCGGCACGACGATCTTCAGCGCGGCGCGCTTTTATGCCAAACGGGTCATCTAAGTCTGAGGTACAGGCCGTTAAGTTCACGAGTGCAGCTACACCTATGAACATTCGCAGCAACATCTGACTGGCGATTGGAGCGATTGGCATTTTGGATCGTGAGAGGTTAAGAGAGTTTTGGCTGAGCCCATTATTCTTCATATGCAGATAGCTTTGTTCAGGAAGGCACTTCTTTAAACTGACTAGGACTTACATAGGGCCGAAAGAGATCTTGTTAAAACCTTTGTCCACAGAGAAATTTGCCCTACTACTGACCACTACTTTGGTCGGCTTCCGCTTGCTGGTAGTCGTAGCAGTGGCCGTAGGTGCTGGGCTATCTATCCAGTCAGGCTTTAGCTGAAGCAACAACAGTGACTGATAGACAAGACGGGTTACTCGGTTACTCCAGTCATGTTCTGGCTCGGTTATCACATTGCTAGATTCTAGCCATTCATTAGAATCCGTCTCAGTATCCATCCAACCACCCTGTAGGACACTGCTTTTGACATAGGCACCGCCCGTCGGCAAGGGCATGGTCCACATGAGTAAATCTTGGCTCACAACACTTGGGCTAACCATTTCATCACCGACCGGGAAACGGCCTACAGCCTCATTTGCCATCAGGTGTTGCACTAGAACATACCTGGGCCGAAATCCATCCGGGTCCCGCGACCATGGCACATCTGGCAATATCAACACCCCCACGGGTAGAACCTGCTCTAACGCGGGCAGCTGCGCCGGTAGATCGCTATTCCAAAGCGCTTCGGCTAGAGCCGGTCTGAGCCAGTAGACGGAGGCCTGCTGGCTACAAAAGCGTGCCGTCATGGCAGCTAGCGTCTTAGCAGTGTGGTCGATTGAGTTGACGCCAATGGAGGCCACGTTATTGATGACCGCCGCTAGTTCACTGCCGCATTGCTCCCAAGGGATAAATCCATGGGGGTTACGAAATCGTCGCTTGAGTCAGTTCTTGTAGATTTGAGTTTTTTTACTTTGCTGGATAATCGTTTGCCAGCGCTCTTGTAGTCGCTCTAGCGCCGCATCAGTGTAGGATTTGGCCATGGCTGAATGAATGACGAGTCGTGAATTTCCCTCACGTCGGATAATAATCAGAGGTTACGGCGAATAGCGTTTCTTACGATTCCAGAAACATAGACCGAAGCTTGAGATGATTCAGATATCACGATTGGCTCATGGGCATCATTCTCTGATGTCAACATAACCACCTCATTTCCCTGATGATAACGCTTGACCATGACCTCATCATTGACAGAGACAATGACGATATCACCATTTTTAGGCGGCTGTAAGGTAGAGTCAATCTCCTCAACAATGAGCTAGTCTCCTGGATAAATCCCGATACCAGTCATCGACTCACCTATCACGGAAACTATAAAAGTCTTCTCAGGATTATCAATCAACGCCTCATGAAGATTGATTCGACTATGCGCGATACCTCCGGACGATGGCGACGTCCCACCTAGCTCTGATGGGGCGCTCGCACCTGCTGAAACAGGGTAATCATAGTGCTTAATCGTATTCTGATTAGAGGCATAAATCGCATCAACAATATCCTGAGCCTGATTCTCTTTTCCAGGAACCCAAATATCCTCCAAAGCTATCTGAAGTGAATAACGTAACGACTCAGGAGCACCTATCTCTACACGTGGTTCTCCCCACTTTTACTTATTACCAGCATTTTTTCTACGGCCACCGCGAGGCATAGTTTATTCACCACTAAAGAACTGTTTATCTAACTGCCCCATCACTGCATCAACAGGTACAGTCAAAGGCAGATCATAAATCTGCGCACCTAAGACGCATAGCACCAAAATAGTACGAACAAAAGTCCCTACAGCCTTTTCAGACAAGTAAAGTTGCAGACCACAACTGCTTTGATTTCCTTTGTCATCCATCAGAAAGTACAAATATACAACACGTCCAAAATAGTATTTATGTACCACAAAGCCACCCCCTGTATGAATAAAGTCCTTGAATCAAAGAGGATATAGGTGCGATCTCACCCCAACTGTCACACAGTGCCGCCACCCAGCTGTTGCAAAAATAATGCCAACAATTTTTGAACCTGCTCACTCCTTGTTGCCACGCCCTTCGAGATTATTGCACAAATCCTATATCGCTTACCCCATAGGGATTTAGCCATTGTCTCTTGTAGAAAAAAGCGTCTATACTCACATCACCAGGACACCCAGAACACCCCATGAAACCACAACCCAAACGCCGCCCCAGACGACAACGACGCTACCGCCTGATCAGCAGCGCTACCCTGCTACTGCTGGGCATGGGTCTCGGCCTCGGTCTACGATTTCAGGCCAATGCCGCCTCGGCCAACCAAGACCTCTGCCAGATCATTCTCTCCAGCCAGACCGTGCTCTCACGACAACAGCTGACCCAGCTGCTTACCGTGCCTGAACGGGAAAACCGCCAGGCCATTGAAGCGATCGCAAAAGACCCCTACTGTACCCTAGCTGCGATGAACGTACGCGCGGGCGTCGAGGCCGAACGTGCCGCTTATCCCCTGGCCTTTGACCCCAATACCTGGCTGGTGGTGCTGTATGAAGATCAGGAGTATGTCGGTTATGACTTTAAGCTACATCACTAAATCCATCGGCCCATTCGCGGCGTTGCTTCCCCTATTGGCCGCCTGTCAGTCGGGGCCACCGCCATCGCGCACCATCACCATTCAACAAACCTGGGAGCTACAGGTCGGCCACCAAATTAGCGACTACCGCATCAGCAGCGGCCTCGGCGATATCACCCTAGAGCTGAACGGCGACCCGGTGCACATGCCCTTTGAGGGCAAGGTTCAGCCCATGGATGACCACTGTATTGCCCTCACCAGTCCGGAGGTGCCTGCCTATCTGTTTCGTCTGTGTGGCATTCATCGCCCCAACCTGGGGCAGCACGACCAGGGGCACACCATTGGTCGTGCTGAGCGACTGGTATTTGCCGCCTTTCGTAAAGAACCCGATGGCACCTGGGCACTGATTGAGCCGGCCACTGACTTGATTGCACAATTTCTCACGGAGTAAGTACCATGATCGAGCGCTGGGCGATTTCTATCGGTCTTGTTCTACTATGGGGCGCACCGGCGCTGGCCAAGGACATTGCTCTTACGTTTGGATCACCACCGGCTAAAACAACAACAGCCCAAACCCCCCGCACTGACGCCGTTAACCTCAGCTTTACACCCAAGCCCTCGACTCAACCAACAGACACCTCCCTACCTAAAGCCCCCATCACCCAGATAGTGCGCCATACTTTAGACGCCTTGTTCCACGGTGGCAGCCACTCCCTGGTGGCCCGCGCGGGGGGCAGTGCTGAAGGCACCCGCACCCCCGATGGCGGCTATACCGCCGCCTACGATGGCCATGTGGACCCCGGCAACCAGAAATGGAACCTGGGCAGCTTTTCCTATCAACATGGGGCCACGACTCCCGCTGCGGCGGATGCCAAACAGCTAAAGCGACTGTATAACCAGGCCCTGACGCTGCGGCAACAGGCCCACCACCACCAGGTCACCCTATCGCTGGAAGAAGAACTCAACGGTATTGACCTGGCCAATCAGGCACCGTTGGCCGCCCTGGACCGAGGCTATATTGACTGGCTGGCTGTGGCAAAGCAACAATCGATGGCGGAGCGCGATCGCATCCTCTGGGCCAGAACCCACGCCTTTCTCGACCCCGATAGCGGCTACTGGGATGCACCGGGCCTCGGCAATACCCTAAACTCCATCCGCTGGGACCAGGCCCGACGGCAACAGGCCGTGCAACAGGCCATCGAACTCAATCAGTGAGAAACAACACAGCCAACCCCAACGACGATCACAAATGATTCATCGGAATAGATAGGAAAGCCTCTGTTTCTCTACTCAGATACACAAACAATGTTCCCACTCATCACATTACGGAGCATCAAGTTATGACACCGACTCAAATCCAAGGCATTCAAGTATGTCTCTTTATTTCACTCTCCATGGTGGCGCTCGTCCCGGTTCTGTGGTGGGTGTTGCCTAATCGTCAGCCTGCTGTTTAATACTCACCCCACTGAGCAGGAGTCTACCCATAAAACTTACTCACCTCGACGCATCCGATACAACCTAGAAAACCGCCTTTGACCTCAGGTCAGGGGCTTTTTTATGGCCGTTTGAACAACGTGTGACACCCGTCACCACACTTACTCAGCTAATCTCAGAAACCCCTTAAGCAACGCTCAGACGCCGGTCAGATAGCGTTCAGGTAGCTCCCGCATTCTAGTAATCAATGAAGTCAATCACTGATTCCTCAAGGAGCTTTAACCATGAAACGCACACTTCTCTCCGCTTTAACTGTTCTCGTTGCTTCCACCGCTATCGCACCTGTTGCATCTGCCGTCGAGCCTGCTAGCTTCAATATTCAGTCCACTCGTCTAGAAGAGCTAGATAGCCGCACTAAGAACTCCGTCCACAAGCTACGCATCGAACACCTAAACACCCAGTCCAAAGCCATCGAAGATATCCAAGCCACTCGACTAGAGGCGTTAGACGCCCGTACTAAAGCCGTTGATAACATCCAAGAAGCTCGTTTAGAGGCCTTAGACGCTCGTACCAAGAACAGCGTTCACAAGCTACGCATCGAGCACCTCAGCAATCAAACTAAAGCCGTCACAGATATTCAGGCCGCTCGCCTGGAAGCACTGGATGCTCGCACCAAAGCAGTGGATAACATCCAGGAAACCCGTCTCGATGCATTGGATGCTCGCACTAAGTCCGTCATCCGCTGACAGAGTGAGACGTAGTCAGGCTAACCAAGTTTGGGTGCCGAGTGCGTCTCCGTAAATCTGTGAAGCTTCATTTTCCATGAGGCACCCTTTTCTCTCATTAGACTTTCCCTACACACACTCCAAGCCTCTACCGTATCGGTAGAGGCTTTTTTATAGATAACGGATTTACCTAACGTCTGAAAAGGTTCGTATGCGCTTCAAAGCATCGTTTTTTTTATAGACAGCCTGGAACTAGTGCACCTCGGAGTGCAGCCACCCAGCAAAAAGCCCCAGCAATGGCCAGGGCTTAGTTAGTACTAATTTACTGATTTTAGCAGCAGATTGCGTTGAGTGCCAATGGTTGTTTCGGTATACTGATTTCCCCTAAGTTTGGGTATGTGGATGCTAGCCAAGGATTGAGGATTCGTGATGTTCAGATATTTGCGAGGCACCAGTGTGCCGTTATCAATCCTAAGTTTGCTTCTAGGGATACAATCTATCCCTGCCGCGCTAGCAGAGCAGCCTATAGATACCGCCCCTCAGGCAGCAGCTGATGCGTTTGACGATATTTCCACTCACTGGAGCCGTCACGTCATTAACTGGCTAGCGGGCAATAATCCTGCTGAGACTTCCTACTTAGATAATTCAGATCCCAGCTTTCGACCCGGCTGCCCCATTACACGAGGGGAATGGATTGAGCTATCTGTAACCATTTTCGATTTGAAGAACCGCTCCGATGCTGAAAGCAACCCGGTTGCCAGTAGCCCTCCATGCCCGGATCGTCCCAACATGAAATGTCCGTTTTCCGATGTGCCCGCCATAGCGAATCCCTATTATCAAGACACCTTCCAAGCATTTAGAACGGGGATGATATCCGGCTACCCTGATGGTACATTTCGCCCGCAGCAGTCGATAAATTATGCCGAAGCGATCGCATCTTTAGCCGCCGCCTTAAATCTAGTCCCACAAATTGACAGTCTCAGGCAACGGCATGGAGAGCCTCCTTCAATCATCGGCACCGATTACTTTGTCAATGGCCAAGTGCTGGAAGATGCCTGGTTTGCACCTGCACTACACGGATCGCTACTAGCCAATCTGGTCGCACTGGACTGGCCACTTGAGTTTTATCCCTACAGACCATCACTGAGCCGGGGAGAAGCTGCCGTCATGATGTATTTGAGCCTGGTTTATCAGGGTAAAGCCAGCTTAGATGACCCAGTTCTCAGGGCAGAAACTTTACCTCAGAGTAGTGAATATGCACTTAGGCATATTCGAATGGCTGGAGAACCAGATTTTACCTTTGGACCTCCAGCTGTTCGTAGACAATGCACAGAGTGATGGTAAGCATCTATGGAGTGAGATTTGAATTGCAATCATCTGATAGCCAGTAGTTGCTTATTCAGATGGAATATCACAAATATCGTTATCACAGTGATGTCAGTTTCCGAACTATATATGCACAGTAGGTAAATCATCAGAGCAAAACATAAGTACCGAGAACTTTGCACAACCTTTTTATAAAAAGTCAAACAGCTATATGTTTCTACAATAGTATATAGATATTGAGTCGATGTCTTTGATGTCTTTAATGAGTTTGGTGTGATGCCTGCCAAGAAACAGAAGAGTCCTGATGACAAGGACCAAAAACCAGTGCGCATCTCAGCTATAGATGAGGACGTTCTTACCGCATTGCTGGGACGTGAGCTCTACGGCCTTGAGATATTAGACCAGCTCAACCTAGATCGTCCTAGTGAGCTGAAGTTTGGCAGCTTATATCCAGCACTCAACCGTCTTGGGAAGAAGGGATTGGTGTCCTGGAAATGGGGTGATGAGGTAGACGAGTCAGGGGGGGCTCGGCGCAAGTATTACAAAGTGACCGGCTTAGGGGCCAGGTCTCTGATGGCTGTGCAAGAGTATCGAGCATCGTTAGCTCAAAGAGCGGGTCAGGCTCCAGCGACGTAGAGAGGAATTTGAGGTGAAAAAAAGTCTCAAGCGCAAAATACAGAGAATCTGGCGAAATCGCTTACTGATGAGTGCGGCCAGTCTGATAGTTCTCAGCTTTTCCGCTCTGCAGGTCCAAAACATTTTCAAGTATCGTTCGGAGCAACCTTCGTGGATTTTAGAGTTTTCTCAACCAGTGGAGTTATTAACGAAGGAACAACGATCTGACGACGAGCTAATCCAAGCAATATCAGAGATTCAAAGCATCTCCCAAGAGCGTGATCTACAGATCACTACAACTATATTCCAGGATTTAGAGCTGGCTCATGACCGGGCTCTAGCTTTAGCTCTAGATCGAGCTTTAGCTTTGAAGCTGGAACTGGCTTTAGACCGGGCTCTCGCGTTGGAGCTGGAGCTGGAGCTGGCCTGGGAGCTAGAACTGGAGCTGTATCGAGAATTGGAGCTATATAGGGGTCTACATAGGGAGTTGTATCAGGCTCGGGAGCTAGATCGAGAACTGTATCGCGATTTAGCTACCTATAGGGAAATGGAGCTGGTTCAGTCTCGAGAACTGGAGGTAGCGCTGTATCAGGAGCTGGCCCAGGAGCTGGCTCAAGAACTAGAGCTAACTAGGAGTCGGGATCGGGCACTGACACTGGCTTTGAGCTTGGAGGAAGAGCTAGCTCAGGAGCTGGCCAGGAATCGGGCATCTAAACTAGTTGATGAGCTGATTTATGAATTGAATCAGACTAACAACAATTTGGTCGTATCCATCATCGCTACCGAATTAGAACTAACTCATGGGCTTACCCTGCAAACAGGCAATACATTAGCAACTCTCTTAAGTAATGAGCGTAATCGAGCCCGTGCTTTTATCCAGTCTGGACTCTTGTTAGGGGCATCTATATTGGTATTACTCGGCTTACTGGTGACACTTAGCAGACTACAAGGTTTACCAAATCTACCTCGTACATCTGGTCTCATCGCCTTCCTGCCAGAAGAATATGTTGCCGAACTTGGTTACTTAAAACGCCGACTACAGAAAACAGACATCTCACCTTGGGAAATGCAACGACGGCTAATTCATGAGTGTGTCTTTATGCTCTGGGCTCATTACGTCCAGATGCAGCTGGACAACCTATTTTTGCCCGACAACAAAGACCATACCATTGACGACTGACCTGCAACCCGATAATCACATACAGAGGAGTACCCCCTATGTTTTTTGGTCAAAAACAATCCATTCCACCGCCACCAGAACCCGATGGCCTGGAAATTAAGATTAAACTATCGGGTCAAACTATTGTTAAGTTGGTATCCATCGCTGTAACCGTCCTATTTGGATCGGGGGTGCTGGTTCATGCAGCCGCAAACCTGCCATTAGCTAATACTGGGCCGGAAGCTGTTGAGCTGGATCCACAGGAGCCTCAAGATAGTATTCTGAACTAGATTTAGGAACAGAAATTAGAGCAACTCCATCTGAGCCGGACTTCGACTCCGCTCAGCCCTCTACTAACAATGAGGAGGGTTTGGGTTTACTGATTTCTTGATCCTTGGCAATCAGTCCAATATGGAGAAATGGATTGTGCTGATATCAAGCTCGGTGTCGATAAACAGTTTACCGTTTTCAAAGAAATAGCTGTTGGCATACCGTAAAGCTTGCAAATAGTCCTGATCGATAGACTCTGGTGCACATGCGGCTTGCGTAGTATAGCCTAGCTCAATGGTGAGACCGCTGCCGTTCTGAGCATAGCTACCCGACACCTGGTTACAATCAGCACGAATGGCCAGCCGTCCGTTGGCTGTAAACTCAACGGTGTAGTTGCTTGGGGAGGCTGGCACTAGTTGGACGCCATCTCTGTAGCGGATCTGCTCTAGCTGCCAGGTCGCACTTGTTAAGCGGATCTCTTCAGCTGTCGCCACCTGATTAGTGGGCTCGACTTGCACCTCAACTTCGGTGGGATGGCCGTTAGTAATTACCGGAAACTGAGCTGTGGTAACAAACTTTAGATCGCCGTCTACTGCGATTCGAGACTGGACAGCATAGGAAAGTCCTGGACTAATTTGTTCAGGATCGTAGAGCAGCGTGAAGGGAAACGGCACCTGCCGCCCGCTGGAAACAATCTTCTGGGAGGAGAGTGTAATTGCTGGTGCATCGGCGCGGCTAACATCGACCAAACTAACTTCGATAATGGCATCTGACGGTAAGGCGATGCGAGGCAAGTAAGAAACTGTACCGGTGATCGTTTCATCTGTTGGCTGGGGGACGCCATCGATGGTGATAGTTTGCTCGCCTGAGGTTGCGATCGCAACCTCCACCCCTAACTCCCCATCATAGCGATAGGTCACCCCCATATCGGTAGACTCCACCGCCACCGGTACGCCGCGCATCTCTAGCATGCCAGTTTGCTTGTTATACAGATTAAGCCGGGGAACTCCATCTGAGTTGTACACCCGCACGGCTACACCAGCCGTCTGAGAAAACACCAGCGCCCCTTCTGGCACAGTGATCTCATCATCTCCAACTTCCGCTGGCAGCTGCACTAGCTCAGCAATGTGGTCACCTGCTAAGTGGGGTCGGGACGTTTCTACCTGTGCGCTCGCAGCCAGGGAAACAAAGCTACCGACGGTTGCTACCGCAAACCCTAAGCCGATAGCCCGAGAAAATATTTTTTTGCTCATCATCAAGTTTTATCTTCTGACGCATGTTCACAGATCAAAAAACCAACCATCAGACGACTGCTTTTATGACCTGATTCAACTCTATCGCCGCCTTAGACTTCACCATCGGTAGTTACTATTTTTGCAACCAACGACATCACGCTGGCCTGATAAGCCAAGGAGACAATAGAGTTCAAATTTGACGCGGTTTAGCAGCGATCGCAAATCCCATGCACCGTGACTTCGTACTTATCCACGCTCAACCCAGGCCGCAGCTGGGCCGTATCAAGACACTGAAACTGATCCCAGGGAATATCTTCAATAGCACCGCACACCTTGCAGCGAAAGTGATGATGGCGGCCCACATTGGCATCATAGCGACACACACCTTCCTCCAGCAGCACTTCGCGGACCAGACCCACATCCCGCAGAGCCTGTAAAGAACTATAGATAGTTGCCTGGGAAGAGCGAGGCATATCCTTATTCACATCGTGCAGAATCTGCTCAGCGGTCGGATGATCCTCACGGGTCAGCAGATTAGAGTACACTGCAAATCGCTGCGGAGTTACTCGCAGATGCTTTGACTTGAGTAACTTGACAATTTCTTCTGTCTGCTGAGACATCGCCAAAAAATATAAGGACGTAAACAGGCCGCCTGCACAAGCAGCATTCGACGATACAGGCTGTATGCGTTTTGAAAACTTATAGTGCAAGCGTAGCGCTACTATCTTAGCATCCACATTATATGATAGCCACTTCAAGATCAGAATTATTCTAGATGTTGATATTTTTTAAAATAAGAACTATTCTAGTTTAGGAAGGCAGCCACTTAATCAAGGCAACGCCTAACTTTTGTTACTGATCCACCTAACGACTAACTACAGGAAATTATCATGGCTGTTATCGAAAAAGTGCCTAGCGTTGTTTTTAAGACTCGTGTTCGTGATGAGTCTGTTGAAGGGCCGAACCCCTATCGCTGGCAAGACACAACGACCGAAGATATTTTCGCTGGTAAGAAGATTGTTGTCTTCTCTCTTCCAGGCGCATTTACTCCTACTTGCTCTTCTAACCACCTACCTCGTTACGAAGAGCTTTACGACGAGATGGCTGCTCTGGGTGTAGATGCTGTTTACTGCATCTCTGTAAACGATGCCTTTGTAATGTTCCAGTGGGGCAAACAGCAGGGTGCGCAAAACGTTAAACTTCTACCCGATGGCAACGGCGAATTCAGCCGTAAGATGGGCATGTTGGTGGACAAGTCCAACCTAGGCTTTGGTATGCGTTCCTGGCGCTATTCCATGGTGGTCAACGATATGACCATCGAGAAGATTTTTTCTGAGCCTGACTTTGGTGACAACTGCCCCACGGATCCTTTTGAGGTTTCTGATGCTGACACCATGTTGGCTTATCTAAAGGGTGCTGAAGCACCTGGCGTTTCCGAGCCTCGCAAAGAGTTTGTTGGCTAACTTATATCTTGCACCGGGTGGAGAAGCGCCAACCCGTCCTGCACTCAAAGTGTAAGGGCTAATAGAGCCAAAACCCCTAAAGGGGTTGAAGATCGCTGAAAGCTCTAGATATAGAGGATCACAGCCAAATTGTCCCTTTAGTGGACAGCCCTCAATTAGCGTTGGGTTTTGAACCCAACGTGGGTTAACGCCTCATGACCAACACAGGTGCAAGATCTGAACTAAAGGGGTTAAAGATAGCTCAAAGCCTAATATAAAGAGCCTTTCAGCTAGCCTTGCTCCTTTAGTGGACAACCCTCTCAGTTAGCGCTGGGTTTTGAACCCGACGTGGATTGAAACCTCACAGCCGATTTAGTGCAAGATTTGAGCTAAGGGCTTTTCTCAAAGGCATAGTGTTTAACGCCCCCTTTATCTTTAGTTCTAGAAAGAGATAAGGCTTAAACCCTCAATAATGGGGGGCTTTTGGGGGGCTTTATCATTAAAAATCTACTCACCCCAATACCCCAAGAGGGCAGGTATATAAGGCTATGAAACTATCCAGTGCAAATATTGAAAATCACTTAGACACCGTATACGATGCAATTGTCGTAGGCGGTGGAATGGGTGGTCTGTCAGCTGCCATTTATCTAGCTCGATATGGTCTGAAATGTCTTGTTATTGAGAAAGGAAAAGGCCGGTCCGTATGGATGCAGGAGACCCGTAACTACCTGGGATTAGATCCTGATACTCCTGGGCGCAACATTCTAACTCACGGTGCTAAGCAAGCCCAAGCATGGGGCGCTGACCATCTCAGAGGCTTTGTAGAAGATGTCACGGATGAAGGTGAGACTTTTGCTGTCAGAGTCAAAATCGGGAGAAAAAGTAGCAAGCACTACACGCTACGCAGTAAATATGTAATCGCCGCTTCAGGTGTCATTGACGTATTGCCCGAGCTAGAAAACATGCAAAATGTCTATGACTATGCGGGTTATACGCTCCATGTCTGCATGATCTGTGATGGCTTTGATATGTGGGACCAGAAGGCCGTCGTTATGGTCAGCCGGGAATCTCAGATCAATGTGGCCTTTGTGCTAAATTGGTTTACCCCCTACATTTCAGTCCTCACCAATGGTTTCACCGTCGGACCTGAAATGAAACAAAAGCTGGCGGACCATGGGTATCCTCTCTATGAAGCTCCGATTGCTCAGATTTTGGGAGAGAATCACAAGATGAGCGGTGTTGAACTTCAGGATGGCACCATTGTGGAAGCAACCACGGGCCTGATTAACATGGGTTCGATTTATCACAATCAATATCTCAAAGGGATTAAAGAACTTACCTGGGATGGGGAAAATCTGGTTACCAACAATATGGGGCAAACCACCCATGAACGTATTTTTGCCGTGGGGGATCTTAAACAAGGTCTAAATCAGGTGACCGTTGCTGTTGCCGATGGGACATTGGCAGCTACCCAGATTTGGCGATATATTCGACGCGCCAGTCAGCCCCGTAAATGGGATAAAAATCTAGTATCTGCACCTGTCTGAATACTAGATGGCTCTAGTTAAGACGCGTGCGATCGCGATCAGGCTAAGTGCCAACCTGGTGAATCGGTCTATGCTGACGGTAGCAACTGCCCTAAGGTATTAGGACAGTCGCGTACCCAGTTGGTTTAGAAATTTAGGTTTTTGGTAATCACTTTTGTGTTGACCAACTGGGCCAAAACGATAAGAGGCCTGTCTATTTATTCGCTTATGCCGTGGATCCGTATTGCTAGTGGTGGAGTTGCGATCGCAATTGCCCTACTGATGATTATTTTAGGGGGGTGGTATTTCACCATTGGGTTCGGCATCATCGTCTATCTAGGTCAGCTAGAAGTCTTTGCCCTTACTAAGGCCAAAGGGATCAACGCCGCCGTCAAAACCACCCTGATCGTCAGTCAGGTTCTACTATTCTCAGCCCACATAGCTCCACCGCTCACCGATGCAATCCTGTCCCTAGCAGGCACCTGTATTTGCTTTTATGTCCTGTTTCAGCCCAAATTTGCCACCATTGCTGATGTGGCTGCCTCGATCTTGGGACTGTTTTATGGCGGATACTTGCCCAGCTACTGGATTCGGCTGCGCGATTGGGGGAGCGATGTGACTAATCTCCCCCTCGGCGGCTATTGGCCCACCGATTGGAATTTCGATAGCTTGCCCATTGGTCTGCTCCACACCCTACTGGCCTTTACCTGCATTTGGGCGGCAGATATTGGAGCTTATGTGGCAGGGCGAACATTTGGCCGCACGCCCCTCACCAACATCAGCCCGAAAAAAACCGTTGAGGGTGCCCTGTGCGGTATCAGCGGCAGCCTCATGGTGGGTTGTAGCGGAGCCTGGCTAATGCAGTGGCCTCTGTGGTGGCTGACTGGCCCCGCTTTTGGCACCATCATTGGGGTGTCGAGCCTGCTGGGTGACCTGACCGAATCCCTCATGAAACGCGACGCTGGTGTGAAGGATTCAGGCACCCTAATTCCCGGTCATGGCGGTATTTTAGACCGTACCGATAGCTATATTTTTACCGCACCGTTGGTGTTCTTTTTTATCACGATGCTGCTTCCGGGTTTGCCGGGAACCTGGCCTGGCAATTAGGAGGCTTAGATGGCTAGGGCTGCACCATAATTTTGCACTGGCAGGTAAGCCGATCGGTTTGGATGGTTAGCGATCGCAAGTCAGTCTGTTCCCCCAGATTCCAACTAAAACTTTTCAGAGACTCACTGGGAACTTGCTCTCCGGTGGGCAAACACCACCGAGCTGATGTCAGACGCAAGATATGACCCTGGTCCACATCCACCCCGCCTCTTAATATAATATTTGCCCCCGTGACCGCCTGCCGCTGCATCAGGTGCAGGGCTAAATCTGTCCCTAAGATTTCTAATTTGGACTGATACTGATCTAGCTGCAGATCTTGCAGCGTAGCTACCCCATAGTGTCTAGCCACTTCTGCAGCCACATTTTCTTGCGTCAACAAGGTCTGCCAAAACTCCAGCAGCCCCTCTGCCAATACAGAATCTGTCGAAGACGCCCCTAGACTATCGCCATCAAAGGCCACCTGACCCTCTACAGGAAATGCCTGTTTTAGCCGCAGAGGCTTACCACGAAGCACCTGCCCAATATTGATCTCAATCCCCGTTGCCTGGGCTTTCACATTAGTGATCCGCACCCCTTGATAAACAGCCTGCTGGGCCGACAAGGAAATCCTCGGGATACGCCCCGACAGCACCTGTCGATCCGTTGCCTGGATCTCAAAGGTTAAATCCCCAATTTCATCTAGCTGGGTTTGCAACCATAACTTGATAGCCACGGGCAGCACACGACTAATCAGACGGCTGCCCTGGGATGGGGATACGGCCATGGGAAATTACTAGATATTTTCAGAATTAATCAGCATCAATCATTGCACATCGTGAAGGCTGCAAGCTCCACCTCCACGGGACATAGGCTCACGTAATGATCCCAATCGCCCTTCGTAATATCAAATTTTCATGACTTTACTGGCGATTCACTCGTATTCGGGGATCGTAAAGTCAGAAAACCATGACATTACGATCCCCGAATATACTGAAACCACGATAAAACCTAGATTTATGGGGATCATTTAGCTTGATCCCCATAAACTTTCCTGGCACAATAATCCGTGAAAGCGAGCCCGGTGGGTGCCGATAGGCGTACTGACTGAGTGATAAAGCTATTTGATTTTTGAAGTACAGATAAATTAAGGGTATGGTCATGGGTAACGGTTCTAAGGCTCCATTGGAAGATATGACGCTGCGGCAGCTACGTCTGGTCGCGAGTGAGTATGAAGTTTCTCGCTACAGTCGCATGCGTAAGGTTGAATTAGTAGAAGCAATTCGTTCAGCTCAGGCAGCCCGGAGCACTGATACAGCAGCCCCAACTGCACCAGCAGCAGCGCCCGCTGCTGCCCCTGTCGCTGCCGCTGAAACCGTCACTACGGCTAGTGCAGCTGTTAGCACAACGACTACCAACAGTGCAGCCACTCTCACCATGGAAGAGCTCGCCACCGTAGACGATGGGTTTGGTGATTTACCCGGTGGTTATGGTGAAAGCCGTATTGTACTGATGCCCCGCGATCCTCAGTGGGCCTATGCTTACTGGGATATTCCAGGAGCTCACAAGGAAGAGATGCGTCGTCAAGGCGGCATCCGTCTAGCTATTCGCTTTTATGATGTAACCGATGTTGATATCAACTCGGTTGCCCCCCACAGCCTGCAGCAGTATGAATGTGATGAGATGGCGCGGGAGTGGTTTTTGCCGATTCCCGTTAGCGATCGCGACTATATTGCTGAGATTGGCTATGTGGCAGCAGACGGTCGTTGGTTATTGATGGCTCGTTCGGCTCCCATCCATGTACCGCCTGTCTACCCTTCCGACTGGATCGAAGATCACTTTGTCACCGTTAACTGGGATGACGATCTGCGCGGTAAGACCGTCATGACTCTGGTTCCCCCCAGCAAGAAAGCTACAGCAACCGGCTTTGATGCCGATGGCAATCCCATCTACGATGAGATCTTCGCTCAGGCCCAGTCCATGGAAGCTCAGCGCATTGCAGGTTCACTGTTTGGTTCAATGCACCAGGTACCTGAGCAGTCAGTTAGCTCCTTTATATTCCCCTCGGGCGTTGGCATGTGGGCTCTACCAACTGCATCTGGTCTCAATATGTCCGGTGTCGGCTTCTCTGCCTCCGCACCACCGATTCGCCCTCGCCAGTTCTGGCTGATTGCCGATGCTGAGCTCATTGTGTACGGTGCCACCGAGCCCGATGCTACCGTTACCATTGGCGATCGCAAGATTAACCTCAAGCCCGACGGCACCTTCCGCTACCAGATGTCCTTCCAAGATGGTCTGATCGACTATCCCATTAAGGCTGTCGCCGCTGATGGTGAGCAAACCCGTTCCATCCACATGAAGTTCACCCGCGAAACCCCTGAACGCAACACTAATACCAAGGCTGAGGCTGTTCAAGAATGGTTTGCCTTTTAGGTTGACGTCCTACATCAGCTGATTAACCAAAATGAAATTTTTTTAGGGAGGTGTATTACTTACACCTCCTTTTTTTGTCTAGGTGCAGATCACTCCCATAGCTCAATAGGTAATGCCACGTTATGGTGCTAGGGGCATCGTCGCTGAATTCACTGACACATCACTTACATATAAGGAATGAGGTTTAAATAAAATCCAAAATTGACATATGAGAATGGGATAACCTATCCCCTCCTGGGAGGGGCAATGGGGTGGGTTGGCCGTTAGCGCAAGGTTCGAAACCCACCCCGCCTTTCAGGCACCCCTCCCGAG
>JBCCHX010000046.1:0-59796 GCA_039028535.1 Cyanobacteria bacterium P01_B01_bin.77
ACAGTCGCTAGCCGATATTGAAGGACTAGAAGTTGAAAAAGGTCGTACTGCTTTTGATGCGGATAGAATTAATCAGTTTGATCTGTTTTGCCAGCAATTTATTGGTAACTGGAATCAGCAACCATCAAACCAAACTGCATTAAATACCCCTATAGATCATCGTCCCCTTCGACTTCGCTCAACCAGCAGTTTTTATCAGATAGGTGCCTTTTCAGCTCCGCCATTACTGTGGACATTTCCTAGGGAAGATGCATTTACAGGTCAAGAACCGATTGCGCGGATCAACATTTATCAGGTGCTCTCTCTGTATGGGGAAACCCATTATCAACAGCTGAGAACACGGAACATCCATACAACAGAAATTTCCACATTAAGGAGGTGAAGTGATGCTAGCAAATATACCATGGCTTAAATATAACGTTGCCAGAGGTCTCAAAAAGTTTGGGATTGAGCGTAACGGTCTGAAAAAAAAGCTACTCAGCGAAGGACGTACCCGCTGGCTAGACATGGGCAGTCGGCGATTTGAAGAAGGCTTTATGTGTCTGGATCTAGCCCCAGGTGAGAACCTAGCTCCGGATCTAGCTGAGCGCTACTATTCAGCTAACATAGGTCAGTTGGGAGATGCCGATCGAGAGAAATTAGGCACGTTTGACTTGGTCAGACTGCAGCATGTGTTTGAGCATTTTAGCTTCGAGGACGGAACAGAACTGTTGAAATTTTGTTCTAGTCTCCTAAAGCAAGATGGCTATTTGTTGCTCACGGTTCCAGACCTGCGCATCCACATCAACGGATATTTCACTAACTACCGTCACATGGGATATTTCGTTAACTATGCCCAGCGTAGAATCCCTGAGGATGCCCCCCCTAGCTTTCTGTTTTCATTTCATGCCCATCAGTTTGGCTATGCCTCTATTGATGATCCAGGACAGGTACACAAGTGGAGTTATGACTACGAGGGACTGACCTATCAGCTTCGAAAGGTCAACAAGTTTAAAGATATTAGACGATTAGATGTGCTAGATCCTTGGGCTTCTATCCCATTTACCCACAATATGCCCCTTGAGGATCTGTGTGTGATTGCGCAAAAAGATCCCACAAAAGACTCCACAGCCCCTGGCATGGAGGAGAGTTAGCCATGGCTCATATTGTTTGTATCACAGGGGGGCTAAAGGGTATTTTTAACGCCAGTCTGGCACTGGTGCAACAGTTGAAGCTATCTGGCCATCGGGTTACCTATGCCAGTCCCCATGACTTTAAAGCTGCGGTTGCGGCTCAGGGGATTCCCTATGTTCAGCTAGATCCATGGGTGATTCAGCCCGGTGATCTACCCATGGGACGATGGACAAAATTATGGACGCTACGACAGCGACAACAGCAAGCTGTTAATCAGCTGGGTGTGTACCACTTTGCCCAAACCATACAAGCGCTTGAGCCTGATTTGGTTCTAATCGATATGGAAATGACCCCCCACATTATAGCTGGAGTAGTAAGCGATCTACCAATGGCCCTACTGTGTCAGTTTTTGTCCATCTGGAAGCGGCCTGGTTTACCTCCCATTAATAGCCATATTCTACCGGACAGCGACTTTGGCATTGAGTTAGCCTGGCTGAAAAATGGCTTAGCAACATGGAAAGAAACTCTCCAGCAACGTTGGCAGCGAATGGGCTTGGACAGACGCTCGATCTGGGGTTGTTATGCTCGACAGCTGGGCTATGGGTGTTCTGAACAGTTTGGCTTTAATCAATGGTTAATTCCTTATGGTCAGGGGGAGCTACCCATTCTTTGTTTTAATGCTCTAGAACTAGATTTTCCCCACGCTCCTCATCCTTTAATGCACTATGTCGGGCCAATGGTTCATGAGAATCGCCAAGATGTGCAGGTTACAGCAAATACTCACAAAACATTAGAACGGCTTTTTGAAAAACGTCGCTCCCAGGGACGATCGCTTATATATTGCGGCTGTAGTACTTTTGTTAAAGGGAACCAGCAGTGGTTAAAAAAGATTATAGAAGCTGTTGCTAGCCAACCTAAATGGGACTTGGTTGTGGGACTTGGCGGACAGCTGGATCGTGACCAGCTAGGAACTTTGCCCGCCAATGTCCATGCCTTTGGCTGGACTCCACAATTACAGGTGCTCAAGCATGCTGACTGTGCTGTGATCAATGGTGGCATTAACACCATTAACGAATGTCTCTACCTGGGGGTGCCAATACTGGTGTATTCTCTCGGACATACGGATCAAAATGGCAATGCAGTTAGGGTGGTTTACCACGGGTTAGGGATTGCAGGCGATCGGGAAAAGGATACGACAACTGAGATCCGTAGCTCTATTCAAGCATTGCTGACTGATGCATCCTATCGGGAGAGGGCAGGGAGGATGTGCGATCGCATCCACCACTACCACCAAGAAAATCGCGCCGCCCAGGTTGTCAAAACCTTGCTAAACAACCGGCTAGCCCAAAAAGATAATGCCCACTTAGCCGCTATTGGTCCGCCATGACAAGCTGTCTCACCGTTTCAAACCCTATTCGAGAACTAGCCTAAAAGAATTTAGTTATGGTATCCAATCAGGACCTGTATCAACGAGTTAAAGCATTCTCACCCAGGCAGCGGGAGACCCTAGCGCAGCGGCTAGACCTGGCTGCGTCCAGCCATGCTGCTCGGCTCGTGGCCTATGTCGTGTCGGCTGATGGTAAGGCGGATAATAAGAAGGCTAGTGCTCTGAGAGATCGGCTGAAGGCCAAGCTACCAAACTATATGGTGCCTGCAGTAATTATGCCGTTAGCCCAAATGCCCCGCACTGCCAATGGCAAGGTTGATACGAAGGCATTGCCTGAGCCCCAGTTAGTGGGGACAATGGCGGGTGAATTCGCTGCGCCCCGCACACCGGCAGAACAAATCTTGACTCAAATTTGGAGCGAAGTGTTGCAGCTAGACACCGTTGGCATCCACGACAACTTTTTCGAGCTAGGGGGAGATTCCATCCTCAGTATTCAGATTGTTTCGCAGGCGCGCGAAGCTGGTTTGCGGTTAGCTCCCAATCAACTGTTTGATCATCCAACGGTGGCAGAGCTGGCGGCAGCGGTGAATCTAACCCCTGCAGTAATGGCGACTCAGGATTTAGTCACCGGAGAAGTGTCACTCACGCCGATTCAACATTGGTTCTTTGAACAGGAAATGGAGATGCCACAGCACTGGCATCAGGCGATGCTGGTGGAGCTTTCTGATGAAGCAAGTGGAGATTTAATAGAGAGAGCACTAGCCACTCTCTGGACCCACCACGATGCTCTGAGAATGCGCTTTAGCCATAATCAGCAGCTCAATGCCGATGCCAGCCAGCCCCCTCAACTAACTCAAATTGATCTCACACACCTGGAAGACTCTGAACAGGCTAAAGCAATTGCCGACCATGGCAGTCGTTTGCATGCAACTATGAATCTTGCTGACGGTGGTCTGATGGGCGCTGTCCTGTTCACCCGTGGGCCTAATCAGCCAAACTGGCTACTGCTGAGTTTGCATCACTTGATTGTAGATGCTGTTTCCTGGCAGATTCTTCTCGATGATCTCTCCGTCTTGTTAAGGGAGACTCCACAGCTACCTGAAAAGACGACATCTTTCCAAACTTGGGCCGAAACTCTCAATTCTCAAACGACGACACAAGAGACTGAATTAGATTTCTGGATAACTCAATCTGAGCAACCGGCTATTACGCTACCGCGTGATTTTTCAGCCACAGCGCTACTCACGGAAGGCACAACCCAAAGTGCGACGGTTACCCTTAGCGCTGAAGATACTGAAGCATTATTAAAAACTGTTCCAGCGGTTTACAACACCCAGATCAATGATGCACTACTCACGGCATTGGCACAAACGTTATTACCATGGGCAGGCACCCCTGCTGGCAATGTTCGAGTGGAACTAGAGGCCCACGGGCGGGAACAGATTGCTGATGGTATTGACCTGTCTCGGACAGTGGGATGGTTTACAACCACCTATCCGGTGAGTTTACACGTTGACAATGCTGACGACTATATCGTGACCCTCAAATCTGTAAAAGAACAGCTGCGACAGGTTCCGAACCGAGGAATTGGCTACGGTATACTGCGATATTTGGGGGAGGATGCAACCCGACAGCGGCTGTCTCAGACAGAATCATCGGAAGTGTTGTTTAATTATCTTGGACGACAGGATTTGACCACTGGAGGCTTAAGAGTTATTCCAGACATCGATGTTGGTACCTTGAGAGACTCACGCAATCGAAGAGGCTATTTGTTAGAGATAAATGCCTGGATAGCGCAGGATCAGCTACAGATAAACTGGCGATATGACACCCAAATTCATCGCTCAGAAACCCTGGCCAAGCTAGCAAATCAGTACCTAAGCAGGTTGAAATCTCTCATTGCCCAATGTGGCGACGACAGCGGTGGCTTTACCCCATCGGATTTTCCCGATGCTGATTTGGATCAGGCGGCCTTAGACGATTTTCTTGGTCAGCTGGAGGAGGTTTAACCATGGATAAGAAGAACATTGAAACCATCTATGCCCTGGCTCCTCTGCAGCAGGCGTTTTTATGGCATAGTCTCCAGACATCTGTGCAAGATGGGTTGATTCACATGCGCTGTACGCTGCGGGGTGATGTGAATATGGAGGTGTTGCAACAGGCTTGGGACTATGTGGTGAGTCAGCACCCTGTTTTGCGTACTTCGGTGCATTGGCAAGGGGTAAAGCAGCCGCTGCAGGTGGTGGCGAAACGGGCTGCTATCCCTTGGACGCATTTGGATTTGAGAGAACAAGACGATCAGCAGGCGGCATTGGCAAATTTCTTGGCGGAGGATCGCGAACGTGGGTTCGAGCTAACCCAGTCTCCCATATCTCGTCTGGCGCTGATATGTCTGGATGAGACAGAGTATGAGCTGGTGTGGAGCTGTCATCATTTGATGCTGGATGGCTGGTCTGGGGCGTTGGTGTTTAATCAGGTGTTTGATTGTTATGGATCTCTGCGACGGGGTGAGCGTCCGGTGATTAAGGCTGGACCCAAGTATCAGAGCTATGTGCGGTGGTTGAATCAGCAGGATGGGGCGGCTGCGGAGAGTTTTTGGCGGGAGGAGTTGAGGGGGATTGGGGAACCGGTGGGGTTGCCGGTTATATGTGGGAGGGAGAGTGTTGGTGTGGAAGCGGGTGGTTATTCAGTCCCCCAAGCCCCCAATTCTGGGGGCTTTGAAGCGGAGCCTTGTATTACTTTTTCGAGTGAGGTGATGGCTGGGGTGCAGGAGTTTTTGAGATCGCACCGCCTCACCCTCAACACATTCATGCAAGGGATCTGGGCACTGCTTCTCCACGGCTACAGCCAAAACCCAGACATCGTCTTTGGCACTACCGTTTCTGGACGCCAGGGGGATTTAGCGGGGGTTGAGGCCATTGTTGGCATGTTGATCAATGTGTTGCCGGTACGGGTGAAGGTGACAGCAGAGCATACAGTGCTGGACTGGCTGCAGAAGCTGCAAACTCAGCAGGCGATGGCTAGCCGCTATGCCTATGCCTCCACCGATCAGATTCAGGCCTGGAGTGGAGTTGCGGGACGTTTGTTTGAGAGTCTTTTGGTGATTGAAAACTATCCCATTCAGACTGAGCATCAGGCTGAACGGAGTCTGCAGGTGGAGAATATGCGCTCAGATCTGGTGAGTACCTACGGTCTGACGGTGGTTGTTAAGCCGGGGGATGAGCTGACGGTGCTGCTGCTGGCAGAGACTCTAAATGACGATGTGTTAGTGGTGCTGTTAAATCAGTTTCAAACAGTGTTAACAGCAATTGTCGAGAATCCACAACAGCCCATTGATAGAATTTTGCCCCCCCAGGAGCTGACGGTTGTTAAGTGTTCTAAAGAGCTTGTTGACAATACTCCTGCTAATCTCAGTCGAGACCAGCTAGAAGATAGCTTTTTTGCTCCAAGTAACCCGTTAGAGCTAAAGCTGACCCAGATTTGGGAATCGGTGTTGGGCGTGAATCCCCTCAGCGTAGACGATAACTTTTTTGATGTAGGAGGTAATTCGCTAATGGCGGTGCAGCTATTTAATCAGATGCAGCAGCAGCTGGACTGTGAGCTACCCCTAGCGACCTTATTTCAGACCCCCAATGTGCGACAGTTTGCGGCATTGCTAAGTCAGGAACAGCCAGTTTCTAAATGGTCCAGCCTGGTACCAATTCAGACCAGGGGTACGAAGCTACCGTTATTTTTCCATGGGGGGTCGGCAGACGCGCTCACCTGGGCAAGATTCTCTCATCTGTTAGGGACTGATCGACCGTTTTATGCCCTACAGCGACCTGATTTGGATGGCAGTAAGGTGACTCACACAACAGTAGAAGAGCTGGCAACAGATTGTATTAAGGAAATGCGGATGGTGCAGCCGAAGGGACCATATTTAGTCGGTGGACACTGTCTGGGAGGAGCGGTGGCGTTTGAGATCGCGCAACAGCTACATACGGATGGTGAAGATGTTGAAAGTGTTGTGCTGATTGATTCTTATCGGCCAGGAGAATTGCCTGAGACGTTACTGGTAAAGCTACAAAGCAGCCTGCAACTAGGCATGTTTTGGCTGAGGAAGAATTATTACTATCACGGGGGTTGGGAGAAACTATCGCAAATACCCAAGAAGGTTTGGCAAAAGGTTATGCCTGCTGGAAGCTCTAGGTTGAGTACTAATCATGATAGGCACAATGGTGATTCCTCTCAAGGTGAGGAGACTAGGAAAGCTGCTGGCACCTCTTTATTATCAGAAGCATCCAAAGTGCCCTATGAATATCGCTATGCTCGGGCGCAAAAGGCCAATGAGATAGCGGCAGATCTCTATGTGGCTCACCCCTATGGGGGGCGGGTGAAATTGTTCTGTGCGGAGATTCAGATTTTGGATTGGTATTTTGGTCGTGAATTAGGATGGCAGGCGGTGGCAAAAGAGGGCGTAGAGTTAACAAAAATTCCTGGCTTTTTTGGGAACTTGTTTAACCAGCGTTCGACACCGTTATTGGTAGAGCAGGTAAAGCAGTATCTTGCGGAGCTGGAGTGAGAGGTATAGAGAGTATCTTTTTCGACGCTACAAATCTACTTTACGTCAATTCCTAAAGTCACGCATCTGCACCTTTATGTCTGCTCAACCGACTCGAATTTTACAGATAGTACCCCGCATATTTCCTGATGTGGATGGTGTCGGTGACTATGCTTTGCAACTAGCTCACCAGCTGTATGACCACCATCAGATTCGATCTGATTTCTTAGTATTCCGCCCCAATCCCCGACTGCAGCCCCAGGTGGATCAGTTTCCAGTGCATCGGTTGCATATTCATACGGTGACAGAATTAATAGACCAGGTACCGGAAAATATATCAACTATTTTTCTTCAATATAGTAATTACCCGTACTTACAGGGAAAACTAGATGCACCGATGTGGTTGGTCGATGCACTCAAAGTTCTAAAACAGCGGGGGTTACGGATCGTAGTGATGTTTCATGAACTGCCAACGCTGCGCTATAAACGCGTTCGCTGTCCTAATTTTGTACAGCGGCGAGTGTCCCGTGGGTTAGCGCGGGTAGCCGATGCAGTGGTGACTAATAACATGGCATTTCAGCAAACGTTATCTCGGTGGACCGAATCTTCTGTACATTGTGTGCCGAATTTTTCAACAATTGGCGAAGTGGCTGAGGTGAAGCCGCTATCGGCGCGGAAACGGTCGTTGATTGTATTTGGTAGTAGCGATCGCACCCGCGTTTACCGTAACAACACTGAGACCATCAATCATATTTGTAACACGCTAGCAATTGACACACTTTACGATGTGGGGCGTCCAGTTGACTGGGATTATCAAGGGCTAAACGTGGAGGTGGTGCATACAGGATTTTTA
The DNA here is from genome assembly GCA_039028535.1 of Cyanobacteria bacterium P01_B01_bin.77. Taxonomy (GTDB): domain Bacteria; phylum Cyanobacteriota; class Cyanobacteriia; order Phormidesmidales; family Phormidesmidaceae; genus Leptothoe. Next base: position 7,894 of record JBCCHX010000046.1, read on the forward strand.
TCAGCGCCTGAGGTCAGTAAGCTGCTAGCTGAGTCCTTCGCTGGAATGTTTGACTATCGCCGATTTCCTCAGAATCTAGCAAAATCCACGGTTTATGCCGCCTATTGCTCCCATGGACTGCTGCCGATATGTAATGGCCATGGGTTAACGCCCCAGGATGATATCGTGGCGAACCACCATTATTTAACAACATCAACCTTGCAGCACTTTGCGCAGCCGACATCGCTACAGGCGATCGCCACCAATGCCCATGACCACTATCGAACACGGACATTAGCGAAGTGTACAGAGCGATTTGCTGAGTTAATCCATCCGGTTGCATCAGCCCAGATAATGAATATGGATACTAACAGATATGACAACACCTATACAGAATTTGGTCCCCTTAAACCTGGGATAAACTCTCATCCCCCGACTCCTTTCCCCTAATTTTTATTGAGCTATGCATACACAAACGGTCAATAACTATGTTGATATGGGACAAATCTCCCCCTACCCAAAACTGTTTGTGGTGGGCTGTCCCCGGTCAGGGACATCGTGGGTGACGTCGTTGATTGGCGAGCATCGGGATGTGGTGATGGTACCCAGAGAGACCCATGCGTATCGACTGGTGTATGAACCGTTTATGGAGTTATCAAAGTGGAACTGGCAGCGACGGCTACGGTCGTGGAAAGGAATTTTGCGACGTTATGGATTAAAGCCATTATTGTTCGGCTTCCAGTCTAGAGATATTTGGCAAGGAATTTTACGGGAGCATCAGATTCTAAATCGGCCTGATAGTCATGGGTTACATGGTCTGGTGGGCTATGAGGACCTCAAGAGGCTGATCCAGGCAATCCGTGCAGAAGTTCCGGAGACTAACCGAGGACTAGTCCAGGCGGAAGAACTGATCGCTGCCATGTTTGATCGTTTTTTTGAGCGGCATGGCCAGCCGGGGCAAACAATTTTAGAAAAGACACCGATGCATATTCGCTATGCCGAGCAGATTTTGTGGCGATTTCCTGAGGCTCGAATTATTGAGGTGGTGCGGGATGGTCGAGATGTGTGTGTGTCTTATAATGCTTTAGCTAAACAGCAGCCCTGGGCACGGATCGGAACCGCTGGTGCTATTCGGCAGTGGAAACAATGTGTGGAATGGGGTGAGATTATTCGCGAGCGACCTGGGCTAGCTCCTCGGGTGCATACGTTACGCTATGAGGCACTCAAAGCTGACCCACAGAGAAGTTTGCAACAGATTTTTGAGTTTGCCAACCTCCGATGGACAGAAGAACAGATTGAGGCTATTGTTGCAGCGCAAGATATTCGTCGGATACAACAGAAGGGCGAGGGCCAGTATGTGCGCTCAGGCTCAGTGGGTGATTGGAAAGAGCAGCTGTCTGCTACTGAAGTTGCTATGTGTGATGAGATGGCTGGAGAGCAGCTAATACGGCTGGGGTATGTTGCGAGAAAGTAGATAGTACTTTTTATTGCTTCTGCAACTACTGACGACGGTACAGTTCAACCTCGTTGGCAAGAATGCGAACATCGTAGTTTGCCAGAACGTCTTTGCCCAGGAGGCCCGCAGAAAAGTTGGATGCGATCGCAACCTGCACATTCATCACTATCGCTGACTGTACCCGGATTGAACGCACCCAGCCATTACTAATCGGCACTGCTGTCTCGCCTGGAATTTGCAAAAAGCCTCCTAGCGTTCCCCTAATCCCTAGATTCGACGCCATCGAGCTCGTAATAATTGTGCGGGGCAAATCCTGCTGCAACAACATATCAAATGACCGCCGATCGTTAAACCGCACTTCAATTACCGGCATGCCCGACTGCATCGCCTTAATCGGTACCCGAATTAATCGCTCTGCCTCCGCTGCCGCTTTTTCTCCAGCCAATTCCTGACGGATGGCCTCTGCCCGGTCCTGGGCTACCCGCTGTGCCCGCCAATTTCCCTGATCTAACCATAGCGATGCGGCCTGCTGATAGTCTTCCAGAGCTTCTTTGCCAGACTGCACTGATGCCCGCGCTTCATACAGTTCAGCCGATGGCTGCATTGCGATCGCATTGGAATAATCCTTAAATGCACTGTCCATATCCCCCAGCTGCTGATAGGCCTGACCTCGGATGGTCAACCGCGCTGCTGTTGCCTCTGTTTTGATTAACTCAGTAATCGCCTTCATTGCCCCGTGGGCATCCCCCAGCGCTAGCCGAATTTTGGCCCGCTTTACCTGCACTGTCAGATCGTCTGGAGCTAATTGTTGCAGTCTGCTCAGCCCCTTGGTTGCTGCTTCGTAGCGATGGAGCTGAGCCTGGAGGTAGGTGCGATCGCATAGTGCTTCTAGATGATCTGGGTCCATACCTAACAACCAATTTAGATCGTCTAATGCCTGTTTGAACAGTCCCTGGGTTACTTTCTCTCTTGCCCGCTGTAAAAATTCTGTTGGTGACACCATGGGGGGTGGGGCTGTGCCAGGGGTGTTTCCTGCAGACGAGAGTGTAGTAGACGCGACTGGCTGATTTAATTCTGCCTGTAGCTGATTGGCCTGTTCTAAACACTCGGTTGCATTGGTCTTGTCTTTTTGCGCTAGATATAGCTTAGTGGCGGCTTTATAGGCGGTGATGGCTGCTTGAGGCTGACCTAGTTTTCGATAAACTTTACCTAATAATCGCTGTGCGGGGGCTAACTGAGAATCTAATTTTAACGCCTGCTGGGCATCAATAATGGCTGATGACGGTGTGGCAGTAGTGATATAGGCGAGGGCTCGGCCTAGATAGGCTTGGGCCGTTGGTTCGCGCTGAATGATTTTGGTGTAGTCGGCAATGGCTCCGGCGCTATTGCCAATTTTCAGACGTGTTTGTGCCCGTAGTTTGTAAGCGTCTGTCTGTTGTGAGTTGGTTAAAATGACTCGATCTAAGAGGGCTAGGGCTGTACTCAGTTCGCCCCGCTCAATACAATCTACCGCCTGCTGATAGCTCATTGTTGTTTTTGATACCAGTTGTTGCTTGTCTAAAGTTTATTAATAATCCCCTGTATCCAAAAGCGATATAGTTTTTTCGACATTATCGCAGGGCATCTCATGGAACTTTTTCAACCGTTGCGGCAATTGGGTAGCTGGGTTCAATCCTGGCTGGCTAGAGTGCCAATTTTGAAGCTGAGGGCTTCTTTAGTAGATGACTCTCAGCTTACCTTAAATTTTTTAGTGCTGCTGATTGGTTCCTGTCTGATTGCCACCTTTGGCTTGATTATCAACAGCGCCGCTGTGATTATTGGTGCGATGATTATTGCACCGCTGATGATGCCGCTGCGGGGATTTGCCTTTGCTGCAATTGAAGGCGACCGAGAGTTATTACGCATCAGTGCGGTTTCGATTACCATGGGTACCCTGGTTGGTATTGGCATGTCCTGCCTGGCGGGCCTATTCATGGGCATTCCAGAGTTTGGTAGTGAGGTGTTGGCCCGCACCCAGCCGACGCTAATTGATCTGGTGATTGCCTTGGTGGCCGGGGCGATTAGTAGCTATGCTAAAATCCGTCCCGAACTTGGTGATGCCTTGCCGGGAACTGCGATCGCAGTCGCCCTCATGCCCCCACTCTGCGTTGTCGGGCTCACCCTGTCCCAAGGCCAATGGAACTATAGCGGCGGCGCGTTTTTGCTTTATTTTACCAATCTGTTGGGGATCAGTTTTGCCTGCACAATTGTCTATGTTATTGCTGGATACACCCGCGATGACAATCAGTTTAGTCGCAGCCTCAGCTGGGGTGTGAGCACTATCCTGATTTTGCTGTTGGTGATTCCGTTGGGGTTAAGCTCTTTGCAACTGGTGCGCAAAAGTCGTCTAGACTATTCCATGCGTAGTATCCTAAACAACAGCGCTCTGCTGGCTCGGCAGGATGTAGAGCTTTTAGAGACGCGGATTTTGTGGCAAGTATCGGAAATTGAACTGGTGGTACAGGCAGCTGAGCCGATCACGTCGGCAGAAGTGAGTGTGGTAGAGCAGGCGGTCGCTAGCGAACTGGGGCAGCCCTTTAGGGTGTTTTTTAATGTGGTGGAGGCTACCAGGGTGGGCTCATAGAGGATAATAGAAATGCTTGCTCATCACCATCGATTTAGGAAAGGTGGACAGATGTAACAGTTGGTGACAAGCGTAGGATATTTAGCCTGCTTGTCCTACGCTCTGCTGCTTTATTCCTTCTCATTTTTTCCCTTGAAGGCTAAGCACTTTCTGATGAATAATCTCTAAAACAGCATCGAGATTTTGATAAACTTCGATATTGGTAAAACGCAAAAACTCAATACCCAGACTTTCGATGAGTTGCTGGCGTCGCTTGATCATAGGTTTAAGCTTCTGAAGCTTGATGAGTAGGCCCATCGACTTCAATTGCTAGTCTTATGCCAGGGCAGTAAAAATCAACAACAAAGCGATCAATACCATATTGCCTGCGGAATTTTGCTCCTGCTATTTGTCTGCAACGTATTTTTTTGCCACAGAATGATTTCTGCATTAGGCATGTGCTTACGCAAGTGCTGACGTTTCTCCTTTTCGGAGTGTTTTTTGAAGATCTCGGTCATAGTGTTAGAGTGCCCAAAATCTTGCGTCGAGGAATTATCAGCTACTACGCTTTTTGATCGAGCTCTTTGTCCCCCTTTCGAAGGGGGACTACAGGGGGTTCTCGACATTTGGCGCTATCGGTCAAGACCCATCCGCCTACGGCACCTCCCCTTCGAAAGGGGAGGAAGATTTATAACAATCTGGTAGTTAAAGGATTGCTCCCCAAAAGGGAAAACATAAATTCTCGCCAGGACAGCAAGAACTTTTAAGAAATTCCCGCATTGCCGATCGGGACAAAGTGCAAAAAGTCATTGAACAATTTTACTTGACGACCACCATCCATAGGTCGTATGTTCTTGTCAGGGTTGTGATTATTCATCGCTGCCTGATTTCAGAACTCAATATTTGGCACTGCCAGCAGGTGATGGCACACCATGCTGACAGCTGACCTCCCGGATTACGAGGCAATCCTGGAAGCTTTGGTCATTATGGCTCAGTAGCTCCGCTTTGCAAAATTTCTGGGGAGCCGCTGGGTATTGGGTTCTGGCTCCAGCCTCCTGGGCATCCGGATTGGATGACTCCCAGGAGGCATATACCTTATCTGGAGACCAGACCCATGTTTAGAGAAGACAATGACCAGGGCGCAGGCGCGTCCAATGTTCCGCCTGCCGATGGATCTCTGCCCGAGTTTGAATACGAAAGCGTCAACCACACGCTACTGGGCAGTTTGACGGCCATTCGCAATACTATTTTGTTGCTGCACAAGCTCAACTATGCTGAGCCGAATGATTGGAGTAAGCCGTTGCCGACAGGGCGACCGAATGAGATGATGGCGATTTTGACTAAGCGGGTTAGGGTAAATTAATCCCCACCTCTCCCGCAACCAGCGATCATCTTATCCCCTCCTCGGAGGGGCAACGGGGTGGGTTCCCCGCGACTGCCAAAGTCCAATCACACCACTTAACAACTGTAACAACTGGCTAATGGCGAGATGGGCTGCTCAGGGCTTTCCTCCCTGAAACCCTCCTATGTGGGGACCTCAACGTCCCCACGCCCCTTGCACAGGAGATTAGTTGAACACTGACTAAAGGTGGTTGCACTATTAGTCGGTGGGGTGGTTACGCTGCTCCGCATTCGCTCCACACCGTAAAAGAGAGGTTGTCTTACCTTGTCAAGCTACTCTCACGAGAATTGCTCAACCAAGAATCGAGCACTAATGCTTTTTTAATTTTTTGTGACGTGTCACAAAAAATTAAAACTCACCCCACCAATCTCCCCTTTCCCCGCCATTGAGGACAATATCTCTATTCTTATGAGGGTTGTAGGGCGGCATGCCCGCCCTGCTCAGGGGAAACCCCGTTTGCCTACTTGGGATAATCTTGTTGCTTCCGGAAAGGGAACTCGGAGGGCCCCCAAGCAGCCAATTCCGCCTCTCATCCGATCCCCCGAAATACTACAAAACAATCACCATCCCATCCGCCCGTGGCTCCGAACCCGCCACCAAAACCCCATTCTCCAACCGCAAAATCACCTGCCCCTTTCCAAACGTATCCGGTTCTGCAACAACATGTACATCATGACCCAAATCGCTCAACCCCAACGCCACATGACGCGGCACCGTCTGTTCCAAAAACACCCGATTACCCCGATCAAACCGCCAGCGAGGAGCATCCAACGCCGCCTGTGGATTTAACCCCTGATCCACCAAATTCGAAACAACTTGCAAATGTCCCTGGGGCTGCATCGAAGCTCCCATCACCCCAAACGGGCCTAAGGCCTGACCATCACGGCTGAGAAAACCCGGAATAATTGTATGAAATGGCCGCTTCCCAGCGGCGATCGCATTCGGATGTCTCTCATCTAACACAAACCCAGACCCCCGATTTTGCAGCGCAATTCCTGTTCCCGGAATCGCGATTCCACTGCCAAACCCCATAAAATTTGACTGGATAAACGACACCATCAGTTCATCATCCGCTGCGGCTAAATATACCGTACCGCCCTTGGGCAGCCCCGGTTCAGCTAAGGGCATCGCGCGATCGCCAATCAAACCTCGCCGCTGAGCAGCATAGGCTTTATCCAGTAGCTCGGCTGTTGCTATATCCATCGTTCTCGGGTCGGCCACATACCGATGAGCATCGGCAAAGGCTAGCTTCATCGCCTCAATCTGTTGGTGATAGTTCGTCACGGATTCCCTGGACTGAGCACCCAGGTCAAAACCCTCAACAATGTTTAACGCCATCAAGGCCGCAATCCCCTGACCATTGGGTGGTAGCTCTGACACCGTCAACCCTCGATAGGTAGTAGAAATGGGGTCGACCCACTCGGCCTGGTGGGTACGTAAATCATCCAGCGAAAAAACTCCCTCCGTTGCCGCAGAAAAGGCCACCAGTTGTTCCGCTAATTTACCGCGATAAAAACTCTCTCCTTCTGTTGTTGCTAACTCTCGTAGGGTGTCAGCCTGTTCAGGACAGCGCCACATGTCGCCGGGGCGCGGTGCCCGATCGTTTGGGAAAAAACATGTTCGAAAAGGTTTGTGGGCTTCACCGTCTAACGAGAGATAATTTTTTGCTTGTTTCTGCCAATTTCGGGCTGTGATCGGCGACACGGGAAAGCCCTTTTCTGCGTGACGAATGGCGGGTTCAAAAAGCTGCCTAAATGGCAGTTTGCCCCAGCGTCGCCACAGGGTCTGCCAGGCGGAAACGGCCCCCGGTACCGTGGTGGCTAACCAGCCATGCAGCGGCAGCTCTTCCAGGTTGGCCCACATGTCTGGTGACAGCGCCTGGGGACTTTTACCCGAGGCGTTGAGCCCATGGAGTTCACCATCCCAGACGAGGGCAAAGGCATCTGAGCCTAAACCGTTGGAGGTGGGTTCAACGATGGTGAGGTCAATGGCCATTGCGATCGCAGCATCCACGGCATTGCCCCCTGCTAACAAAATTTCGGCCCCGGTGGCAGCGGCGAGAGGCTGAGACGTGGCTACGGCCCCGCGTGAGCCCATCATTACAGGACGCGAGGATGTATAAGGATAGGTGCTAAGGTCAAAGGGCTGCATGGGGGCGGGTACAAAGCGACTGCTGTTGATGATAGGGCTATTTGGCTAGCAAACCTAAACCATCCCTTGCAATGTGGTCAGCTCTTTTTGAATATTGCCTTCTAGTGCCTTGAGTCGCTCCACCGTTTGTTCTCGATTAATCTCATTCTGCTGTTTTTTCTCCACCAGACTGCTTAGCTCCAATCGCCGGGCAGCGATGTCTCCGCTAATGTGTTCAATCGCTCGCTCTTCGTAGGTACCAAAACACTCCTGTACGGCTTTGTAGATGGGCTGCCACTGGTCCGCTGCAATCTGAGGCAGGTGTTTCACAAACTCTTTGCGGGTGGCTTTGATAAATTCTTGACGGACAAACTCAGCCTGGGCGGCTAGGATACCTCCGGCAGCTGCAATTACACCAACAATATTTAAAAACAAACTGCTAAAGAGAAGTCCCAAAATCTGTAGAGCAATTACAATACACACATAGCTCACCGCCATTTGTAATACGGACTGCCAAAAGTGGTTAAAAGGCTGCACCGCATCATTGAGGGTGTCGGGAAGCTCATCAAAGAGATCGCGAATGTTGTCAATCCAGGGGCGGGCTTCGTCGTCAGGCAGGCTGTTGGGGGCATAGAATTTACGACCCATCATTTTTTCGTGGATGACTTCGACCACTTCGGCATAGGCAACCTGATAATCAGCGGCGCTTTCGTTGAGTTCATCAAAGGACTGACCGATTTTTTGTTTGGCAGTAAACTCCCAGGCGGCTAAACGGTCGTTGATGTAGCGCTCAAAGGCCCGCTTAAAGTCGCTATAGAACTGGTCGCGCTCATCTTCGTCTAAGAAACTCAAGAAGTCGAGGTCGGGTTGGGAAGCGATAAAGTCTTCTTCAAAGGTGGACTCTAGGTTGAGAATATAGGTTTTAAACGAGTCGGCAATGGCTTTGGCGGTGAGATCGCACCGTCCCCGGATTAGCTGGCGATAGTTATCGCGAATTTTCTCGAGCTTGCCAAACTCATTTTCTACCGAGGTGACCCGCTGCTGCAGTTCACTGAGATTCTCATCTAGCAGCGGTATACGTCGGGCCACGGTTTCTTGGACCGCACTATAGGCTCGATGGGCTAGCTTGGCCGCTCGCTGTAGTTCTGCGTGTCCTCGCTCTTGGGTTAAAAAGGATTCTAAGGCGGCAAAGAATTGATCAACACCGCTGCCGTCCAGGGATTTTCCCTGACGCTGCTGTCGGAGGGCACTCAGCGCCGACACTTCAAACCAGGTTGCTCCCTCGGGTAGGCTTTGATCAAATACCTGACGCTGTCGGGTTTCGGCTGCTTCTAGGGCGGCCGTATCGTCAGGATCGACCAGACCAGCTTGGAGCCGATCCCAGCCATTGACCACATAAAAGCACTCTAGAGCGCGATTTTGTACATAGTTGCGCAGATAGCGACGCTCATCCAGGGTGATGGGCTGAGTTGCATCCATCACAAACACAGCGGCCTGGGCTTCGTTTAGATAATTTAGTACCTGCTGGTTGCGGGCTTCGGTGTCGTTAAGACCGGGGGTATCGACAATTTCTAACCCCGATGCCAATAGCGGTGCCGGACATTCAATCACCACATGGCTAATGTCGGGAAACGCGCTGGTCTCTAACTGACGGGCATCGTCTGGGGCAATTGTATAGTCAGTGCGGAAGGTGTCAAAGTCAATAGCTTCAGGGGTCTGACCGTTGTTGTAATGAAGCATTACCTGGCGCTTAGGGCCATGGCGCAACAGGCTTAATAGCGCCGTACATGGGTTGACATCACTGGGCAGCAGCGCCTCTCCCACCAGGGCATTGATCAGGGTGCTTTTACCGCGCTTCATCTCTCCGAGGACCACCACCCGATAGGTGCCCTGCTGCAGCTGTTGGGCGGTGCTCTTGAGGGTGCGAATGTGACGGGTTAACCCCAGCTGACCTGAGTGCTCAGTGGTTTCAGCATGATCCATTGCGATCGCAATCTGACTCAAAACCTGAGCCGCCTGTTGACGACTGTGGGTCAGTAGGTCGAGACCATTTTTCACTTGCGATTTCGCTTGGGAACTATTTGCTGACTGGGGTGTAACCATAGTTTTTTTAATTATCTTTACAGTTCAGTGTGCCTCAATTCCCCACAACCGTGGTCTTTCCTTGTTTTAGAATAAATTGGGATAAATTACGTGCTATTAACGTCATCAATGATTAGCATTGCTGAGTTTTATCCCATAAATCAGCAGCGGATTAAATCCTGCTTAGCTCCAGTAATCCTGAAATGTTGGCTAGCTAAAAAAACTAGCTAAAAAGGGGACAGTTGCCCATGGCCCCACTCGGGAATGACTACAATAAGGACATTAAGGACGTTTCCTGTAGTATCACCCTATCCTCAATCTCATTTGTTTGGTTGTATATGGCCACTGCTGATGACTACTATTCGCGACTACAGGTATCGCCCGATGCCAGTCAAGCGGAAATTAAGGCGGCGTTTCGACGCTTGGCACGACGCTACCATCCCGATCTAAACCCCAACGATCCGCAGGCACTGGAAAAATTTCGGGCTCTGCACGAGGCCTATGAGGTGCTCACCGATCAGGTGCAGCGGCAGCGCTACGACCACACTGGCACCACCGAATATAGCGGCAGTCGGCCCCAGACAGCTCATGACTTCTACTTGCGTGGCATCCAGCAAACGCTAGCGCGACGGTACAAAGCAGCCCTGGCCGATTTTAACCGAGCCATTGAGCGCCAGCCGGACTTGGCCGAAGCCTATTTACGCCGCGTTCAGGTGCGCTACATTTTAGAAGATGATGCAGGCGTACTCGCAGACTGTCAGCGGCTGCTGCAGTTTTCGCAGCGGTTACCCCAGACCTACTATTACCTGGGTCTAGCTCGCTATCGTCTGGGGTATACCGAAAGTGCCTTGGCAGCTTTTTCCGAGGCCATTGCCCAAGAACCAGACGATCCTCAAACCTATTTTCAGCGAGGGGTGGCCTATGCCGATGTCCAGGAGTGGGATGAGGCAGCCAATGATTTTCAAACGGCATCCATGTATTACCAGGCCCAGGGCGATTTAGAAGGGTATCATCGCAGTTGCGATCGCATCCGTCACCTGCAAAAACAGCGCCGCTTTAAGCTCAACCACCGTACCGGCAGCATGACGCGCCGCTGGGGGCTGCTCAGTCAATCGAATCGTCTAATCTTTGGGCTGTTGGGCAATCCTGCAGAAGAACTCACCACCCTATACAGCCGTCTCAGTCAACAACAGGCTCGGCAATTGGGCTGTTTACTAGCTACCTTGGGTATCGGCGGATTTACCCTAGGGGGGTACGTCCTAGGCTTTGCAGATGACGCCAGTGACATCATTACCTTAAGTGGGCTATGGCTGTCAGGCTGCACCGTATTTTTAAGTTTGATCATCGTCTTAGCCATCTCTCGTCTATGGTTACGACGCCACGGTAGCTGGGCCAGCGACACATTTATTGCCGGAGCCACCGTATTACCCATGGGACTATTTGTGTTAATCAGCCCTGTGGCTCTGATTATTCCCTGGCTCTGGTTGCTATTTCTCTGCATCACCCTACACCATACATTCATAACCCTGTATAGCGGCTGCCATCAGATCCTCCATCACTCAGAAGTCATCGCCACCTGGCTGGCCCCAAGTTTACTCTTTATGGGTTTAACGGCTGGCTATCTGATTTGGAACGCTTGGCTGTAATGCCTGCTCCATCTGTTGCTGCAAATGTAGCTGAGATAATGCTATTGGCAGCTGCACCTTAAATGTAGCGCCTTCTCCCTCCTGAGAGATACAGCTGATGCGCCCACCATGGGCTTCAACAATGATTTGATGACTAATGGATAACCCCAGCCCCGTCCCCCGCCCTACAGGTTTAGTAGTAAAAAATGGATCAAAAACTCTTGAAATCACATCTTTATCAATGCCTGGCCCATTATCAATAATTTCAATCATGACAGAATTGGCATCGCCATAGGTACGAACAATAATCAACGGTTCAGACATGGGTACAGACACAGGTTCAGACATTAAACTCTGATGGGTCAAGGTCAATCCCTCATCATCGTCAGAGCCCAACAATGCATCAATAGCATTGCTCAACAGATTCATAAATACCTGATTGAGCTGATCCGGAAAACAGTCAATTAAGGGTAATTCACCATAGTCTTTAGTTAACTGAATCTCCTGAGCACCATTTAAACGATGGCTCAGGATTAGTAGTGTATTATCAATTCCCTCATGAATATCTACTTTTTTAAGGGCTGATTCATCCAGTCGAGAAAAGCTACGTAGGGAATCAACAATTTTCTTAATCCGATCTGTCCCCATTTCCATGGAGTTTAGCAGTCGAGGAAAGTCTCTTTTAATAAAATCGACATCACAAGCATCAAGGGAGTCTTGAATACTGCTGACAGGTTGAGGATAATGTTCCTGATAAAGGTCAAGCAAAACGAACATTTCCTGGACATATTCTTGAGCTGGTTCCAGATTACCGTGCACAAAACTCACGGGATTATTAATTTCATGGGCCACACCCGCCACTAATTGCCCTAGACTGGACATCTTTTCCTTATGTACTAGCTGCCCTTGGGTATACTGCAACCGTTGTATCGTGCGCTGTAGTTCCTGATTGGCTTTACTCAAGTCTATCGTCCGCTGTTTCACCCTCTCCTCAAGCTCTTCATTAGCTTGCTTTAAGAGTGTCTCTGCCTGCTTCCGTTCAGTAATATTAATCAAGGCTCCAGAACAACTAGAGTCACTTCTAAACTGTATGGCAAGCTCTAACCAAAACATCGCCCCGCTGACACCGTGAAACCGCAGCTCCGAACAGCAGTCGACTTTAGCCTGCAGGGCTGTCTGCCACGTCTCAACATCAGCATCATTAATAAACTGATCCAAACATTTGCCAATTACCTCTTTGACTGGATAGCCCAATGTCGCTGTCCAAGCCTGATTGACAAATGTGAGCATTCCCGTATGGTCACACTCAAATACAATTTCCCTTAAGTTTTCAACTAGAGTACGGTAGCGTCGCTCCGACTCAGTTAGTTTCTCGATTAAGCGATACTGAATTTGAGTATGTAGTTCATTAATTTTTTCGGGCTCTAGCATAGGGATGAGGCCGCCAGTTTCTCCAAAAATTCTGAAGATGTTATTGTTTCCCCATAAAGGGGAAACACATTTTCAAGATAAAACTCTTGCTCAAATACCGTACGAGCTGATGTACAGTCGCTAAGAACTGACACGTGATAGCCTTTTTCATGCGCTGACCGCCCAGTAGAGTCAATACAAATGGATGTCACAGCCCCTGCTAACACTAGGTTCGTAATATTTTTCTGGTGTAAAACCTGGTCTAAATTGGTATTGATAAAAGCATTAAATCCTCGCTTGCCAGGAATTTCTAAAATTTTATCTTGAAATGGCAAAAGCTCTTGAATACATTCAAACCCCTTCTCACCAGCTTGAAAAGCTCCCACATCCTTGATCGTCTTTAAGATCCCTATGGGGTCGACCAGTTCTTCGTAGTTAGGGGTGAAACAAATAGGTGTGGAAATCAATAAAACCTGAGTATCAACCAGCTGTCGGATCAGATCAGCAGTATTCTCAACGGTCCTAATCGTCTTTGCCGACGCTTCAATCACCCTATGTAAAATCCCATCTGGAGCAAAATAATCGTTCTGGAAACCAATCAGTAGCAACGCTGTAGTGTGTGGATACATAGGTCTAGATCTATAAAGTAGCCTCTCAAACACCTAGAAACTTAGGTCGTCGAGTTTCTTGAATGCTTACTCAAGATTACCCATAATGATTAGCTCATCAGTAGCCAATAAGGTGTGCTGCTGGGCACGGAGAGATTGCCGATCTATTCCAATAAATCGACTCTAGAAAATGCCTCCTTACTCACCTCCCTATTCATAATTACTACTGCCATAGACTGCACTTATACGGAAAAAATAAGCCCTATTCTGCCAAGGAAGAATAGAAAAGCACATAGATATAGCAAAACCTAATCAGTTAATCCGCATTTAACTACATACGGCTATATCCTACGCGTAATTGCGTAGATTGACGTCCCGGAATATACGGATATTTTGTAACTTATTTATAGTGATCGGTATTGTTCTCGTGGGAACTATTGAATTTGTCGTAGTAATGCGACACTAAACAAAGTTTTCATCAAGGGGATGCACGGAGATGTCTCAGTATTATCTAGGACTTAATCTCAGCCATGAACGATCAGCTGCCATTGTTAAAGATGGCGAAATTTTGGTGGCCATTGAACAAGAACGGCTAGATCGGCAAAAGTACAGCATTGGTTTTATGTTGCAAGCTCCTGGGGTTACCTCTCGGATGCAGCCACCCAATGAAGCTATCCGTTACTGTCTAGACAGCTGTGGTATTACACTAGATGACTTAGCTGCTGTCACTGCGAATATGCCAGGGTATGACTTTGCTCCTGAGATCATGCGCAATGTCCTACCAACCGAAATTGCAGACAAGGTCATCGCTATCCCCAGTCACCATCTAGCCCATGCCTATTCTGCCTATTGGCCGTCTGGTTTTGACCAGGCGTTGGTTTTGGTTATTGACGCTACGGGTACCACCAGTCAAGAACATCGGACCGAATCATACACTCTTTATGAGGGGTATGGCCACACACTGACCACTCTCCACAGCGAAACCGTAAATGCACATTTAGCAGGTTTGTCCACACTGGGTTTTCTCTATGAATATGTCACCCGAAAAGCTGGCTTTGTCACCAAATTAGGCAACACCAATGTTAGTCATGCAGAAGCCGGTAAGCTGATGGGACTCGCTCCCTTTGGGGGAGAACAGGTTAACTTGCATCGTTGGATCAAACCTGTAGCCAATAGCTATAGTCTATCCATTTCTCCCTACGATATTTTTCTAGAGATAGCCGCCCTTGAGAAAACCTATGATACTGGCGAAGGGAAACCCTATCTGCGCCCCTATTTGGTGGATCTGGCCTATAAGATTCAAGATGAGCTAGAGAAAGCATTGAAGCACATTGTTCGAGTAGCTATGGAGCAAACCGGACTCAAAAAGCTGTGTATTGCTGGAGGGGTAGGCCTCAACTCGGTCGCTAACTACAAACTCTTTAAGGACCTGGACTTAGATGATATATTCATTTTCCCAGCGGCAGGCGACAGTGGAATCGCTGCTGGAGCAGCCCTATGGACCTATGCCAACCAGGGCGGCTGTAAGCGACCAGAACTGACCCAAGCCACCCTCGGCCATGCCTACGATTCGTCTCAAATAGCCCAGGCAGTACAACAGTTTGATGATTTGATTGACGTAGAAGTGCTGACACCAACAGAAATGTTGGAGCGTAGCGCCCAATCTCTAGCCAATGGTCATATCGTTGCCCGGTTTGAAGGCGGTGCTGAATATGGTCCCCGTGCCTTAGGACACCGATCTATTATGGCCGATCCGACATTTCAGCGCATGAGGGATATCATTAATGCTCGGGTCAAGTTCCGAGAAGCATTTCGTCCATTTGCTCCGGTGATTCCCTTAGAAAATGTGGATGAGGTTTTTGAATTAGAGGGGAAATCCCCCTTTATGCTAATGGTTGCCCCCATTAAGCCAGCGGTACAAGACCAGATTCCAGCGGTTACCCACGTGGATGGAACTGGGCGCATCCAAACGGTGACATCACAGGCAAATCCTTATTTCTACCAACTATGTCACCATCTGGTTGGTCTACGCCAGGGTCCCCCCGTCTTGCTCAATACCAGTTTCAATGTCGCGGGTCAGCCCATTGTTGAAACTCCGGCAGAAGCGATTCAAACCTTTCTAAATACTGATATCGACTATCTGGCTGTCGAAAATGTTTGGATTTCCAAACGGCATGTGCGTGTTCAAAACTATGAAGAACACTTGTCTAAAGTTGGTGATACGGTTATTCCTCAAGGGCTTCCCCCCAACCAGCCAGCTGTCACCGATCTCATGGCTACATTAGATCGTGCTTTGTTTTTTGGAGAACGCCACAATTGTCCATGGACAGAAACAGAATTAAAACAGCTGTCTACCCTTGGTGCACGGTACAAGGAAACGAGTGTTCTCTTTCCTGACTCACCGCTGATGGGAGAACTCAATACAAAAGTATCTGAGGATGTGGTTTGGATACTCGATCCGTTGAATAGGTCAACGTTAGCCAACCTTGCTGCCGAAAGTAGTAATGCTCAGCAAAGACTAAGTCTTTCCCCAGAACATAAGCTGGCTAGAGATTCAGGTACTAAAATTAGCAGCCATAATTTTAGCTGTGCAGTTAGACTGGCCACTAAAGCCCGTGGGAAACTCCCCTATCAGTTACAGAATCAACGGGAGATAACAGGATATACCTTCGATGAGGTAAAACTTTTCATGGCAATGCTCTCAACACAAACAGGCTGGCAGGAGCAAATTCGCCGAGAACTCTGTCTCACCTATGCAGAATTGTCTCAGAAAATACAATGGGCACAGATCCAGTTGCGCCAATATGGGCTCAATGTATCTGTATCTTTTGACATCAAGGAGGGTACAGACTCTCCGTTACCTGCCAAAAGTATTCAAACTTTGGCTCCTTTCGAAGACCAAGGGTTTATGTTACGAGGACAGTTGGGAGAGCTGCGGACTTGTTTACAACGGGCTGGCTATACTCTCGTAGCTATTTGTCAACGCTTGGATATCGAGTCCTTACAGGCAATTGAACCCACTCGCTTACATTATTACGATCGCTATCAGCTAGGCCAGAGCGATCTTGACGATCTAATTCGTTTGTTTTTACTACGGGTAGCTTTCCCGAAACCACGGCTGAATGAATTATTCGGGCACGGGGTGATGCAGCTGTTGATTCAGTTAGATCTGTTGATTCGCCGTGGAGACCAATGGTCTGCTCGCATCGATCTATTCTGTGTTGAGGGTCTTTACATTGCCACCGATCATCGGTACATGCTGTTGGCAGAGGACCAAATGTCTGAAAGCCCGGTTATGTATATTGGTGCAGATAGCCAGGGACTTGTTTACACGGCCCCTCGATACTCAGTGGAAAATGTCTTGGACCTTTGCTGTGGTAGCGGTGTGCAAGGATTAGTTGCCAGTCGCTACGCTCAGCATGTCACATCTGTGGATCTCAACCCCCGTGCCATTCGGTTTTCTCGGTTTAACGCCCAGCTAAATGATATCCGTAACATTCAGTTTTACCCTGGCAGTCTTTATGAACCAGTTGCCGGTCGAACATTCGATACCATTTTAGCCAATCCGCCCTTTGTTCCCAGTCCCAAACATGATCTAGGCTTCCGCGATGGTGGAACAACAGGGGAAGAAATTCTGGCTGATATCATTCACCATAGCTCACAGTATCTCAATCCCCAGGGGCATGTATTTATTGTGACTGACTTGGTGGATATTCAAACCTATCAAGCCAAGCTTTCCCAGTGGTGGAGCGGTGGTCATACTCACCAGCTTGTTCTATGTACGGCAGATAGAGACGATGTGCTGTTTTCAGTTCCCCACAGTCATGCGCCTTTTGGTCAAAGCCTAGAGGATTACAATGCTGAACTTGAACAATGGCTAAACAATTTTCATGAGGCCGGCCTCCAGGCTGTGAACTTTGGCTATATTCTCATTCAAAACCTGACTGATGATCAATCAGGCTCATATTTCTGCCGTACGATCCATAATCCAACCCAGGCTATTTATGGATTAGTGCAGAGTTACTTTCAACAGCGAGAGCGTCTACAGTCATCTAGCCTAGCTCACTGCTATCTCTCTCTGCGGTCTAATTTACGGTTTCGGATAGAGTCAGGATTAACCGGCATCGGTAGACAAATTGAGCTTTTTGTTCCTGATGATCCATACTTTACAACTTACCAAATTAGTGAAGACCTGTATGAGATTCTACAAACGATTCAGAGGCTAACTCCACAATGGTATCGTTTTACCACACCGGCCAATCAGGCCCAGTTAGTCGATTTGATTTGTAAAGGACTGCTGTGTTTGAGCCCCCAACGACCGCAATCACCTGAGCGACAAAACCTGGAAAAGCTATTTTCCCAATCATCCCAAGCTCAGGATATTGTTGAATTGAGGACAAAAACTACACCGACTTGTCTGTCTGCTTATCTGAATCAATAAGGGACTCTTGGTCTAACTATTGTTATGGGCTCTCTGCTGTCAACTCTGGATAGTAGAGAGCTTTTTGCTCTAGAGACGAGCTATGGGCAGGAAGATTTCTAACGACATATAGATTTTATATGTGTATTTTTTAGATTTAACTTTTTGGGAATGCAGTTTTCCAGGAAAATTTATGGTAGACAAACGTGTGGCTTAAGGGTGTTGAGCATCTGCCTAGAAAAATTCTTTAAAGCCGAAAGCAAGCTATCATAGCAATTTTCTCAGTTTTTTGATGGAATTATGCTCTAAATACGTGTATCTTTGCTTGAGATCTTCTGGATTTTAAGAATCAAGTCTGTAGTGATTTTTTAGGACAACAAATATAAAAATACCAAGTTTAAAGACACTGCTATTTCAGCAGATTGGTGAAGTAATCCCCAAAAACTAAAAATCCCAGGAGATATTCTGCATAATTTAGCAAGTCTGCACATATCTAAAGCTTCGACTTTTAAAGCTCAGAAAGCTATACAAAAATTAATATTTTGAGTCATTATGATTGAGTAAATTCTATTTTTAATATAGATAAAGCTTATGGTTTATAGCCATTATCAATATATTTAGAGGGCAATCTGTTGGCTGTGTGGCATGGGTTTCTTTGGACTGAAACTGACAAGTTGTGCAGCTTAATTTTTATTGGCTGTAGAGCCAACACATATTTTTGGGGATTTCTATTGTTTAGGAACTTTTAGAACTGTAATGATCAAAATCCTATTGATCGCCGGTAATACTCAGAACGATCTCTCTTTAAAGAAGGGACTTACGCTATACGGACATAGGATAATAACGACCAGCCAGAGGGATGACTGGTTGGCCTTAGCGAGCAATGAATTGCCAGACTTGATCTTGATCAATATGGAGACGGCAGGGTTGAATGGTTGGCAAACCATCCAAAGACTCAGAGCATCTAGAGCGACCTGGATGATTCCAGCTATTGCTATAGGTCATCCGTTAATAGAAGGGGATTTGCTGATACAGGCTGGCTTTGATTCTTACTGTCGGCAGCCTGTGTCGCTCAAATATCTTTTGATGAAAATTGATGTTTTGGTGAATACGGACGCTATTGCTCCTAAACAAAAAGATACATCGGCGGTTACTCCCTCAATATTAGGGGCTAGATCTGCAGAAACACTCTGCCCTGCAAAGGCGATAGGTCAGACCATGGTTGTTTATGTGGAAGATAGTTCAAAAGATAGTCAAACCATGGCTCAGATTATTGAGAATGCTGGTTACAGCTATGCCAACATTTCTGATTCGTTGCAAGCTTTACCACAGCTCTTAGAGTATAAGCCTCAGCTTATCTTTCTGGATTTGGTTATGCCAATGGCCAATGGTTATGAGTTATGTGCCCAGATTCGACGTATTTCAGCCTTCCGCAAAACGCCGATTGTCATTGTGACTAACAATGACGGTGTCATTGATCGAGTGCGGGCTAAAGTGGTGGGTGCCTCTGATTTTGTGAGTAAGCCCATTGGAGAACAGCGGATTTTGAGGGTGATTAGGAAATATTTGAATCCATTTCAGTCCATACCAGACAACTCTGATAATTTGCGATCGCGACTTCTCAAGAAGCTAATTCTATTTAAATCAGGTGATCGCTTTCATCAAAACCTGGATAAATAGAGCTGCTCCCGCATCAGGACATTCACCAATGTTCTATACAATGTCCCATGCTAGGTGAATCCAGGGAACGCCAACGGGCATGTGAGGACGTCTTTCATATACATATTTTTATTGTTAGATTATCCTCAGAGTGCCTTGCCTGGGCTACATCTATAGTTACTATAGATGTATAAGACGGTATAGATTCGTTTCCACACACAGTTTTAGAGTTTCTCTTAGGCAGGCAAAGACAGCTATACCTTGACCATTTTAGTCAGAGCATCAAATACCATCCGAAATACAAGTTAATGGCCTTGATTATTTTGTATTCATTTTTGTCTTAGCACGTAATTTTAATGAAATTAATGAGCCACGCAGCTTAACCTAATTGAGGCTTAAGATAAAAGTAAGGACTCAGAGTAAAAGCTCTCCGAAACAGCAGTGATAAATTGAAAAACAAGGGTTTCCTGATTCAAAATATTCTCAGCTGTAATCCTTAGGAAGGATTTTGAACTTTACTCTTCCAGTTCTACAAAAATAATTGAAGTAACTCTATCGTTTTCTTTAAGGTAAAAAATATCTGTTGAAACTATTAAACTCTTTGCCTGGACTCTTAATGGGCTAAAGATCTTTTCAATAAACTTGGATAAATAAAGGTGTTCATTGGATCTCTACCCATATTTATGGATGGAAATTGGGGCTGAACACGTCATGTATTCCAGGAGGTTAAAACGTTGCTGTGCTTGTTGCCTGTAGCTGAAGCGCTAAGGTCAGGCAACATATATTCTTTCTTCTTTATTTTGATTATCTATACGTCTTTGCCATGGCCAAAATTTTACTGATTGGGAATGGGCGTTCAAGTTACGGTGTGTTGAGTCAGCAGCTTCAGACGTATAACTATACTTTGACGACCTCTATTGGTGGCGGAGACCAAGGTATTTTACGGGCCATTAGAGAATCGCCTGACCTGATTTTAGTAGATTCAGACTTAGCGATTATCGATGGCTGGCAAGTGATTAAAATTCTGAAAGCCTCTACTGTCACTCGATCAACGCCAGTCATTGTGCTGATGTCCCCCACAGACCAAGAAGAATGGCAGAGGGTCCTCCAATCAGACTGTGATGATTATTGCCTAAAGCCAGTAGCTTTTATGTGTCTTTTAGGTAAAATTCAGCAGTTGCTGGGACATGTTTTTAGTGCTAATCAGTCAGAGATTAATGCGGAGACATCATTGTCTCAGAATTTAGTTTTTCAAAATAAACAGGATTCTCATGCCCCACCGCTCATTTCTTTAAATGATAGTAAACCTGAACCTTTGAGCCAGTCGGTACCCGCGAAGCCCCTAGTTGTCTATATTGAAGATCACCAAGCAGACAGTTTAGCGATGGCAAAAATCGTTCAAAATAAAGGTTATAGTTATGCCAATATTTTTCATCCTCTTCAGGCATTGCCAAAACTGTTAGAGCTAAAACCCAAGCTAATTTTTTTAGACTTAGTGATGCCCTTGGTCAATGGCTATGAGCTATGTGCCCAAATTCGACGGATGTCGGTATTTAAGACAATTCCTATTATTATTGTTACCAACAACGATGGTATTGCTGATCGGGTGCGGGCTAAGGTTGTTGGCGCATCGGGTTTTTTGGGTAAGCCCATTAGACAAAAACGGGTTGCAAAAGTGCTGGCCAAATATTTGCAGCCTGTGTCAAATGTTACCCAAGAAAATAACGATCAGCCTGATTTTTCGCCCTTATTTTAGCCAGGAGTCCCTAGTATAGTTGAATTATAGCAGTATCAATATTGAATTCATTAAAAATCCAGGAGACTTATGGTTACAGCCTTAGTGGTAGAAGATAGCGTGACAGATAGAGAACAGTTAACTCACCATCTTCACCAGATGAAGATTATGGTGATTGGTGTCGAGAGTAGCGAAGAAGCACTTTTTAAGATGCAGTCTACCAAACCTGATATCGTTTTTGTGGATGTGGTACTGCCCGGCCAGAGTGGATTTGAGTTTTGTCGAAATTTAAAGACAAATCAACAGACTCAAGATATCCCAGTTGTTATTTTTTCCACGAAAAATACGGATGCGGACAAACTCTGGGGTTCAATGTTAGGGGCAGATGCTTATTTAAGTAAACCGATCAATGCTGATCAGCTAGCCCAAACACTTCAAAACATCATCGGGTAGGGCCTATGAATGCAGCAGCCAATTCACACAGCACACAGGTGAATTCTCAAAAGATATCCTTCCAACCAGGGTCGTCGACAAATTTACAACTAGATCCCCTAGGGCTAGCCCCTATCCCTGAAGATAGCCGTCAGCGATTTCTGCGATTTCGACTGTCCGGTGAAGATGTGACGTTATTACCCTTGACGGAGATCGCCGAGGTTCTACAGCTGACAACTGCCGAAATTTTGCCGATTCCCGACGTGCCTCCTTGGCTGTTGGGGGTATGTAACTGGCGTGGCGAAATGCTTTGGCTAGTTGATGCTAGTCGGTTAGTGGGGGGAGTCCCCCTATGGCACCAAGTACCCACGTTAGAGCATCCGATGGTCATTGTTGTGCGATCATCTGAGCGCACAGTGGGGTTGCTTGTAGAACAGGTGGATGATGTGGATCTGATTGCCCCTGAAACTATTGTTCACCTCCAAAATATTGACTCTCCCATTCTGGCACCTTTAATAGCAGGCCATCTTCCAGACCACCAAGGCATTATTTTAGATGCCGCTCTCTTGATCGAGCATTCGTTTCGCACACTCTCGTAACGGTAGTGGATTGACAGACATCAGTCCTTATCAATACCGGCTCTATTCAAACGCCCTAAGTAAACGCCCTAACGTCTAACTTTATGACTACTTCAGAAACTACTCCAGAAAATAATGCTGCCCTGATGACAACATCGAATACAGGGGTAAATCTCACCCTGTCAGTGACGGAGACGGTCGATCATCAGGCACTGCCTGAGAATACGCTACGCCCCCTGACGTTAGATGCCATTGAGTTTCCCCCTAGTCCAGGTAAGCGACCGTTTGCGATCGCAAACGCCATGGCCCAGGCCACCCATCTCGATAATCTATGTCAAATTACCGTCACCCAGCTGCGAAAGCACTTAACCACCGATCGAGCCCTGATCTATCAGTTTCATTCTGACACCGACGGCACTATTATCGCTGAGGCCCTCACTTCTGGCTATACCCCCTATCTCGGCACATCATTAACGGCCTTGGCCTTTGGTGCCCCTAATATCCAAGGCTATCAGCAACAGCCCTTTATCAGCATTAGCGATATTGCAGACGAAGCCGCCACACCACACCAGGTACAACTCTGTCAAAACTTTCAAGTACAGGCCTATGTCAGTCTGCCAATTTTCTTAGACGAACATATGTGGGGCTTGCTGGTAATCCAAAATTGTGCAGCGCCCCGACAGTGGACCGAAGCTGAACTAGCCCTGCTATATCAAATCGGTACTGAGTTTGCCCTTAAGCTCCACGTCCACGAGCTGCGGTTACAAAACCAGCAAGAATCTATTCGCGATCGCATCACCACGAGCGTTGTCAAAAACATACGTCAACTGTCAGATATTCAACCCATATTTGAGAACACAGTTCAAGCTATCCGTCAGTACCTAAACACCGACCGAGTTGCCATCTTTAAATTTCATCCAGGTAGTAACAACGGTAGCGGTGAAATCATTGCAGAGAGCGTACGCAAGAACTTTGTTTCAGCCAAGGAAATACACATCGAAGATCATTGCTTTGATAAGGGTGGCAAAACAGACAAAGATTATCGCCAGGGAGGCTATTGGGTTACTGCTGATATTTATAATGCTGGACTACCTGAATGCCATCTCAACACCCTTTCCCAAATTCAGGTACGCGCAAATTTAGTCGTACCACTTCTCAAAGAAAATCAGCTATGGGGCTTATTTTGTATCCATCAGTGTGATGCTCCTCGGCTCTGGAAAGACGACGAGATTGCCCTTGTCCGCAAAATCGCCGCTCGATTGGATGTTGCCCTACAACAAACAACCTATCTAGAGCAGTTACAAACTCAAAATCAAAAGCTCAAAAAAATTGCTGAGCAGGAACGACTGATTACGCAAATTGCAGAACGACTACGTCGGGCAACAGATATACCAAATGCCTTAAAAACAACTGTTCGTGATATCCGTCAACTGCTGCAAGCCGGACGAGTGGGTCTCTTTCAATTCGATGTGGCCACCAACTACAGCGTTGGTGAATTTGTCATCGAAGATGTCGCCACTGATGTGATCTCCGCCATGGCTGCTAGGGTTAAAGACCACTGCTTTGCAGAAGGTCAAGCCGAAAATTATCGCAACGGTCGTGAATGGATCGTCAATGATATTCAAGACCTGGATCTGCCCACATGTTTAGTAGACCTACTCACACAGCTTCAGGTGAGAGCCTCTTTAGTTATCCCCCTGCTAAAAGGCGACACTCTGTGGGGGTTGTTTTGCATTCATGAATGCCACGGGGCTCGTCAATGGACAAATACTGAAATTGACTTTGCCCGGCGTATCGGTCTCCAGCTCAATATTGCCCTACAACAAGCTGACTATTTGAAGCAACTCCAGGAAAAAAACACCACGCTAGCAGCGGCGGCAGCTAAAGAAAAAGCATCTAAAGAACTGCTACAGCAACAGGTTTCTAGACTTCTATCCGATGTATACCCAGCATTAGACGGTGACCTAACCGTCAGAGCACCCGTCACCGATACCGAAGTTGGCACCGTGGCCAGCGCGTATAACAATACTCTGCAAAGCCTGCAAAAAATTGTACTTGAGGTTAAACAAGCTGCTGAACAGGTGGGACAGACATCCCAGTTTAGTAGAACATCCATGACCTCATTAAATCAGCAAGCCCAAAAACAGGCTCTAGCTTTAGATCAAACGCTGATGCAGGTACAAGAAATGATGAGTCTAACCGAGACCGTGGCTGATGACGCTCAGCAGGTTGAAACCGCTGTTCAGCAAGCCAATCTGACTATACAAAGCGGAGATACCGCCATGAATAATACCGTCGCCAGTATCATGGCAATTCGGTCGACGGTGGCGGATACCAGCCAACGCATCAAGCGACTGAGCGAATCTTCCCAGAAGATTTCTAAAGTTGTTAACTTGATTAGTCACTTCACCAGCCAAACCCAGCTGTTATCACTCAATGCCTCCATTGAAGCTACCCGCGCCGGTGAGTATGGTCGGGGGTTTGCTGTAGTCGCCGATGAAGTTCGTTCCCTGGCCCGTCAGTCTGCAGCCGCCGCAACTGAAATTGAGCAACTGGTGCAAGATATTCAAATCGGAACAGCCGAGGTTTCCACCGCAATGGAAACAGGTATTCAACAGGTGGCAGAAGGTACTGGTCTAGTAACCGATACCCGTCATAATCTCACCGCGATTGTAGAGGCAACTGGTCAAATCAGTAAACTGATTGAAGGTATTACCCAAATCACCCATCGACAGGTATCAGAATTCAAAGATGTTACCGTCACTGTCAACGAAGCCACAGAAATTGCCAACCAAACATCCACAGAGTCAGAGCAATTAACCCAATCTATTCACCAGCTACTAGCCACGGCTGAGGCACTTCAGGCCAGTACAGACAAATTTAAAGTTGCCTAGCCACAAAATATACTCTGTTTTCACCTCTACCATAATGTCTGAGTCAGTGCCGCCAGTGCCATCTTATTTTTTGCAAGAAGCTTCTGAACTGCTTCAGCAAATGGACCAAGAGTTACAAACTCTCCGCCAGGAATTTAGTATTCAAAAAGTCCACACCCTCATGCGCATAGCTCATACCCTCAAAGGGGCAGCCGCCAGCGTGGGGTTAGACACCATCAAAACCACAACCCATTCCCTAGAAGATGCATTTAAAGCTCTATGTGTCCCTGATGCCTCGTTGAGCATCACTGTAGAAGAGCTAATTTTTGAAACCTATGCCTGTTTACAACTGTTGCTATCGGCACAGTTTACTAACACGCCGATAGATGAGTCAGATATCCTAGACCGGATGGCGGGCATTGTCTCACAGCTGCAGGAAAATTTGGGAGATCAGTTTGGGGATACGGGGTATTTACCCACATCCGCTGAACTGGGCTTTGATATGACCCAGTCCATCTTTGAAATGGGGGTCACAGAACGACTAGACGAGCTAGAACATGCCCTTGAGCATCCTGATTCAGAGGGTTTAGCATCCCTACTACAATCCCAGGCAGATATCTTTTTTGGTTTAGCAGAGTCTCTAAGCTTACCGGGCTTTGGTGAGATTGCCCAAACTGTGTTGAAGGCTCTAAACCATAGCCCCCAACAGGTTGTTGACATTGCCAAAGCAGCTCTGGCTGACTATCGTGCTGGGCAAGCAAGCGTTCTACAGGGCGATCGCACCGCAGGAGGTAACCCCGGCCCTGTCTTGCAAAAACTGAGCGGACAATCCAATGCTTCATCTGAGGCACAGCCCACTGACAGCCAACGTCCTCCCTCAACAATTGTCTACCAGCGACAAACTACGAAACCAAATCGGATGAGCCAACTATGGCAACGATTGACTCGTCCAATTCCTGGTACTCCCAAAATATTAAATTTTGCAGCTAATCAGCCATTTACCGATCAGCCTCTTAGCAAAGAAGAAGAGACTATCCCCATCTCTCAAACCCCATTCACCATTCCTGAGAATATACCTGAAGAGCCCTTATCTAAGGAGATTATCTCTAACGAGCCTGTATCTGAAACGAATCCTAAAACTTCAGTTTTAGAAGTTTCTATAGAGGCTTCTACCGAAGCTTTAACTCGGTTGGAGACCTCTATAATCGAGGCAAATCAAAAAAAACATTTAACCATAGAAGCTCCCGCCCCTGAAAAGTCATCTCCATCAAACAGTACAGCGACTTTAAGGGTACCGGTTGATCATCTTGATCAGCTTAACTACTCAATTGGCGAACTTTTAACTCAACAGAGCCGACAGTCACTCTATCATAAGCAACTAGAAAACAACTTAAAAAATCTTTCAGATCGGATTCTTCAACAGCAGAAACAATTATTTGAACTGCAGCAGCAGACTATCAAAGGCTCGGCGGCCATGCCACTGTCTCCCGACCCTCAAAACTCAATGCTCCATCAGTTTGATCCGCTAGAGTTAGAGCAGTATAGCCCCCTCCAGCCTGCTCTAGGTAGTATAATCCAACAATTGGAGAGTGTTGAAGCGATTGATTTATTTGCTCGTCAAGGCCACGAGTCCCTGATCAAACAACAGCGGCTCTTAGATAGTCTGCGAGATACAATGTTTGACATTAGGATGCAACCTGTAGAGTCTATCCTACAGAGATTTCATCAGGTAATTGCTCGCTTATCAGGCCAATATCAAAAACCTGTTACGCTCACAATTCAAGGTGGACAAATTCTCATAGATAAATCTATAGCAGAAAAGCTATACGATCCATTATTACATCTAATTCGTAATTCATTTGCCCATGGCATCGAAACATCAGATATACGCCAACAGCAAAACAAACTAGAATTGGGCACCATTATGCTCAATGTCACCCAGAAAGGTCGCTATCTGACCATCCAAGTCAAAGATGATGGACAAGGACTTAAGCTGGATGAAATTTGTCAGAAAGCCATTGGCAGTCATCTCATTACCCCTCAAGAGGCGGCTCAACTAACACCCGAAAATATCCATGATTTAATCTTTGAGCCAGAATTTTCAACAGCTAATCAAATCGATGATCTATCTGGCCGAGGCATGGGCTTAAGTGCTGTTCGTGCTCAGATAGAAGCATTGCATGGAAGTATTACAGTTACTTCAAAAACAAATCAATGGATGTGTTTCACCTTAAGGATTCCCACCAAGTTAACTACAGCTAAATTATTACTCTGTCAAGCATCTAAGAAACAGTATGCAATAATCACAGATACAGTTCAGCAGATTGTTACTCCTACAGCTAAACAAATCAGCACACGGGAACAGGTCAAGTTCTTAAGCTGGAAATTTGAAGGTAAAGATTGCCTTATCCCTGTGATTTCCCTCTCAGATGCGCTCAATTATCAAGCAACACTACCTAATCGTGCTTTGGATAGAAGTAGCATCTCCCCAGAAATGCAATTAGCCACTTTATTGAACCCAATTATACTTATTCAAAATAATGATCAGCTGGTGGGGATAGAGGTCGATCATCTTCAAGAAGAGCAAGAACTAGTAATCCATCCCCTGGGAGAGGCAGTATCCACATCACCCTATGTGTATGGCTGCAGTACCCTCACCGATGGGAGCCTTAGCTTAGTCCTTGACGGGACATTATTGGTGCAGGATATCCTGCATAACCTTTCCCAGGCTGTTCTCGATATTTTCAAAATCAATGGACAAATCAACTCAAGCGAGCCCACAATATCCTTACCCCTAGCACCGCCCAAAAAGACAATTCTAATTGTTGATGATTCAATTACGGTACGTAACACCTTGGCGGCAACTTTACAGAAAGCCGGATATACAGTGATCCATGCTAAAGAAGGTATGGAAGCATTACAGCAACTCCAGAAAATTCAGATAGATGCTATTTTGTGCGATCTTGAAATGCCTGGCATGAATGGATTTGATTTTCTCAAAGTCCAACAGCGCACGCCCGATATTGATTCAATACCAACGATTATGTTGACATCTCGTGCTGGTGCTAAGCATCGACTCTTAGCCAAAGAGCTCGGAGCTGCAGACTATTTGACAAAACCCTATTTGGCACCCCAGCTACTTGAGAAATTGGCGGCTGTATTGGATCCATCATCAGAGCCTCAACTACTGGAGGCATCAAAAAGAAATCATGTATAGCGACCCTTCCTCTGATATGAAAAAATATATTTCGTTTCAAGTGGCGAGCTATTGGTATGTCATACCCGTCACTGAGATCCTAAAAGTGGTTAACTGCCCCCCCCCTAGTCAGGGTGGAGTCGTGGGTTTAGGAGTAGTGCAGCTGGGTCCTCATACGATTCAGCTGTTAGATTTAGAGCAACTCTTTGGGAGTGAGGCTATCGCTAGAGAAAATTTAAAGTCCACCTATCTAGTCGTATTGCAACGTCAGGAAAACACTCTTTGGGGTATAGCTCTGGGTGCTCCTCCGGATCTAGTTGAGTTGTCTTCTGCAGTTTTAAAGCCATTCGCACTTGCTGAGCATGGCACCTCCCAAAATCCCTGGATTAGTCATGTAGGCGTTATCAGTGAACAAACTTGTAAACGAACCTATTTACAACTTGATTTAGACACTTTATTACAACCAAAAGTGGACCGCTCCATACTTGACCGCTAAACCTGGGACCAATAATAAAAATTATCGAAGATAGGATTGTTATGCTATTTCGCGACGACCCTATTTTTTAATTGACTTGTCGCCTAGCTTAGAATAAATACCCTCACCCTTCAACCGTAAATAGGCGGAATAGTGTTTGGCTGCCTAGATCAGTAAAAGTTCGGATGTCTTTATAGGAAGCCTCCTGGGCAGAATTATTACTGAGCCAGTCTAAGCATTGGGTATGGAAAAGTATGTCGTACATGCCGGTCATTATCGACCTAGATAAAAAAATCAAGCATTGCAAAGAACGTCAGTTTACTGGGATTGTCTCGGTCGAAACCGATGCAACCGTTCCGTGGCTTCTGTACTTTCTAGCTGGACAGATAGTTTGGGCAAATACGCGCATTCACACTAAACGACGCTGGCAAAGACACGTCCTAAAGCATTGTCCAGAACTTACCAAGCAATCTCCTGATTTGGATCTGACTTACAATGTCCTGGCTAAATTAGTCATGCGCAAGCAATTTAGTAGGGAACAGTTTTCTGCCCTAGTAGCAGGCTGTATTTCAGAAATTCTTTTTGATATTATTCAACAGGGAACTCTATACTTCCAAGCATCTAGAAAGTTATTAACCTATAGGGCAAGTCCTAGAGATGCCGCCAAGTTTTCTTGTGTCGGCCTGCAATATATTCCCATATGGGAACAAGTACAACAAGATTGGCAAGCTTGGGAACAGTCACAATTAATCAGCATTCTGCCTAATCAAGCCCCTATCATTGAACAACCTACAAACCTGCGAGAGTGTACATCGTTATCCATGTTTCGGGCTTTAACGGGCTTAATTGATGGCCAGCAAACTCTCCGAGATTTAGCATCGAGGGTTAAGCAACCTTTGCTGTCGTTGGCATTATCTCTTGTACCCCACATACGCAATAATTTTATTCGGATGGTTGAGATTGACGATCTGACTAGCGATATGCTCTCCGTCAAAAGTTCTCCCCTTGCCTGTCCAACGCCTATCATTCAGATTCAGCAGGTAGTTACGCCAAGTTCTCCGCGACTAAATTCAACCGTCAAAACCACTCCTAATGCTTCTACAATACTTTATATCGATGATAGCTCAACAGATAGCCAAGCCATGGGTCAGATTGTTCAAACTGCTGGGTACCGCTATATAAATATTGCGGATCCCTTACAGGCTCTACCACAGCTATTAGAAATCAAACCTAAACTCATCTTTCTAGATTTAGTGATGCCCATTGCAAACGGGTATGAACTATGTGCTCAGATTAGACGGGTTTCTGCTCTTCGAGACATTCCAATAGTCATTGTTACTAACAATGATGGTATCGCCGATCGGGTACGTGCCAAAGTAGTGGGTGCGTCCGGCTTTATGGGTAAACCCATCAGGCAACAGCGAGTCTTAAAAGTGCTCAAGAGATATATGCAAAAACCTGGCAACATAACTAACAGTATTTCACCAGATTCTAATCTGTCAATCTCGGTGTGATACGACCAGGGTGAATGTTGGATTTATCCTGCTTTCAAGAATTTTACTTCCATCTACCTACCAGCTGAAGAGGGTCTATGATAACTGCTTTGATTGTAGAAGATAGCTTAACGGATAGAGAGCGTCTAACTCATTATCTCCAGCAATCGGGGATAACTGTTATAGGGGTGCAGAGCAGTGAAGAGGCTCTGCTTAAGGTTCAGGCTAAATTACCTGACATGGTTTTCTTAGATGTTGTTCTACCAGGGCAAAGTGGGTTTGAATTTTGTCGAGATCTAAAGACAAACAAACAGACGCAAGATATTCCTGTTGTCATTTGTTCAACTAAAAGCACAGAAGCTGATAAGCTTTGGGGCTCAATGCTAGGTGCTGATGCTTATTTGAGTAAACCCGTGGATCAGCAACAGCTGACGGCCACACTTCAGCAAGTGATGAGCTAGGAAATCTGGACATGGTATCCACAATCAATACGCAACAATCTACCTTAAAGAAAACATCAGCTCAAATTGATCCGCTAGGGCTAGCCCCTATTCCTGAAGACCTCCGCCAACGTTTTTTGAAATTTAAGCTTTTGGGGGAATATAGGACATTATTGCCATTGAAAAATATTGTAGAAGTACATCAGTTGAGTACCTTAGATATTCTGCCAGTTCCAGAAGCATCAAACTCTATGTTGGGTGTCTGCAACTGGCGTGGTGACATCCTCTGGCTAACAGATCTCAATGCATTGGTTGGGAATACCCCCCTATGGCATCAGTCTCCATTGTTGATGCAATCGGTAGCTATTGTGGTGCAGTCAGCTCAAAAAAAACTGGGATTAGTTGTAGAGCGGGTTGATGACATAGAACAAATTGAACCTCGATCAATTCACCAGAATACCGATCTTTGTTCTCCCATATGGGCTCCCTATGTGGCTGGTTATATTGCAGATTATCCAGGACTTGTTCTTGATGTTGCAGCTATTGTTGCTAATTGCTTTCAAGATTAGCTTAATTTGTCTATCTTCTCTGCAACAGCGGCCTGAGCTCATCTACAGCAGACCTTACTATTGTTAAATTACTGATTTTCCATGTCAAATACTGCAAACACCCCCCCAAATAGGCACTCCGAAGAGCGTGAATCTCTACTGGACTTAAATCTCTCGAGCGAAACGGTTGATCCTGATTCGACTGAGCATACACTCTCTGATAAGGATTTGACTCTATATAACCAGATTTCTGAAGAGTCTCTCTCGGAAAGATTGACTGAGACAGTTACGGCTCTGCCCTTGGCTGTGGAGTCGAGGCCCTTTAGTACTAAGGGCAAAAGACCATTTGCGATCGCAAATTCCATGGCTCAAGCGACCAATCTAGAAAACTTCTATCAAATCACCGTCACCGAACTTCGCAAACTGTTTGCGGCAGACCGGGCCTTGATTTATCAATTTCAATCCACTACCCATGGCACCGTCATCGCTGAATCCCTCACCACTGGCTACCGTCCGGTTTTAGGACAAGCTATAGCAGCCCTAGCCTTTGGCGCAGCCAATACCGAAAGCTATGAGCAGCAAGCCGTCATCAATGTAACGGATACAGCTGCAGCCGCCACTACCCCATATCAGATGCAGCTGTATCAACACCTACAGGTCCAGGCCAACTTAAGCCTACCCATTTTTCTAGAAGACCGATTGTGGGGACTACTCGCCATTCAAACCTGTGCTGCACCGCACCAGTGGACCGATCGTGAAATCGCTCTGTTCTATCAGGTAGGGACTGAGCTCACCCTCAAACTTCAAGCCCATGCACTGCAGCAACAAAGCCAGCAAGAAGTAGTCCGTGAGCATTTACTGACAGGGCTTATTAACAACATTCGTAACTCAGCTGATATCCAACCAGTCTTGGAATCCACTACCCGCACTATCCGCCACTATCTAAAAACCGATCGAGTGGCCGTGTTTCAGTTCCACCCAGGGAGCAACCACGGTAGCGGTGAAATCATTGCCGAAAACATTAACGCTAACACCATCTCAGCAAAAGATATTCATATTCAAGATCATTGCTTTGGTGGATCGATGGCCGAGGCCTATCGTCAAGGACGTTTCTGGGCAGCCGCCGATATCTACGAGCAAGGATTACTCCCCTGTCATATCGATATCTTATCCCAGTTTCAAGTACGGGCAAACTTGGTCGTTCCGTTACTCAAAAAAGACCAGCTCTGGGGCTTGTTCTGTATTCATAACTGTGTCGGCCCCCGTCAGTGGACACAAACTGAAATCGCTTTTGTCCAGAGAGTCGCCGCTCAGCTTAATGTAGCCCTACAGCAGGCCGATTACATAGACCAAGTCAACGAAAAAAATCAGCAGCTAGAACAGATCGCCACTCAAGAACAACTCATTACCAAAATTACCGAGCGTCTACGTCAGACCACAGATCTATCTAAAACCCTAAAAATCACGGTACGCGATATTCGCCACCTGCTCAAGGCTGACCGAGTTGGTCTGTTCCAATTTGATATAGCTACCAACTACAGCGTGGGTGAATTCGTCGTCGAAGATGTAGCTGCTGGCGTATTTTCCGCAAAAGCGGCCAAAGTCCAAGACCACTGTTTTGCTGAAGATCAAGCTGATAACTATCGTAAAGGCCGCTTCTGGGTTGTAAACGACGTGACCACACTAGATCTACCTGATTGTTTAGTGGAGCTGCTTTCCCAATTGCAGGTGCGAGCGAGCTTGGTAGTTCCTCTCCTCAAAGGCGATCTGCTCTGGGGATTGTTCTGTATCCATGAGTGTAATGGCCCTCGACAGTGGCAAGACTCTGAAGTAGAGTTTGTTCATCGCATCGGTGCTCAGCTTAACCTGGCCCTCAAACAGGCCGATTATCTCGACCAGCTACAGGAAAAAAACGCCGCTCTGACCACCACCGCCGCTCGTGAGAAAGCCTCTAAAGAACAACTCCAGCAACAGGTAATGCAGCTACTGACAAACGTACGTCCAGCCTTAGAAGGCGATCTGACCGTACGGGCTCCCGTCACAGACACTGAAGTCGGTACCGTTGCCAGTGTCTATAACAATACGCTACAGAGCCTCCAAAAAATTGTCCTAGAGGTTCAGCAAGCCGCAACCCAAGTGGGAGAAACATCTCAGCTCAGTCAAGTCTCGGTTAGCTCCCTTAATATGGAAGCTCAACAGCAAGCAAACTCTCTTGAAAAAGCCCTAATCCAAGTTCAAGAAATGATGAACTTTACCGAAACCGTTGTCAACGATGCTCAGCGGGTAGAGGTTGCTGTGCAACAAGCCAACCAGACAGTACAAAGTGGTGATACAGCCATGAACCGTACAGTAGACGGTATCATGGCCATTCGTTCCACAGTGGCCGATACTAATCAGCGCATCAAGCAGCTCAGCGAGTCATCACAAAAGGTTTCTAAAATCCTTAGCCTAATCGGTCATTTCACCACTCAAACCCAACTGCTGGCTCTCAATGCCTCCATCGAAGCAACCCGTGCTGGTAAGTATGGGCGAGGATTTGCCGTGGTTGCCGACGAAGTGCGTTCCCTGGCCCGTCAGTCGGCAGATGCTGCTACCGAAATTGAACAATTGGTCCAAGAGATTCAAGTCAACACAGCAGAAGTATCCACCGCAATGGAAAACGGTATTCAGCAAGTGGCAACCGGGACCAGTCTAGTCAGAGATGCCCGTCAAAATTTAACAGCGATTGTAGAAGCAACCGCGCAGATCAGTGGTTTGATTCAAGGCATCACCCAAACCACCCACAAACAAGCAGCCGAGTTCAAAGATGTGGCTATGAGTGTGACTGAGGCTACCGAAATTGCGAACCAAACTTCTCAAAAATCAGAACGGTTGACCCAATCAATTCACCAACTACTGTCAACGGCAGAAACGCTCCAGGCCAGTACAGGTAAGTTTAAGGTTGGCTAGTTTTGGGTTCTCATGGCCGCTTAAAACATTATGAGCTTTCTTTGTGCCAGCAAACACACGGGGCTAACTCACCATGACTTCTGCTTCAGCAAGCACCCAGCAGATCCCAGCCTATTTTTTGCAAGAGGCGTCTGAACTGCTTCAGCAAATCGATAGCGAACTGCAGACTCTCCGTCAGGACTTTAGTGTCCAGAAAATGCACAGCTTGATGCGGGCAGCCCACACCCTCAAGGGAGCTGCTGCCAGTGTTGGTTTGGATGCCATTAAAACCACAACCCATTCCCTAGAAGATGCCTTCAAAGCTCTATGCCGACCCGAGGCCACCCTCACTCCTGTTGTAGAAGGACTGATTTTTGAAGCCTACGATTGCTTACAGCTAATGCTCTCAGCCCAGCTGACCCATGCTCAAACTGATGAGTCAGGCATTCTTGATCGAATGGCCGGTGTTGTTAGCAAGCTGCAGGATAACTTAGGGGATCAGTTTGGCCAAGACGGGTACTTACCCACATCGAGCGATTTAGGGTTTGATATGACCCAATCCATTTTCGAAATGGGAGTAGCTCAGCGACTAGATGCTCTAGAAGAATCGCTTAAAGCCCCTAAGTCAGAAACCTTAAACGCCCTGTTGCAATCTCAGGCAGAGGTTTTCTTTGGGTTAGCAGAATCATTGAACCTACCGGGTTTTGGAGAAATTGCCCAGGCCACCCTAGCAGCCTTAAAGAATCAACCGGATCAGGTAATTCAAATCGCCACCGTTGCACTTAAAGACTATCGCTCTGCCCAAACCGACATACTACAAGGAGATCGTACCCAGGGTGGTGCTCCTAGTGCCACACTTAAACAGCTCGCCGCACATACTTCAAAAAAAACAAATCAACATCGCCAGTCTAAGACCTCTAAAAGTTATAGCGCAGCATCCAAACCTAGCTGGTTGAGCAGATTATGGTCACGGTTAAATCAGCCCATTAGTCAGGCTAAATCAAGCAAAGATATTCCCCCACAGCCATTGCAGGTTTATCCAAAAGAATCGTTAGCAGCCTCAGACAGCATTAACAAAACAGAAGCGGCCCAGATTCCAGAAAATTTGTGGGAAAATATCTCACCATTGCCGACCACAGATTCTAATCACCTTCCGTCTGTGCAGTCGGAGCCAGCCCCCCCTGTTCCCCAAGCGGCCCGTGTTGCATCTAAACAAGAGCCAGAAAAGCCAATTACTTCAGTCACAGACGATATCACCCTACGGATATCGATTAATCACCTTGAACAGTTTAACTATACAATCGGAGAGCTCTTGACTCAGCAAAGCCGTCAGGCACTTTACAATGAGCGTCTGACCACCACCATGAAGCGACTATTGCTGCGATTAAGCGAGCAACAGCAGCAGTTACACAAGCTACAGCGCCAAATCGTCCAAACCTCCATGGCCGATTACGTATCACAACCACTTTCACAACCACGAGCTGAGCGACCGTTTGATGTCCTAGAGCTGGATTGCTACAGTGAACAGCAGCTTCTGGTGCAAGCATCGCTCGATACGATGGTTCAGCAAATAGAAAGTACTGAAGCCATGGAATTGTTTGTGCGGCAGAGCAATCAAACCTTGGCAAAGCAACAGCGCCTGGTAAATGATCTCCGTGAAGCCATGTTAGAGGCTAGGATGCAGCCCCTAGGAGATTTGCTTCAACGCTTTCACCAGGTACTGACTCGTTTATCCATGCAATATAGTAAGCCGGTCACCCTTAAGTTTTACGGGGGCGATGTGTTAGTGGACAAAACCATTGTTGAGAAGCTGTATGATCCATTGCTTCATTTGGTGCGGAATGCCTTTGACCATGGCATTGAGACGCCAGAGATCCGTCAACAGCAGGGTAAACCTAAAAAGGGAAAAATTGCTATCTCTGCTAGTCAAACAGGCCGGCACTTAACTATCAAAATTCAAGACGATGGCCAGGGCCTCAATCTTGATGCTATTCGGCAAAAGGCCATCGACAATCAGCTGATTACAGCTATGGAGGCACAACTGCTAACACCCAATCAAATCAGTAATTTGATTTTTGAGTCTGAACTATCTACAGCGGCTCAAGTTAGTGACCTTTCGGGGCGAGGCGTTGGTCTAGATGTTGTGCGTAGCCAAATGCAAACCCTGGGAGGCCAGCTTACCGTTACTCATCAGCCAGGGCAAGGAACCTGTTTTACGCTCAAGATTCCAGCTAATTTGACGATTTCTCAACTGCTACTCTGCCGTTCTGGAGAACGGCTGTATGCTTTGATGACAGACACGATCGAACAAATTCTCATGCCAAAAGTTGGGCAATTAAAAACTCAGAATAAGAGAAAAGTATTAAGCCTACCTGTGGACGGGAAAGCTCAGCTAATTCTTGTTGTCTCTCTATCAGAAACGCTGGCCTATAATGAGCTACTACCCAATTTGCATAGTTCCGAAAATAGAGCTGACAAAAATGATGCCTCAGCTACCAGGCCAATTATTTTGATCCGGTACAAAAATCGCTTAGTGGGGTTAGAAATAGACCAGCTCATCGGAGAACAAGAACTTGTCATTCGCGCCTTAGGAGACCTATCGACAACACCAAGCTATATATATGGTTGTTGTTGTCTCCCCAATGGTCATCTCAGCTTAGTGGTAGATGGAGTACTACTGGTGCAAAAAAATCTCAAGGAGTTTTCTCAACAGTTACGACAGATAGCCTCTACCAAGGAGCTACAGACACCCAGGGAATCAAGCTCATTGCCTGTTTCCAAGCAATCCATTTTGATTGTTGATGACTCTATTACGGTGCGTAATACTTTGACCAAAACACTGGAAAAAGCTGGGTATTGGGTCCTGCAGGCGAAAGAGGGGAATGAAGCCCTACAAAAACTACAGCAAGCTGATGTAGCAGCCATTCTATGTGATCTTGAAATGCCTGGGATGAATGGCTTTGAGTTTCTAAAGACCCGGCAACGTACACCTAAAATTGCCTCAGTACCCACTATTATGTTGACATCACGCACTGGAATAAAACATCGACAGCTTGCTCAAGAATTGGGGGCAACCGACTATCTAACCAAGCCATATCTAACACCTCAACTATTAACGACCTTAGCCAATGCTTGCCAGCGACACTCAAAGGGGCTCTGTGGATAACGACACATCGGCAATCGTAAAATTTATCACCTTCAAAGTTGCTGACTATTGGTTTGCCTTGCCCATGGAGACAATCCTCAAGGTGATCAACTGTCCACCCCTGGAGCAAGGTGGAATTGTACCGCTGGGCATAGTGCAATTGGGCACCCACACAATTCAGCTGCTAGATTTGCATGGCGTATTTGGCCTTGGTAATATACCATCTCCTAGACAACTACCCTTTCTACTGGTGCTGCGCGGTGCTAACAATAAACTATGGGGTATTACTCTAGAATCGCCCCCAGATTTGGTTGAGCTGTCTTTAGCCGCATTTCACTCCGTATCGGTGGATAGACGATTTCTCCCGAAGAAGCAGTGGATTAGTCATATCGCTATGATCTCTGGACAAGATGGCCGTACCCTATTGCTTTTAGACCTAAAGGCTATTTTTCAGCAGGAAACGGCACAGCCTTTAGACGCTACTATGGCTGGTTAAATTGGGGGAGGAACATTGATCTCAAAATGGATATGATTATCATGCCCACCAGCCTTTCGACACAGTCTTTTGTTAATCAAGACTGGGTCATTGAAATATAGAGTGTTTTTATCTACCCAGGGCTGGGCACGCAAAGCTCTAAGGATGGCTTCGGTGGCGTTACGATCGTAATTTGGGCTTGTCCATCTAGTACCGCCAAACCGACCTCCCTTGAGAGGCAAGACAATATCGCCGGCATTACCACTTTGATGTCCTTTATGGTCGGGTGTTTTTCCTCCCCTGGGTAAGCTCACGTCATTAATCGCCATGGGGGCGACATCCGCACGATTTTTACGATAGGCCAGTTCGTAATGAATCCCGGCAGCCCGAATCACATTGCTCATCCAGTCGATACCATAGTCATGGCTATCTCTAGGCTGATCCAACACTTCAACATTATAGAAACCGACTCCTTGACCAGGCATACGCATCCATCTGGGGGCATTGGCCGCTTCTAAAAATCGTTGAGTTCTACCGCCTACATCCACACGACCATCGCCTCGGATTGATGTGCTACCTGCGATCGCAGACTGAAACAGCTGAATCGCTTGAACCAGGTCATTAACAGAGTTACCTCTGGCAAAGGTATACCCCAGCGCGAGTAAACGCTCCCGTACAAGCTTGATATCACTGGCACGATTAGTACCCCGCAAACCAACGCTGGCACTGAGAGAGAGCTTTTGAGCCCCTGGATGTTTCTCGATGTAGGGAGTAAGCGTCAAGGATGCAATGTCATTCGTTTGGCCAGCAACAACTTTGAGGCGACGTAGTTGGGGCTTAGGAACCGCTAAAAAGACAGACTGAAATCCCCATTGTTTGTTGTTGTTAACAGCTGTTGTAGCAATGGGCCTAGGGTTATTATCAACATATAGGCTTACGGTCTTACCCACTAGATCATCGCTGGCGATACCTGCTAGCTGGTAGGGGTGATAGATTTTAACCTGGCTAGGAACTTTTGTGATTTTGATACTATTGTCGGCCGGTGGCTCAGGATCAATAATGACGGGTGGCTTTGGTAGCGGCTTTGGCTCATCGGTCCCCGTTCCTACGGATACTAAAAAAAAGCCTGGAGGATCATCACCATTGAGCCATTCTTTAAGGGATTGGGTCCTAAAAAAAGTTTCACCCTCAACCTGTCCCTGACGGGGAGATTTATCAATTTTCTGTCGATAGTAGGCACCTTCCATTAGATAAAGGGCTTTATCAGTTTCTTTAATCCAGGTTCCCATATGTCCTCCCAACCGATGCGAGTAAATGTAAGTAAGACGGAAAATTCACCAAGCTAAAGCTACTGCAGATGTTAGCAGATCGAATCGTTCAATAGTTTACTGTGCTGAGAATGGAGCTCATGCTGCCAAATAGCGGCTTTATTACCCGACTTCGAACCGGTTCCATATTCCTAAGCTGGGCTCAAAAAGGCTTAGCGGACAGCTAATTGTATGATGGCTAGCAGACAACTTGATTGAGCTGCATAGCTGTAATGTTTAAACTATGACCGAGCCCCATGAGAAGGTTCTAGAAATTCTTGAACAGGAATGGATCAAACGTTCCTTAAGTTCGCTAGAAAGGTTTATCTTTGTACAATCTTGGCAAGGGCGCAACTACGAGCAAATCGCTCAGGGCTCGGGCTATAGCCTCGATTACATGAAGCAGCTCGGCTCGCTTCTATGGCTGGATTTATCTCGGGCCATAGGTAAATCAATCACTAAAAAGAACCTTAGATTAACGTTAGAGCCTCTGGTATTAGACATCTCTGACATCTCTAACCAATCAAGCACATTAGAGCAAGCTAACGTGTTAGACAGCGATAGGCTGTTGCCTAGCCCACTGTCTAGCCCATTGTCTAAGCCACTGTTAACAGCTTCGCATTCTACTACTAAACCAGACTCTCTTCGTCGTTTTCCATCGGGTCCGTTATCCTTAGATTCCCCTCTATATATTGAGCGCCCTCCGGTAGAACAGATCACTTATGATGAACTGATGCGTGATGGATGTTTGTTGCGAATTAAAGCCCCGCGTAGAATGGGAAAAAGTTCGTTGCTCAAACGCTTAGCCTGGCAGGCACAACAACATGAATATTCTGTTGTCAACCTGGATTGCCAAGAAGCCAATGAAGAGTTATTAGACAGTACTGATTTTTTTTTGCAGTGGTTTTGTCGATACATCACCCAAGCATTATGCCTAGAAGACAAGCTCGAAACCACTTGGATTCCTGACATGGGGAGCAAGGTCAATTGCAAGAACTATATGGAGACTTGCATTTTAAGGGATCTGCAAACGCCACTGCTGCTAAGCATTAATGAACTCAATCGAATCTTTGAATTTTCTCAGCTAGCTCGAGATTTTCTATCCATGCTGCGATTTTGGCACGAGCAGTCAAAAGATAACTCACTCTGGCAAAAGCTACGTTTAGTGCTAGTTTACTCCACCGATGTATATGCGCCCTTACAGCTAAAGAAATCACCATTAAATGTAGGCACACCGATACGACTACCCCCATTTACATTTGACCAAATGCAAATATTGTTCCATCGATATGGCTTAGCTTGGTCAGACGATCAGCTCTCAAAGCTTCAGTCTTTACATCAAATGGTGGATGGGCATCCCTATTTGGCAAGCTTGGCTTTTTATTATTTGCAGCGAGACAAGATTTCTTTGCGAGAGTTGCTGAATACGGCCCCCACATCTGAGGGTATTTATCGTAGTCACTTACAAGAGCAGTTGATTACATTAGCTGCAGATCCGGCATTGGCAAGTATGTTCAAAACTGTTGTTGACTCAGAAACTGGAGTTGTGTTGGATGCGATCGCAACCCATAAACTCGAAGGCATGGGCCTGGTACACCTCAAAAATGGTAAGGTCCAGCCCATCTGCGATCTCTATCGCCTCTATTTCCGAGAACAGCTACAAAACCTGCAGTAGTCTGTGTCAGCCTCCGAGAGGCATCCATAGTAAAAGGGCAATCAGCTACTCTTCGCTGACCGGTTCACTACTGGCAGGCTGCACCTCTTCCTTCGTCACCTCTTGCACCTGGCTCACCTCAAAAATCAGCGTAAAGTCTCGTTTCATGCGCCGACTCACATAGGCTTCTAATAAGGCAACCTGTTTTGGCGTCACGGGCTCCACGCTATACACGGTCAACCGCACCTCCGGTGGGCTGGCTAGCCAGTTAATATTACTGTCGATCAGCTCCAGCCGAGCGAAGGTTACAGTACCGTTCACCAGAGCGTCGCGGACACTATCTTCAGCTCGATTTTGTCGTACCAGCTCCACTAAACTCAGCGCCAGTGGTACCACCAATGCAGCCGTAATGAGCAAGACAAAGCGCAGAGACTTACGGGCTTTTTGAAAGGGGGCATAGCCAGTCAGCCAAAAGGCCAACATGCAAGACAGGGTAATACCAATCAGGTTGGTCAAATACAGAAGTGTGGCTCCCCAACTTAGGGCCATCTTGCCCTGGGCCATACCCAAACCAATGACACAGACGGGTGGCATTAAGGCCACTGCGATCGCAGTGCCTGACAATGTATTCGATATTTTGGGCTGAACCTTAGCAAATCCGCTAATCCCACCCGCCGTAATGGCAATCCCTAGATCCAACAGTGTCGGTTCTGAACGGGCCCAAACCTCTGAGCCATATTCTGAGAGGCCCAGCATCAGACCCAGGAAAATGGACAGTGCGATCGCAATGGCTGTCCCCACACCGAGCGCCTTGGTCCCCTCCTTGATTAAGGCAATATCCCCCTCCAAAAAACCAAAGGCCATGCCGCGAATCGGTAACATCAGCGGTGCAACCAGCATCGCCCCAATAATGACCGCTGCACTGTTTGACAACAGCCCCAGGGTGGCAATAATACAAGCACCAATGGTCATGACCACATAGTCACGATTGAGCTCCGAATCATCCATCAGACTATCGCGGATGTGTTTCAGCGCCATGGGCGATACCCGCCGTCCCCCAAAATAGCGATTCGTTAGCGTTTGCAGCCCGTCTCGTACCATGGTTTGCCCTGCCGTACCCGCACAATCGTGTTCAGACTATAGCAAGTTCCTTCAATCTCCACCTTGCCGATTACGCACTTGACAAAATTTGCTAATTACGTAGCACTCAAGCTCCGCTGAAAATCTGCCATAAAGCGCAGGGAAATACGCCATTAAACGTTACTAACATAATTTGTTTCTGAAGATGCATGTGGGATCAGAACCAGACCGGTACCCTGTTCAATAAGGTGTGGGGCTATAGGCTCTCATCAATGATGGTATTCATGTAGGAAGTATTTATGGGTTTTCTAAAACGTATTTTCAAGCAAGACAAGCCTGCCGGAGCCAGCACCAAAGCTGGACGTCGCCCTGGTGCTAAAAAGTCAGCGCCTAAAGCTACTGCTGCACCCACCGCTGCTGCACCCGCTAATGCACCTGCGGCAGAGGATGATATTCCCTTGTGTAAAATTGGTCTCACGGGTGAGTTTGACGAAAGTGGTTTAGCCAAGCGCGTCACCCTGGCCTTTGACGAAGACTCTCAGCTAGATGATGTGGAAACCCTCTGGGTAGCTCAGCTCAGTAGCAAAGTTGTCCTTAAGGGTAAAGTCCCCAGCCAAGCTATTCTCGACAAAATGGTCGCCGTCGCTAAAGATGTTGAAGGTGCGACGGCTGTGGATACTAGCCAAGTAGAGATCGGCTAATTAAGCGCCAAAGATAGCTAAAGCTAGAAAAGGGTGATGGCACTTCAACCATCACCCTTTCCTCTTAAGTCTTTAAGCTATGCCCTGAGCTGCGTCTTGAAATCAAGACATTAGTGAGCACCGGACTCTTTGCTGAATAATACGAGCACCGTTCTAACAATCAACTGAATGTCATAGAAAAAGCTCCAGTTTTCCTGATAGCGTAGATCCAGTTTGATCACATCCTCAAACTTGGTGATACTCGAACGACCATTCACCTGCCATTCACCGGTCATACCTGGCTTGACATTCAGACGCTGCCATTGTCCCACTTCATATTGCTCGATTTCATCTGGTGTCGGCGGACGTGTCCCCACCAAACTCATGTCCCCCTTGAGCACATTCCAAAACTGGGGAAACTCATCCAGACTAGTTTTACGCAAAAAGGCACCAATTTTGGTAATGCGGGGATCGTTTTCGTTTTTGAATAGAGGCCCCTCTACCTGGTTGGCAACTTCCTTTTTACGAGCTTCGGCATCGGTTACCATCGAGCGGAACTTCCAGATCTTAAATCGCTTGCCTAACCAGGAACAACGAGTCTGGGCAAAGAAAACAGGACCCCCATCATCAAATTTGATGATCAAGGCGACCGGAATATAAACTAAAACAGTTAGTAATAACCCGACCAAAGCGCCTGCTATATCCAAAGCACGTTTTGCTTTGGAATTCACCGATGGGTGAGTTTCAGGTAAAACTTGATTCTCTTCATCTGATTCTTCAGGAGCCGCTAGGGTAATATCAAAGACCTTATCCAGCTCGGTCAAAGACAGCACCATCATTACCTGGGGAGGCACATTGATCAGCCGCAACCTTGAGCCATTAGTCACGCTCAAGCGATGGCAAATAACCAGAGCACCAATACCGCTACTGTCAATAAAACGAGTTGCCGAAAAATCTAGCACCAGCTCAGACAAATTAGGCTGGTCAGCAAACAGTGTCTGACATTGCTTTTTAAACGCTGTTGCTTCAACCACTGCCACACTGACAGGCAGTTGAATAGTTTGAAACTCCGATTGGACTAGGGCTGACGCAGGAGAAGACGTCTTAATACTATCGACCATAAATCTAATAGCAATATTTACAACAGACTGTCAGAACCATCGGCAACCTTTAGATTGCCCAGAAGTTCTACCAGACGGGTTATCTATAAAGTTTGTTCACCTTGTCTAGCTTAACGAGTAAACCCTGAGTAAGCATAAACGCGATTCGGTGTTTACTCGGTAGCCACCCTCTGCTGTATCTAATTTTAAGCAACAACAACAAAACCAGACTCAGGAAAAGGATGTGTCTACAGAATCAATACAAACTACTCATGGGTTCGGTAGCTGTCTTCATAATTTGGGTCACTTTTGCATCATTATACGGAAGGTGTCATTACTTAGAACGTCTCCATACGGTGAGGATGAGTACAGATAC
This sequence comes from Cyanobacteria bacterium P01_B01_bin.77, assembly GCA_039028535.1. Lineage (GTDB taxonomy): Bacteria > Cyanobacteriota > Cyanobacteriia > Phormidesmidales > Phormidesmidaceae > Leptothoe. The sequence goes on from JBCCHX010000046.1 coordinate 51,782, forward strand.
AGGGGTGACTTTGTAAATTCCTAACTACGTGTGCCTGATACATCGTTGTAAAACAGGTATTCTTGATGCTAGATAGAGAGGTATTATCGTTTCTTTGGCTGATGATTCCCCTACATCTAGCGTTCAACCTGGAGTATATTCATGGGTACTCGAAAGCAGCCCTCCTTACTCAGCGATGCAGTTCAGCAGTCTGTCAACCAGTCTCGATTTCAGAATTTTCAGCCCCAACTAGACCTTAGCCAATCCGAGATCACAGATTGGAAACGTAAAGTTGCTACATTTCAAGCGTCCGTAAAAACGGCACCCATTATGGAGCAAGTTTGTCTGTTTGAGCCTGTCAATGATTCCACAGAGGGGATTGATCCGTTTGCGCTACCACAGCAAAATACAGAGTTTTGGCGCTGGCAATTTAGCGATGTGGGGGTGGCCGCGCTTTACTTTGTGATTGACTATCAAAGTGAGTTGCTGCTGTATGTCGGTGAGACGGTTAAGTCCAACCAACGTTGGAAGGGAGAACATGACTGTAAACGCTACTTGATGAATTATCGTCAGGCTCATTATCATCACGGTCTAGATAGTCAGCTGGGGATTGCCTTTTGGCGTCATGCTCCGGCTGAACGTCGCCCTCGACAAAAAGTAGAATCAGCTCTGATCTACAAGTGGCGCTCACCCTTTAATAAGGAAAATTGGCAATTTTGGGGCACCCCGTTTATTGGAGCAGGTGGCTAAACTATCCCAGCGTCAAAAACCCGACCAATCACATCCTCGATCGGGGGATCGGTCACAGTTAGGTCAAGCACTGGCAGATGAGCTAAAACTTGGGATACGGTTTTAGTGAGATCTTCTCGTCGGACAAGAAACACAACCTTACAACCATCAATGGTCTGGATTTCGCCGTAGCCGCCTAGGGTTTCCATCGGTATATCTTGGGCTAGTTCGGCTGTGACTTCACGATAGGGGGCAAATTGCTCCACTAGACTGGTCAAAGCGCCATCATAAATGAGCTGTCCTTGGTAGATGAGTAAGACGCGATCGCAAAGCGCTTTAATATCCGCCATATAGTGACTAGTGAGCACAATCGTGGCCTGATAACGCTGATTGTAATCCTGTAAAAACTGCCGAACAGCCATCTGAGCATTGACATCTAACCCCAGGGTGGGTTCATCTAGAAATAGAACCTGAGGCCGATGCAGCAGGGCCGCCAACATTTCGGCCTTCATCCGCTCTCCCAAGGACAGCTTACGCACTGGCTGGGTAAGCTTATCGGTTAGATCCAGCATGTTGGCCAGCTCCTGGATCCGATGACGCAACTCCTGGTTAGAAAGATCATAGATGGCTCCATTGATCCTTAGAGAATCCAGGGTGGGCAAATCCCAAATCAGCTGCTGTTTTTGCCCCATCACTAGGGTAATCTGCTCCAAAAATGAGCGCTGCCGCTGAAACGGCGTATGGCCCGCTACGCTTACCTGACCAACCGACGGATGAATTAATCCGGTTAGCATTTTTAAGGTGGTGGTCTTACCGGCCCCATTTGGCCCCAGAAATCCGACGACTTCCCCAGGTTCTATGGTGAATGACACATCGTTAACGGCCTTTACCTGGCGATATTGACGTCGAAAAAAGTGGCGCAATGTGCCCACTACACCAGGCTGCTTGATCGCAACGGGATACACCTTAGTCAGGTTTTGAACATCTATAGCAAGCATCGGTATTGCACTGGTGAGGCTGTGGGCCGTTGCTGATCTTATGCAAATCTGTCTACCGATATCAAGCTATGGATTGGAAATCGACCTAAAACTTTCCTGATCCTGTCAACAATATCCGTCTATTGAGTGAGGGAGACTTTTAAATTGGCACTATCTTTAGTAACAATTTATGTGTTGTTGAGTAAACGACAAAACCTTGATTGACTGGTTCCCAGGACCGAATTGAGTGATACATTAAATGACATCCAACAACAATTTAAACGGAGCAGCTACTAGCTCCAGGCTTTACTAGGCCACGCTCAATCTGTAACATTCCTGTCACGGCTTCAGGACAACAATTGTGTACCCAAAAAACTTGTCAACCCAAGACGAACTAGCTATTCGCAGCATTGTTGAACGTCAGCTGGCGGCATTCCAAGCCAATGATGCGATCACCGCATTCTCCCTAGCCTGTCCGGAGCTACAGCGACAGTTGCGCCAGCCCCGGACATTTATGGAAATGATTCGAACAAACTATCAGCCGGTCTACAATCCCCGTGCTGTTATCTTTGAAGGGATTATTCGTATCCAGCAGCGGCCCACGCTGCAAATAATCTTAATGACCCAGGCAGGTAATTTGGTGCGGGCTTTGTATATGATGCAACAACAGGCTGATTTTAGCTGGCGCATCGCTGGCTGTCAGCTCCTGCCTGTGAGTATCGAAAATCGTCACCGTCGCTAAAGTGCAAGCTTTACGCATTTAGAAAACTCAAGATCCCTGGTTGAGACGCCTAGCCGTTTTCCTGGTTTGAGCAAGAAAGGCATCCATCATAGGTTTTCCCGGCTGTAGTAGCTTAGCCACTATCACTTCACCCGCTGTTGCCGGCGTGCCTGCTTGAAAGGGCGGTGCCGGATCATATTCCATCATCAGCTGAGCCATTTTTGCTATTTCCTCGTCACAGAGTAGAACCAGAAGTGTCAGCCCAACATCGATACCTGATGTGACACCGGCCCCAGTGACTCGAATGGCTAAGTTGGTGCGATCGCAATCCACGACTACCCGCTCTGGCACCACCTCCACCCCCAGCATGGCCAGCTGATCGCGGAATGCCCAATGGCAGGTGGCCTTGTATCCTTGTAACAGCCCTGCCGCTGCCAAAATCATTGACCCCGTACAAACGCTCGTCACATATTGAGCGGTACTGGCCTGCTGCTTGAGAAACGTCAGCAGCTGATTGTCTTGCATCGCGGCAACTTGCCCCATGCCACCGCCCGGCACACAAATCACATCCAAGGGAGGGCAATCATCAAAAGTCGCCGTTGGCGTCAGGATTAAGCCTTCGTTGCTAGCCACACCAGACAACGTTTTGCCAATCAAATGTACATGGATATTGGGCGGAAACGCGAGGACCTGATAAGCGCCCATGATGTCTAGCTGGATTACACCAGGGTATATGGGAAAGCCAACTTGAATTTGCTCCATAATCTTGGTTTATTTTTTCGTTCGTGACAGGATTGTAAAGAGTAGCGGCTATCCTAGATAGTCCTCAGGTGGGTACTCTTTGCAGCAAATTTGCAGAAAAGTATATGGTCAAATCCCTGCATCTGTTATTTCAAACAATCGCGATGGCCCCCAGCGAACAGGCATTGCGATCGCGACTGATGGACAGCATCAGCGACTATTTTGGCGTACAGCGGTGGGGTGTTTATCTATTGGATACAAACAGTCAGCTGGTCAGCGTTGATGTGGAAGGTGTCTCAGACAGTTTTGTTGAACGCTATCAGGCGATTGGAAAATCAATTGACCCAGTACTGAAGTATGTGATGGAGTATCACACCCCAGCCCATGAAGAACTTGTCCTGCCTCAGGGTAGCTGGAAGCAGAGTCAGCTATATCGACAATGTTGTTCTAGCCATGATCACGAGCACATTATGACCGGTCCTATTGTCGGCGGTGGACAGCTTACGGGCACCCTTCACTTTGCGCGCGTGGGCAATACAGTCGCCTTTGACCAATTAGATTTGGCCAGGCTAGGGGCCGTTTGCACCCATGTGTCGGCGCGTCTAGCTGAATTGCGACAGTCACAGGGTACAAACCCATGGCGACAACGATTGACTCCAAGAGAATTACAGATTGCGAACCTAGTGGCTCAAGGACTTACCAATGCTGAAATTGGTGCAGAACTGTGGATTACCCAGAATTCTGTTAAGCAGGCACTGAAACGCATGTTTAGAAAATTAGGCGTTTCCGCCCGTACAGCCATGGTAGCAAAGCTTAGAGAGCATCGACGCGAGTGACAACGGCACCTGATATTTAATACTTGAAAGCACGCTGGGTTAACAGTAGATACTGGCTTTTCATAATTTGGCGACAGCGTTTTGATCTATTAGCTTCACCAATATTTCATCGCTGTGTAGAACCGAGTTTTCAAGAAGTACTTATTTGGCTATAACCCTTATTTATCAGCACTTTTCTCAGATCTACAATCAAATCGTATTACGACTAAATACCCAGATTTAATCCCACAAAAGGAATAAATATCAGCAGCTGTATCAAAAATTCTGGATTTAAGAAATGAAACAGGAAGTTTGTAAGTATAAAGCTTTCTCGTCACTGATGCAGGGCCGCCTGTATCCATTCAGAATCATGCATCCAATCCTAAAAGACTGGTTACAAAATCTGGGCTGCCTCTTGCCCATCGGCTTCTTTGGCTTTTGCATGGCTGTCATTGTGCATTGGGTAGCCACTGAAACCGGGCCGGCCCGAGTGCTGATTATATGGCAGGCTAGACTTTTGGAGGGTCAACATTCTCCCAGATTCACCATGGCTATTTTCCTGTTGCCAGCAATACTGGGGGCCTGGCTACTCTCCATCGGCTGTCGTCGGGTACTGACTCGATTAGGGGCCTACGACAGACCCACCAACAATGCTGGCTTTAAAGGACCCAACAGCCATATATAGTATCTGGTGGCTAGCGACGCGCGACTCTCCTACCAGCCATACTCAACTAACTGCTCTAGCTGAACCGTACGTTCTACTGCTAGGCGAGCCCGACACTGGTTTTCCAGCAGCTCTGGGTCTGCCGTTTCAATCGTTTGGAGCATGGCTTCATAGCGGCAATGCTGGGTACGATAAACCTGCCAACGTAGCTGGGTGAATTCTGGTTTCTCGCCGTCAGGAACCATTTCTCTCAAGAGGTTACCATGGGCTACAGCCATTGATTGTTCGGCCTGGGCTAAGTCAGCAGGCACTGGCCCCCAGGCTTGAATTGCAGCAATACGCTCATTGGTGGTGCGGGCCAGACAGTTATTGAGTACAAATCGATATAGAGACCCCCCTTGCACCTGCAGTGCCGTTAGCTGACAGTGGCTATTGCGAAAGGCCTCCCACACGATTTCAGTTTGAAAGAGCTGGGCACTTACTTGAGGGGACAGGTCTAGGGACGCATCATCCAGGCTCACTTCATGGAGCGTTTCAGTTAAACGCCACCATCGTTCAGCACAGCGATTCATAGCGGTCTGTGACTGGTCTGCACAGCGGGGACGCACCACCCCTGGAATCGGCTGCTCAGTATCGCCGGAAGCGTTGGGAACCATCTCTTCGGCTTGAGCCGCGGTCCCTAACAGACTAACTATTATCGATAAAAAAGCCGCCTGATGTAATAGTTTCATGTCTTGACTAACGGAGGCTATCTACCAAAAGCACACCCCACTAAAACAATAGTAGATGACTGAGACGTTGCTGGGACAGCCGTGTCAAACACTATGTCTAGAAATCAGCAACGACTCATCTTTTACCCAGCTAATTCATAATTTTGGCGGATACAATGCCTGTGCCAGCCGCTGACCAAACCTCAAACTGTATTTCTTGAAAACATGCACTTGTCTGACATTGTCATCAATGCCTATGACCTCATCTTATTCACCATCGCCCTTTACAGTTTTCATCGGCTGCTGATCATCTGGCGTCTTTACCGCTGTCACCATCTATCTTCCCAGCCCTGCTACTACTATAGCGATACCGAGCTTCCCAAAATCACGGTGCAGCTACCCATTTTCAATGAAATGTATGTGGTGAAGCGGCTGTTACAGGCTATCTCTCAGCTTAACTATCCAACGGACAAGCTAGAGATTCAAGTGCTCGATGACTCTACCGATGAGACCTATATGGTCTGTCGACAAGAGATCCAAAAACTCAAAGAGCAATCGTTAAACATCCAGCATATTCAGCGTCAGCAGCGTCAAGGCTTTAAAGCAGGTGCCCTTGAACATGGCCTCACTGTTGCTACTGGAGAACTAGTGGCAATTTTTGATGCTGATTTTGTCCCACAGCCCGACACGTTGCTCAAAATGGTGCATTTCTTCTCGGATCCACAGGTGGGAATGGTCCAGGCGCGCTGGGATCATCTTAATCGCCACTACTCCACCCTGACCGAGTTACAGGCCCTCATGCTAGATGCGCACTTTTTAGCCGAACAAACATCCCGCAGCCGCACTGGCTGTTTTTTTAACTTTAACGGCACTGCTGGCATGTGGCGCATGGCCACCATCACCGATGCCGGGGGCTGGCAACATTCTACCGTTACCGAAGATTTGGATCTGTCCTATCGGGCTCAGCTACGAGGCTGGCGATGTATTTATCTACCCGATATTGGGGTGCCAGCAGAGTTACCCATGGAGATGAATTCATTTAAGTCCCAACAGTTTCGCTGGGCGAAGGGGTCTAGTCAGGTAGCAAAACGTCTGCTGCCGTCCATTTTTTACGCTGATCTACCAGCCTATATCAAGTGGGAAGCCTTTTTTCATCTGACCAACAACTTCAACTATCTGTTAATGATGGTGTTGCTGATACTCTCTTTACCTTATCAGCTTTATGTGATGTCTCACAGCTGGCAGTATGCACTCTTCTTCTATGTGCCTTTGTCTCTAACCACTAGCTTTAGCTTGATTACTTTTTATGTGCTTGCACAGCGTCAGCCTAATGGTAGCTGGTTTTCTTGGCGGCTGCTACGGAATCTGTTTTTGCTGATGGGGGTAGGTATCGGGTTGAGCATTAATCAATCTCTTGCCGTTTGCGATGGTCTGCTGCGCAACAATCAGGACTTTATCCGGACGCCTAAGCATGGTGTCATTGGGGTAGCAGAAAGTTGGATCGATAAAAAATATCGCGCGGCTAAAAACTGGGTACCCTATATGGAATTGGTCATGGTAGTGTATTTGTTACTGACGGTTGTGATCGCAATCACCAACCATCACTATCTCTCACTACCCTTTTTGATTCTATTCCTCATAGGCTACGTCTATACCTTTAGCCTCAGCGTTTTCCAAACACGCTAATCGCTTAGTTTTGCCACAGCTAAGCGTAGTCCCAACAAGATCAGCAGCGCCCCAGTCATACGCTCTAACCAGTGAGAAACACGCACCAACAGCTGTTTCATCCAGCGTTGAGAGATCAACAGTGCCAATAGAACAAACCACACTAACGACTGTAGCGCTACGGTCCCACCATAAAGCACCTGCGCCGCAAAGGGGGTTCCAGGTTGAACAATTTGGGTAAACAGAGCCAAAAAGAATAAGGTAGCCTTGGGATTGAGTAAGTTTCCAACCAGCCCCAATCTAAACGCAGCAAAAGCACTTACAACCCGCTGATTATCCTGCCAAGAGTTAGCCCTTACTGGTTTGGCTTGCAAAGACTTCAGCCCCAGATAAATCAAGTATCCAGCTCCTAGCAGCTTGAGGCCGCTAAACAACAAAATCGACTGGGAAATCAGCGCACCAATACCAATCAAACAATAGGTAGCATGGACAGCATTACCCAGACCTATTCCCACCGCCGTATACACCCCAGCTCGACGAGAATAAGCCAAACTACTCCGCAACGTCAGCGCAAAATCTGGGCCAGGCGTGACTACTGCCACCAGCCCCACCACAAATACCGTTACCCATCCTGCTAAAAATGACATCGCCTATACCCTATACTTGAGTTTAGGGTATGGCATATACATCTTGCTTACAGCGTTATTCATTACAGACAAAAACCACCTAATAGCCACCCAGAATACCCTTACGTTTGGCCTGGCGTTCGGCCCAGCCAAACACCGCTAGTCCCAACGTAAAATAAGCAGCCCCATTCAGTAGGGCAACCCCCAGCAAAGAAACCTCTAAACCCTCTCTCCGAGCCATTAGATCTCTCAGAGGCTGTATGAAAAGGGTTCAAAAGGGTAAAAAAGCTCACACAGTATAGGCTGAAGTTTACGTAAATCTCTAGCCCTGCATGAGCCATGCCTAAAGCCTACACTAGCAGCCTCAGTCGTGCCCAATTTGAACTCA
>JBCCHX010000047.1:0-58134 GCA_039028535.1 Cyanobacteria bacterium P01_B01_bin.77
CCGACAAGGTGCACGTGATTCCCAACGGGGTCAACGATCACCGCTTTTCTGAGCATATTTCACCGGCCCTACCCAAAGACCCCAACAGCTTTACCGTGGGGTTTGTGGGTTCCATCAAGCCATGGCATGGCCTCTCTCATTTAGTCAATGGGTTTGACCGGCTATACCAGCGGGTGCCCCAAGCCCGATTACTAATTGTCGGCGATGGTCCCCAGCGAGCCGAGATTGAGACAGAGTTAGCCCGTCGAGGGTTGCAGTCTGTTACCCACTTCACTGGAGCCGTTCTCCCTGAACAGATTCCTGGCCTCCTGGCCACCATGGATGCCGCGGTGGCACCCTATCCAGCTAATCTGGACTTTTATTTCTCACCGCTCAAGGTGGTGGAGTACATGGCGGCTGGGTTACCCGTCGTGGTCAGTCGCATTGGGCAACTTACCGATCTAGTAGACGACGACGTGACTGGATTACTGTGTCCACCGGGAGACGAGCTCGCGCTAGCCTCGGCCCTGGAGCGACTTTGGCAGTCCCCCGATCTCAGACAACGCCTCGGCTTGGTAGCCCGACACCATATTTTGATGCATCACACCTGGGACAGCGTAGCGAGCACAATCCTGGAGTTAGCTCAAGAACAAGCAAGCTTCCCTGTTTTGAGCTGATCACCCTATGCAATCATCTCCCCCCCTTTCCCACACCGCCCCAGGTCTGTGGCGAGTAATGCGTGCCTTTTGGCCCTACGTGCGGCACCAGTGGCCGCTGCTGTTCGTCGCTAGCATCGCCCTGATGGCCGAGGTCGGACTGCGGGTGCTAGAACCCTGGCCCCTAAAAATTGTCTTTGATTATGTGCTGATTCCGGTCAAAGAGAGCGGTATGACCACCCATCTAGATCCGGTGCTGGTGCTGACGCTGGCGGCGTTGAGTATTGTCGCTGTGACCGGTCTGCGAGCCCTTGCCTCTTACTGGAGTACGGTAAGTTTAGCAATCTTGGGCAGTCGGGTCATGGCCCAGGTGCGGAACCGCCTTTATCGACATTTGCAGCGTCTGTCCCTGGATTATCACAGCAAAGCCCGCAGCGGCGACCTGATTGTACGGGTCAGCAGTGATGCCAATCGCTTACAAGAGATTTTGCTCACGGCGGCCTTACCGCTGGTGGTGAGTGTCTTAACCCTGGCCAGTATGATTGGTGTCATGGCCTGGCTAGATCTAAAGCTCACCTTGCTTTCATTGGCCATGTTTCCGCTATTTGGTTTGGCGGCTACCCGCCTCAGCCAACGGATCCGCCGCGCGTCCTTACAGCAGCGTCAGCGAGAAGGGGCCGTAGCGGCCACGGCAGCGGAATCCTTGGCGGCTATTAAGCTGGTGCAGGCATTATCCCTAGAGGATGCCTTTGCCGATGTGTTTGACCAACAGAATCGCAGCAGCCTAGCCGAGAGTGTAGAAACCAAACGCCTGGCGGCTCATCTGGAGCGCACGGTGGATGTGTTAATCGCCACGGGGACGGCATTGGTGCTGTGGTATGGGGCTCGACTGGTGATTCAAGATGCGCTTTCACCGGGGGATGTGCTGGTGTTTTTAACCTACTTAAAAAATGCGTTTAAGCCGGTGCAAAATTTTGCTAAATACACTGGTCGGTTGGCTAAAGCAGCGGCTTCAGGAGAGCGGATTCTCAATGTGCTGGAGCAGCCGCCTGATGTTTGCGATCGCACCCATGCCCGGCCAGCCCCCATCTTTACAGGCGCTGTCCGTCTGCAGGATCTGCACTTTGCCTATACCCCCGGACATGACATCTTAAACGGCATCACCCTCTCGGTACGGCCAGGTCAACAGGTCGCCCTAGTCGGCCCCTCCGGCAGTGGTAAATCCACCCTGATGAACCTGTTGTTGCGTCTCTATGACCCCACCGCTGGTTACATCACCATCGATGGGCACGACATTCGTGACTACACCCTAGAAAGCCTGCGCCCCCAAATCAGTGTGGTCCTGCAGGAGAGTCTGCTGTTTGCCGCCACTATTCGAGAAAATATTGCCTACGGCGTTATCGGGGTAAGCGATCAGGAGATCGAAGCCGCCGCCCGTCTGGCCAATGCCCATGAGTTTATTATGGCCCTGCCCGAGGGGTACGCAACGATTGTGGGAGAACGGGGTAGCACCCTATCTGGGGGGCAGCGTCAGCGAGTTGCGATCGCCCGTGCCGCCATCCGCCACACCCCCATTTTGATCCTAGATGAACCCACCAGTGGCCTCGACAACGCTAACGAACAGGCTGTTGCCGAAGCCCTGCGCCGTCTGGCTCAAAATCGCACCACGTTTCTGATTACCCACGATCTACATTTAGCAACCCCTGCAGATCACATTCTTTATTTAGAGCAGGGACAAATATTGGAACAAGGTAGCCACAGTGAACTTATGGAGCACAATGGCCCTTATGCTGCTTTGTTTCACATGCAGTCTGCTATCCAAAATGATGTGACCATGCCCCATCGCTGAGCTTTTCTCTAATTTTATTGGGCAGGTCCAAGACCAGCCCCTACTTCTTCTTTTACCCATATGCATTCATTCCAAGCCAGTAGTCTTTCGCCCACCGATCCTAAAATTCCATTGCTTGAAACTGCCCTTGACCCCCAGCAGGCCAAGACTCAATTGCAAGCGCTCAACGCTGCCATCCATCGCGTCACGGCAGCTAAGCTGATACGTCACAAAATTGGTCGTCGGGCGCTGATCGAATATCACCTCGAAACCGATCAGGGGCCGTTAACGCTACTGGGTAAAATTCGTGCCAAAGGCACCGACTACACTAGCTATCGCATTCAGCAAACCTTATGGAATCAGGGATTTGACGCCCACAGTGCAGACGGTTACTCAGTGCCTGAACCAATGGGTGTGATTCCGGACTGGCGGATGTGGCTACAGCGGAAAGTGCCCGGTATTCCTGTCACTGAGCGACTACCCACCACCGCCGGAGTCGCCCTTAGCCGTCGCATCGCCACCCTTGCCCACAAACTCCATGCCACATCTGTCCCCACTCGCAAACAACAAACCCTTAGGGATGAGATCAGCATCCTCCATACTGACTTAACGAAAGTCAACCAACAATATCCCCACTGGCAATCTCGGATTGAACAGATTTTAGTGGCCTGTGATGCGTTAGTCTCCCATCGCTTTTCTCACCGATCCGATCGCACCAAAAAGTCTCCCCTGGTGGGTATTCATCGTGACTTCTATAGTGACCAGGTGTTGGTCGATGGCGATCGCCTCTGGCTAGTCGATCTTGACCTTTACTGTCAGGGGCACCCCGCCCTTGACATTGGTAATTTCATTGCCCATATTACGGAGCAAAGCCTACGACAAACGGGTAATCCGGCGGCCATGGCTGATCGAGAGGCCGCCCTACGAGACACATTTATAGACACCTGTTCTAATTCTTGTTTATCCGCAGAGAGCTGGCACCATGAAATTGAGATGTACACCATTTTGACGTTAGTGCGCCATATCTATATCAGCACTCGCATTGCCACTCGCAATCATTGTACAGAGGCTATTTTGGCCCTCTGTGAAACTCGTCTATGGAGCATGGTAAAGCAGCTAAAAAAGAATAATTCAGATTAACTCAATAAAATTGAATACAGTGTGGATAGTGTGCTTCTCCAATTATCCATACGTCCCCTTATCCATACTGCCCCAAAACCAGTGAAGCGTTTTATTGCTCTACTACACGCCCTTTGCTACAGAATCTTTCACTTTGAGCAGTGAATTTTAACGCCGTTTAAGCTGATATCTAGTCTGGCTGATGGTCTTTCCTTCTAATTAAGCAGTGCCTATTCTCCATCTATGCAATTACCTCCTGACGAAGAATCTCGTTTGACCATCAACATCGTGCCGATGATCGACGTGGTATTTGCAGTGTTGGCATTTTTTATCTTATCCACGTTGTATTTAACCCGTGCAGAAGGGTTGCCAGTAACGCTACCAAAGGCAACAACGGCAGTGAGCCAAGATGAAGCGACGCTGACGCTCACAATTACTGCCGATGGAGAGCTGTATCTGGGAACCCAGCCAGTGACCCTGGAGGCTCTACCAGTCGATGTGCAAGCACTCATTGCACCGGGACAGCCAGCCCTGGTAACAGTACGAGCGGATACCGCCACACCCCATGGCCAGGTAGTAGCAGCGATGGATCGGATTCGAAATTTGGAAGGAGTACGGTTGGGAATTGCGACACAGCAACCATAGGGTGACGGAATTGCACAAAAGCAAAGTCCCACCAAGTAAAGACGAGCAAGGGGCAAGGGACCATTACGGTGCTATTTGAGTGTGAACGCCCTAGGCGCTTTCTAGACTGTACACCAGTCAGTCTGATGTTTGTGGAGCCTAGGGTGTCGAGTCATAATCTGTGTATTGGCCGGATTTGCCCGACTGAGCCATACAACCGGTTCATCCATATTGAGCACCATTTCACCTTCATCGGTGGTGATGCTCAACAACTGTCGGTGGACTGTCATCCCATGGATAGGTAACCAGCCATCCTGTCCGTGGAGTAACAAATCCCGGCTGTGATCACGACGGATAAATAAACGCCTCAAAACACGCCAGTCTTGCCAAAGGCGTTTGGCACTATCACAGTTGAGATAATAATCAGGTAAAACTTCGAGGGTGGAATCGAACCAAGTAACGGGTTGCAAGTTGGAACTCCTATGGGCTATTGACCTTGACATAGTTCAGCATTCTGTCAAACCACCTGTGGACAGGAAAAAAATACAGAAATACATAACTAATTCCGTACTTACACGGATTCCAAGAGCCATACGTTTGTGGATATCTACGGGGGCTACCAATGCCTGATATTATTCTGGGCAAACAGCCTCTGATTCTTCACAACCCTTATGGCGACTATTATCCGTCTTCCTCAGGACAGCGATCTCGCTCCCCTGACGGATATTTATAACGACTATATTCTCAATACCACCATCACATTCGATATTGAACCTTACACCCTCGAACGACGGCGAGAGCACTGGTGGTGTCACTATGCACCCCAGGGTCGTCATCGCTTGCTGGTGGCTGAACAAGATCAGGTGGTGGTGGGCTATGCCACTAGCAGTCGATTTAGAACTAAGGCGGCCTACGATACGTCAGTCGAAACGAGCATTTATCTAGCACCTCAATCCCAGGGACAGGGCATTGGCACCCAACTCTATCAGGCGCTGTTTCGTGCCCTGGCAAATGAGGATGTGCATCGAGCCTATGCGGGGATCACGCTGCCCAATCCAGGGTCTATTGTCCTACACCAAAAATTTGGTTTCCACAGTGTTGGGCACTACCGAGAAGTCGGTCGAAAGTTTGAGCGCTATTGGGATGTGGAATGGTTTGAAAAGTCTCTTTAGACGCTAGGAAACTGCACAACAGTAAAGTTATTGGGTAGAGATGGGGAATATCTGCTTACTTATGTCGGAGTCGCAGGGCATTGGTCACCACGGAGACTGAGCTAAAGGCCATGGCAGCTCCGGCAATCATCGGATTTAATAACCAACCAAAGAGAGGATAGAGAATCCCAGCGGCGATGGGAATCCCGACGATATTGTAGATAAAGGCAAAAAACAGATTTTGTTGGATGTTGGCCATGGTGGCTTTGCTGAGACGAATGGCGGTGACAATACCGTGCAAATCGCCGGAAATCAGGGTGATGTCACTGGCCGCGATCGCAACATCCGTCCCCGTACCAATGGCCATACCCACATCGGCCTGAGCTAGGGCTGGTGCATCGTTAATGCCATCTCCTACCATAGCCACTCGTTTGCCTGCCGCCTGTAGCTGTTTTACATGGGCCGCTTTCTGGTCGGGACGCACATCGGCAATGTAGCGCCGAATGCCCGCTTCTTGAGCAATGGCCGCCGCCGTTTGGGGATTATCTCCCGTCAGCATCACGACCTCCAAACCCATACGCTGCAAAGATTGAACAGCCGAGACCGACGATGGTTTGAGCGCATCAGCAATCCCCAGCAGCCCTTCTACCTCTCCATCTACCGCGATCCACACAGTAGTTTTGGCAGCGGCCTGCCAGGCCTGGCAGCGAGACTGTAGCTGTCGGGTATCAATGGCGAGGGTGTGCATCCAGCGTTCGGTGCCGATGTGCACCTGCTGCCCCTGGACGATGCCATGCACTCCTTGTCCAACCCTGGCGTTAAAGGCATCGACGGTAGGCAAACTTTCCACCCCTTGAGCCTTGGCATAGGCAACAACGGCAGCCGCCAGCGGGTGTTCTGACTGATTTTCGACGGCGGCAGCTAGCTGCAATACCCTAATCTCATGACGGTTAGCTGTGCCTCGGACGGTGATATAGTCAGTCACCGTTGGGTTTCCCTGGGTGAGGGTGCCGGTTTTATCGACCAAAATAGTTTGCAGTCTGTAGGCCTGTTCTAAGCTTTCGGCATCTTTGATCAAAATGCCCATCTGGGCTCCCCTGCCGGTCCCCACCATAATAGAGGTGGGGGTGGCCAACCCCAGGGCACAGGGGCAGGCAATAATCAGGACACCAACAGTGGTTAATAGAGCCAGGGTAATGTTGTCGGTGAGGATAAACCACAGTAGAAATGTGAGCAGTGCGATCGCAATCACCACTGGCACAAACCAGCCCATCACCTGGTCCGCCAGCTTTTGAATCGGGGCCTTTGACCCTTGGGCTGTCTGCACCAGCTGCACAATCTGGGCCAGTACTGTATCCTGGCCCACCCGAGTCGCCCGCAACCGAAAACTCCCCGTTTTGTTGATGGTGGCCCCAATCACCGCATTGCCCGTACTTTTTTCTACAGGCATAGGTTCGCCCGTCACCATGGATTCATCCACGGTGGATGTCCCGGCAACAACATCACCATCCACCGGAATCTTTTCTCCCGGACGGACAACAACAATATCCCCTACAACTACCGCGTGGATGGGAATATTAACTTCCGCAGTCTCCCGTATCACCCTCGCCATTCGAGGCTGTAATCCCATCAGTTGACGAATTGCGTCCGAGGTTTGTCCTCGGGCTCGATTTTCTAAATAGCGCCCCAGCAGCAGCAGCGCAATAATCACGACAGCCGCCTCGTAATACACATCGGGTGCTAGTCCCTGAGCCACCAACACCTGGGGAAACAGGGTGACAAATAGAGAATACAGATAGGCTGTCCCCGTCCCCATTGCCACCAGAGTATTCATATTGGCCGCCCGGTGGGTTACGCTTTTCCACGCTCCTATAAAAAAAGACTGACCACACCAAAATAAAACAGGTGTTGCCAAGGCTAACTGAAACCAGGCATTGTGAAATACCATGGGCCAACCGGGAATGCTCACCCCCAGCATCATTGGGAGCGAGCCCACCATCAGCACGATGCCTACCAATCCACTGACGATGACTCGGGTCAGTTGCGATCGCTGCTGCGCATTATGCTCTAGTCGCTCAGCAGCAAAGTCAATGTGCTTAACGGCAGTCGCTTCATACCCAGCATCAGCAACGGCGGTTTGAATGGCCTGAAGGCTGGTACGACGCCCATCATAATCGACACTGGCCTGTTCAGTGGCAAAGTTCACCTGGGCTCTGTTTACGCCCCGCACTTTTTGAATAGCCGCTTCCACAGTGTGGGCGCAAGCCGCACAGCTCATTCCCTTTAAGGCTAGTGTGGTGATGGTCATGGCATCTCCTTGACTTGCCCTAAAAATTAAGCAGACGCTGGATAGCCTGCTTTTTTAAGGGCTGCTCGTATCGCTGTTTCAGCGGTCGCGGTTTCAATATCCACTTGTTTAGTTTTGGGGTCAGCAGCGACAGTCGCCTCTGCATCTAGAGCTTGGATAGTACTAGTAATCGTCTTGGCACAGGCATCACAGGCCATATTCGGAACTATTAACTGGAGAGTCATGGGCTCGCAAAGAAAAGAACTAGCTGACTATCCCTAGGATAAACCAGCCGACTCCAGAGTCTAAATGTGCATAAAAAGCTGAAGCCCGCGCCGAGTTAAAACGCCAGTGCTAAGTGAGAGTTGCCCGCTCAAGGGACAATTTGGTGTGGTAGCGCTAGAGTATGGTCGTGGGTGGAAGCAAACCTTTAAAGACACATCTCCGATGATTGTGTCCCTTCCAGTGGACACCCTTCAGCTAGCCGTGGGTTTCGAACCCTGGGCGAGTTAGCGCTTCCCCACCAGCTACAAGCTAAAAGCCTAGGCAGCTTTCTCATCAGCCTGCTTAACCTGAAACTTAAGGCGGTCATCAATATGGTCGATCACAACTTGGCAGCCTTCAACAAACGTATTTTCCAAAATCTTAGTTGCAATTGGATTCTCCAACTCCCGTTGAATCGCTCGCTTTAACGGTCTAGCTCCGTACACTGGGTCGTACCCCTTATCAGCCACGTAGTCGATAGCCGACTCTGAAACATGCAAAGCAATTTTCTGATCCGCTAAGAGCTTATACAGACGTTTGAGTTGGATTTCTACAATGGATCGCAGTTCATCCTTACTCAGCGGATGGAAGATAATCAAATCATCCACCCGATTAAGAAACTCTGGACGAAAATGGCCGCGCAGGGCACCCAAGACTCGCTCCTGCATTTCTTTAAACTGGGACTCATCCCCCGAGACATCTAAAATGTGGTCACTACCAATGTTGCTGGTCATGACAATTACCGTATTGCAAAAGTCCACCATCCGCCCCTGAGAATCGGTGATGCGGCCATCGTCTAGCACCTGCAGCAAAATATTAAATACATCCGGGTGAGCTTTCTCCACCTCGTCTAAAAGCACCACGGAATAGGGATGTCGTCGCACCGCCTCAGAAAGTTGCCCTCCTTCTTCATAGCCCACATAACCGGGGGGCGCACCGATTAACCGGGCCACGGAATGTTTCTCCATGTATTCCGACATATCTACCCGGACTAAGGCCTCTTCGGTATCAAACAGACAGTCAGCTAGCGCCCGAGCCAACTCCGTCTTACCCACCCCGGTAGGCCCCATAAACAAAAATGAACCAATGGGGCGGCCTGGATCTTTCATCCCAGCCCGAGCCCGTCGAATAGCCGCTGATACCGCCGTTACCGCTTCACTTTGGCCCACCACCCGCTGGTGTAAATAACCCTCTAGCTGCAACAGCTTCTGGCGCTCGGTTTCCATCAACCGATTGACTGGGATCCCGGTCCAGTTAGCCACAATCTCGGCAATATCCGCCTCACTCACCTGCTCTCGCAGTAGGGTGGAGCCTTTATCCTGCATCTCTTGCAGCTGCGTGTCTAAAATCTCTAATTCTTGTTGTAAAGCTTCTAAGCGACCATATTTAATCTGGGCCGCTCGGTTTAGATCATAGGCTCGTTCAGCCTGTTCAACCTGAACCCGTAACTGGTCTTCTTCTTGCTTCAGGGCTTTAATGGCATCTAGGGCCTGTTTTTCAGCCTGCCACTGTGCCGTCAGCTTCTGCTGTTTTACAGAGAGTTTTTCAATCTCTTTGTTAATGCCTGTGAGGCGCTGTTTTGATGTGCGAGAGGTGGACTCTTCTCCCTGCAGGGAGAGTTTTTCCATTTCTAGCTGACGCAGCCGCCGATCAATGGTCTCTAGCTCCACAGGCTTAGAGGTAATCTCCATCTTTAGCTTGGCAGCAGCTTCGTCAATTAGGTCTATTGCTTTGTCCGGCAAGAAACGATCGCTAATATAGCGATCCGACAGCGTCGCCGCCGCCACTAAGGCTGAATCAACAATCTTGACACCATGGTGAGCCTCATAGCGTTCCTTTAAACCCCGCAAAATTGAAATGGCATTATCGACACTGGGCTGGCCAATATAAACCTGTTGAAAACGCCGCTCTAGGGCGGCATCTTTTTCGATATGCTTGCGGTACTCATCAACAGTAGTGGCACCGATACACCGTAGCTCTCCCCGTGCCAAAATCGGCTTGAGCAGATTTCCGGCATCCACATTGCTGTTACCGCCACCAGCACCGACTACCGTGTGTAGCTCATCAATAAATAGCACCACTTGGCCATCGGACTCAGCTACCTCCTTGAGCACTGAGCGTAGCCGCTCTTCAAATTCCCCTCGGTACTTTGCCCCAGCAATTAAACTGCCAATGTCCAGGGAAATGAGCTGACGATCCTTCAGCGACTCCGGCACATCCCCATTGACAATCCGCTGGGCCAGTCCCTCGGCAATAGCGGTCTTACCCACACCAGGCTCACCAATCAGCACTGGGTTGTTTTTGGTCCGTCGTGAGACCACCTGAATCACTCGACGGATTTCTTCATCTCGACCAATGACAGGATCTAGCTTGCCGTGTTTGGCTTCTTCGGTCAGGTCACGGCCATATTTATCCAGGGCTTCGTAGGCTTCCTCTGGATTTTGACCAGTCGCTTTTTGCTTGCCGCGCACCTGATTAATCGCCGCGCGCATCCCGGCTACATCTAATTCAAATCCGCGCAGCAGACGACGGCCAATCCGCTCGTCCTCGGCAAATCCCAAGAGCAAGTGCTCAACGGAAATAATGTCGTCCTGCAGCAGCTGGCGAGCCGCCTCAGCCTGATCGAGCATCCGATCCAGACTTTGGCCCAAATATAAGCTACTGTCCGCTGATACTCGACCTGGGGCCTGCCGTTTGGCAAAAATTTCTAGCTCCTGCAAAATCAACCCTGGGTCCAGACTGGCCTTTGACAAAATTGTACCGGCCAGCCCCTGCTGCTCCAGCAGGGTCACCATCACATGTTCCACTTCAAGATATTGCTGGCGAAACCGTCTAGCGACATCTTGAGCTTGAACAATGGCATCCCATGCCTTGGCGGTAAACTTATCGGGATTAGATGGCTGCATGGGGTCTGGTGGGGCTGGCAGGGATAGGAACGATCAAGTATATCAACTGGGTGTATTCAAACTGGGTGCATTCACCATTTATCCCCTAAGCCGTCGTCGTTGCTTCTTGGGGCTGCAATGCCGCTTTGTCTTTTAGTTGAATTAATTCAACCTTATAACCATCGGGGTCGCTCACAAAAGCGATCACTGTTGACCCGTGTTTCATGGGTCCCGGTTCTCGCACAACTTTACCACCCCGGGCTTTAATCGCTTCACAGGTGCCATAGATGTCATCCACACCTAGGGCAATGTGGCCATACCCGTCACCGAGATCGTAGGATTCCACCCCCCAGTTGTAGGTTAACTCCAGCACACTGTGGTCCCGTTCATCGCCATAGCCGACAAACGCCAGGGTAAACTTGCCACCCGGATACTCTTTTTGACGCAGTAGGGTCATGCCCAGGACATCACAGTAAAACTGCAGCGATCTGTCCAAGTCGCCCACTCGCAACATTGTGTGTAATAAACGCATCGCGACGTCTCCCTTAAATTTAGTTTGGGTCTAGTTTGGGTCTAGTTTGGGTTAGAACTCATCCTAGCGCTGGTCTAGTTGCCATTGCCGATTTAGACGATGAGACCCTACTTGAGATCAGTGATGCTAGGTAGATTCATGTGTTTTTCCTCACATTTTGCAAGGCAGCCCTATCGTTGGTGAGGATAGCACCGTATGCTGGTTTATCGTGCAATCCTTTAGCTGTCTCAGGCACCAAAGATTGGCATGCCAGTGAGTCCTACACACCTGTTTACCCGTAGTTAATCCACAAGGAAACACAGATTGATGAATGACCTACTCGAAACCACCATTGAAGAGATTCGTGCCCGCGAAATTTTGGACTCTCGAGGTCGCCCCACCATCGAAGCTGAAGTTTATTTATCTATGGGAGCCGTAGGTTTGGCCCAGGTCCCCAGTGGTGCCTCCACTGGCACCTTTGAAGCCCATGAGTTGAGAGATGGGGATGAACGCTATGGGGGTAAGGGAGTACTCAAGGCGGTCAATAATGTGTATGAAAAAATTGCCCGTGAACTGATGGGGCTAGATGCTCTCGACCAGGTCGTTATTGATCGCACTATGATCGCCCTGGATGGGTCAGAAAATAAAGCAAACCTGGGAGCTAATGCTATTCTGGCGGTCTCGTTAGCCAACGCTAAGGCCGCCGCTGAAGCGTTGGGACTGCCGCTCTATCGCTATTTGGGTGGTCCATTGGCCAATGTCTTACCGGTGCCCTTGATGAATGTGATTAACGGGGGGGCCCACGCGAATAACAATGTGGATATTCAGGAATTTATGATTGTACCTAGCGGTGCCAGCAGTTTTAGAGAAGCGCTGCGCTGGGGTGCAGAGGTCTTTGCTAGCTTAAGTAAAGTTTTAGATCAGAAAGGCCTGCTTGGGGGAGTAGGTGATGAAGGTGGTTTTGCACCTAATTTGGGCTCTAACCAAGAGGCCCTAGAGATTTTAATTGCGGCTATTGAATCGGCGGGATATAAACCTGGTGAACAAATCTCATTGGCCCTGGATGTGGCCGCCAGCGAATTTTATCAGGATGGCAAATACACCTTTGATGGCACGGCTCACTCGCCAGCAGAAACCATTGACTATCTTGATAAGCTAGCCAGTCAATACCCGATTGTTTCGATTGAAGACGGCCTGCATGAGGAAGACTGGGACAGCTGGAAAGCATTGACCCAGAAGATTGGTAATCGAGTGCAGCTGGTGGGAGATGATTTGTTTGTAACTAATCCCACCCGTTTACAAAAGGGAATTGATCAAGGGGCCGCTAATTCAATTTTGATTAAATTAAATCAGATTGGTTCTTTGACTGAGACCTTAGAGGCGATTGACCTAGCCACTCGCAATCGTCTGACGTCGGTCATTAGTCACCGGTCCGGTGAGACCGAAGATACAACGATTGCTGATTTGGCTGTGGCTACTCGAGCCGGTCAGATTAAGACAGGTTCTCTGTGCCGCAGTGAGCGGGTAGCTAAGTACAACCGCCTGCTACGGATCGAAGATGAGCTAGCGGAACAGGCAGTCTATGCCGGTACAGTTGGCATGGGTCCTGGTCAGGGATAAAAACTTGGCTTTTTAGAGAAGAGCAGGAGCACCCCTTATGGGTGCCCTGACAGCAGATTATTCTTCGTTAGGTGGGAGTGCAGGTAATGTGCCCCCAGGTGTGGTCGGAATCGGTGTTGTAGTAGATGGTGCCAGCGGATCGTTGACTCCTGGTGAGCTAGAGCCTGAACCACTGGGAGCTACTCCACTAGACCCTGAACCATTAATCAGATCCTGGAGTTCAGGAGATAACTCACTGGGCAGTAGATCTTGGGAAGTATTAGGTGATTGGGTCCCAGCTGGTAGGGTAGCTAAAGCCACACGATTACCACCCACCTGGCGCAGAATATCTAAAACTCGCACAACATCGTCGTAGCGGGAGTCCTTGGCAGCATATAAGACCACAATGCCAGCGGGATTGCCATTGTAAAAATCAGCCACCAGTCCTAACAGGTTTTGTTCCAAAATGGGATCTTGATCGAGATAAATACGACCAATGGGATCCACGCTGACATAAAGGCGATCGCGACCGGTAGTTAGGGCTGTAGGCGGCAGGGCTGAGCTGGTATTGGCATTGGGCAAGTCTAAATTAATGGCCTGCTGACGACTGCCAACGGCGGCCAAGATAAAAAAGGTGAGAATGCAAAAAACAACATCGACCAGGGGAAGCAGCTCGATTTGAATATCGCTTTGTTGCTCGTCTATGTCTAATTTCATGGCCATGATCGATTCACCACCTTATCTAATTAATCGAAGCACCCAATTCACTGGGACGTCCGCTGGTTAGGGACCAAGCCTGACGGTAAAGAAGTTCTAATTCACTGCCTGACTGACGAAAGACTTTGGCCTGGCCAAAGACTAAGCCTTGGAATAGGCGATAAAACATCAGACTAATGATGGCGATAATCAGCCCCGTCGCAGTGGTGATCAGAGATTGACCAATCCCGCCTGCGGCTCCGCTGGTGGCACTACCAATAGCTAAATCGTTGAGGTCCAGAGAACCCAGGGATTTCATCAGACCCAGTACGGTGCCTAACAGACCTAGCATGGGAGAAACGGCGATCACGAGTTCTAGGACCTTATCTCCTCGTCGCATGGCAGCCAGTTCCTCGTTAGCAGCGGTTTCTAAGGCTAGACGAAAGACCTCAGGCTCTTGGTCTTTAAGCTTGAGGGCCGCATAGAGAAAACGGCCCATGGGCAACCGATGAGCCCGCTGAGCGATTTCGGCTGCCGCTGTCCATTCCCGCCGGGCAGCTTCTAAGACACGGCCAGCGACTTCGCGCTCACGGGTAATAATGCGAGACCAAAACCAAATGCGTTCCACAATGGTGCCCAGGGCAATTACTGATAGGACAACCAGGGGCCACATGGCCACCCCACCTTGCTTAAAAATGTCAGTAATGTCCACTCACTTTCTCCCTGTACACTTCATCAGACGAATGTTACCCCGCTCGGGTCCCAGATTGGTCAGTATTCTTTAGGGGCATCTGTAATAGATTTTCCCGTCTTGCCCATGGCCAGATCTAGAATTTCGGTGGCGGCGCGATCGCAAACACCCGCCGCCCCCAAATGCTCTCTCATTGTCCTGTAGCCCTCCACCATTTTTTGCCGCTGATCCGGATCGTTCAGCAGATTTAGCGCCACTTGGCTGATGGCCTCAGGGGTGGCCTCCCACTGGACAAACTCCGGCACAATCGGCTCCATATTAACCAGATTTACCGGCGAAACATAGGCGGCTGAAAATCGTAATACAAATTCCGCTACCCAAGCAGTAAGGCGATTTAGACGATACATCACCACCTGGGGGACTTCCATCAAGGCAATTTCCAGATTAGTGGTCCCTGATTTGCTAATCGCCAGATCCGCTGCCGAAATCGCCAACATTTGTTTTTCTTGGGTCACCACTTGTCCCGTTAGTCCATAGTCTTGGAGGGCGGTTTCTAAGGGTTGACGAAAGGTGTTACGAGCTAGGGGAACTAAAAACTGCAGCTGGGGGTTTTGGGCTTGGAGCCGTTGAGCCGCAGTAAACATAATCGGTAACACATAGGTCAGCTCCTGGGGGCGGGAGGCAGGCAGTAAGGTCACCACCTGGGCCGCCGGATCTAACCCCAACTGCTCACGGGCATTCTGCTTGGCTGCAGCTGGACAATAGTTAGCAAATTTATCTAACAGGGGATGGCCCACCCAGGATACTTGGGCCCCTTTTTCTCGGTAATAACGGGCTTCTCCTGGAAAAATTGAAAGGATTCGGTCGGAAACAGACAAAACCTTGGCCGTATCCCCAGGAATGGTCGCCCAAACCCAAAGATGGGGCGCAATATAGTAAGCGATGGGCACCTTGGGAAACTGACGGCGAATAAACGAGCCAATGGCCACATTAGGTCCCATGTAGTCAATTAGAACTACCACATCGGGAGGACTCTGTTTTAAGTGCTGCTTGGCCCATCGATTAAGTTTTAGGGCAGCGATCACATGGGGCAGGGCTTCAAAAAAGCCAATGGAACTGACGGCTACGGTATTGCCAATCAGCTTGGCCCCAGCGGCAGCCATCCGGTCCCCCCCCATGGCGCTAACCTCAACGGCGAGTCCTTGGGCGGCAGCACAACGCTCCAGGGCCTCCACCAATAAGCTCCCTTGAAGATCGCCAGAAACTTCTCCCGTGTGAATAAACACCCGCAGCGGGCGAGTGATGGGTTTAGGTGTAGCGAAAGTATTGGTCTGGATATTGGTCTGGATATTGTCATACTGCATGTTAGAAGCAAGCTCTAGAGCTAGAAAAGCTAAACCCTAGGACCGAGAGATCAGCCGCCCTGGAATCACACCCCGCCGACCTTTTTGTTGGGACGCCACCAAAAACCGATGGAGATGTTGCACATATTCGTTGTTGGCAACGGAGTCCAACTTGTTGAGGGCTTCACTAAAAGTAAGCCCCGAACGATATAGCAACCGATAGGCCTGCTTGAGGCCCTCGTAAACACGGCCAGCTTCTAAATCTCTAATACCCGAGCGTTTAAGACCGACTTGATTGAGACCCCTTACCCGAGATGGATTACCTTCTACCATCATATAGGGAGGAACATCTCGCTCAATTCGACTCATACCGCCCACCATGGCATGGCGACCGATGTGAACAAACTGATGAATTCCCACCAGCCCGCTGATGCGAACATTAGACTCAATATGAACATGGCCGGCCAAAGCAACCGAGTTGGCAATGATAACGCTATCTTGAATCACACAGTTGTGAGCCACATGGGAGTAGGCCATCAGCAGATTGCCATTGCCCAAACGGGTAATCTCACCAAATCGGGTGGGTCGATTAATGGTGACATATTCGCGAATATTGTTACCATCACCGATGGATACCAAGCTTTCAGAACCGTCATACTTGAGATCCTGCGGTTCTAAGCCAATCGCTGCGCCAGTAAAAATGCGATTATGCTGACCAATCTCAGTATGACCATCGAGCACCACGTGGGGGCCTATTTCGGTGTCTTTCCCAACACTGACTTTTTCCCCAATCACAGCATAGGGTCCCACCTTGACACTGGGATGAACTTGGGCCCTCGGATGGATGACCGCCGTGGGATGAATCAGAGCAGTTGGGAGCATTGGTTATGTTTTATTCAACCACAGAAAACATGAGGGTGCCTTCGCACACCAGTTGACCATCAACTTCGGCTTTAGCTTGCATTTTGCCGAATTTTAGCCCGCGTACGCTGAGCAGCTCTGTTGTAATAACCAGCTGGTCACCTGGCACAACTGGCCGACGAAAGCGAACCTTGTCGATACCCGCAAACATGCACAGACCATTGACACCAGGCATTTGGGTGAGAACAATTCCCCCCACCTGGGCCATGGCTTCGACAATCAGCACACCAGGCATGATGGGACGCCCTGGAAAATGTCCTTGGAAGTGAGGTTCGTTGAACGTGACGTTTTTTAGACCGACCGCCTGTTTGCCAGGAACATAGTCAATAATTCGATCAACCAAAGCAAAGGGATAGCGATGAGGCAACAGCGCCTGAATTTGCTCTAGATTGAAGGTAATAGAGGCCTTGCTCTCGGCAGCGGCCGGTTGAGCCTCTTGGTTGGTATGGGTTTTATCTTGAATGACGGTGGCCATAGACTTTTTTTAACAGCAACGGCGTAGGTGTTCCCGGCTAAGCGGAAGCCGATGGATGAACTGCACAGACAGCCGCTAGCTGACGAGCTAACTGCACATGCAAACTGTGACTAGCTCGATAAGCGGTCACATGCATCGTAGGGAGAACACCTAATAAACTGAGATCCCCTACTAAGTCTAAAAGTTTATGACGTGCCGGTTCATTTGCAAATCGCAGTGGGGGATTCAACCAGCCTTCTTGGTCACAGACGAGGGCATTTTCGAGACTGCCGCCTTTGATTAGTCCTTGCGATCGCAACCCGTCAATTTGGTGGGCCATGGCAAATGTACGTGCCGGAGCCACCAGGTCAGCAAACTTCCCATCGACTGGAGACCAGCTATGCCATTGATTGCCAATCGCCGCCATCGGAAAGTCAACACCATAGCTAAAGCGCATCTGTGAGGCCGGGACCGCCATTACGTAGGCATCCTCATCCCATACAATCACTGGCTCACTCAGCACCCCACAGAGACGCTCTACAGCTTGCTCCACGGTACCCACAGCCTGGATTTGGTGCATCCAATCCCGAGCAGACCCATCTAGCAACGGTACTTCCGGCCCGTCAATTTCAATCCGGGCGTTGTCTATGCCCGCGGCCCACAGCGCCGCTAACAGATGCTCTACCGTCCGCACCAGCCCCTCAGAGGGACCTAGCTGGGTAGAAAGACGAGTTTGACTCACCGCCGACACCTCAGCAGGAATCTTCTCAGTCCCTAGATCTGTACGGACAAAATAACGACCGCTATTGGCCGCTGCTGGCACAATCGTCACCTGGGTCTTTTGCCCCAGATGCAGACCCACACCGCTACAAGCAACAGACGCCGCCAGGGTGCACTGTAAGCCGGCCTCCGCCGACATTAGAATCGCTCTCCAATACCAAAGTGAAGACGGCCATCGCCATCATCCCCAAAGCCATAGTCAAGACGCAAGGCACCCAAGGGCGTTTGCACTCGAACACCCGCTCCGTAGCCGAAGCCATCTCCGGGCTTACCACGAATCACGGCTGGATCTCCAGGCACATCACCACCTGAACCTAGATCAGAACCATAGTCAACAAACAGCGCTCCACCTAAGAACGAGGTAAACAGTGGAAAACGATATTCAGCCGTGGCCTGCACAAAGGAGCGACCGCTGCCCAAATCGCCTTCGTCATAACCCCGCACCGAGTTAGTTCCCCCCAAGGAGAACGCCTCATAGGGCGGCAGGTCGCCAATCACCGTCCCACCTTGCACATTGAGGGCAATGGTCTGGGGACCGTCGCCAAACTTGACAAAACTAACCGGCAAGTAACGACTGTAGCTAGCGCGCAACCGATTAAAGAAGATAGTGCCATTCCCTACCGGAATAGTTTGCTCAGACCCCAGGCGCAACAAACTACCGCTGGTAGGTGCTACAGGACTATTGCGCTGATCCCACACAAAGCCAACGGGAATACTTAAGAGATCATCACGTCCGCTACCGCTAAAGCTTAGCTCGTTACCAAACTGGTCCTCCGGTGAGAGATCGCCATCGCTATCACGAATGGAAACCCGCTGATAGTCCAGACCCACCGAACCACTCCAACCATTATCCAGGGGACGACTAAAGGTAACCCCTCCCCCTAATCGATTAACCCGTGGAGTATCGCCATTGGGCAGATCCACATCCGTGTCTCCCCCATCGAAGATGAGAGAAATTGAACGGCGATTAAACCCGTTCACGGTATAGGATGTGCGATGGGGATCTCCAGCAATCCAGGGATCGGTAAAGCTGACATCAAACAGCAAATCGCTTTCGCTCAACTGGACTTCAGTGCGCAATGTTTGGTTGTTACCTCCCAGGTTGTCCTGTTGGTAGCTGACGCTGCCAAACACATCCCCCCGCAGGTTAAAGCCAACTGCAGCCCCCACTGAGCCAGTGCTACTTTCATCAATATTGACCACCACTTTGACCTTACGGGGGTCTTCATCACCAGGGTCTAACGACAAACGCACATCATCAAAAATGCCCAGACCAAATACCCGCTGCAAATCGGCCTGAATATTGTCCTGTTGGAAAACATCCCCGGGCTGCGTTTCAAATTCACGAGTCACGATAAAGGGACGCGTCTTGCCATCGATAGGTTCTCCCTCAGCATCGACGTTGTTACCATCCTCGTCGATGTAGCGAACTTCAATAGACTCGATCACCCCTTCTGCAACAATCAGCGTGGCCACACCATCGTCCGACACTTGGGGAGCTGCCGTCACCTGGGCTAATACATAACCCTCAGAGCGATACCACTCGTTGAGTTCTAAAATGCCATCTTGAAAATCAATTAGGTTGAGGATTTTGCCATACTGCTCACCAAAGATTTCATCCACCTGGTCGTCGGGCAGCACACTGGCAGTATCAGCATCAGTGCGAATATCCACTCCAGTAAGTATAGGATTGGGCTGTACACCGAAGGTGACTCGCACCCCTAAATCTGTATCATCGGGTCTGGCCCTAACATTGGCAAAAAAGCCTGTGGCAAATACGTTATTGATATCTTCTTGCAGCTGACTGCGGGTAGCTGTGCGGCCAGGACGTAGGGTGAGGGCCTGATAGACAATATCCTCTAGCTCTGGATCAAGGGCACTACCGTCTAGGGTAACGACATCTAGCTCCGCTACGAGCACCGGGATTTCCTCTTCCACCGGTTCGTCTTCGGCCACACCCTCATCTGGTGTCTCGACTGGGGGTGTTTCAGCTTCTGGAGCCGACGGCGCGTCAGGTTCTTCTGGTGTCTGAGAGGGTTGACCAATGCCCTCTAGCAAACGCTCTAGTTTTTCTCCTGGGGTTTCTGCCGAAGTTTCTACTGGAGTTTCTGCTGGGCTCTCTGCGTCTTGTACCAGGAGGGTGTCATTAATAGGCACAGGGCTCTTTTCCAGCTGCTGCGGTGGTAAAACTTCCACAGTTTCAGCTTCTGGGGGCAGATCTACCAGCTGAACTATATCAACAGTTAGTCCCCCTTCATCAGCTGGAGATGATGATTCAACCACGTCGGTCGCATCTGCTGCGAGCACGGGCAACCCAAACAATGTTGCAACGGTACAACAAGCCAATAGAGTCGGCGAAAAGCGCATAGGCGGTCCTGTAAAACGTACTCCTGACACCACGTGGGAACAGGAACTCTAAAAAGCTCCTGTTAATGACATACACTAAATCCGGTCCTTAGGATCTGTAGACACAGCCCTAGAAGCGCCTTTCTAAAAAAACAGCTGGGCTATCTAGAAAAACATGAACAGAATTTAATATTTTCTGAAAGATTCTACCGCACCGTCTCCCTCAGTGCTCAATTTGTATGTGCCAGAATTCGATCTAACACCTGCTGATAGCCCGATTCCACATCGCCTAGATCTTGACGAAATCGGTCTTTATCCATTACTCGTCGAGATTCATCGGTTTCATTTTGATTCCACAGACGACAGGTGTCGGGGCTGATTTCATCGGCTAGCACTAAGGCCCCATCGGCTAAGGTGCCAAACTCTAGCTTGAAATCGACGAGGGTAATGTGACAGCTATTAAAAAAGTCTATGAGTACCCGGTTGATATGCTTCGCCATATACTGCAGCTGGGCAACGGTGTCGTCACTGGCAATGCCCATGGCCTGGATGCGATCGCACGTCAGTAACGGATCGCCCAGGTCATCATTTTTGTAGTAGAACTCCACCAGTGGCGGAGTTAAGGGTGTTCCCAGAGCCATTCCCGTCTGGCGACACAGACTGCCCGCCGCCAGATTGCGGACTACCACCTCTAGGGGCACAATCGTCACCGGCTTCACCCACATCTCCCGCTCGTTAGGCGATGCAATCCAATGGGTGGAAACGCCCTGGGCCTCTAGCAGCTTAAACAGATGTGTAGAGACCGCATTGTTAATCCGGCCCTTATTGGCAATGGTTCCTCGCTTTTGCGCATTAAACGCCGTGGCATCATCCTTAAAATAGGTTACCAGTACCGCTGGGTCCTCGGTGGCGTAGAGAATTTTTGCCTTGCCTTCGTAAAGCTTTTGCCGCTCACCCATGGAGCCTCCCCAGGAAAAGTGCACCGCTTATTTTAGCGTGATGTCATGGGTTTGTAGCGTCGTTCTATGGAACGACGCTACAAACCCATGACATCATTATTTGGTTGTCATTACATAGACACCATCCCAATTTGGCGGTGGCGGTGTCTTTAGAAATCGACGAATGCGTTCAATATGGATTTCTACGGCCCTATCGGTCGGCTCCATAGTCTGGGCTTGGGTAAACAGCTTCAAAGCCCGTTCAAAATCCTTATCGTCTATGTATGCACGGCGCGCCCGATGATAAAGCTCTAAAAACTCCTGCCGCTGATCGGAGAGCACTGTATCCTTTCTGCCAATCAGCTCATAAATTTTGACCGGCTGCATTTTGCCCTTAACCCTCGCCAGATCAAGCTCCCGAGCTAAAATCAGCTCGCGGCAGGGACGATAAGTATACTCGCTCAGCACAATGTCACAACCGTACTGCTTGGTAACGCCCTCTAATCGGGCACTGAGATTGACTCCATCCCCAATCACCGTGTACTCCATTTTGCGATGGGAGCCAATATTGCCAGATACCACCTCACCGGAACTCAGGCCGATGCCAATATTGATTTCCGGCTGCTTCTTTTCTCGACGCAGTTCATTAAACCGCACCAGCCGCTGTCGCATATCCAAAGCGGCTTGAATCGCTGACCAACTGTGATTTTCGAGGGGCAGCGGTGCACCAAAAACTGCCATCAGTGCATCACCGATAAATTTATCGAGGGTGCCTTCATGGTTAAACACCGCTTCGACCATCGTTTCAAAATACTCATTTAGCATGGACACCACCTGGGAGGCTTCCAGACTCTCTGTAAGCGTGGTGTAACCGCGAATATCCGAAAACAGGACCGTCACATCACGACGTTTGCCCACCATCAGCGAATCTTCGCCCAGGGCCATCACCTGCTCAGCCACACTGGGAGTCATATAGCGGTACAGGGTGGTTTTCATCCGCTTTTCTTGACTGATATCTTCCAGCACCACCAGACCGCCCCTCACCCCTCCCTTAGGGTCCGTCAGGGGCGTCACCGTCAGGTTAATACTATGCTCCAGTTGTTGCATGTCCACATCCGGAGCCGACACACTATGTCCCTGTCCCCAGGCATAGTAAGTCATCCCTCCTCGTCCCATGAGCTCATCTACAAAACCAGAAGACGCATTACAGCGAGGCTGATCGGGCACCAATAAAGACAGTCGCCCCTCAATATCGGCTAAAGCCACATGCAAGTTTTGTTCTGGCACATAATGCTGGGCAGCGGTTCTGAGGCTATCACCTAGACGATTCTGCAGCTGATCGATGGGAATCACTTCCCACACCAAGCGACCAATCAGGGCCTCTTCCCAATGATGCTTTACCGATTCCGCCGGTTCTCCGCTAACTGTTGTCCCCTCCATGGGACAGCCTAAAAGCTCTAGGGCAGCCTCATTGATGGTGACGATGCGCCCCCCCATGTCCGTAGAAATGACCGCATCGGAGAGGCTCTGGAGAATATCCTTTTGGTACTGTTTTTCCAACAGCACATTTTCATAAAGCTGGGCATTTTCCAGGGCAATCCCTGCCTGAATATTAAAGGCCCGCATAAACGACTCATCTGAGCGTGTGAACGCTCCCTGGGCCTTATTAATCAGCTGAGTAACTCCAATTCTCTGACCCGATGAGTTGAACACGGGCATACATAGCATACTGCGAGTAACATAGCCCGTTTTATCA
This sequence comes from Cyanobacteria bacterium P01_B01_bin.77, assembly GCA_039028535.1. Lineage (GTDB taxonomy): Bacteria > Cyanobacteriota > Cyanobacteriia > Phormidesmidales > Phormidesmidaceae > Leptothoe. Next base: position 22,829 of record JBCCHX010000047.1, read on the forward strand.
TCAGCTGAACGATCAAAACGATGATCCTTATAGACATCGGGAATATTGAGGGTTTCGCCTGTATAGGCCACATAGCCAACAATGCTATCCTCATCAATCGCCTGACGCAGTTTTAGCATTTTTGTCCCATCAGCACTTCTAACCTTGGACCAGAGATCATTTCCATCCATGATCCATAGGGTGCTACGGTCCGCCTGCATTAGCTTTTGGGCTTCCGCCATCACTGACTGCAGCGTTACCTCCAGTTCTAAACTTTGATCTAATGAGGAAATGGCACTGAGCAAGGCATTGAGCCCCTTCTGGGTGCGTGCTGCCGTATAGAACGAGTTACAGCTTTCTAGCAGTACACCGATGGAGCGAGCAAAGGATTCAAATTCTTTTTCGTCCCCATGGGTAAACCGATCGCTACCGATTTTATTGAGTAGCTGTACCACTGCCACAACCTTGGTGTCGTTGCTAAAAATAGGCATGCACAAAATATTTTTGGTGCGATAGCCCGTTTCTTCATCAGTGGCTCGGTTAAATCTAGGGTCATCGTAAGCATTGGGGATATTGAGGGTTTTTTTAGTCTCAGCCACATAGCCAGCAATCCCCCTGTTCATCGGTATTCTGATTTCGATGGCCTTTTCTCCCGCACCCTGGGCAATTTTGGACCATAGTTCTTGATTCTCCTCATCCACAATAAAAATGGTGGTGCGGTCAGCCTGGAGAATCTGACCAATTTTTAGGGTAAATGCTTCTAGGAGTTCTTCTAAAAGGGTTTCTAGCGATTGATTATTGATCAGATTGATAGCTTTGAGAAAATACTCAAACTCTTGAATGATCAACTCCAAAAGCTCAATAAATCTAGGCTTCGTTAAATGCTGAACCTGAGCCTTGAGACGCCCCGGCGTGGTGCCCTGCGATAGACGGGCCAACGTGCTTTCTGCAGACGACTGAGCCATAGTGATTTATATGAGTTAGCCAAAATATAATTTAACGTTGGCGGTGCTGATCCTTGGTACGAGGTCGGCAGGCAGACTAGCCACGCCATATGAGTTTTATATACCCTAGATCAGCAATGGCTTCACGGGAGTTGCTGAGCCCTCTGTGGTGCAGTATGCACAGAACGCTACTATTCCCCTAAGCACAGGTGGAAAACTGCCAAATACAGCATATGTACTCAGCAGACTCCCCCTATAGTTTAATCAGTTTGTCCAAATAATTTGCTGGTAGTGATTTCGAGGATGAACTGATCTGTCAACAAGGGCTAGATACCGGCACCTTATGGATAAATCCATGGTTCGGAGTGACCCCGTCGATTTTTCTTAATCGCTCCCCCCTAGCTCGGGCTTTAACAAAGGAAACGCGATCACATCACGAATACTGGGAGCATCTGTCAAAAGCATGACTAGACGATCGATTCCCATTCCCATTCCCCCAGTAGGTGGCATACCATATTCTAGGGCGGTGACAAAGTCTTCGTCTAAGCTATGGGCTTCGAGATCTCCCGCTTCTTTTTTAGCCGCTTGGGCCTCTAGCCGCTGACGCTGATCGACTGGATCTGTAAGCTCAGAAAAACTATTGGCCGTTTCTCGACCAACAATAAACAGCTCGAAACGCTCTACTAAACCAGGCTTGTCTCGATGGGGTTTGGCCAATGGGGAAATTTCCACCGGATAATCGGTCACAAACGTCGGTTGGATTAGTGTCGGCTCCACCACCTGCTCAAACGCTTCATTGAGGATGTGGCCAATGGTGAGGCAGTCGTCAATGCCATGAAGCCCAGCCTCTTTTGCAGCTGATTTGGCCGCATCTAGCTCAGTAAACTCAGCAAAGTTTACCCCCGTTTTTTCCTCTACGGCGTCATGCATGGTGATGCGTTTCCAAGGAGTGCTTAGATCAATGGCATCCCCCTGATAGCTGATTGCAGTCGTGCCAAGGACCTCCTCTGACGCATTGACAATCAGGGCTTCAGTGATGTCCATCATATCGTGATAGTCAGCGTAGGCTTGGTACAGTTCAATGGAGGTAAACTCTGGATTGTGACGGGTGGAAATGCCTTCATTGCGAAAAATTCGGCCCATTTCAAATACTCGCTCAAAGCCTCCCACAATCAGGCGCTTTAGGTGTAGCTCCGTGGCAATGCGCAGATACAGCTGCATATCCAGGGTGTTGTGGTAGGTCACAAAGGGGCGAGCATCTGCTCCACCAGGTTCAGCTTGTAAAACCGGGGTTTCAATCTCAATAAAGTTTTGCTGGTCAAGATAGCGGCGGATTGATGTGGTGATCTGCGCCCGCTTGCGAAAGGTGTCCCTAACTTCAGGATTGACGATTAGATCGACATAGCGCTGACGGTAGCGCTTGGCGACATCGGTTAGACCATGCCACTTATCGGGTAGGGGCAGAAGCGCCTTGGTTAGCACAGCATAGGTACTGACCTTGACCGATAGCTCACCCTTATCGGTGCGCTTGATGGTCCCCTTAACCCCCAGAAAATCCCCCACGTCGGTCAGCTGCTTGAGGTGGGTAAAGGCTTGCTCATCTGTATCGGCCATCGCTGCCTGGATCGTTTTTTTATCCAGAAATAGCTGAATGGAGCCGGTTTCATCTTGCAGGGTAAAGAAAGCCAGTTTACCAAAGACTCGCCGGGCCATGACTCGACCGGCCATACTAACGACAAAGTCGGCCTCTTCCCCTGTAGGCAAATCAACAAATTTTTCCTGGAGCGCTGCTGCCTGATGGGTGACATCCCAGGTGTAGGCGTATGGATTTAACCCCAGCTGTTTTAAGTCACTCACCTTTTGCAGACGAGCAGCGCGAATTTCGCGGGGACTTTGATCGTTGGGCTGGGAGCTGGCCATGCGTTAAGGGTCAGTAGTTGTGCAGGTGTTAATTGTATGGGGGGACTTGGCAATGGGCAATGGGAAGATGGAGAGATAGTCCTAGAACCTAGGGTCTCTCCTTAGGCTAGCCTTTCCCTAGGAATATGCTTAGCCAGAAGCTGGGCCACTTTATCGGGGGCGGGCGGTTTGGCTAAAAAGTCGTCGGCACCCACCATTTTGGCCCGCATGCGATCAAGCATCCCATCACGCCCGGTAAGAATGATGATGGGGGTTTTATAAAAAGCTTCTGTACGCCGGAGAAACTTACAAAGTTCATAGCCGCTGATATTGGGCATGGTGATGTCTAGAAAAATTAGATCGGGACGATGCTGAGATAGGGTGGAAATCTGCTCAACCGGTTTGGTGACAGGTAAGACTTCATAGCCTAGAGGCTGTACCAGTTCAGCCATGACCTTACTCACCAGCGGACTATCGTCAATACAGGCGATCAGACCCTTGGTGTAGCTTTGGGGATCTCCAGGGACTCTAGAGGGGATGTAGGGGGGAGGAATATCGGATATGGGCTGCAGGTCGACCCAGCCTTGATAGATCAGGGGCACCAATAGCTTGATCACCTCGGGCAGTGACCGTTGGGCTTGGGCCGCCATATCCCACAGGGTAATGTTGCCTTGCATCCAGCGGGTTAAGCGGTCGTACTTGGCAGCGGATAAATGGACACGCAACCCTCGATGATTGATCACAACGGGGGAGAGATAGGGCAGCTCGTGAGGGAGCAGGGTGGTGAGGTGATCGCCGCCAATAGCTTGCCACTGGCGATAGAGGTGCTGCGATCGCACCAAGGCTTGCTGCACCGACACAAACACCAGTTGCTGAGCCACCAGCCGATTGGGATGCCATTGCACATCATCGGCAGGATAATCCACCAGGGTGAGCACCACCTCATTCACAATGCTTTGGAACACTGCTTTGGCCTGTTCGAGGGAAATGTGTTGATGTTGAATGGCCTGATTAATAAAATCCACTTCCCAATAATCATCGGGTGTGCGCATGCCCATAAACCAGCTGCCAGCAAACTGGCTACTATGGCGTCGCAAGCAGCGATACCACCGCCGCACCGAATGCTGGCCGCCCGTGGCATAGATCAGCCGTCCCGAATAAAAGTAAAGCTTCCAGGGCTCACCTGTCGCTGAGCCCACCACCAGCTCACCAGTACGACGTTGTTGAGAAAGGGTTAATAAATATTGTTCTAAGGATTGGGCCTGGGTCAGCATATCAATATACGTTGAAGCTCTAGGTCATATCCCCAGGCGTACTTTCCCTGGAGACACTAGAGTGATGGCTACGGTCTAATTACGGTCTGACAAGCGTTAATAATCGGAGCTGGGGAAAAGCCGCTGATGCAAGGTAATGCAACATAAACTCCCAGCGATGCACCTCTATGGTTAGGTTTCCCATAGTTAGGCACACACAGCTAGTTAGATAAATATTGTCTAAAACGAGTCTAAAAGTGTCCTCGGAATCCGCCGCGAAATCCGCTAAACAGATCGCGCTAATTCTTCTGCCGTCTGCTCGACCGAGGCCAAACTATCCACAGCCAGATTAATATCCGTAGTGCATCCGTGCTGTAGTTCCCAAACCTTGAGGGTAATCAGATATTCGTAGAAAGCCTGGAGCATACACCAGGTAAATCCAGCCCGACCGTCCAGAATGCCCCCCAGGAAAACGTACATGTAGATAAACCGCACCAGGGGTCGCAGCGGCAAGCGTAGGGATAAGTCTTTGAGGGCACGGCGACGTTCGACCTCGGAACGGCCTAAAAATAAGGCCCGCCAGTTTACCCCGTGGTCCGATAGCTGATTAATGGTTTCGACGGCTTCGTCACTGGAGTAGCGGTTGTGCTTTTCGAGCCAGCGGGCAAACCCTTTACTACAGGTGTAGTGAGGGTAGGTAGCCTGGAGAAATCCGGTAGACCCGTCACAGACCTCGCGCTCGGTATGTCCGTAGTCGTCAAACCATACCTGCTGTTTATCCAGTAGTCGTAGCTGATAGCGGGGGTACTGGGTGCTGTGGCGGATCCAGCGATTCATAAACATGACCCGTTCAGCAGCGTAATAACCTACGTGCTGACTAGACTGGGTCGCTGCTACACATTCATTAAACAGCTCTGGGGTCATACGTTCGTCCGCTTCTAGAATGTAAACCCACGGGTGTTGGGTGGGAACGTTGCGTAACATCCAGGTGCGCTGTTTGCCGTGACTTTCGAAGACGTGTTGAACCGTGCGGATAGGATATTGTTGAGCGATGGCTAGGGTGCGATCGCAACTAAACGAATCCACTACAATCACGTCATCTGATAACCCCAGGGCTGACTCAATGCAGGCCGCAATATCGCGCTCTTCATTGTGAGTCAAAATAAAAATCGAAATCATCGCGATGGTTTAGAAGTTCTCTAGCGTTCCCACAGGAAACCCACAACCGGCCTGAGGTGATATCACCAGATTGCCCGCGATTGCCCACAATACAGCCAAATTAATAGATCCACTACAAAATATTTGCCTTAGATTAACTAGAGCATGAAGGAACTGAAAAATTCAGGTAAATCTAATCTATGGCGTCTATGGGGTTAGCCTATTGCAAAATTAGCCAACCCAGCTATAGTCAATCTCACATTATGCTCTCGCCCACTATTATTGCCCACTCACTACATTTGAGCCTTTAAACGCTGACAAGCCGCTAGGGTAGGATTTGCCGCCTCAAAATCCAGACACCCGATGGCGTCTTCTGACATGGCTTGGGTAGGATGCAGCGCGCACTTCAGCACAGCCTGATTGGTAAAAAAGCTACAGCCAGAACAGGGAATGCGATGCATAGCCTGGGCTCGCCGAACACCATCTCGAGTGGCCGCAAACATCTGCCAAATACCCAGGGCCACCACAGACCAAGCGACGATCAAACAGATGGGGCCGAGATAGGGCTGCAACCAGGCCATGAGATGCAACACAATTATGTGAACCAGTTGTAATAGCTGATACATAGGTCCCCTATAGCTGCTTGGGTATCAGCTTAAACGGCAGATAAAATTCGTTGCTCAAAGCGAAAATATTTGTAGCAAAGGACTGAAAGCTGAAAGCTGCCACTAGTTGCCACTATTGGGCGAACGCGTAAAAATAAACTAGCCACATAGAGCTCCATATACATTGAACGTCTCTCTTACCAATTCCCCCAACGAAAGGTCTGTTCATCAACAGCAGACTACCCGTATTGATGTTGCCATCGTCGGAGCCGGTGTGGTGGGATTGACTCTAGCTTGCGCCCTCCGTCACAGTGGTCTTTCCGTCGCCATCATTGAAGCCAAAAGTCAGGCCAAAATAGCGGAGCGCGATCGTGCCTATGCGTTTTCCCCCATGTCTGCCCGTATTTTTCAACAGTTGGGGCTATGGGACCAGGTAGGTTCTTACATCACCCATTTCCAGCGCGTCCGCATGTCCGACGCAGACTATAGTAAAACCGTTAATTTCTATCCCACCGATAGCCTAGTCGATGCCGTTTACTATGGAGCAGAGCATCGCGTCTTGATCCAAGCTCTGCAAAGCTTAGCGACAAATATTCATCGTCTGACGCCCTATTACGACACCGCTTTAGTAGATATTCAAGATCTCCCTGGGGCAGTGCAGCTTACCCTGGAGTGCAACGGCCAACAGCAACAATTACAGACACAACTGTTGGTAGGCGCTGATGGAGCCCAGTCAAGAATTCGTAACTATGCTGGCATCCGCACCTCCGGATGGGCCTACTGGCAATCTTGCATTACCACCGTTCTATCCCCTGCTAGATCCCATCAAAATACAGCTTACGAAAAGTTTTGGCCCAGTGGACCTTTTGCCATTTTGCCGATTCCGGGTAACCGCTGTCAGGTCGTATGGACTGCGCCCCACGAAGAAGCCAAGGCCATGATGGCGCTTCCTGAGCAAGACTTTATGGCCCAGCTACGCCGTCGCTATGGAGATGAGATGGGGGAGCTGCGCATGCTCAAGCCCCCGATGATATTCCCCGTGCGACTCATGCAGAGTCACTGCTATGTAAAGCCAAAGATTGCCCTTGTGGGTGATGCGGCCCACTGCTGTCACCCGGTGGGGGGCCAGGGGCTCAATATGGGTATTCGAGATGCCGCGGCCCTGGCCAAAATTTTGCAGACGGCCCATACTCGCCAGGAAGCCATTGGCAGTATACGAGTGCTCAAACGCTACGAACGCTGGCGACGGACCGAAAACTGGCTAATTTTGGCCATGACTGATTTGCTCAACCGGATATTTTCTAATCGCGTGTTGCCGTTACTATGGCTGCGTCGCGCAGGCTTTTGGGTGATTGAACACGTGACACCCTTAAAGCGCATGATTCTACGAGTCATGGCCGGATTTTTTGGCCGACAACCGATTGTGTAGACTCGCATGGGTCCAATCAGGGTATGTACGGAAAGCTAACTTATTTGTTAATACATATTACTGTATCTGAAGATACAAATTACGCGTTTCAGCGCAGAGGTTTCAGCACTTAGCTGATGTGGTAGCTGAGACGAATTTTCTATGCTCTACATATCAAGGGTGTTAGATAGATACGCATTGAGTTTAGAGTCAGCTGTAGACAAAGCTATCAGTAAGATTACGGCCATAGGTATACGGATCTGACTCTACTAAGTTATATCTCTATGTATCTCTATAAAAAATATCTTCCATTTCCAGACGTACTTCTTCTAGAACATCTGTTATGCAGACTCTTGCTACAAAAGCTCTACCCCATCACATACCTAACAACATTTCTGAACCATTCGCTCAAAACCTTGATATGCAGCGTCTGGGAACTCGTTGTTGGAAAACTTTGGTGGAAAAAGGTGTGCCATCTCAGGATGCTAGGGAGTTAGCGATCGCAGTTAGTCACTTTATTTATCTCAACACTTTGCCATCGGAGTATCAAAAAAGTCTTATCGAGCAGTATTATCAACAGCTTCGTGCTGCTGATATCCTCTCCCTCCAATTCAACTAATGGTCTTCTCCCGAGAGGATTCTGCGGCTCTATTGATAGGGTGCACAGAGGTTTTGTGATCAATGAATCCGAGAGTCGGGGCTCAAATCACACTATCTCTTCTCAAGATTGCATAAATTTACGAAATAGCCTTTGCCTTGATTGTAGAGGCTTTACAACAGATCAGCGTCATTAATAACCAACCTTCGGGTTTCACTGATGGAGCTGTGTTAGTAAACTTCTATCTCTGGCTCAAAAACCATACGTAAAAGTTCTTTACGGTTTCTTGTAAGATTTGTTGTTTCCTGAATCACACTAACCCGCTTATAAGGAGGGGGATACTATGCAGGCCTCTGCAGCTGTATTACTAGAACGTCAACCACGGCCCCAGACATCTAAGCGCGCCACGCTTAAGCGCCTAGGAGCCCGCTACTGGCACCGACTGATGAGAGTGGGAGTTCCCCAACAAGATGCTAAAGAACTCGCGATCGCAGTCGTACGCTATAGCCATCTCGACTGTCGTCCTTCGTTTGAGGAAAAGCGCCTCATTGGTCGCTATTGTCGGCACCTGTGTGCTGTTGGTTTATGGCATTTAGAACTGTTGTTAGGCAGCTAATGTTTGGATAGATAGGGGCATTACATGGAACGCTTCTGCTCCATATGGTATGCCCCTATCAAAGATTGTTAAAGCTACGCTGATATGGCTAGCAGCTGATCCAATTTTTGACTGGCCTCTAACGCCTGGAGCGCGTCGCAACCGCCCACATGCTCCTCGTTGATAAAAATTTGGGGGACCGACCGCCTACCATCAGACCCACGGGCAACCATGGCATCGCGCGCTGCTTCATCTCCATCGATAACATATTCGGTAAAGTCAACGCCTTTGCGGGTTAAGAGTTGCTTAGCCCGAATACAGAAGGGACACGCCGACCAAGTGTAGATCTCAACTTTTGCCATGGTATTGGATGCCTAACATAAAAAACTGCTGGGGAGATCCTAACGCATCTAACCGCCTAAAAATCTACTCCACGCTTAAGTTCTACCCCCCGTTCGGCATAGTGCTTATGATTAAAAACTTCGGAATGGGCACTGGCCAGTTGAAAATAGGCCGGGGGATTTTTGCAACGCCCGGTGATAATCACTTCTGTATCCCTTGGTTTACGTAACAGCGCTTGGACAATGGGCTCCTCTGGCAGTAGTTCTAGGTCCACAGTGGGGTTGAGCTCATCGAGAATGATGGTTTTGTACAGCCCGGAGGCAATTGCCGTGCGAGCCATCTCCCAACCGCGCTCAGCCTCAACATAGTCAATGGTTTGCTGCTGCCCGCGCCAAACAATGGCATCTCGACCACAGCGCTGATGGTCCACCAGGTTGGGATAGCTCTGCCGCAGCGCTGCAATGGCTGAATCTTCGGTATAGCCTTTTCCTCCCTTGAGCCACTGGATAATCATGACCCGGTGAGACTTGTCCTGGCTAATGCCGATGCCAATGGCCTGGAGGGCCTTACCCAGGGCGCTGGTGGATTTGCCCTTGCCGTCCCCGGTGTAGATTTCAATCCCAGTCAGTCCAGGAATTTCGGACGTGGCATAGTGTTGGGGCTTCATCTCCGAGTGGAGATCGGCGACTTCTAGCAAGGCCGGGGGGGCACTACGTCCTGTGGCAATAATTTCTAGATAGTCGGGTTTACGACGCAGGGCGCGGACAACGTCGTCAATATCTAGTAGCCCTAGATCTAGGACTGGATTTAACTCATCGAGCACCACCACAGAATAGAGGCCAGATGCGATCGCACCTTTGGCCACATCCCATCCTCGCTGAGCTTCTTGTTTATCAAATTTAGTAATCTCACCCACCCCAAAATACTCGGCGCGACCTGTTCTTACCTGGTCAATCAGGTGGGGAAAGCCCCGTTGCAGAGCTTCGATGGCTGAATCCTCGTCGTAGGTGCGTCCGGGTCCTTTAAGAAACCGCAACAGCAGCACCCGACTCTCCATAAATGTTTGAATCCCCAGACCAATGGAGCGGAGCACCACCCCCAACGCTACCTGGGATTTGCCCTTACCCTCGCCATCGTAAACGTGGATTTGTCCCACCATGCGCTCTGACGTTTGCTGAGCGGTGCGAATACCGATACCGGAACGAACCATGGGCGTAAAGAAGAAAGTAAGGTGGAGCGTCTTTGATTGTAGCGTTGGGCGTAGAAGATGTTGCGGTCAACGTATCTACATCAAGAATGCAAAATTGGCAAAATTAAAAGCAATATTTTTATAGATGATAGATGTTCTTATTTCCAAATAGGGTATACCCTAATGTCTGAGATTCTCGGATAGGCCTATGGGCGAACTTGAGCCAGTGCTGCCGCTGAAAGCGGTGATCTTTCAAATCATGTTTTTACTGGTGGCAACTGCATTGGAAGCAATGGTGCTACGCCAAAAGCTGCTGCTTGGATATAAGCAAAGTGTACGTTATGCGGCGGCGGTTAATTTACTGACCGTGGTGGTGGGCTGGTTTGCCTTTTTAGCGATTGAGCCACTGATTGATGCTCGGCTGCAGGCCCAGGTGATTAGCTACGTGCTATTTGATCATTTAATTAACAACACCCTCAAACCCCAAATGGGATGGATCATCCTAGTGGCAGGGTTAGTGGCCTTTTTTATGACCTTGATCCTCAAACTTAAGGGCCTGGAGCTAATTATGAGGGCCATCGGTACTTGGAGCGTGCCGTCTCAGCCTCGAGAGCTCAGCCGTCAGGAACGCTACAGTCGCTCTCGCACAGGGACAACCCTATATCAACAGGCGGCGTCTCAATTTGCGATCGCAGTTCTCCAGGCCAATGCCCTAAGCTTTAGCGCTATCTTCTTGCTACTGCTGCTGCGCTCCTACATTCTTAGGAGTACAGCATGATTGACGTACTGCAAGAAGCCATTAATAAAATCCGGGCGCTGATCACCCCCCCTAGCTATTTATCTTGGCAAACCTTGTTGCTGCTGAGTTTGTTTTCCTGGGGCATGGCCACACTGGCTGAAACCCAAGCATCTTCTCCGTTTACTATCAGCCTTCTCAGTACCGGTAGCTGGCTGTTTCTCACCATTGCCATTTGGTGGGGGCTAGCCCAAAACCCGATAGAAATTGGCTATGTTTCCATTAGTCCATGGATTACCGCAGCGGTCCTGTGCATATTTTTGTTTCAGCCATGGACCTCTGAACGGTTACAGCTAGCCATGGGCATGTGGCCAGTGGTGGCCACACTGCTCGTCGCCATCCCCAAGTTTTGTGATTGGACCTTAAACTGGAAGCTGCCCAAACCTGCTATTCGACAAGAACTAATTGTGCTGTTGCTGATCAATTTATTGCTCAGTAGCTGGATTCTATTTTACTTTCGCATCCAGCATTGGTTTTATGACTACCCTAGTCTAATGGCCGAAGATTTAGACCAAAGTGCCTTTGTGTTTCGATTTGGTCCCGATAGCAACAATGGCTCCCAAGCAAATCTGCTGTTAACCAGTGCCTCTGAAAGACTGATCGATCAGTTAGATGATACCCCCTGGCCTCGGGTGGAGCGGTGGCTGTTGAATCTAGATAACAGCATTAACTCAGTGGCCGAAGGCATCATTCTCAATGCTGCCAAGGAACGTGTCTTTTGGAGTTTGGATGCGCCCCGACCCCAGTCTGTTTCCAATGGCTATCAGATTAAACTCCGTGCCAACTGGCTAGGGCCGACGGCCAAGCAAAATGGCTACTACGTCGAGAAAGTGTGTACCATTTTGCCGCGTACCCTCAAAAAACAAACAGACGAGGAGACTCCAACCGACTCAACGCCTGTTGCTAAGGTGACCTGTTCAGAGCAGACCACTGAGGTAGAACGTCCGGTAACCTTGGAAGAATCTACAACCTAAAATGATGTAATCATACTGCCCGGCACCCCAAGCTAGCTGCGGTATGAGCGTGCGTTGATTTCTATTTCCCTAACGAGAAGACATTTTTTATGCTGAATCTTGCTCGTATTACTGTCGTTGCTCGCAATGTCTTTTTAGAGGTTATTCGCGATCGCATCCTCTACATGGTTGGGGTGTTTGCTGCAATCATGGTACTGGCGGCGGTGATGCTGCCAGAGGTAGCGGTCGGTACTGAAAATAAGATTTTGCTCGACCTTGGGTTAGCAGCCATCAACATCTTTACCTTGGTGGTTGCCATTTTTGTGGGTACCGGTCTGGTCAATAAGGAAATCGAGAAAAAAACAGTCCTGGTGCTGATTGCTAAACCCGTTAGCCGGTTTGAGATTATTCTGGGCAAACATCTGGGGCTAGCCGCTGTTATCGGCGTGCTGATGCTGGTGCAAACTGGGATTTTTATCGTGCTCCTGACCGTAATGGGTATGGAGTTTCCAGCCGGTAGCATGCTGGTTGCGATCGCATTTATGTATCTCGAAATGCTGCTAATCATCGCCGTTACCATCGTTTTTGGTGTGTTTACCAGTTCTCTACTGGCCACCTTGCTGTCCTTTGGCATCTATCTTGTCGGTCATCTGAGCGCTGACCTGCTCAAACTTGGCCAGCTAGCCGAATCTGAAAGCTTTCAAAGGGCAGTCGAAGCCATGTATTTGGTGCTGCCGGACCTGGAGCGTCTTAACCTCAAAAACGAAGCTGTCTATGGAGGTGCTTTGTTTCCTGGGCCTGGAACGTTAGCCATAAATGCACTATATGGTTTGATCTATACGGCCCTACTGTTGGTGATTGCAGGTAACATCTTCACTCGGCGACAGTTCTAGCCAAGTCTTGCGGTTGAGAGCTTTACCCATATTCTAACCTTGCTGTAACTCACACTAAACCTAAATAATAGCTCTGAAGGAGATGACCTAAGCTGCTTTTAGATAGTACGTATGGCTAGACCTAACTATGGTCCTCAACCCCGCAAACGGACTAGACAAGTTTTATCTGCATTGCTTGCCTATGCAAACGATGAACTTGAAGGTTGCGATGCGATTCCCATTCAGACCAAGTGGCAAACCCCAAATCAGCTGGTTGTTAAAACTAAGATACGGTTTCTAGCTGCCCTGATGGCCCAGGTAAATGCCTCTGGGATCAAGAACGACCATATCAAAGCATCTCTCAAGCGCCTAGCCGACTTTATTCAGATTTTAGATGACCATCGTCCAGCCACTCAGGGCTCTGACGAGTGGCATTTTACCCTCAGACTCTGGCATCAACGCTGGGACACCGACAAAAATTTGCAGCGATTTGATCAAGAATGGGAGGAGCGTCGTCCTCAAAAGTCCAAACAGATCGCACCACAACAAGTACTCAAAGCTCCAAGCACTTCAACGGCTAAGCCTGACGTCAATAGAAAGACACTCGATTGGGGAGATGCCCCTGAGGTGCCAGCTTTTTATGGGCGTATCGATGAGCTAGATAGCCTAGCTCATTGGATCACCAGTGATTACTGTCGCTTAGTATTGCTCCTGGGGATGGGCGGTATCGGCAAAACCACCATTTCCATTCGCTTAGCTACTGACCTTCAAGCAGACTTTGACTGCATTATCTGGAGATCGCTACGCAATGCGCCCCTACCCCAAGATTTACTAAAAGACATTATTAAAAGTATTTCTCATCAGGAAACAGTCTCAGGCGATGCAACCCTAGACAAACAGCTGACCCATCTGCTTAAACAGTTACAGACTAAGCGCTGTCTAATTATTTTAGATAATCTCGAATCTGTGTTGAGAGATCGAGAGGGAAATAAGTCTTTTGCCCGAGTGGGAAATTATCGAGCAGGGTACGAAGGTTATGGACAGCTATTGCGATGTCTTAGCGAGACGGCTCATCAGAGTTGTCTGATCCTGACTAGTCGAGAAAAGCCACGGGGATTAAGCTTTCGAGAAGGTATTGATAGTGTCGTTCGTTCTTTAAAGCTGTCGGGTCTGCCTTGCTCTGATGGCGCGAAGGTACTACACGACAAGGGAATTAAAGCTACGACTACGGACATCCAGGCTTTAATTGATCGGTATGCTGGAAATCCTCTTGCCTTAAAAATTGTTGCGTCTACCATTCAAGAACTCTTTGGAGGCGATCTTAATCAGTTTTGGCAACATGGCTCGGCTATTTTTGGGGATATTGCTGATTTGCTGGATCAACAGTTCCAACGGCTATCCCCAGTGGAACGACAGATCATGTACTGGCTAGCAATTAACCGAGAGGAGATTGCACTAGCGGAATTAAGTACTGATTTTATGCCGAAGCCGTCCTCTAAGATTTTACTAGAAGCATTAGATTCACTCAAACAGCGTTCTCTAGTTGAGGTAATATCTTCTACAGAAAACAAGCCCCAGCATTTTACGCAGCAGCCAGTGGTGATGGAATACGCCACCGAAAAAATTATTGAGCAAGTATGTGAGGAGGTTCTCCAAGGTTCACTCAACTTGTTTAACAGCCATGCTCTGATTAAGACACAAACCAAGGACTATTGTCGCAATAGTCAAATCCGGTTAATTTTACAGCCGATTGCAGAGCAGTTGGTAGGCAGTTTAGGGCATCCATTAGCGGTGGGGCATTGTTTAGAGCAGTTGATTAATAACCTGCGGGAAGCCCCCTATCGTCAGCCTGGATACGCTGGGGGTAATATTTTTAATCTCCTATGGCAGCTGCAGCTGAGCCACGATGATTTTTCTAATCTGTCTCTGTGGCAGGCTTATTTACAAGGTCCGAATTTACAGGGGGTAAATTTTGCCCAGAGCGATTTGTCTAAATCGTCATTTTCTCAAGCCTTAGGTAGTTTTTTATGTGCTGATTTTAGCCCTGATAGTACTTTCTTAGCTACCGGGATTGATGACAAAATTTGTCTGTGGCAAACGACCGAAGGTAAGGCGTTGGAAACTTTTCAGGGGCACTCAGGTTGGGTAGTCTCTTTGGCTTTTTCGGTATCTACCACTCTACCCTTGAATATACCTCAGGGGGCTCATCCAGCAGGGCAGCCATTTACTATACTAGCGAGTGCGAGTCACGATCGAACGGTGCGTTTGTGGAATGTGACTACGGGACAATGTCTGAAAACCTTACGAGGCCATAGGGATTGGGTACAGGTGGTGGCATTTAGTCCCTGTGGGGATTATCTCGCTAGTGGTAGTTATGATCAAACCATCCGGGTATGGGATATGCAAACGGGAGATTGTTTGCAGACATTAGTGGGGCATGATAGTCGTATTTTGTGGGTAAAATTCCTCACGGATGGGAAACGGCTCCTGAGTGCGGGGGAGGATAAGACGGTTCGACTGTGGGATATCCAGACAGGGGACTGTTGCCAGGTACTGGAGATTGGGGTAAATTGGCGGCTTGCGATCGCACTCCACCCCAACGGTCAAACCCTAGCTACCGGCAGCAACAATCATTTCATTAAACTCTGGAGCCTCTCTACCGGTGAATGTTTACATACCATCATCGACTACAACAGCCTGGTCTGGTCCCTGGACTTTAGCCCCGATGGTCAACAACTAGCCACCGGTAGTGATGATCAAACCATCAAATTCTGGGATGTGGAAACGGGAAAATGCCTCAATACTATTCAGGAGCATAGTCATCTCGTTTGGTCAGTGCAATTTAGCCCTGACGGTCGTAGCCTAGCAAGTATGAGTGATGATCAGACGCTGAAACTTTGGGATGTCGGGACTGGTCAGCCCCTGAGAACACTAAACACCTACAATAATGCCGTTTTATCGGTGGCGGCTAGTCCCAATGGCACCATAGCCAGTAGCAGTAAAGATCAGATGATTCGTCTGTGGGAACTGTCAACGGGACACTGTAAACCCTGGCCTAAACAATCCAGTCTGGTGCTCTGTGTTGCCCTTGATTCAGTTGGAGAATGGCTGGTGAGTGGCAGCGTAGAACACACTGTTGCGGTGTGGGATGTGAACTCCGGTGAGTGTCTGCGCACCTTTTGGGGCCATGCAGATTGGGTGGCCTCAGTAGCAATCAGTCCAGATCGACAGCTGATTGCCAGTGGCAGCCATGACCGCACCATTAAGCTGTGGGAGGCCTATAGTGGCGAGTGTTTACATACCCTAGAGGGCCATACCCATCGGGTAAAATCGGTAGCGTTTCATCCTGACGGCCATAGGCTGATCAGTGGGGGACACGATAGCATTGTCAAACTTTGGGATGTCTCTACAGGAGACTGTTTACAGACATTTACCGGGCACACAGCTTCCGTTTTATCGGTGGCCTCAAGTCCAGATGGTAGTTTAATTGCCAGTGGCAGCCATGACCGTACAGTTAAGCTTTGGAGTGTAGAAACCGGGGACTGTCTTCATACCTTTGAGGGCCATCGTAAACAGGTGAATGCGGTTGCGTTTACGCCAGCGGGTGACTGCATTGTAAGTGGCGGTGATGATTGCAATATTAACATTTGGCATGTTCAAACTAAAGAATGTGTTAATACACTCTCGGGACATACAAAGGCGATTAGGTCTTTGATAGTGGGGGATTCTGGCCAATCTGTAGTCAGCGGCAGTGAAGACGAAACCATTAGGATTTGGGATATTCTAACTGGAGCTTGTGTGCGCATACTCCAGCCAGCTCGTCCCTACGAGGGGATGAATATTGCTGGTGTGATTGGGTTAACATCAGCCCAGCGCAGCACATTAAAACTGTTGGGAGCCATAGAGGGTTAATAATGAGTGCATCAGAGCAAAATCAGTCTAATGATGATCAGGTGAGAAAGCTGGTTGTTCCACCTGGTGATGCCGATCCTACCCAGGACGACTCAGATAGTGATCGTTCGCCGACGGATGAAGAGACAAAGCGGGATGCACCAGGGCAAACTGATGACTTGCCCGATGAAGAAGACGTGGTGAGAAAACCGGTTGTGCCGACTGATGATGATGACCCTAGTCAGGCTGACGATCCGAATCGCTCGCCAACGGATGAGGAAACAAAGTAGGATACGCCAATAGAGCCATCTACCTGAGCGATCAGGGCATGGGTTGTTTCACAGAAGTCATGGTGGTATGTCTAATGAAACAACCCTAATCCCTTTCATTAAGCAGCTTGAGCAAGACTAACAGAGTGTAGTAGATGCTGGTAGGCATTACCTCGATAGGTTAAGGTTACAACTCGATCCATTGATGCAACGGTTTTAGGTCGTTCAATCGCAGGAGTGTAATCATATTGCTGACCGCGATAGGTGAGTTTGATTTTGGATTGATCGTTAACCACAGGGGTAATCTGGATGGGGGCTGGCATTTCGTAAGTGTTGCCACGGTAGGTCAATTGCATGGGTAAGTCTCCTAGTAAGTCGATTGAGTGGTTGAATTTCGTTGTATTTGCCTCAGTGTGTTCGACACTCCAGGGTGGCAGCAGCACCGCTAAGAATAGAGATTTCACTAAATGTGAAACAATCATTCACCACAGAGCTATGAGCAGAAGGGTCCGTAGCAAAATCAGGTTGCGGAGTAGGATTGGGGTACTTAAACGCATGGTGTTGCTCACATTTTCGTGTATTAAACCGCTGCTGAAACTTGATAACGACCATTGATTGCATGGGACTCTTGAGTGAGCTGAACGGGTTGAAATTTACGCGTATAGGTGTTGCCTCGATAGGTGAGTTTGACTACTTGGCTAGCCGATGCATCCGGTAGCTCAATCGGTGGAGTATAGTCGTATTGCTGATCACGATAGGTGAGTTTGATTTTCGGTTGGGCTTTGACAGCAGAATCAAACTGGATGGGGGCTGTCATTTTGTAAGTGTTGCCGCGATAAGTAAGTTGCATGGTTAGTTTCCTCGTAGGTAAATATTGTTTGAAAAAGCTAAACTGGATGAACTACATTCAGTTAACCGTTAAAATCTGCGCTGATAGGTGTTGCCACGGTAGGTGAGTGTGACCACTTGACTAGTGGATGCATCAGGTAGCTCAATCGGTGGAGTATAGTCGTATTGCTGACCGCGATAGGTAAGTTTGATTTTCGGTTGATCTTTAATAACAGAATCAAACCGAACTGGAGTAGTCATTTCGTGAGTGTTGCCGCGATAGGTAAGTTGCATAATAAATTTCCTCGTAGGTGAATGTTGGCTGAGATGACTGTAGAGAGAGAATTAACAGCGTTCTGTTTTCCTACACTCTTAAGACGATTGACGTAAGCAATTTGTGAATTATTAGTTGCTTATTTCTGATGGCTGCGACTCGATTATGCCGATGCTTGTTGTAGAAAGGCCTGCCAGGTATTGTTTAAGCTGTTTACGTAGGATGGTGCGAGCCTGTTGAATGCGCTTACGGGCATTAGCTTCTGAAATGGATAGCTGTTGGGAAATATCTTTGTAAGATTTGCCTTGAAGAATTTTCAAAACAAAGGCCTGATTGAGCCTGGGAGGGAGTTCTGCAATAATTTGCTGCAGATACGTGATTAACTCTTGTCTGAGCAGAGTTGTTTTGGGAGAAGATACATCGGTCCATGCAATGGTATCTGTCACCACATCTTCAAAATTGTCCACACTGATGGGCTCACGACGCTGAGTACGATGTAGATCGACACAGAGGTTATGGGTAAGGCGGGTTAACCAAGCCTTAGGATTATTGATTGTGTCAGCATATTGAGGCCATTTGGTTTGGGCTTTGAGCATGGCATTGCTCAAGGCTTCTTCAGCATTGGCCTGATTGCCGCCCATCCATTGTAGGCAACGGTGGGATAAGTAGGATTGGTGCTGGAGCCAGGTTGACCAAAAATCAGGTTGTAGGTTTGAATGACTGGGCTGAACAGGAGCAGCAATGGGCAACGGTGAACTATAAACGGGAGCGGTTAGAGTGTTCATGTACAGGGCAATGAATGAATCGATACCCTTAAGTTAGGTAGGGGATCTACCCCAATTCCAATTGCCCCAATTTTATGCTGAAGTGCTTGTATGGCAATACTTACAGCAGATCTGAAGAATACTGAAATCGGGGTGTGCCCCGAACTTTGTGCCAGCCGTTAGGGGATTTTCTATGTACTAACGTTTACACACAACGCCATTGGCAAAGATGATCTCTTTGCCAGATGCACTTACACAAAAGCTGCATGCATATGTGTTGACAGCGCTATTATTTTGAAAAATCGTGTGACCTAAGAATGGATCCTCATCTCCTTCCCCACGATTCCAAAAACCTGTTGAGGAACTCCACCAAGTCAAACCCAATGGTTCCATTGAAATTTGGCCATTAACATCTGTTATTTGGACTTGATTGTTGTCAGAGTCTGTCCATGTTCCACTTAAGTTAAGTACCATAATTCGTCTCTTCAATGCTAATGACAGTACCTCAATGATAAAAAATCTTGAAAAAACCTTATCAGATCATCACTCCTAACAAATTTTTGTGAGCTGACAAGCAGCTGGTTATACCTATAGGCGCTACCATCTTTAAACTACTGTCCTAGATTTCACGAGCAATCTAGTAAATCATGGATTACGCAGGACGTCTCATAATTGATATTTTTTTCAAGTATGCATCGGTTTATTTTAGAGAAGATATATTAGTTTAGCCAGGGGTAAACTGAGAGGCCAGTAGGGAAATGGTGTGTTGTTAATAACACACCATTTTTATGTGGCTATCTGCTTAAGAGAAAACAACTAATATTCTAAGCTTAAAAATTGAGCTTAGAATAATCCACCAAAGAAGTCACCAACATCTTCACCGATGTCCCCTATTCCGCCGATAACTACATCACCAAAGTCAATGAAGATTCCACCAACATCGTCGGTAAAGAAATCGCCAATTTCGCCCACCCCATCTATAAAGCCTTCGCCTAAAGACTTAAAGAAACCAGCTACATCTTCGGTAAAAAAGTGAGCTACATCATCTACGAAGAAATCGACAAAGTCATTCTCAAAGAAATCGGGTAGAGTCTGACTGAAAAATGCGCCTACTGCCATACCAGCTCCGATGATAGGATCTAAGATGTCAATTAAACCTCCAGGCAAAGGCAAGCAGGGCTTTTTATCGGACGGGTTGTGAGCGCAGTGCAAATCGCTGCCAGAAAAACTGAGAGACTTATCTGTCAGCTTCTCGTTCATTGCAGCCGCAATTTTTCCCCAGCAGTGAGTTCTCACTGCTTCCTGAAATTTCTTAATAGCTTCCGAATCATTTTTGGCTTCCAATGCAATCAGTAAAAAGTGAGCATTTTGTAGGCCTCTTTTCATCATACCCATATGGATAAAATTTTCTTCTGAGAATGGAAGATCCTTGAAAGTAGAGAGAGCGGTATAAACCTTTCCGAACGATTCTGTTTCAAGTAACTGCTTAATTTTTTCTGGTCCCTTTGCTCGGAGTACAAAAAGAGTGACAAGTGCAGTCTGTGAACTTTGACTTAAGGTTGATAGCATGTCGTGTAATGTTAAAGGAAACAACAGCTGATAGTACATGAGGAGTATGGATATCGATATAAAGCTACCAAGGCTTTAATTATTGATGTCAATAACTTTGCAGCACTACCAAAAGAATTACCTTTCAGGTGGCTTTCAAAAGCTTTTTCCCTTCAGGCACTCTTAAGACGGACTCCAGATACTGTTTCTGATTTTTTTGAGTTAGAGGGTTATTGGTAGATAGTTGCTTGAAATTATCCCACTTCCCCAGTCTGCGAAAAGTGATCGCATCCCTCCAGGAACAAAGAGATGCGATCACTTTTGACAAAGCTTTCTTATTCAAGATTTCTTGCTTTAAAGTGATAGAAGAGCAACAACTTGTATTGCTAGGGAATAAGGCAAATAATGATTTAAGGCTTGTTGATAAATTTCCCTAGCCTCAGCAATCTCTCCTAGACCGTAAAGTGCTCTACCATGCCAATAATGGGAGATCGCACAATCCCCATCAGCATTTTCTGATAACTGTACCGCGAGTTGTAACCACTTCCGGTAGCTTGCTTCCTGCTCAAGTCCACCATAGCTTTCACCTAACCACACGACTGCAGGTACTGAAGCAGATCGCGCCTCATTATCTCCCAAGGCCCATCCCTGTTCAAATACCTCAACAGCCTGAGCATACTGTCCAGCCAACATTAGTACTCGACCATGGGCAAACCATGCCGCTGCCTGCTCCGGAGCTAACCCCATCGCCTTAGCCGAATGGGCAATGCCCTCCTCGTGGTTATCAAACTGTTCCACTAATACCCGACCCGCTGTAGCCCAGAGGCTCCAAGAGAGAGGAAAGGCCGCCAGCATCTCTCGTAGGATGGAACGTAGAGGATCTAGCCGTCCTGCAGCGGATAAAATCTCACATAGGGCACGATAGATTTCGTGATCGCACCGCCCCCTCTGATAACACCGCATAATCGCGTCAGCCGCCGCCTGTACATCCCCCAGGTGAAACAGCACCTGAGCATAGTAATACCAGCCATGGGGATGATGGGGATGGTGCTCGACAAATTGCTGAAGTACGGCCTTACCTTGATCGGGCTCACCCCTATAAATGTGATAACAGGCTAATACATGGTGTGCTTGAGCAGACTGGGGCGCTAACTGCAGCACCTTGCGAATCAATTTCAGTGTGGTTTTCCCCTCTTTGCCTGAGACCAGTCGCTGTTGGCAGCGGCGGCTGGCGAACCGCATCAAAACTCGAAAATCATTCGGAGCAATCCCTTGGGCCTGTTCTAACCGTTGTTGCGCCAGGTTGAATTGGCCTAGCTGAAGTAAGGTATCGTAGCTATGCAGCAGGGCAGTGACATCATCCGGCTTAAGGGATAGGAGTACGTCAAACGAACGCTGGGCTGCCCAAGGCATTTCCAGAGTGGACTGTACTTGCCCTAAGATCAACCAGTGGGCACTGTTGCTGGGCTCTTGTAAAGCTGCCTTTTCAAACGAACGGAGGGTGGTGTGTGGACAGCGCTGACACTGGGCAATGAGACCTGCAATGTGATAGCGAGTCGCGTCGTCCCGCACCCAGGTTAGGCTTTCTTCATAAAGTGCAATGGCATCCTGCTCGTTGCCAGTCAGCTGCCAAAGATGCCCTAGCAGTAGCCGAGCTTCCATGGCCTGGGGATGACGGTCGATTACCTGGGAGAGTTCATGCATCGCCTGGGGCCATTGACCCATGGTATAGAGCAGTTTGGCTAATTCCAGGCGTTTTTTCCAACCCGAGGGATAAGTGTGAACGTATTTGGTGAGGGTTTTTAATTTTTGTTGTTGTCGAGTTGGTTTTTGCTCCAGGATAAGTTGGGCATTTAGTGCCACACCATTGGCATGGGAGACTGGCACCAGGCATGGGGAAGCGTTTCGAGACATGTGGCGGATACTCCGTAAGAGATAACTGTGGATGGAGCCGATTGTTTAGCAGCGATGTGTTGAGACTGTTTTGACAATGGCAGTGGTGTGGCTTTAGATGCGGGAGCAGAGTCAACGACAGCGGCTTGAGAACACCCAGCTAGATAATGCTGAAGCTGTTTGCGCAAAATGGTTCGAGCTTGTTGAATGCGTTTATAGACGTTGTCTTCTGAAATTAATAGCTGTTGGGCAATGTCTTTGTAGGAGATGTCTTGGAGAAATTTTAGAGTGAAGGGTTGATGCAGCCGTGGAGGGAGTTCGGCAATAATTTGATGTAGGTAGGCGTTTAATTCTTGTTTGAGTAGCGTTTCCTTCGGTGAAGATGAATTAGTCAGAGAAACTGCGTCTGTCACTATCTCTTCAAAGTTGTCCATACCTACAGGCTGGCGACTGTGAGTTCGATGCAGGTCGACACAGAGGTTATGGGTGAGGCGGGTTAACCAGGCTTTGGGGTTGGTAACTGTGTGAGCATATCGAGGCCATTTGGCCTGGGCTTTGAGCATGGCGTTGCTTAAGGCTTCTTCGGCATTAGTTCGATTGCCACCCATCCATTGCAGACAGCGATGGGACAAATAGGATTGATGCTTAATCCAGATTGGCCAAAAGTCTGGTTGTGGATTTGAAGTCCTTGGCTGGGTAGGAATAGGAAAGGCCAATGGTGGACTATAAACGGGAGCGGTTAGAGTCTTCATTAACGGGGCAACGAATGTATCTATGCCCTTACGTTAGGTAGGGGATCTACCCCGATTCAAATTGCCCCGATTTGTGGCTGAGATGCTTGTACGGCGTGATTTGAAGTGTGGCTGAAGCCAGGGGTGATTGGAGTTCTGCCCCGAACTTTATGGGGTTAATTGGGTGGGTGGTGTCGTTTAGGTAGGCGTTATTTACGTATGTTCGCGCAATTTTAGTCGGGGAATATCTAGACCTTTGAGACGATCGACATCAATGGCAATTAGGCCCATTTCAAAGGCGTCTTCATAGGAATACCCCGCACCAAGGGCATCGTAAAAGCCGATGGCAAATTTGATGGCGCTGCGATCGCCCACGGCTCGATTCATACCCACGACACAATCGATATATTCATGGATTGCAGTGGCCTGCTCCTCTGAATAACAGGCATTGAGCACAACACACTCAATCGTATGACTAAAAAATTTGAACAGCCGCACCAGAGACGCCGTTGAGACAAACTGCATTTTGCCTGCGTCATTTTCCAGCACTAGACCGTGGGCACCACCACCATGGCCCGAAAAATGCACAATGTCTGGCTTAATATCCAGGAGGGCACGACGCAGATCATTGGGCCGTTGGGAAAAGCGAGTAATGAGGTCAAACTGGTCTCGGTATTGTGACCGTTCTAACCCGGCTAAAATTTCTCTGGATTCTGCCCCTAAACGGAGCTGATCGGTATCTTTTGGGTTAGCTGCCAGCATGAGGATTTTTCTCTGCTTCCCACGCGTTATCTCATTTGCCCCAGCTGAGGGAGGTGCTGGGCTAGCCGCTTCAGTGTAGTAGATGTTGCCAGATGCCGATACATTTGTCAGGGTACTATCAGAGATATTAAATATATTGTTAGTAGCGGGTGGTGGTGCCGGTGGCGCGCCTGGATCGATAACCACTGCTAAGGAACTTGCTCCCAACTGGATGGGTGTTAGTTCAAGGGTGTGAAGCGGGTTATTAAGCATCTCAAACAGAAGATCGCAGTCAATGGCTCCTGTGACCTGTCCTGGCAGCAGCAGCTGAGATAAGGTTTGAGAAAAGATCCCAGATTCAAGGGGCGCTGCGGTGGGAGCCATAGCATTCGCCATTAGACAATAGTCCGGCTTTTCATTAAATACGGTTAAACTGGTCTCTATAGCCTCTTGTGTGAGGCCAAGGTGGTGATGGTTACAATCCCACAGGACGATCAGTCGTTTTAAACTAGACTTACGAATCAGTCCATTTAGACTATCCAGGGAAATGCCGTGACGCTGTCCAATAATCGTGCCGTTTTCGCAAATGATCTCCCCCTCTGGAGGTAGGAGAAAGCCCTGCTGTTCGCCAAGGCTATCCTCTACTGTAATGCCATAGCCACTGATGTAAATGAGGCCATCCTGGCCTTGGGCCTGGTTTAGTAGAAATTGCCTGAGAGCTTGACCCAGATCCTTGGCAAAGGGGGATGCCTCTTGATGAGTCGCAGGCAACCGCGCCAGTGTTTGAAAATCGCCTACGGCTTCTAACTGTTGGATCAGGGCCCAGGCTAGTGCTGACTTTAGAGGGGGTAGGTTGAGATCGCAATAGTCAGCAATATTCAAAAACAGGGCATGTCGGGTCATGGCGATCGCTACTGTCGGAGTAAGAGTGCTTTAACAGCTCCCTGGATCGCTTGTCAATAATGAGTGAGCAGAATTGCTTAGAAGGTGATCCTTAATTTATTAAAGGCCATAGTGTGAAGAAGCTTTGCATTTTGAGAGCAGCGTTGAGCTAAAAAAACTCCTAACTCAAAAAAAACAGAAATCACTCTTGCCAATCGTCTTATTTGTAGGACCGGGCAATTAACTGGAGATCTAAGGTCAGTTAATTGCCTCACGGAGGTTACTGATTAGGGGCATGAAGCAAATATTTCTAGTCGTTAGCAAGAGCTATCCCTGCATGACCTGTATGTAGCTGCTGAAAAATCTTGAGTTTATACCTTGCAGTATCCAGTTGTTGCTAACACGACATCTCAGCAGAGGGGCTACTGCTCGGAATGTTGTGATTTAACTACTTAAGAAGTATTGAATATGTTAAATATTACTCATCAGCTAACCGATTTTTTGAATACTCTAATCTATGACCGTGATTTAATAGTTTTTGAGAAAAAAAGATTAGCTTTAATCGGTATTAGTTTAAATAATTCCTATTTTACCGAGAGTAAATTAACAACGATATTAACCGGTTTCAGCCATCACTTTGAGCAGGTGAAGGTTGTGTTGGCTGACAGCATTGCCATTCACAATTATAAAGCGCTCGGATATAGCAATGGGAAGGCTCAGAAAAAAGTTAAAAAGCATACAAATCAGATGAGCAATCGCATCATCAGGAGTATGAATTGCATCAAACAAGAGAATATAAGCTTGATTTTCTGGCAAGAGATTGAAGCATTTCCAGGGTATGCCGATGGGCTAAGCAAAGTGTGCTGGCTTTACGAAAACAATTCTGATTTTTTAGCAGATGTACACACCACTACCATTAAAGTCATGAATAAGCACATGACTGAACCAGCTCAGAAGTGGTCTATTCTTCAAGAGGCAAAGTGGTATCTGCTGAAAGAATTGGCTTTAGCTTACTGTGCACCAGATTTTTTTAGCACTAGCCTATTGACTTGCTATTACCAGGACTTTCCTATCTATCGAAAAATGTTACATGGACACTACACAGGAATCCCAGTAAAAAATCATGGTTTTTTAGCTTATGAGGCTCTAGTGTAGTTAGGTGATACATTATTGTCGAGGCAAGAGTACTTTAACAGCTCCTTGGATCACTTGGGTGAGGGGTGTTCCTGCCATTGCCTGCAGAATCTGCTGGCTTTCTTTTAGCAGATATGCTCGAAACTCAGGATCGGCTTCGGCTTCAGCCACGATTAACTGCTGTATTAGTTCTAGCTGTTCGGTTTTCTGTGTTGCCACTTCCTGTTGCTTTAGCTGTCTGGCAAATTGGTTGACAATGGGGGCTAGCTGTTTGCGATCGCTGCCATGGATGACAATTTCCCGCACCTGTTGAGCAGCCTCGGTATACTCGATATTGCCGGACCCGGTGAGGTTAGTAATCGTGCTACCGGTAATAAAAAAGCTGTTGCCAAAGCTTTTTTGGCTCAGTTCTTTAAGTGCCTCTGCCTGACTCTCGGATACACCGGCTAATTGCCGGATCAACTTTTCGCTATCGATCAAACGTTTTTTAGTTTCTTCGTATTCTTTATAAATTGAGTTTTTAATAGTGGTTTCCAGCTGTTTTTTCTGGCTGCTTTCTCGATAGGCCTTTGTTAATTGTTGTTCTAGCAAACTTTCAACTTTGGGATTTGTACTAATTACTTTTACAATCCATAACTCACCACGCTGCTCAATACCGTTCAATTTCAACTGCAACTCCGGCTTATCGGTCTGTAATTTGTAAAATGTAAGACTGAGCGCATTGTAGTTAAACTCACCCTTAAAGACAATTTCTAGCTCATTTTCAGGTTCTTCAAATAGTGTCGCAAATTCCCCCGGTTCAAAATCTCGACCGATGGGATACCGGGCGCTTGGTTCTCCATCTCTAAATTTGCGATAAATATAACCACAGCGCACATTTATAAATTGGGTTTGGCTGCTTACACTCCAATCTTCAATACAAACACCGGTTAAATCGGCATCCGTAAAATTTGATCGAGCCACCTGAGCACGAATCAGCTGACTACCTCGCAAATCAGCTCCAGTGAAATCAGCCCCAGTGAGATTGGCATCGGTTAAATCTACCCGCCGCAGGTCAGCATTTTGCAGAGTGGCCTCTAGCAGTTCGGTTCGTACCAACCGAGCTTCTCTGAGATCAGCATTTTGGAGATCAGCATCGATTAAGCTACTACTGGTTAGGTTAAATCCGCGCATGTCGGCATCACGGAGGTAAGCCCCCTGTAACCGTACACCTTGAAAATTAGGATCGTGGCTGTAACCTTGGGTGAGCAACTGCTGCACATTGGGGCTATCTAAATCGAGATAGCGACCATCAACATGGGCTCGTTCTATCCCAGAAGCTTCTCGAAAACAGGTGTGCCGTAGCGTTTTTCCCCGCAAATCTGTATTGGCAAGGACTGCCCCCTGAAAATTAACAGCACTGAGATCCAAGTTATAAAATGATGTGCCTGACCAGGAACCAATGGCCAAGGCCCATTCGCGAAACACGTTGGGCGATCTCCAAGGAACTCGTTGCCTATAGTTGATCCACCAAGCTGCCAGGGCCATGCTTAGACCCCATATGATGCCAACCGACAGCCCCATCCCTTTTGCCCCCAGGGAAGCCGTGCTAGAAGGACAATCTAAACTTGTCTCAGGAGCTGTTACTGAAACTAGGGAGCCTATAAACGCCCCTAGAAAAGCACTCAGTATTAACAGCCCTTTCATGATGCGTGGCGATAGGAATAACACATCTAGGGCTGCGATCGCACTACGAAACAGGCAATGGGTCAAAAAAGTGAACCCCCACATGATTAAAATGCTAAAGGTCGCCGACAACAGGTTAACTTCGGGGGGAGGGACAGCCCCCAAGAAGATTAGCACCCCATATAGAAAAATAACGATGGGAAGGACAATCCCCATAGCCATCAAACTTCTGCTAATTGTTTGAGTCAGGGTCACAATTCCTAAAATCACGATCACCCCTATGGTGAAACGTGACTGAGTCGGGTCATAACAGTTTTTTGGAATTTCGGTTGATGGAGTGTAAGCGTGATAAACGCTATCTAGCCCCAAGCTAGCCCCCAAATAACAAACCAACACCGTTGTTATAAAACAGACAAGTAGTAATGTTAGCGTGATAAGACCTTTGCTCCATCGCCTCTGCCCACCTATGGCCTTAACTAGATCAGGAGTTAGGGAAGATTGGGTGAACCGCTGCCCTCGAATATCCTTTTTATATGTTTTTTTACGTTGGATAAATGGCACGCCTGGAACTATGGTGAGAGATAAACTTAAAAGTCGAGGACTGTAGTCTCTCAAAGGAACTATAGAATTTTATTAATTTACAACGTTAACGGTAGCAACGTTGTAAACGTTCAATTAAATAAAGTAATCATCTCAACATATTTCTTTGCAAAATGCTTTTTCATACTTAAAGACTACTATTTTGATTAGAACGTAGCCAATCGATCTTCATCATTTGACCACTGCCAAATAATTAGTTTTAACCGCTTGGATCTAACACAGCGCAAATAGTTTAGGAGACGATGGTTTATCGGGTGATTTTTATTCCAGGGAAGCAACGATGGTAGCAATAGATTCTAATCAAAAGGCAGCCCAATCCCAGACACGCTGGTTGCTACAGGGCAGAATGGGCTTCCGTATCGGGAGAAGATATGTCAGGATTGCGGCCAACGGAATTGATAATGATTTTACCTATGATGAAACCCCCGAATCTGAGAGTCAACTTCTAGAAATTGTTCAGGAATGGTTAAGTGCTCGTCGTCAAACGGCATTTAGTCTGGCAGATACCGATGATTTTGTGCCCCTATCCTTTTTAGAAATGGGGGCAAAACGTAGTCAAGCGGTCTGCCGGATTGCTCGCTATTTGTCCCTGGCAGATTTTCAGGAATTACTGGAAGCATTTAGGGACGCACCAAACAGGCAAGATTACACAGCCAATAATCTGCGTAGTATTTTAGGCATTCCAGAGCAACTGGTGTCAGAGATTTTTAGTCCAAAAGAGCTGGAACAAATTCTTAGTTTAGAAACGCTGGCAAAGAAAGAAGGAATCTTTGTCGAGTATGACCTAAATCTGATGTCCCTTGAAGATGCTGATGATCTTTCCTCAACAGGCAATCATTCGGTAGTTGTAGCAAAAACTGACAAGTTCTATCATGTTCGTATTTTTGATGGAACTGGGAACATAATTCTTGATGTGAGGGACGTTAAGTTTTCATCTAATGAAATCCTTTTCCAGGACATAGATACAGCACTTGATAAGCAATCAATTGATAGCCAAACAAAAGTTGATCTCATACAAAAGATTATACGAACCCTCTTTATTACGCTTCTTTTAAATAAGATAGAAAACGGTCAAATCAATGACAATCACCTGATGCGCATTAATCCTGTACCCGTAGGTACAGGTTTTCTTGTGGGTGGGAGCCATTTGATGACCAATAACCATGTGATTGAAACTCCAGAAGAAGCACAAAGTTGTGTTGCCCAGTTTAATTATGTCCAAGATGCCCTGGGTGGTTCACCAACGGTGATTGAGTATGACCTCGATCCAGAATTTTTATTTGTGACCAATCCAGACCTGGATTATACCCTGGTGCAACTTAAATCAGGGATATCAACTCGTCCCGCAGGGTTTCAGTTTGGCTGGTTGCAACTCAGCGGAAATAGCACAAATGTTTGTCCAAAACTATCTCTAGCATCTCTAGATTTCTTACAAGATTTTTCACAAAAGCCAACTATTATCAAAACTCTTAAAGGAAAAATTCTTAAAGAAAATGAGCAACCACCCGGTGAGCGTCTCTTTCTGATTCAGCATCCCAAGGGCCGCCGTCAAGAATTTAACCCCAGTGGCTGTACGGTGAAGGACTACATCGAGAATGGACTATTGCGTAACTTTTTGCGTTACAGCGGTACCTCCGACTATGGGGCATCGGGTAGTCCTGTTTTCAATGAACGTTGGGAACTAGTAGCCCTACACCATGCTGCCATTCTTAAAGATGCTGACTCTCGGACTAGCGAGATCGCAGCCTATCAAGGAGTAAGGATTTGTCGCATTGTTGAAGACTTACAAAAGCAAAGCGAATTAAACCCAAAGCTTCAAAGCTTTATTCAAGACTTTGTTATTACCCCCGAACAAATTACCTATCCTCCCTTACCAGTGGCTCTAAAATTTGTTGGTAATCGTGTCATTACTTTGGACCAATCGGTTTTTCTAGCAACAGATGACCACGATGTGGATATGGGGACTGGGTATACTCGACTTTGGAGCGCCAATGGCACTCTACTTGAGCGCATCGATAATTCTGATCATCATATGTTTGAGCAACGGTCCCAGTTTAGTCTGGATGGAAATACCGTGCTTCAATCATTGTTGTATTCAGCAGAGCCAGTGAAGACAGCTAGCCCAGTAGCTGGCTTTCAAGTTAGAGATTTTAAGAATAATATTATTCAAACCATTACCGATGAGGCACTTCCCGATCACAAAAAACTAGTTAATACGCATGGTCGTATTGGGCAATTTGACCTGGCTAATGATGGCAACACTATTGTTTTCTCTGCTAGCTATTATAATCCGTTTAACGACACTGATAATGAGAGTTTTAGTCTCAGGGTTTGGCGTCTTGATCAGCAAGACATATTGCTTGATTTGCCAGATTCTACAACAACACAATGGGAATCTGAATGCATATTCATCAAAATCACTCCGAACAGTAAGAGTGTTGCCGCCTTATTTAGGAATGGTAAAATTCTCTTTTGGCAGATCGATAATTTAACTCCCGATTCTATAATACCAGCTCCAATCAAGCTAACTGATCAAGCGAAGATCAATGATTATAAGTCTGGGATACATCGGCTAGTGCTTAGTGATAATCCTGCCGAAGGGAGTCAGCGGCTAGCAATTGTAAATAAGGACAACAAAGTCCGCATCTGGCAAAGTAAGGATGGCTGGAAAACTCAGCCAACGTTGTTACAGAAGTCCTGGGATCGAACTTCGCCTGAATCTTATGACGTGGCTCTAAGTCCAGATGGTAGCATGCTGGCCTATTCAGATGAAGGGATAAAACTATTTAAGCAGAATTGTACAGGAGATTGGCAACCCATCGATTTCCACCATCCCCGATATTTTGAAGTCCATCCCAAATATCTTGATCCAGAAGCCTCGTATCCGAGTCCAAATTATTTAGTCAAGTTTAGTCCAGACGGAAAAACTCTTGCTACGTTGGAGTTTCCAACAGGCTGGTCACCCTATAAGAAATTGCGACTTTGGCAGCTACCAAATGGTTCATCGCTTGATGAGTCAAATGTCTCATGGCTTAACGAATGGTCTGTCGATCCAGATTCTATACCTACTGATATTCACTATGTTCCCACTTGGGCTCCTACAAACGACGATTTTAGTAACCCACTTTATGCTACAGGAGAAAATCAGTCACTAACCCTTGAAGTTTGGGTGGGCTTACATGAGGGGGAAAGAGATGGGAGGGTCGGAGACTATATTATCTATAAAGCACCGCCAAATGTGGAATTGCAGAGTGCCGTGCATATTTCCAGCTTAGCCGACTTGTATCTGAGCGTAAGAGGTGGCGGCACGATAGAATTTAGGGGTAGCTCTGGCTCAATCCAATCATCTTACGGAGCGATTCCATCAACAAAAAAGCTTACTCATATTGCAGTCACTGTTGACGCAGAGAAGCAGATATGGCGATTATTTGTCAATGGTGAAGAAACAACAACAAAAGAGGGCCAAGGTGGCCTGTCTCTGGCGGCAGAAAAAAATTATATTTTAGGGAAATTTCATGGATTAATTCCTGAGGTTCGAATTTGGAATCGTGCTCGTACTCCTGAGCAAATTCGAGAGAATCTATACCGCAAACTATACGATAAACCACCAGGATTAATTGGCTACTGGTGCTTTGATGAAGAAGAGAAAGCAAGCAAAAAAGTTTACAATCTTGTTTCCTCCGTTTCTACTCAAGTTCAAGAGCAGGTGTGGCTGCGTACAGGTCAATGTCATGGTTTACAGCTTCCCATTGGTCTGCGTTTTCGAAACTGGAACGAGCATCTATCAGGTACCATTCCTACTCAAGCAAATGCGACTGGCATTACTGTCGAAGCTTGGGTGCGTCAAAAGTTTGGCAATATTGATCTCTTTCGCTTAAATTGGGAGACAAGCGATCGAACAAGCTGCCGGTTGGCATGGATAAATGGCAGAATTCGTTTGACAATGAAAGAGAAACAATCCGGTGGTGATGTGCATACCGATCTAGTAATGACCCCTGCAGCTCCATCCGATCAACTTTGGCATCATATTGCCTTTACCTGGGATCAGGCCTCTCAAGAGATCGTGCTGTATGTGGATGGTCGTTCACAATCTGTCAGTATTCTAACTGGAGTCGCTGAATCCTTCAAAACGCTGGAGTCAGAAGAGCGAGTACAAACCATTGGAGTCTTTCCAGGTTCCTTGACTAATTTATCGGGTGATGTACAAATTGGATTTATCTCTGAAGAAACAGCCAGTTGTGACGTTGTCATGGCAGAAGTTCGGCTTTGGAAAGTAAGGCGATCACCTAGAGAGATTAAGGCCAACTTAAATCGTCGCATTACCGTTCGTGATCTTGATTGGCAAAATTTAGCCAGTTATTGGCGCTTAAACGATGGACCACCGTCCACCACTGCTCGTAACTGGATTGCTCCCAACCATCCCTTGGCAGTGTCAAAAAACAGCTGGTTTCCTGTTCCGACAGATTTTTCTGAGCTGCGAATGCCATGGTCTCATCTTCCAGATGGGCCAACGATTCCGACTCAATCATCTGCATTGTTAAATGATGTCCATGATCATTGGGCAAGAAATAGTATTTTTGCACTTGCCAATCGCGACATTATTAAACACCTCTTTAATCCAGATATGCCGATAACACGGGCTGAGGTCGCAGCAATTTTAGTCAATGCATCTAACTTCTTGTCGCCTAGTGTATCTACTTCATCCAAGATGAATTTTGTTGATGTGCCCACAGATTTCTGGGCTCAGCCCGCAATTCAGCAAGCTTTGTTCAGGGGACTTATCAAAGCTTATCCAGGTAATAAATTTAAACCCAATCACAAAATTAGTCGAATCTATACAGTCGTATTGCTAATTAATTTCCTCCGCAAGCAGGGGCAAGAATTATTAGCGCCAGACAAAAGTATGTTGGAGTCTTTCCCTGATATTCAGGCCCCTCCGTTGGAAAAAGCTTTACCAGATTATGCGTTGGATGCCCTTGCGATCGCAGTCCAACGAGGAATGATTATGAATCCAACGGCCAGTGATGAATTCCGTCCACTGGCCCCAGCTACCCGAGCAGACATTGCCGATATGTTGTACCGGGCATTATTCGTCCACTCCAGTCCAGAGTATTACTAATATCCCCTGAGCCATACGTTGAGCAATGTGGTCAAACCGATCACTTAGCCACCGCCTTATGGCCATTACTAGCTTGACCATAAGGCGGATGCACTAGCAAGACGAGGCATGGAGTTGATCACGCATTTCCTCAAATAGTGAGTTTGGATGCCGAAAGCGTAGAGCTTCTTGATGCCAGTGCCACATGCCCGAGACGAACTCACGTAGCCCTTGGACATAACTGCTAAGTGACAGATTACCCTCCGCTTCAATAGCGTCAGTAGTCCTCATAAAACGTTCTAGATACATATGAAAGTGCTCAATCAGTTGGTAACAAGCCTCTTCTAAGCTTTGGTCTTCGTTCATCATCAAAATATGTACAGCATTAAAGGGATGCTCCTCATTAGCAATTTCTCTCGGATACGAGAAAAGATCATTAATAGTTCCACAAAGACGGGTCATATCGCTAGTGGCTAATTTGACTTTCTCCAAAGAACGCTGTGATGGTGTTAGATAACAATCGTGGGCGTACTCGATCAAACTTGCCGACCAAACACCACCAGTATCTATTGACCGCACTTCCCAGTATATTTCTAAAGATAGGTTTGCAGCATCCAAGGCAAGCGAGCGTGACGTGATGACAGCATCCAAATACTCTCTCAATCGCTGCATGAATACCGCATGCCAATCAGGGTCAACATTGGAAAATTCTTCAAGCATGCTACTGACAGCTTGTTCAAAATTATTCGGACTGTTCACTTGCTGTCCCTTCAACAAGGAAATGAGATTATGGACAAGGTTTTGATAGATGCTTGGGATTTCCCTCGCTGAATTTGTTCCTTGATAGTTGTCATAAATGTAATCCATTAACGTGAAGTAGATCATCGCCAACCCTGTCGGATACATGCGTTCGGCACTTGCCCGCGGAAACATGTAATCATTAATCTGCGAATGTACTGGTAATATTAAATCTTGTGATAGGTTTAAGCTCTGGTAGAGCTGGAACTTCTGAGTAAAATCTCCCAACTGTTGGACCATCAAATCTCCGTGAGGACTGATCCATCGTGGATAATCCACGCGAATCGCATTGAGCGGGATAGTCACAACCATTACTATACGTTTCCTATTCAAGAGAAATACAATTACCAACAAGCTTTAGAAATGCAGCAACCTCCAAAAGATTCACGAGGCTTGTCAATATGAACTGTTGCTGCACAAATTGCCTGTTTGTATAGATAAGACGATTGATAAGAGCAGTTTCTGATTTTTTTGAGTTAACCTCTACCAGCTTCTTCTCTCCGATGTCTGCCCCATTACGCTAAGCGAATCAGAAGAAACAACTTTGTGGGAGCAACGATGGCATCAACTCAAAACCCACGAACTCGCTGGATGGATGTTTGAGACAAACCATGGCAGACCCGCAACCAGGCTTTTCTATTCCCGATAGCACCGTTTCTGGTATGAATGTTAACCAGGGCGATCATAACTAGGTAGTGCAGCGTGATAAGTAGGTGAACAGAAATAGGCATCTCTAACACCGCTGATTTCGACTCCGCTCAACCAGCTAATTTTGAGAATATGAGGGCTAAGTAAAGGCGTATAGCCCTGTGGGCATGGGCAAGCCTAACGCGTTCGCGTCTCCAACGAAGAAAGCCCAATCTCAAAAGACAGTTAAAGACAATTGTGGTGATCTACTTAATTCACGTAGATCTTGCACCTAGTCGGTCATGAGGCTAGAACCCACGTCGGGTTCAAAACCCAACGCTAATTGAGGGCTGTCCACTAAAGGGACAGTTGGGCTGTGAGTCTCTACATAGAGTTTTCAGCGATCTGTAACCCCTTTAGTGGGTTTCATTCAGTTAGCCCTGTCACTTTGAGTGCAGGGCGTGTGAACGCTCCATAGCCAAGTGCAAGATCTAATTTGCCTAATCTACCCTCACCCGCTTAGTCAGAAGCACCATCATCTCATTGGGTCGCCCAGTGGGTAATGGCTTGCTCCAATCATTCGGTTCCGCATAGTTCAGCTTATGCAACAGTTTGATGGTGTTACGAATGGCAGTGAGGCTACCGCGCAAGGTGTGGTGAACAAATTCGCACGGATAGTCAGGTAGGGAAGCAGGCGGAACATTGGACGCCCCTGCGCCCTGAGTATTATCTAAAAACATCGATTCTGGTTCTCCAACTAAAGTAAAACCTCTCAAACCCTCACAGAAGAAGGTTTTGAGGCAAGGAAAGCCAGAACCTAAAATCCAGCCACATGGCGATTGCATTTGACCTAAGTAGTGAGGATGGTCTGTAAGTACTGATTGTCCCAAGCAGCCTTTTTGCGTTTAGCCTTGATGCCGATTTTAGTCGTGTGGTCTTGATTAAGGAGATTGAGAGCCATGCGCTTAATGA
>JBCCHX010000048.1:0-56014 GCA_039028535.1 Cyanobacteria bacterium P01_B01_bin.77
CCAACACACTCAAAGCCGTGGGCGATGTCCTCCAATTTCTAGATCGGCGTCAAGAGGCCCTCAATAACTACGAACAGGCCTTGACCCTCTATCGCGATGTCGGTGCTCGACTCGGCGAGGCTAATGTCTTACAAGAATTTGGCAAGTTGCAAGACTCTCCCCAGGAATCTCTTAAACTATTGCAACAAGCTCACGCTCTTTACACAGCCATTGAAGATCGCTACAGCCAATGCCGAAATCTTGTACGCTTTATTGCTAAAGCTCAGCTTGAGCTAGAGCAAACAGACGAGGCCCTAAGCTCTCTCCACTGTGCGGCTGATCTTGCTAAGAATACAGAATTTGAGTTTTTCCGAGAGGATGCTCTCCAAGAAATTTCAGCTATCCAGAGCAACTCATCGCCCTCTGTAGGCACTACATTAATCGGTCAATCACGTCATCGTTTTGGGTTCTGGCTTTTGGCAGGGTTAGCCCTTGCCTTGTTGCTATGGTGGTTGCTATAAAAACAACGCTAGAAGAAAGCCTCCCAGCGTTGTTTTTACCTATCCAAAAGCTTTAAAGCGATAACACTGCCCTCAGGCCGTGCCTAATTTGCGCAATCCACCAAACGCACAACGGCAGTAGCCGCATAGTTACGTAGAGCATCACTGTTAGGCACAAAAGCAGAACCTGACTCATTCACAGGTGTCGCAATCCCACAGTAGGCCGAAAGACTCGAAATCACATCAGCGGCCCAGTGCCCTTGAGTATCTGAGAACGCAAAGGCTTGCTGAGTCGGCGTCAACGCTGTCCCTTGACCCAGCACCCGCTTGCGATACTCAGCCGCTCGACGGACAACAGCCATCATCTCCGCCCGAGTGACCTCTTGGGCCGGACGAAAATCACCGGTGGGATAGCCGCTAACAATACCACTCTGGCTAGCAAACTGAATCTTAGCCGCACTCCAGCGGTTGCTAGCAACATCGGTAAAGGGGTTTGCCGTCACCTGACTAGGCAGAGCAATAGATATATTGTCCTGGGCATCCAGTGCCTCAATCACCATGGACACCAGCTGCTCACGAGTTAAGGCGTTGCGCGGACGAAATGTACCATCCTGAAACCCTGCAATAAAACCAATCTCTACAGCACGGCTAATTTGAGTCGCATAAACGTCATTGGTCACATCCCGGAAGGTAATCGTAGTCGGCGGTTCAGTCACGGGTGGCTCAGTTACGGGTGGCTCAGTCACCACTGGCCCACCGCCTTGTTCTACCAGGGCAGCCAGCGTGGCATCGTTGGTAAGGTATAGGTGCCCCAGTGTGCGACCTTCAAAGGAGCGACGGGTGAGACGCCAACCGGGATTTAGAAAGATTTTGGTGAACCCATTACTCGCCTGACCAAATGTACGCCCCAGCTTTAACGGTGGTGAATTGCGATAGGGATTGGTGGGGAACGAACTGGGCTTAGCAACCAGGATATATTCGCCGTTTTCTTCGTCAATGGAGAGGTTAAAACGACTACCAGCGTCGCCATCACCAGCGCGCAATGAATAGCCATTACTGTCGGTGCTACGACCACAGATACCACTAAAGTCAAAGTTGAGTAGCAAGGGCTCAATTTGGGTAGGATTGGATCCTGACTCGCTCCAACACTGCTGAGCATCGGTCTTTTGCTCGATGATCATAAATTCTGGCCGACCCAGCAGGCCACCACCGGGGGCCGCCACCAGGACAAAGTCTTCCTGGGCAACCTCAATGTTGTCAAAGGCTTGGGCATCTACGCGGGTAGTCGCTCCAAAAATAGTCATGGTAGCTGCGGTAGCTGCAGCAATAGCTAAGCGAAATGGTTTCATGGTGTGTTCGTTGAAATTGAACTATGAGCAGGACCTGACTTGAGTATTGCCCGAGGGGTAAAGGAGCGTGACGTTACGGTAATTTTTCTTGATGGACGCGCTAGCCTACACAAATCTATCTACATGGACGCTCCCCTACGGAATGCTCGGATATATTTACCCTACGAGCTCAGTCATATCTCAGGGCGTTATTTTGGCTTTTTTTAGGGTTATTCATGGGACTGAGGTCAACTAACACAGTTGTTCTAGCTGTACTGATGACTGAACCACAGGCCATAGCGGAACCACAATAGAAACTTAAACTACAGACTTGCCTCGGTCGTGAAAAATTTGACACGATAGAGGTGTTTTAGAGGAGTTTCTAAATGCAACCGATGGTTCAAGAGATAACCCAGTGGTTACGACAGTGTGGTAAGAGCCCGGTCGCTTTAGTGGCCGTCACAGCATGTACGTTAACCTTGGTCCACAGCCCAACCGCCCAAGCAGTAGATGAAAACGACTTAAAACGCTTGCTTGAGACCAAGGAATGTCCAGGGTGCGACCTCCAGGAAGCGGATTTACGCCGTCTGAATCTCACAGGTGCCAATCTAGAAGGTGCCAACCTGAGAGAAGCTAATTTTTTCTATGCGATTTTAGATGGGGCTAATCTTTCGGGAGCCGATCTCAGGGAGACCAATTTTGCCTCTGTCAGGGCAGTGGCGATTATCAGTGATGTCCTGGATAGTGAGGGAAATAATCTGATATTCCCAGCTCAATTTATTGGTGCGGACTTTGAGGGGGCTCTGCTCAACTATGCTGACTTCTCCGATGCACAGATGGAGGAGGCCAATTTTCAAAATGCCTACATCCACAAAACTCGGTTTATTGCTACCGATCTAAGATTCTCAAATTTTGATATGACCTATGTCCATGACGTTGACTTGAATAGGGCAAATCTCTGTGGTTCTACATATTGGGGAGGCAATGATTATCGACGGGATTGTATCGTCCCTGTCACCGATTTGGAAGAATAGTTGAAGAGTAAGAGCCAAGCACTAGTTAAGATTTACGCTTCACTGCCCTTACTCTATTTTGAGTGAGTACCGTAGTTAGTGCAGAGCGCTATCCCGGTTTCACTTGCTTTAGCATCTCTACCAGTACATGGTGGGCATCCTTGGCACCGGTTAAGGGTCGTTCAAAGCTGATACGCACAGGAGTAGTTTGTCCCTCCACGGTGGCGTCTAAGTCCATGCCGTTGGTGTCGATAGTTTTCATGGTGGCAGCAGTGGCAGCGGTGGCATCACCAAATTTTTGAGCATAAAGCAGCACTGCGTCGGCATGATCGTCATTCATATGTTTGCAGATGCGATCGCTAACGGTGGTCGTGATTGCGTCAGCCATAGAATTTTCCTACAAAATTTCGTACACTACTGTTCTAAATCATAGGCTGGGTTGTGACACAGATAGTATCAATACATCCCCCGCCCAGCGAGCATCCCTGGCCAACGGGGCATATCTTCCAAAGTCCCGGTGCCCACTTGACCTACCGCGTCATTGGGCCATGCTGTCGCTTGTTTGATCGTGAGCAGCTTCCCTGGCCTTGTTGCCGCCTCCAATGGCGCGGCAAAGAACCCAGCTGGCGACGTATTGGCATGCGTTTTATTGTCGACTTGGCCACTAAATGCCATCCATCGTACTGTGTTGAAATCATCGGTCAAGGGTATCGAGCTCAGCCGATTGTAATCACCCTGTACACCAGCCAGTTATCCAAAGAAATGCAACACTGGTGGCACACTAAACGACGCTATTTAGAGCAGGTCACCATAGACACCACCCTGGCAAAGAGTGTGGAAAAGGCGAGTCCAGAAATCCTGCGATAGGATGATTAGTACTGCTGTTTAATTCATATTGACGAACATTCTATGAGCGTTGAGGTTCGTTTTCTACCTGATCAAGTAACCACATCAGCAACACCAGGAGAGCCTCTCTTGCAAGTTGCTGAGCGGGCAGGGGTCAATATTCCTACTGGCTGCTTGATGGGATCCTGCCATGCCTGTGAAGTTGAGGTTGAAGGGCAAGAAGAAACTATCTGTGCCTGTATTTCAGCAGTCCCAGCAACCCAGTCACCCTATGTGATCAACCTTTATGTGGATCCCACCTGGTGATGTTGATCAGTAACTGAGCAACATCCAGATCCGACAAGATAGTTAAATGGCACTAAGGTGAACTAGTTTTCTGAGGAAACAGAGGTGATTGGCGGCTCCAAAATCACGGCCTCATAGGGAATCACGCCGGTTTGCTCACTGCCTAGACAGTGGGCCGCCGCTTTCGATAAATCCAAGGAACGTTTCCCAACGTAAGGGCCTCGATCATTGATGCGTACTACAACGGTCCGATCATTTTTTAAGTTACGTACCTGTAGCAAGGTATTAAATGGCAAGGACTTATGGGCAGCGGTGAGCGTATTTTGATCAAACGTTTCACCATTGGCCGTGAGTCGTCCATGAAAATAGGGACCGTACCAAGAGGCGAGACCATTGAGGTGTTGCTCAGAGGCATGTAAACCTTTGAGCATCATCTGGATATCGCCTGCATCTAAAGGTGTTGCTCCCATGATCTGCCTTAGCTGATCACTCCAGGTAATTGCAGCCCACTCACTTTCACTATTCATAGCCAATTGCGCAGAGTCTTCGCTGACCAGACTAACGAGAACATCCTGACTCAGACGAATAGCAGGCCGCTTATCCTCTCCTAAGACAGGAACAATGTCATTAGGGTTGAAGGGCTCATCTATCAGCATTTCCTGCAAGGCTTGCACTACGTACTCAGGGCCATGGGTACCACGAATATCACCGATTACAGTTCCCCGGAGCAATACTTGAAATAAGATGTCTAACTGTGGCATGTATTGAGGTTTCTCAGCCTCAACACATCGACTTAACTCATCCCGCACAGGCACTGGGGAAACTTTTCGCAGAGCGCTAGTCACCGATCCATGCGGGGTAGCCGCTAAAGAGTCTTGGCCAATAGCATCCGTGCTTAGCTTGGGAGTTACAGATGCTGGGATAGCCCCTATAGAGAGTATCGACGCTGAGAGCCGAGAATCAGAAGCTGGCTCTAACGAGAGTGTAAACAGCGTTTCTAACGATACAGCCATAGCCGCCAGGTTCAAAGGCTCCAGCAGCTGGAAAGAGTCGGGAAGTAACGCTTTTGACGCTGCGCTATCAGTAGAGGGTACAGGCTGCTTCTTAGTGTTCGACATAACGCTCACGGACTGCGATGATACAGCCATAGCATTTAGCAACGTCGAAGAAGCATGTGATAGTCCAACTGGTCTGGCTTGGCCGACACTATCCATCAAGACTGGAACTGCGGATACGGATACGTCAGGAACCGGTACATCAAACATAGATGAACTGACAGGCAAACATTTTTATAAAAAAGCAACTCCACGTTCAAAATTGAAACCAGAATCTCAACTTTTTACGTAACGGTAGTTGCTGCCAGGAAAATAGGAAATAACGCTAGTCTCTGGTCCGGACAATTGTATTTAAAGTTACATTTAATTCAGTATACCGCCATGCTTTAAAGATGAATTGCAAGCTGTCATTAGCTTCATCACCATTTAGGGGGGTAGGGCATTACCCCCTAGTGCCGGAATGATATACCCCGTAAGCAATTGCTTTGACATTGGCAAACTCGATTTTGCTCCCGGTAATAAGTAAAATAAATCTTTAGCTCAAAGAGCATAGAGCATAGTCATCAAGCCCCCTTTGTCGGTATCCCTTGATACTGGGTATAGAGTTTGCCATGTCCCATACCAACTATAAAAAACGGTTAATAGGGCATCTAAAAGAGTTGATCCGTGAACGGGACCCATACCTAGCCACCCAGGGTCACTATTATGCACAGCACTATATTCAGGGTCAGCTAAACCAGTGGGGTACGTCCACGGCCATGGCCTTTACTCATCAGGGACGTGAGTATTACAACCTGTGCCTCGATTTACCAGGCCGGCAGGTTCTGCCACCGGTAGTAGTTGGAGCCCATTACGATACCGTGCCTGGATGCCCAGGTGCCGATGATAATGCCACCGGAGTCGCTGTGCTATTAGAACTGGCTCGACAGTTTTCTCAGCAGCCTCCACGACGCCCCGTTCGGTTAGTCGCGTTTGATTTAGAAGAGTATGGCTTAGTAGGGAGTCGAGCCTATGTACAAGAGTTAGCAAAGACCCCCATTTATCTGATGCTGTCCCTAGAGATGTTGGGGTATTGCGTCAGTCAAGCTTCTGAGCAACCCAGCCAAACCTATCCTGTGGCTGGACTGCAGTATATTTATCCCAAAACGGGTGACTTTATTGCCCTGATTGGCAATTGGCAAACAATTCCGACCATGTGGCGCTTTGGGCAAGCCTTTGCTGCTGCCGGAGCTAATTGTGCCTGGTTACCGATGATCAATCGGGGACAACCATTGCCAACCACTCGTCGTAGTGACCATTCGCCTTTTTGGGATGCGGGCTATAACGCCATCATGGTCACTGATACGGCTGACTTGCGCAACCCTCATTACCATGGTGCAGACGACACGCTTGCCACGTTGGATCTAGATTTTTTAACTAAGGTTTGTGTAGGACTCAGCCGGGGAATTGAACAACTGTAGGGCGCTATAAAAGACGGAGTTGTTGATTTTGATCGTCGTCTAGTGCGATCGCATCAAAATCAACCACCTCCTGAGCAGGCACATCATCATCTGCCAGTAAAGTCTGGGCTGCCGCCAGCATGTCATCACTTAGATTACAGAGATCATCGCGATTTGCTAAGTAGGTTTGCAAAGCACTCAGAGGATCTCGAATATTATCGGCTGTTAGCTCAGGCAAGCGCGGACGCGTAAGCTGACTCACTAGCTCAGGGTGAACGGTATAAGCATGAGCACCAGCTAACACTTGGTGTAACGCACCATGGTCAATCTGATCAATTTGTATCGGACTCAACTTATAGACTAAACGCACCACCGCATCGGTGATATCGCACTTAGCCAGAGCTTGCTCTAGATCTGCCTGAGGCGATTTCGCAGTCGAGAGATCAACTTCTACAGTTTTGAAAGCCCGAACAGGTAGGGGACAAAACTCGACTGCAGCCTGACCTGGCTGAACATTGGCTAAAACAAATCCTTTTTGTTCTTTTTCTTCGCTAAAATCCACACGCTCAAGGCTACCAGGGTAAACCACTGGTGGGTCTTGGCACAGAATCTGGTGCTTATGGACATGGCCCAGAGCGACATAGTCAAAGCAAGATCGAGCCAACATCGCCATCGGTACGGTAAACCCCTTACCCACCGCCAAAAACTTCTCAGCCCCATAGCGAGCCGTATCGGTCATAAGGTGAGCTAGCAAAATAGTGGGAATCGTCGGATCTAGCTGCCGTACTTCTCCTTCTAGGGCTACCCGTAGACGATCCAACATCAGTTCATTAATGGCACCTAAGGAGAGTCCTTCCGTTTCCGGGCGAGTAAGTAATGTGGAGTGGGTCAACCAGGGTAACGTGATCACCTGTACCGGACCAGCCTGGGTTTCGATTCGGTGCGTGGTTAAACTGTCGCCTACGATAATATCCGGCACGTTTAGGGTGCGATAAATGCACAAGCTAGCACCGCCCATCCCCTGAGAGTGCTGATCGTGATTTCCCACTAACAGAACAGTGGGAATGTGAGCAGTGACTAAGCGTTGAAACTGCTGAGCAAACGCCTGCTGCACCACAGGTGGTGGTGTGGCATCGGGAAATGCATCCCCACCAAAGAGAACAAGATCAACCGGCTCGCTGAGGGCTCGATCAATACAGCGGCTGAGGGTGGTAACAAAATCTTCTAAACGAGTATTGAGGCCCGTTTCTGGATTGATGTGTCCATGACTAAAGCCACTACCCATATGGATATCGGAGAGATGGAGAATCTTTACCATGGGTCTTCTGGGCTAAGACGATAGGCGCACGAGCAAATCAGAACGAAATAGCGCTATGATTATCAGTATATTTGTTCTAGTTGAGGACGTCAAGTCGTCCTGACCGCTACACCATGGGCAGCATAATAGGCATCTATATGGGAAAACAGCTGCTCAATATGTTCTGTCGTCGTAAACGGATTGAGCAATACGGCCTTAAGCCAGCGCTCACCCCGATAGACAGGCAGTGACAAAAAAGTGTTGCCTTTTTGCAAGAGCCACTGTTGTAGCTGATAATTCCAGCGATCTCTTTGGTGGGCTGGCACTTCTGACGGCTCAGCACGAAAACAAACTAGATTCATCTGCGGCTGACTAGCTAGAACCAGAAAAGGACGCGCTTTGATGGCGGCAGTAAAGGTTTGGGTCAGGTCATAGTTGTGGTCAATGATGGCACTATAGCCGTCTCGCCCGATGTGCTGTAGCGATAGCCATAGCTTGAGAATATCGGCATGGCGAGTACCTTGCACAGTTAGCTCACCCAGGTTAGGCCAATCGTTGTGATCGTTCATGTAGGGGGCCAGAACCCTAAAGTGATGCTGGAGCAGATCAAACTGGCGAAACATAACCATGGCACAGGTTTTTGCCACATACAGCCATTTCTGCGGGTTAAAGGTAACCGAGTCTGCCAGCTCAATGCCGACTAACTGGTGACGGTGGCGCTGGGAAAACATTATGGCTCCACCATAGGCGGCATCCACATGGAACCAAAGCTGGTGGCGCTGGGCAACTCTCGCCATGTCCGCAATTGGGTCAATGCTACCGATAACAGTGGTGCCAGCAGTGGCTACGATAGCAAACGGTGTTTGCCCAGCTGCGATCGCACCAGCTATCTTAGCCCTGAGATCGTCAGTGTCCAACTGAGAATCGCTGTTGGTGGCAACTGGAATAGCAGCCTTCGTGCCTAACCCCATCACCATGGCCGCTTTTTGAAATGATGTATGAGCAATTTCTGACACCAAGAACACAGGCTGTTGCCCCTGGGGAATGCCATATTCTAAAGCACCAAAGGCTTGATTGCGCGCCACGATGAGCGCCTGTAAGTTAGCCAGACTGCCACCGCTGACTAAAACACCATTGGCCTCAGACCCCAGACCA
Source organism: Cyanobacteria bacterium P01_B01_bin.77 (assembly GCA_039028535.1). Classification (GTDB taxonomy): domain Bacteria; phylum Cyanobacteriota; class Cyanobacteriia; order Phormidesmidales; family Phormidesmidaceae; genus Leptothoe. The sequence continues at coordinate 8,898 of JBCCHX010000048.1, forward strand.
AACAGCTGGGTTATTTGTTTAAGGACGAGAGTTTCTAAGCGAGAGAATACCGGCGACATCTCGACACTCAACATATTGTTGTTGAGGGCGGCCACAAGCAGATCGCCAATGACAGACAGGGTAGTGGGAATGGAGTCCATATGGCCGATATAACCTGGATGGGCAGCATTCATGGCATGGTGTAGCTGCGATCGCACTATTTCCAGCAGCGACTCCACATCAACGGAACGCTCCGGCAGTTCCGCCCAGTCCTTTACCTCTAAAGCCTCAGGTAGCGGCGAGCGCTCCGTTGCTTCAGTCATGGTTTCCACCAATAGGTCTACTACCTGGTGTAGGAGGGATGCGATCTCATCCCGATTAGAACCATCAGGCCGCATAAATGCCGTTGCCGGCAACGCCGAAAAATCCACTATGTCAATCGTTTATTGGGTATGCCCTACAAGATTACTCAATAAACCACTCAATAAACCCAACGAACATGGGGTTTCCCAGGGCGCATGCCTAAGTGCACAAACCCTCTGTTGGCACCATAGCCAACACTGTGGGGATAATGCTGGTCACACCAGGCCTCTACCTCGTGGATACTGACATTCTTGATGTAAAAATCAACCGCCCCTTTGTCAGGGTAATCATAAAGATGCTCTGAGGTACGCGCACCACCGATGCGAATATTTACCTCAGGAGGTCGATAGCCAGAGGTAATCACTAAAGGATTTCCGCCAAAATGCTCCCGGCATCTTTCTAAAAACTGACAGAGTTCATAGGCCGTCTGACATTGATAATCATCGCGAAAACGTCGAGCCTCGTCATACAGGGCGAATTCCCCATAGGTAATGTGGGGAGTAATCAACGTATCAAACGGCATATTTGGGGTTAGACGGGCTCCCAGCGGTTGATTGCCAGCCACATCTTCAACAATTTGCTCTAAACGCTCTTCGGAAGTATGGTCACCCGATTCCCCAGCTTCGCCATGATCATCGTACCAGTTGGGTGTGGATGAGGATACCGGCTGACAGAACAGATCGGCCTCGGCCAAACGACGACGGCGCAGACCTTCTTCTACGGCGGTACCTGGATTTCGATATTTAACAAACTGAGCCGCGATCCAATGATGGTCTTTCCATAGCTCAGGTGAATCACAGACCCGCGTAATCGATTCAAAGTTATCGCCTCGATAGAATCCAGACCCTAGATTATAGGCAAAGCTATACAGAGCACCCCGCTGGTTGCTGTTCATCCGACTCCAGGTGGGAATCTTCTCCATGGCCCCGCGACAAGACTTATCCACATGATGAATCAGGTAGTCCTCTGCCTGGGACTGCGTAATGGTGTCCCCTTCGCGCACCTGTACTCCATCAGGATAACGAGTGGTGCCATAGCCAATGGTCGGCACCTCCCAGCCTCGCAGCGGATCGGCATAGGCTTTAGCTCGACCATCCGGCAATGCTTCAGCATAGCCCTCAAACTCTTTAATCAGCTCGATACCCGCACGGGGGATTGCTTCTAGAACTCGATCAGACGGTGGTATGGGCTTGGGAGCAGTAGGTGTGTTGGGAGGAGTCACGGTTGGTTTTCCTTGTTGAGGGACGGCAATAACACCTAGCCGATCGACCCAGCGCCCGCTGTGACCATAGAAACCAATAACCTGATGGTTGGGCGGAACAGCTAAATCCACCACGTTGCCTTTCTGGGTGCCAAACAGGTGGCTGCGCCCCTGGTTGGTCAGCAGCTCAACCGAGCCGACATAACGCCCACCGGGAGCGGTCAGTTTGACATTAGCAATATACTCATTGGCATTGAGTACCAAAGATGCCTGATCCGAGCCCGTGCCACCGTGGGTGGCCAACTCCAGCTTGGACCAAACCATCTGAATTTGATCCAAATAGCGACCTACTCGCACTCGTACTTCCACAGGCGTGGAATTCTGAGCAAGCAGCCGATCGCTGGCTTGGGGCGGCCAACCAATATCAGAAAATTCTTTACCGCCGTCACCGCCTACGGATAAGCTACGCCATACACCATTCAGGAATTCCATAAGCACACTTGCCTTTGCTGAGTCAAGAGTTAAGCCCCGATTCGTTGCTCGAATCAAAGCTCAACCCCTTGTTGGCTATGGCTTATAAATCAATTTGGCCTATGGCGATTCCGGAAGACGTCAAAATTTCCACATGTAGGTTCGTTCCATGGAACGAACCTACATGTGGAAAAACAAGCTTAGCGATGAATACCGCACTCAGTTTTGAGACTGCCGCGCCAGCGACCGGCACGCTCGTCTTCTCCGGCCTGAACCTTCGTTGTTAAAGGCTGGTCACCAATGCTGCTATAACCCTGGTCGTGGAGCGGATTATAAAAAACATTGTGGGCGAAGGTATAACGCCACAGATCTTTGTGAGTCCAGTTAGCAAGGGGATTGATTTTAATTCGACCGTCTACATCTCGCTCCAAAATCGGCATATGCTGACGGGCCGCAGACTGATCGCGACGACGCCCGGTAATCCATGCTTGAACATCTAGCTCATCGAGCGCTCGCTCCATGGGTCTGACCTTTGTCAGCGTATGGAAGTGCGCCACGTCTTTTTCCCATAACCTGTCGCCATAGCAGGCAATAAACTCTTCACGACTGGCGGCGGCTCGATAAGTATGCAGATCGAGGTCATAAAGATCTTGAGCTTTTTGGGCCGTGGCCAACGTTTCTGGAAACAAATGCAGCGTATCTAGAAAAATGACCGGTATTCTGGCTATCAGCTCATGATAGAGCATGTGCGTAACGGCTCCCATACTAAAGGAGGTCATCTGAGCCAGGTTAGGAATCGTAGCAACGGCCCAAGCCAGAATTTCCTGCGGGGTGGCTGATTCAAAGCGGCGATTGAGTTCACCTAAATCTAGCTGGTCAGGCTCAAACTTATGCCTTGATGATTGAAGAGTCGTATATGATTGCGCTTCTAAACAAGAAACCATATCTGCCAATGGGCGGGTAGCCCGTAAAAATATGTCTGAAAACATCCTATCCTAAATAATCTCCCATAACCCACCGGAGAAATGTAGATTAATCCGATCTGATAGGGGATGATAACCGTCTTTAAGTATTTTATGAACTTTGTTTAACTACCGTAGGACAATAGCAAGCATGAAAAAGCTCATATTTTACACAAAGCCTGGATGCCACTTATGCGAAGGGTTAGAAGAGAAGCTAGGGCAGCTAACGCATCTCCCCATCGATATTGAATCTCGCGATATCACCCAGAACCCGTCCTGGTTTGCGGAATACCAGTATGAAATTCCCGTGCTTTGTCGGGTGATTAGCTATCCTGAAACACCCGAATTGGAAAAGGAACAGCCTTTACCCCGGCTATCGCCCCGCGCCCCCGTGCGTCAGTTAGAAAAAATGCTACAGACATATCTAGGCCCCTTTGAGGCAAAATAGCGAGATGCCGGCTTGGAGAGGACTATATGACACTGCGTGAGCTACTGGCGAAATTACCGTCTGGGCTGCTGCCCGATCTTGAACATCCGGCTTTAGATAGAGAGATCACCGGACTGTGTACCCATTCAAAGAAATGTCAGTCAGGGGAGTTGTTTATTGGCATGCCGGGGACTCAGGTAGACGGTGGGAAGTTTTGGCCCAGCGCGATAGCAAGCGGTGCGATCGCAGCCATCATTTCCCACAGCGCCCTAGAAAATAAACCCGCTCCGGACAGCTCCACCTTACTCATTCCCACATCAGACGTCGCCACTACCTGTGGTGAAATTGCCGCCGCGTTCTACCACTATCCCGGCAAAACCCTCAATCTGCTAGGGGTAACCGGCACCAATGGTAAAACCACGACTACGCACATCATTGAGTACTTATTCAACAACAGTGATATCCCCACGGGGCTGTTGGGCACTCTCTACACCCGTTGGCCCGGACACCAGGAAACAGCAGTACATACGACTCCCTTTCCAGTCGATTTACAGCGAGAGCTAGCCAAAGTTATCAACGCAGGTTGCCAGCACGTCATCATGGAAGTCAGCTCCCATGCCTTAGCGCAAAAGCGAGTTTGGGGCTGTCCCTTTGAGGTGGCGGTGTTTACCAATCTCACCCAAGATCATCTGGACTATCACAAAGATCTAGATGACTACTTTGAAGCTAAGGCCCTACTGTTTAGCCCCGACTATCTCAAGGGACGCGCCATTATTAATAGCAAGGACCCTTACGGGCAAAAGCTGATCGAGCGGCTAAAGCCTGAGCAGGTTTGGACCTATCACATTACAGATACAACAGCCGATCTCCATACCACTGACGTCAGCTACAGCGAGTTGGGTATCACCGGTACATTAGTAACCCCCCTGGGCTCAGCCGCCTTTACCTCTCCACTAGTCGGGCAGTTTAATCTTGAGAATTTGCTGGCAGCCTCAGGAGCAGCGATGCATTTAGGGGTATCGCTTGATTCTGTGATTGCTTCTCTAGCAGAGTTCGGCGGTGTACCTGGACGGATGGAACGGGTGCAGATCGATCCTGCCCAAGACATCACCGTCATTGTGGACTATGCCCATACACCTGACAGCCTAGAAAATGCACTGCGGGCGGCGCGTCCGTTTATTTCGGGGCAGCTGATCTGTGTCTTTGGCTGCGGTGGTGACCGAGATCGTACCAAACGCCCCCAGATGGGACGAATTGCCCATACGCTAGCCGACCGGATAGTTGCAACCTCTGATAACCCACGAACAGAAGATCCTCAGCAAATTCTGGCCGATGTGGTGGCTGGGATTGAAGCTGATTTGGGGGCCGATGAGGTCGTTTGCGATCGCGCCACTGCTATTCAAACAGCAATCCTTGATGCTCAACCTGGCGATGGCATCCTCATTGCAGGCAAAGGCCACGAAGACTATCAAATCATCGGTACCCAAAAAATCCATTTTGACGACCGAGAACAGGCACAACTCGCCATAAAACGTCGTTGCATAGCCTAACAAACCACAAATTATTTACCAATATTAAAACTCCGTGCTAATACGGGAAGTTACGTAGGAATACTCATTTATCCATGCTTTTCCTTCACTAACCTAGAAGGACAAATTCATCATCAAGTACACCATGGGTGTATTTGAGAGGCAACTATGGACGCTTCTATCCTCAGGTCATCAGCATTAACACCGTCTCGCTCAGCAACTGCGACGGCAGTAGCAGCTGTGCCAGAGATTCATCCTCAATTTTTCAAGACGGCTGTCCAAGATCTCAACAATCCTATTACAACTATTAAGGCAGCCCTCACCTTGCTTAATTCGTCTGGGCTCAAATCCGAACAGCGTCAGCGTTATCTGCAAATGATTGGCCAAGCCTGCGATAGCCAAAGCCAGCTTATCAATCATGTCTTTACTCTACTGGAACTGCAGCTCATACCTAAGACAGCCGCTCTTGAAAAAGTTCAGCTTTGGGATTTAGTACCCGGTGTGGTCAGCACATATCAACCCCTGGCCCAGGAAAACAACATTTTATTGGCCTACACTGTAGCTGCTCATCTCCCCCCTATTCTAGCTATCGAAGCCTATCTCAAACAGGTTTTGGTCAGTTTGCTCAGCAACAGTATTCAGTTTACGAATGGCAACGGACGAATTTGGGTCAATGCCCATCAGCGGGCTGATAAAAAAGTAGCCCTGGTGATTCAAGATCATGGCTGTGACATCATGCCAGCGGCCCTACCCCAGATGTTTAATTCGTTTTATCGGGGTACAGCTGACGGCAGCAGTCTAGGACTCACTCTAATGGAGCAGCTCTTAGCGCACTGTAAGGCCTCTATTTCGGTGAGCCGGAGTCCTGGTCAAGGTGTCACGTTTACAATTTTGTTGTCAACCGAGGCTGATTAGCCGATGTGATGACAAAGCTGGACGCTATGATAAACCCCATAGCTGGGGCATGCCCTGAAAATCCCTGCCCCTAAATAAGCCGTGTTAGAAAGTGTCCGCATCCAAAACTTTCGCTGGGACAGCCTAAACTGGGAAAAGGTTTATGACCAATTACATAACTCACTGAGCAGACTGTGGATGACAGGTGTTCTTGGTGGAGTATCTGGAATTTAAAAATGGACATATTTCTATTGCAACCTATTCAGGCTCGTCTAGTGTCAAGGTTTCTATTAATAACTGGGCCTGCTGCTGTTTTTCCTGCAAAAAGCTGTCACACTTCTTTAGTTCGGTAACGGCTTTTTCAAACTGCTCAAAGACATCAGCCAGGAGTAGCTCGCCGGTTTCTAAGTCGTTGATAATCGCCTCAACCTGTTCAACAGACGCTTCATAATCCCAGGCTTTGGCAGATTTTTTAGCTCTAGGCATAGTGCTTGTAGGGGGGGCTGACTATGGATCAGTTTTGCTCACCCTTGAGTCTTTCGCAACTGACACATCAAAACCATGAGCCCATAGAATTAATAGCTGTTGTGAATAAGTGATTATCGCTGTGCAAGATAAAACGTCAGTGCGGTGGTTGGTGAGGAGTAAACCATAAAACACCACTGGTGCTGGCCGTTATTTTGTCTCTTTTGAGCATGCAATTCTCTAAATCTTTTGCTAATTCCGCTTTCAAACTCTGGGTATCTGCTGGACTCATGTTGGCAGCCTTACCGACTGTGGGTGTGCCTGTCGCCTGGGCTCAAGCAACAGGCACACCCGTCCAGCTAGCCCAGGCATCTAACTCCTTGACGCTGTTGCGCAACATTCAGCATGGACGCAATGTAAATGCGATCGCATTTAGCCCCAACGCTCAAATGTTTGCCAGCGCTGGGGGAGATGGCATGATTCGCGTTTGGGATGTGGATGCCGCTCTCCGAGGCGATGAAAAGCACTGGATGCGTCGTCTGATTCAAATTCCGGGTGCCGATCGCTATGTGACATCACTGGCGTTTAGTCCAGACAGCCGATATGTGGTGACCGGTACCTATAACGGCAATGTGCGCGTTTGGGACCTCCATGCTTGTGAGCGCGACCGTCCCGTCTGTAATTCTCAACTGATATTGGATCGAGATTATGTAGGCGTTGCACCAAAAGTTAAGTTCAGCCCCAGCGGTCGTTGGCTAGCAGCCACTAACTATGACGGCACCGTCACCTTGTGGGATTGGGCTAGTCGTCGAATTATCAGCGTACTTGAACCTGAAACAGGTAGCCACGACGGATCCCGTACCGATGGGCGGTTTTCTTCAGTGACCTTTAGTCCTGATGAAGCCTATATAGCAGCGGGTAGTCACGATGACTTTATTACCCTGTGGAGCCTAGATCCCACCGAAGAGTTTGAACGCTTAGCCACCATTGATACGGGTAACGGCGTTGACAGTGTTGCGTTTAGTCCCAATGGCGAATTCTTGGCCAGTGGTAATTTTCGCGGTGTAGAAATATGGTCAATTCGGACGCGCAGAGGCCGACTGAAGATTGAACCAGCCGCAGAATTAGAGGTAGGTCGACGGGTCAATACCCTGGCCTTTCTACCCCATGGTCAATCGTTATTTGTGGGCGATAATGTCGATCAAATAGGGCTTTGGGATCTTGAAGAAGAAGAACCCCTGGTCACAATTCCTGCCAACCAGCAACACTCTCGTCCTGTACTGAGCGTGGCACTTTCACCATCTGGGAATTTATTGGCTAGCGGTAGCACTGACGGTGTGATCAAATTCTGGCGTCCTTAGCCGCTCTCCTCAAGCAACCCGTTAGGCAGACTCTTCCGTAACACTCAGAACATCTGCTTCTAGCTGACCTTGTCCAAGCCGGACGGTGATTTTATCACCAGGAGAGAGCTGCCTAGCCTCAGAAACTACATCTCCTGAGGCTTCTCTGACTAGAGCATAGCCCCGACGTAAAACAGCCGCAGGATCCAGGGTAGAAAGCTTCTCGCTGAGAAGCTGATGTTGATGCTGTCTGGTTTGTAGCTGCTGGTGCAGTAATTGGAGTAGCCGTTGTTTGCGCCAATGCTGTGCCTGCTGTGCCTGCTCTAAATAACTGTAGGGCTGTAGTCGCTGCAACCGGACATAAAGCTGCTGGAGATCGCGTCGCTGCTGATGCAGTTGGGTGCCAGTGACTTGGACCAGTCGCTGTAACAGCTGGGCTTGAAAATAGCGCAGATCGCTAAGAGCCGGTATGATCTGCTCCGCCGCCGCTGTGGGGGTGTGGGCACAAACGTCAGCGACTAAATCTGCCAGGGATTCATCGCGCTCATGACCAATGCCGGTGATGACTGGAATAGGACAGGTTGCGATCGCACGCACCACTCGTTCATCGTCAAAACAGACCAAATCCTCCACGGCACCACCGCCTCGCCCCAGCAGCAGCACATCGGCTCGCCCATCCTCGACCACCTGCTCAATCGCCTGAACAATAGCCTTAGGAGCCCGCTCACCCTGCACGATTGCAGGCGACAACAGGACATGTAAACCCGGATGTCGCTGGAGCAGAGTCCGCTGAATGTCGCCCCAGGCCGCCGCCTGAGGCGACGTCACCACCGCCACACAGTTAGGCAAAGACGGCAGAGCGCGTTTCTGCGCTTGATCAAATAGCCCTTCACTCGCTAAACGCTGACGCAGCTGACGATAGCGCAACGCTTGCAGACCTGCACCTGCCGGCAACACCTGCCAAACTGTAAGTTGATAACTGCCCCGTTTTGGATAGACTTTCAGCTGACCTAGCACAACGACCTGCTCACCCAAAGTCGGCATCATACTCAGTTTTGGTAGCTGGCTACGCCACACAACCGCATTTAAAGTGGCCGAGCCATCCGCCTCTTGTAGCGAGAAAAAGCAACCACTGCCATGCTGACGAGCACTAGACACCTCACCAATCACCCAAATATTACGAAGATTCTCATCTCCCTCCAGCAATAGCTGAATATACTCAGTGACACCGGCTACACTGACCGCCTTAAAGTCTAAAGTATCCGTTGCCATAGAAATGACCAGCAAATTTGAACAATTCAAACAATTAAACAGTATTTTAGTAGTACATTTGTATAATTTCTGGGTACAATCACAAAGGTGGGCATGATGTACTTATCAAATTCTATACAGGTTCGATTGGCCTACCCCAACCAACACTGTTGGCTCTCAACAGCATGAGCTTATAATTGCTGAACTCGGCCACCCTCATCTAAACATTTAGGCAGCATGGCAAAAACATCCACCGAAAATAACGAGCGTAAAAAAGCCTTAGATATGGTGCTCAATCAAATTGAGCGCAACTTTGGTAAAGGTACCATTATGCGCCTCGGGGATGCGAAGCGCATGAAGGTTGAAACGATCCCAACAGGAGCCATGACCTTAGATTTGGCTCTAGGAGGTGGATTGCCCAAGGGACGCGTCATTGAAATTTATGGCCCTGAAAGCTCTGGTAAAACGACGCTAGCCCTACACGCCATTGCCGAATCTCAAAAGGACGGGGGAGTGGCCGCCTTTGTCGATGCCGAGCATGCTCTGGATCCAGTCTATGCTGCAGCCCTTGGAGTGAATATTGACGAGCTGCTAGTTTCTCAGCCGGATACTGGCGAAGCTGCGTTAGAAATCGTCGATCAGCTGGTACGGTCCTCTGCCATCGATTTAGTAGTCATCGACTCTGTAGCCGCCCTTGTGCCTAGAGCTGAAATCGAAGGGGAAATGGGAGATGCTCACGTAGGGTTGCAGGCAAGACTGATGAGCCAGGCCCTACGTAAAATCACCGGTAATATCGGCAAATCCGGCTGCACGGTCGTCTTTCTCAACCAGCTGCGACTCAAGATTGGGGTTACTTATGGTAATCCAGAAACAACGACTGGAGGTAACGCGCTCAAATTTTACGCCTCGGTGCGGTTGGATATTCGGCGTATTCAAACCCTCAAAAAAGGGAATGACCAGTTTGGCATTCGAGCCAAGGTTAAAGTCGCAAAAAATAAGATTGCGCCCCCCTTTAAGATCGCTGAATTTGACATCATTTTTGGTGAGGGCATCTCTACCCTAGGCTGTATTGTTGATCTCGCTGAAGAACAAAGTATTCTGACCCGCAAAGGCGCTTGGTATAGCTACAAAGGAGAAAATATTAGCCAAGGTCGCGACAATGCCATTCGCTATCTCGCTGATAATCCAGAGGTAGCTACCGATATCGATCAGCAGCTACGTCAAATATTAGAGATTGGCGATGCCGCAGAGGGTGCCCCATCAGCAGAAAATACAGACGAGCCCCCGGCTAGCAAGTCCAAAGCTGAGAAGAAAGCCAAGGAAAAGGCCTAAGGGAGAGGAATTTTCTCAGATCCAAAGTTCCGTCTGCAGAGGTTGCCATGGAACGCCTGTACGAAAGAAAGTAGGGCGTAGTTAAATTTTCATTCCTAAGTATCAGTAATCAAAGCTAATGCAACGTCCCTTCATCGCCTAAGGTATCTGTCTGTTCAAGCGGCGTAGGTACTTTAGCGATCTCATTACCACTATTAAAAAAATGGAATAGGGAGCTGCCAATACGGATGCGATCTCCATCACGTAGTGCATAGGCTCTAGTCAACGGTTCACCATTCACATAGGTACCATTGGTGCTTTCTAAATCGGATAGGGTAAAACCTTGGTCTGCACTGTACTGCAGTGCTACATGACAGCGTGATAATCGTTTATCGGGGATAGTAATGTCTGATTGACGAGGATCGCGACCAATCGTCCAGAGTCGATCTTTAGAGTAGAAGTTTTTAGATTTACTGGTGGATAAGTTGCTAATGATATAGATTTGCTGATCGCAAACCATGCCTTGAATATAAGTAGCTAATTGATTGGGAGCATTAGAATCGATAGCAAGCATGGCATCTAACAGCTCACGGTCGTGCTCGTATAACTTAGAGAACGCTTGAAATAAACCCAGCTTTGATCCCAGATCGGTCTCATTCTCGGCAGAGACGAGCATGCGATACTCAGCTAGATCGTTTGGATAAGCCATAAAACTGTTCAAATAGAACGTTTAGTCTAAACCGTAGTGACTGGGTGACGATATGAGTTCCAAGAAACAGACCTCCAGCTCTAGTATTCGTTAAGGATTTCAGAATACGGGACAGGCCATTGTATTTCCACAAAACCTTGAATTTGACCAGCTTTATTATGAAAAGATGGTTAATCTTCCGGATATTTAAGCATGGCTCCAGATATTGCTGGGGTTAAGCACAAAGCTTATGGGCTAAAAGCTGTATTGTTTTCTAGTGGTACTAGATTTGAGATCGCGCCCCTAGAGTTCTGCAATTGGCTCCTTAGGCTAAAAACTGCATCAGCTCACGATTAACACTTTGGGGAGCTTCTTGCTGAATCCAGTGGCCACAGTCAGGAACAGACCGCCTTATAAAGGTTTCATCCAATAAGCCTGGAGCAAAAAGCCCTTTAGCTGGGATTAACGTGTCATCTTCTCCCCACATCACCAGGGTGGGTGCCTGTAGAGGGGTCAGAGTCAACCGCGATGGGTTCAACCAGTCACTTATATTAAGCCAGTCGTTAAGGTTAAAGCAATGGCGAACATGCTGCAATACGGCTGGAACCACACCAGGTTTTTGTAATGCTGCCTGATATAAATCAGTATTGGCTTGAGAAAAAGCACTTTTCCTCACAGCCTGCTGCTGAAAAAGATAGGGGAGTAGAGACGATAGATTATCTTTTATCAGCCACTGAGGTAATCCCGGCGTTTGTAGCGCAAACATTGGCCAGTTTTTCTGCAAATGCTCCCACCGATGAAATAGACCGTTGGTTAACGCTGTTTGCCAGCGCTGGGGGGTACTTAGTACAGCTAACTTTTCCACATTGGCCGGAAAGCGACGAGCCAGGTGCCATGCAATAACTCCACCCCAATCGTGACCAACAATATGAGCTTTCTCATAGCCCAAGGTCTGAATTAACGAGCAAATATCATCACTAAGCGTATTTAGATCGTAGCCGTTACGCGGTTTATCAGAATCGTTATAGCCACGCAAGTCCGGAACAACCACCTTGAACTGACGCGATAGGTAAGGTAGCTGATTACGCCAGGAATACCAAAACTCAAACAGGCCATGAAGCAAAATTAAAAGCTTGCCACTGCCTTCAGTCACATAGTGAAGCTGCACTGAATTAGCTTTGATATACCTATGTTCCCAGCTCAACGATGTGACTCCAACTCAATAACAACTGTAGTGACACCTAGATCACAACACATTGATTTTCGTAGCATAGATCACGAGCGGCCAAGCGATACAGGCAAACTAGCAATCTAGGCAGAACGGTAGGCAACCTGATACTCAACGGGCTGAATCCGGTACTTAACTAAATTAGCTAACTCCTGAAGTTGATTGATAGCCTCAGCTCCTTCAAGCTTCATCAGCTCTCGATCGTCACGCATCTCTGTCCACGTGATCCCGTAGTCTGAGACCAAAAAACGAATCAGATGGTCGTCGCCTAGACTGACCATAAATGAAGCACTGTTGAGCTGATCACCGCAGGTGTAACATGACGCTAAATATCCTTGATTTTCAAGAACTATAGCTAGCGCCTTTAGATTTAGGACCAAATCTTTTACGAATTGGCGGTGCTGCTCTGCAAGTCGAACAAACATCTACGTTCTCCTTCCCACCGGTCACATTGTAAGGGTGAATCTTAATTTTTGCTTAATGTTTTTTGTAAACTATTCGATTAGCTCTTCTTAACCTTCAGGCTCAATAAGTCAATTCCGATAAAAACTAGATTGACCTGCTTGAGATGTCAGCTATGTGAATATGCTAACGGTGGACTCCAAACTACCTTGTTTAAAGGGTCAATGTACTCAAACTACCCAGCCCAGGAGCTAAGCTGACAGTCGTTTCAGAAATCATCCCCTGAGTCAATAGTTTTATAAATAAATGTTGCTAACTTAAGCTTAACTTTCCCAGGTTAACTTGCCCTAGAAATAGTCAGTAGACTATGACATTAGCCACACCATAGCTACCTTAAGCCTATCTGTCTAGGCATAAGGTCTTCTTTGTAACGGTTTAACTAAAAATACGAAATCGAATGGTTAATCTAATCAGTCAACTTCTAGATGTTACCAATTCCCTATAGATGCAAATCTAAAGCGGATTTAATAGCAGCAGAGTTTAACTCTAGTCACTACCTACAGTCTTCACTGGACCAACTACTATTCGACTAATGCCCACCAACCGAAAGCGGGGCCAATAAACCTAACAGTAAGCCAAAGGACAACCATTAGAACAATCCCGCCCCATGCTCCACGGGTTGACCAGGTTACAAAGTCTTGGGATTGTTGCTTAGTAATGGGCAGCCAAGAAACAAGCCGTCTAGGCTTTCCATAGTCTTCACCCAACTTCGACTGTCGCCGCTTTGCCTCTCCCATCGTATCCTCTTGACTCTGTAAGGGTTGTCAGTTTTGTCAGTTCGGTGTTATCAGCTTGGCACGATTATAGCGTTTGATTTAAGGGTGCTAGCCAGCTGGGATCCAGATAGGTGGTTTGGGCAATAGGATTAAGAGTTTTAAGAATTGTGCGGCCATAGCTGCGATGGTTAAGACGGTTATCGAGTAGGGCAACCTTACCCTGTTGAGCACTGATGGGTGCGATCGCAAGCTGCAGCGTCTGCAGTGCCGTGGGTAATAGAAATAACCGGAACCAATCTTGACGTAGGCGCTTATAGTAAGCAACCTGACCAGCAACTAGTGGGTTTTCCAGGGAGGGGATCGGCAGTGTCGTGATGATCAGTAGCCCCGGTGGTGGACACCGCAAACGATAATCCTGCCAATACTCCCAGCCCGTCACCAAAATGCCATTATCAGTCAGCTCCGATCGCTCTACCTGCACCCGAGAACCATATTCTGCAGCTAAAATCGAGCCGATTTGAGCTTTGAGCGGATTATCCCCCACCACAATAACCGTCGGCTGAGTGCGCGTTTCTGGTAGCTGGAGCAGGTTACGAATTTCCTGGAGAATTGCAGTGGGAAACTGCTGGCTGTTGGGCATCGGCAACCGATCGGGGGCATAGAGTTGAATCCCATCTTGCTGCCGATCGGGAGTAAATTTTAGACAGGTGACATCATCTAGCCCCAGACGCTGACGATAGGTATCGGCTCGCTTTTCTTCGTCCACTGCGGCTCCAATCAGAACGACCGGCTGTCGTTCCCAGATGGGAGTCATCATATCGGCCAGATTGACCGGCGCACAGCGTAAGGCCAGCTGGCCGGACTCCCGATTGAGCTGCAGCCATGTCATCCCGTCATCTCGCTCTAACTGTTGTCGAAACTGCTGCCACACCGGGGGCAAGGCTTCCAGTCCCAACGGTGTGTCTGCCAGTAGACTGTACAGATCAATCAGCAAAGACTGCTCCTCAGCATCGGCCAGATAACAGCTATACGGGTTAGCGGGATGCTGGAAAGCTAAGTGGGTAAGTCTGACCCGGAGATCACGGATCGCCACTTGCTGCGATGGATAGGCTAAACTCAGCTGATGCCAATCGGCATCAGCCAGACTGCAGGTGAGCTGGGTACGCGCCCAGTCGACTAGCGGATCAATCCCGTCAATTAGGGTAACCAGATTGGGAGGAAATGCCGTGACATTGGGAGAGGAGAGGCTCTGGGCAGTAGCCTGGATCTGAGCCGATAGCCAGGCGCTCGGTGTGGTGATCAAAATGCCTTGAAAGGTTTCGCTAGGCCAGCGCTCACCGATTTGAATGGATTTAATGGTGGGCAACGTTTGGAGCAACGTTGGAATCTCACCTTGGACCAGCTGTTGATGAATTGTGGGGGGCACCACCAATACAATGGGTCCTGGCCACATCAGGGCTGGCATCAAGTAGCTCAGCCGATAGCACCCTCGGTATGCTGCGGTGCTCCCCGTCTGCAAAAGGGCACTCCGACCAAGACGAAGGGCTCTAGCCACAAGCCGCGCCATAGTCAAATGATGGGGCCACTGTGCGTGGCCCTCCTGGCGTAAAAACTTACGAAGTAGCTGGTGGACTTCTGCCTCAATCACGGTCGCTGTGACTCTCTCTATCTAACTACGCCTGCTGTCTCAATCCTGCCAGCTAAATCCCGGTGGCTAAATCCTAGTGACTAAATTGTGGGATGACTCCTGACCCGGTTCAATGCAGTTGCTGACGAAATAACTACAAATAACGGAGCTGTGTGTCTCATTGTGACATACTCCCTTGGGGTGTTTGGTTTATCGCTTACAGCCAGATCTCAGGTTGGGCGCATCTCACCCTTGTCAATACATCTCACCACACGTCTCACTATCAAGTTTTTCAGCTATGGCTGCGCTTCCCGCTACACCGACTCTCCCCGTAAACACCATTGGCATCGTTGGTCTCGGTCTGATTGGTGGATGCTTAGCCCTAGATTTGAAGCAGCTAGGGTATACCGTTTATGGGGTGGCTCGACGGTCGGTCACCGCTAGTACCGCGATGGAACAAGGGATAGTCACGCGAGCAGATTGCGATCTCTCGCTGATGGCCACAGTAGATATGGTGTTTGTCTGCACACCGATGGCCACGATTGTGGCGACAGTGGGGCAGTTGGCAGAGAATCTGCCGGAGTCAGCCATCATCACGGACGTAGGGTCGGTCAAAGAGGAAATTGTGGCAGCCGCCACAGAGCTGTGGCCTAACTTTGTCGGGGGTCATCCAATGGCAGGGAAAGCCGAGTCAGGTTTAGCCGCCGCCGAATCCGGATTATTTCAGCAGCGTCCCTATGTGGTGACCCCCATTGATATGACCCGGTCAGCTGCAGTGGACCAGGTGGTTGCGATCGCAACTCAACTCGGCTCCAAAATTTACACAGCCACACCCAGCGCCCACGACCGAGCCGTTGCCGCCATTTCGCACCTACCTGTGATGGTGAGCGCTAGCCTGCTCCATACCTGTATCAGTGAGCCTGACATGCACGTCAAAAATTTGGCCCAACAGTTAGCCAGCAGTGGTTTTTGCGACACCAGTCGCGTCGGTGGCGGCAATCCTGACCTGGGCACCATGATGGCCCAGTACAACCAGCCCGCACTGCTCCAGGCACTGCGACAATATCGCCAGCAGCTAGACAGCACCATTGAGCTAATCGAAGCAGAACAATGGGAAGCCCTAGCCACCAAGCTCAGTGTGGCCCAGCAGGAACGCCCCAACTATCTTTGAAGATGAACGGCAAATTTCTCGAAGGGACGTTCCATGGAACATCCCTTCGAGAAAAATTAGGCAGACTGTTTGCTTTCGGTCTCGGCCATGATCACCGGTTCCTGGTACAGAATCGTGGTGAAGGTTACCGTCGAGCCTAGACCTTCACCCATGCTAATAAACTGCACCTTCCCCCCCATGGCTTCGATCAGACGTTGAGAAATGGCTAGCCCCAAACCGGTTCCCCCATACTGCCGGGTCCGCTCGCCATCAACCTGGCTAAAGGTTTGAAAGAGTCGGTTTTGCTTTTCTAACGAGACACCAATGCCGGTATCCTCGACACTGATTTTGATATGTCCAGGCCAAACTCGTCCTTGAAAACGCACACTTTGGGGTTTCACCTCAGCGCTGATGGTAACGCCCCCCTCGGGCGTAAATTTGATCGCGTTGCCAATTAGATTGAGCAGTACTTGTAAAATCCGCTGATAGTTGCCGTACAGTTTGATTTCATCCAGGGTGGCAGGCAGCTGCATATCAAACTGTAGCCCCCGCTGCTCAGCCTGGGGACGGGTAAAATTCTCCACGTCACAAAACAGTTCCTGCAGACTCACGGCGGTGAGATCGATCTCCATTTTGCCCGCCTCAATCTTGGCGATGTCCAGCACATCGTTAATCAGATTTAGCAGGTGTAATGCCGATTTATGGGCTTCTTCGATAAACTCTTCTTGCTCTTCTGGGTCATCGGCCATGCCATCTAGCACCAACCGCAGGAAACCAATCATGCCATTGAGTGGTGTACGCAGCTCGTGGGATGTATTGGCTAAAAATTCACTTTTTAGCCGCGACGCTTCTTCTGCATAGCGTCGGGCTTCTTCTAGCTCATCATTTTTATCAATCAGCTTTTCATTCGCCTTTTGGAGATCATCCGCCAAGGTGCGACTTGCTCCAAACAGCTTGGCATGGGCAATAGCCGTGCCTACCTGGTCTGTAAGTTCGTTGACCAGTTCAATTTCGAGCGGATGCCAGGGACGATGGGGGGGCATCTGTAATAGGAGGACACTGTTAGGCTCGTCACGATAACAGGTGGCTACGGTCAATACGGTGTATGGGCCACTATCATTATCTTCTCGCTCAAAATCCGACAGGACGGGTTTGAGAGTATTGATGGTGCAGCGAAAATCTGATTTGTGGGTGAGCTCAAAAGTTTGTCCCAGACAGGGTTGGAGTGCTGGTCGGTGAAATTCCGCCACCACATCTAAGGTTTGCATGGCGACCGAGTAGTCGCACACCAAACAACGGTGCAAATCTAACAGCGAACCCAGGCCGTCTACAGTCTGCTGCCAAATTGTTTTGAGTTCTAAGGTCTTACGAATATTCGAGGCGATATTGGTGAGTACCCCGTGATAGTTGGACAGGTTTGCCAAAAGGCCAGCCTGAGCAGTGGAGGGTGGATCGACACCAATGCCTATGGTGCTCGGCATTCTTTCGCCTCGGGTGACCGTGAGAATCGAGCCCTGCCCTTTGAGATATTGATGGTCAGGATCGTCAGGCCACGTAGCCAAACTTAAACTAAAGTCCAGGCCAACGGGGTGGGGGCCACAACGGATGACACACTGAAACTGGTGCGGTTGACCATCGGCTAATACTTGGGCTGCCCGTTGGAGATAAGGCACAACGGCGACCGGGCCAAACAGCTTACCAATTGATTCCTGCAAATAGGGTTCAGACTCTAATGGAATCGTTTCTGGCCAATGGATGGACACAATTTGTCCCTGGGGATCGTGAATCACTTCAAGGGATGCACTATCAGATGCGCTGTCAACTGTGGCGGGAACGGCCATAGGCTCTGAGTCAGCTGTCAATTGCGATCGCATAATCCGGAAGAAATCATGGGCCCTATCTTTTAACTGCTTACGAGTTTGCCCTGTCTAGATCAGAAACATGTATACCAATCTTGTTCATCAGTCGTGTTACTAGCCCTCCAAACACACTGACTCACAATGCACCAGGTACTGTCCGTTGGTCAGACCCCACAGCTACCCTTCATCTTGTCATGGGAAGAAGTCAATGGTCATCCCTTGGAACGATATTTTCCAGATTTTTCAGATGACGCATCGGATAATATACAGATGCACGTAGTTTAGTACATAGTCGTCAGACGGCTCCAGCCCTTGCAGCAGTCCCTATCGCTACCTTCATTAATTTCAAGGATAGGCAAAGTATTGAGGCAAAGCATTAAGATAAGCAAAGCGCTTCTATGATTTTTCGTCCGAGTATTCACTTTTTTCCATGACCGACGCACCCGTTTCCCGCATCCGCAATTTTTCGATCATTGCCCATATCGATCATGGAAAGTCCACTCTGGCGGATCGTTTGCTACAGCAAACCAAAACCATCAGCGAACGAGACATGAAAGCCCAGGTTCTGGACACGATGGATCTCGAACGGGAGCGGGGGATTACGATCAAGCTCCAGGCCGCCCGCATGAACTATAAAGCCAACGATGGTGATCAGTACGTTCTGAACTTGATTGATACCCCTGGGCACGTTGACTTTTCCTATGAGGTCTCCCGCGCGTTGGCTGCCTGTGAGGGAGCCCTGCTCGTAGTAGATGCGTCCCAGGGTGTAGAAGCTCAAACACTGGCCAATGTGTATCTAGCTCTGGAGCACGATCTCGAAATTATTCCCGTCCTTAATAAAGTAGACTTGCCCGGTGCCGATCCAGACCGGGTCGCTCAAGAAATCGAAGACATTATTGGGTTGGACTGTAGCAATGCTATTTTAGCCTCGGCTAAAGCGGGCATCGGCATTGATGAAATCCTAGAGTCGATTGTTGAAACGGTACCTGAGCCCGAAGACAGTACGGAGAAGCCGCTACGGGCGCTGATTTTTGATAGCTATTACGACAGCTATCGCGGGGTGATTGTGTATTTTCGAATAGTGGATGGCACGTTGAGTCGTCGCGATCGCATCCGCTTGATGGCTTCTGGTAAAGAATACGAAATCGACGAGCTAGGGGTGCTCTCCCCCAACCAGGTAGAAGTAGACGAACTCCACGCTGGGGAAGTGGGCTATATTTCCGCCTCCATCAAAGCCGTGGCCGATGCCCGTGTAGGCGACACCATTACCCTGGTCAAAAAGAAAGCTGAAGAGCCCCTACCCGGCTATGTTGAAGCCAACCCCATGGTTTTCTGTGGTCTGTTTCCCACCGACTCTGACCGCTATGAAGATCTCAGAGACGCTTTAGAAAAGCTGCGCCTTAGCGATGCGGCGCTACAGTATGAACCCGAAACATCCAGCGCCATGGGGTTTGGCTTTCGCTGTGGCTTTTTAGGTCTGCTGCATATGGAAATTGTGCAGGAACGCCTGGAGCGAGAGTACAACCTCGACCTGATTACCACGGCTCCCTCCGTGGTCTATCGAGTCACCAAAATCGATGGCGAGGTGCTTAATATTGACAACCCTTGCGAACTGCCCGAGCCTCAGGAACGGGAGCAAATTGAAGAGCCCTACGTCAAGGTAGAGATTTTTACCCCAGAGGAGTTTGTTGGCACGCTGATGGATCTGTGTCAGACCCGCCGGGGTGACTTTAAGGATATGAAGTATCTGACGGAAGGGCGTACCACTCTAATATATGAGCTACCCTTGGCAGAAGTTGTTACCGACTTCTTTGACCAGATGAAATCCCGGTCTCGTGGCTATGCCAGTATGGAGTATCAGCTGATTGATTATCGGGTGAATCATCTTGTTAAGCTAGATGTGATGATCAACGGCGACAAAGTCGATCCGCTGGCGGCCATTGTGCATCGCGACCAGGCGTATTACGTGGGTAAGGCTCTAGCAGAGAAGCTCAAAGAGCTAATTCCCAGACACCAGTTTAAGATTCCCATTCAGGCCGCTATCGGCAGCCGAATTATCGCCAGTGCTAGCATTCCGGCTTTGCGAAAAGATGTATTATCTAAGTGCTACGGTGGTGACATTTCTCGGAAGAAAAAGTTGTTGAAGAAGCAGGCTAAGGGTAAGAAGAGACTAAAGGCCATTGGTACGGTCGATGTGCCCCAAGAAGCATTTATGGCCGTTTTAAAGTTGAATTAAAGGCATCCCCAGTCTCCTTTTATCTGGGAAAAGTAAAGCTCCCTCTCCACCTTCCATAGCTGTTGCTCCTAACGCCGTTACGGTCAGTCCCAGCGTAAGAACCCTCTCCTGGGCGAATCCTGATGGTTACTTTTCCACCGTCACTCGCGCTAATGAGTCCAGCATGAACGGCTGCGCTACAAATTGAGGAATCATCAGTATAAATATCGGTTCCCCACACAGAACCAACATGTCCACTTGGGGGACAGTTAACGGAAAAGTCTTGATCCAATCTGCCGCGTAATCCTGTCGCCGTATCCCCCCACTCGATAGGTTCTATAGGATTACCTACTGTATTCAGAAAAACAAAGCTCCTACTCCAACTGCCGTAACTGCTGCTCCTAAAACCGTTACGGTTAGTCCCAGCATAAGAATCCTCTCCTGGGCGAATTCTGATGGTTACTTTTCCACCATCGTGCGTGCTAATTAGTCCAGCATGAACGGCTGCACTACAAATCGAGGAATCATCAGTGTAAATATCGGTTCCCCATACGGAACCAATACGCCCGCTTGCGGGACAGGTCAAGGAAAAGTCTTGATCCAATCTGCTGCGTAATCCTGTCGCCGTATCATCCCAAGCTATTGGCTGAGATGTAGCAATCGGGTTGGTCTCTCCGATCGTCATCTGTGTGAGCTTTGAGGACTGGGAAACAGTAGTGTTAGATTCCATAGCTGCTGGAGACAATAAGGCAATTCCGAAAGCTAAGAGCATTAATCTCACACTAAACACTCAAGTTACCTCAATAAACTCACGGGCCAGAGCAGCGTCCTGATGATTGGACTGTACCACCTCAGTTATATCGCTTTAATATCTCGTTGCATTCAGCAGTACCCGGCAGGGAAACTGGGCAACATTATCAGGCTCTGCTGAACTAATTCGGTAGAGCCGAAAGGACTCCCAGCTAGAGACTGGGAGCCAGTTGCACGGTGCTTACAGTCCTCCTGTCTAATCTACTTTTATGCGTCGGGTCAGGATAGCCATCACTTCATTGGGACGACCGGTAGCCAACGGACGGCTCCAGTCGTTGGGTTCGGCGTAGTTGAGTTTGAATAGGGTGGCAATCGTGTTTTGGACGGACGCCAGCGTACCCAGCAGGATCACACGAACGTCGTCGTATTCATACTCGGGCAGACTGCCATCTTGGGCAGGGGGTACCGGGGGCACACCTGTGCCCTGGGTAGGATCGATCAACATGGGCTCTGATCTCCATATAGAGAGGGTTAGGAAACCAGAGCGCATAAGATAGCCACCCCGTGCATATATGCAATCCGGGGTGGCAACAGGTACCATAAACCTGCGCTCCCAGGCTGCCGCCGCAACTGGGGGTGTAGCCGCCGTCAAGGTGTTACCAGCACCTGACGGTGGTGCTAAATTTGTGCTCTGTGGTTAGGCCGTTAATGGCCGTAGAGTTAAGATTACTCACAAGTGTTTTGCTGAATCAAGAGGCCTGTTTGAGGTTTTGAGCCATCGATATATCGTCGAGTATCCCGACTAGACACCTTACACAAGACTCTGCCTTAAAACACTTCTTTACCCAGGCACGAAATCTAGCACAATCCACTATCTAGTTGTCAGCATTAAAGACAAAAGAAGAAGGGCTCACACTACTCGACAATCAAGTTGAGTTACCCCACGCACCAAACAATTTTCTCGCTATTATCAAAGTATATCTCACAGCTTTGTAGCCTTTCTACAAAAAGACCTATGATTCAGCGAACTTTATATGTTCTAGCTGTTCCCAATCTTGAGGTTTCAGCCGCTTTCTATCGGGACGTACTGAGCTTCACTATAGAAGACATAGGCGATCCTGGCTGGCGTATGTATATGCGCGATAACTGTCGCATCATGGCAGGAGAATGTCCCGATGCTATCCCACCGCAGGACTTAGGCGACCATTCCTACTTCGCTTACTTTGTCGTCAATGATGTCGATGCTGAATACAACAAAGTCATTGCCCACAATGCAGAAATCATCAAACCACTGCGTGATGAACCCTGGGATATGCGAGAATTTGGCCTAAGGACGATTGACGGTCATCGAATTATGATCGGGCAAGATTTAGACTAAGCCGTCCATTCATAATGATTAGGGAATTGAACAAAAAAAGTCCCCGGTAAAGACAGGCACTGGGCAATCGGCATTCTATGATTTACTCAGCCTGCAGAATACCAACCAAAATCTGCATCAATTGAGCCAGATCTGTTGGTACCCGGTACAGCATTGTATCCTGCCTAATACGTTTCTCAGCTCGGGTAAAGCTACCAAACTGCCAAATATCCCCTGTTGTAATCGCCCCATATAAAATCGGATCGCTCAGTTCAACCCACTGATCCAGTGCAATCAGCTCAATTGCCAGCTGAGTAAACCCACGGGTCAGGTCTGCCTGTTTAGCCTCTACTACCAACACACGATGGTCTGCTTCCAGCAAATAATCCAGATCGCCGCTGAGAAACTGATTCACCTCGACAGGATACTCAATATTGACAATGGCCTGAGTAATATCAGCCACCTCTAGGAGCACGGGAGCAATTAAAACTTCTCGTCGAGCGGCTTCACTAGTGAGCCGCACGCGCTGCCGACGGTTTTCTAACCGTGCTTTCAGCCCCTCAGCTACTGACATTAACTCCTGAGAGTCTTGCTTAAACTCAATGGGAGACACTTCAAAAGTCACCCCTAGCTCCTGCAAAATCTCAGCTACGGGAAACCTCATCTTGAAGTAGCTACCGAAGGTGTAAGACTGATTCGGTTTGAGAATAGGGACGCGGTGGCTGGTCATTGGTTTTGGCCTCCAACGGATTTCCGGGGAAGGTGGGCAGTGCCCACCCTACTACTATGCGCTGAAATACTTGGCGGTAGGATGATACGTAATAATCGCCGTAGTTGACTCTTCAGGATAGAGCTGCTCACTCTCATCCATGCTCATGCCAATGCGGTCAGTGCCCAAAATCTCTAGCTGCTTAGCTTGGTCTGCCACCTTAGGACAGGCCGGATAGCCAAAGCTATAACGACTGCCCTGATAGCGCTGAGCCAACATATCACGGATGTTATCAGGTTCGAGATCGCCGTAGCCTAACTCTTTACGAATGAGCGCATGACACCATTCCGCCATCGCCTCAGCCACCTGCACCGCCAAACCATGGAAATAGAGATAGTCCGTGTACTTATCTTCAGCAAATAGCTGACGGGCATAGTCCGCTGAAACCTGCCCCACAGTCACCGCCTGCATGGGAAAAACATCGAACTGATTCTGTTCTTTGGGCAAGAAAAAGTCAGCAATGCACAGACGTCGCATCGATTTTTGTCGAGGAAATTCCCAGGTAAACAAAGGCTCAGTATCCTGAGGAGTCAGCCCCTGCTCCATCACAGAGGGATCGTACACATGGACAGAGTTACCCTCTGCAACACAAGGGAAATATCCATAGACCAATTGCGGATGCAAGAGATTATCCGCTTTAATCTTTTGTTTCCACTCAGCCAGGATAGGATGCACTGTTTCTTGCAGAAACACATCGTATTCCTCACGGGGCTGCGCTCTGGGTTTACGAAACTGCCACTGACCAACAAACAGGGCCTGCAGGTCTAGATGCCAATATAGCTCATCCATGTCAAAGTCTTCAGGATTCAGCACCTTTGTTCCCCAGAACGGTGGTATGGGGCGAGGAATAGCCACATCAACTGCCTCAGAACGATTGATATCAATCACTTCAGGCTCTTTTTTCTTTTCCTTTTGAGCACCACCGTTAAGCTCAGCCTCGGCCTGGGCAATCGCCCGTCGTCCTCTTTGATTGTACTGGGCATAGTCACCGACAAAACCTTCATTGTCCTGCCAGCTTTCTTCTTTCTTAGCAGGCATCAGCCGATCCATAAATGTGAGATCGGCAAACGCGTCTTTACCATAAATCACCTGGCCGTTGTAGACATCCTGGCAGTCGCCATAAACAAACTTAGGGGTGAGTGCCGCACCGCCTAAAATGACCGGCACAGAAATATCTTTTTCGTTGAATACGACCAGGTTATCTTTCATAAAAGCGGTAGATTTCACCAGTAGTCCGCTCATAGCAATACAGTCAGGCTGGTGTTCTTCATAGGCCGCAACAATGGCATCAATGGTTTGTTTAATACCCAGGTTGATTACCTTATAGCCATTGTTGGTGAGAATAATATCCACCAGATTTTTACCGATGTCATGAACATCACCTTTGACCGTCGCGATTAGAAACTTACCTTTGCCCGAATCGTCCTGACCGTCTTCTTTTTCCATCAGTGGTTCTAGAAACGCCACTGCTGCTTTCATAGTTTGGGCGGACTGTAATACAAAAGGCAGCTGCATTTGGCCAGAGCCAAATAGTTCTCCCACCACTTTCATGCCATCTAGTAGGAATGTATTGATAATTTGCAGGGGCTCATAGGGATTATCTAGAGCAACCTGCAGCGCCTCTTCTAAGCCAATGCGTTCTCCATCAATGATATGCTGCTTTAGCCGTTCTTCGATGGGCAGATCGGCCAGCGATGCAGATGAACGAGCATCTTTGGTGGTAACACCTTCAAAGAGAGTTGTTAATTTGCCCAGAGGGTCATAGGTGCAGATGTCGCCATCAAACTCTCGATTGTCATAGATTAGGTCTCTGCAGATCTTTTGATGCTCGGGCTCAATTTTGATCAGGGGCAGAATTTTAGCTGCAGAGACAATGGCTCCGTCCATACCCACCTGCATCGCTTCATGGAGAAACATTGAATTGAGGGTAATGCGGGCGGCTGGATTAAGGCCAAAGGAGACATTGGAAACACCTAGCATAAAGTGAGCATCGGGGAGATTCTCTTTAATTTGTTTAATGGCATCAATGGTGGCCTTGGCGTTCTCACGATCTTCTTCAATACCAGTAGAGATAGGCAGGGCCAGGGTATCAAAAAATAGTTCGTGGGGGGGAAGGCCATATTCCAAGGCATCGCGGTAGGCACGCTGGGCGATCTGGAATTTTTTCTCGGCGGTACGGGCCATGCCATCTTCATCAATGCAACCAATGACGACGCCAGCGCCGTAGGTTTTTGCAAGTTCTAAGACTTTGAAAAATCTCTCATCTCCGTCTTCGTAGTTGGTGGAGTTGAGGATACATTTACCTCCAGCGACTTTGAGACCGGCTTCCATTTTGGTCCACTCAGTGGAGTCGAGCATCAGAGGCAGAGTGACATTGGTGACCAGACGAGAAACAATCTCATGCATGTCGGCTTCGCCGTTACGGCCAACGTAGTCAACGTTGACGTCTAGGATATGGGCACCTTCTTTGACCTGGCGTTTTGCGATCGCAATCAACCCATCCCAATCATCCTCATTTAGAAGCTCCCGCACTTTGCGAGAACCGCTGGCGTTGAGCCGCTCTCCCACAATCAAGAACGAATTATCCTGCTCATAGGGCTGTGCCCCATAAATCGAAGCCGCCGCAGGCACGTAGTTCAACGCCGGTCTGGGCATGTCTCCATTCTCCCCCTTGGTAAGGGGGAGAACAGGGGGAGTGCGAATCTCACGCGGCTTCGGAGCCAGCTCTCGGGAAATCTCTGCCAGCGCCGCAATATGCTCGGGACGCGTACCACAGCAGCCGCCGATCACCTGCACCCCCAAATCCTCCACAAACCGATGCAGCGCCAGACGTAGCTCCATCGGCGTCAGTTTATAGTGCGCGTGCCCCCCAATATTCTCCGGCAGTCCCGCATTGGGCACACAGGAGACCACAAAGGGAGATGTTTCCGACAGATATTTCACGTGCTCTTTCATCAGGTCTGGTCCTGTCGCACAGTTCAACCCCAAAATATCAATGGGATAAGGCTCCAGAATACTCACCACCGCCGTAATATCCGAACCCACCAGCATCGTGCCAGTGGTCTCCATGGTGACCGACACCATCAGCGGCAGACGAGCCCCCTTTTTTTCAAACACCGCTTCAATCGCATTGAGCGCCGCTTTGATTTGCAGCACATCCTGACAGGTTTCAACAATAAACAGATCGACGCCGCCGTCGTACAGTCCCTCTGCCTGGACTGTAAATGCGTCTAGCAGCTCATCATAGGTAATGTGGCCCAGGGTAGGCAGCTTAGTCCCTGGCCCCATAGACCCCGCCACAAAACGCGGCTTGTCTAGGGTGGAAAACTCAGCCGTGCAGCGTTTGGCCAGTTCTGCCGCCACCTTATTCATCTCATAGGTCTGGTCCTGCAGGTCGTACTCTGCCAGAACAAAAGTACTGCCTCCAAAGGTGTCAGTTTCAATGACATCTGCACCCGCCGCCAAGAAATCTCGATGGACCTTAGCCACCGCCTCAGGCTTGGTCATCACCAAATATTCATTACAGCCCTCGTACTCCAACCCGCCAAAATCATCAGCGGTCAGTTCCTGGACCTGCAGATTGGTTCCCATAGCCCCATCAAAAACAATCACGGGCCGTTCGG
The DNA here is from genome assembly GCA_039028535.1 of Cyanobacteria bacterium P01_B01_bin.77. Lineage (GTDB taxonomy): Bacteria > Cyanobacteriota > Cyanobacteriia > Phormidesmidales > Phormidesmidaceae > Leptothoe. Next base: position 35,535 of record JBCCHX010000048.1, read on the forward strand.
GACTATGCAGACGTTCGAGGAAAAGACTGTTCATAGTAATTAAAGCGGTTTAACAAAGCAAAAACTATATGTTTATTATTATCAACCTTATTGACAAATGAATTAGCAGTATTCAGGCTGTCTTATCCACGCTATCGATTGATTTGTGATCGATTCGCTAAAATTGGGTGCTAAAGCCAGTACGGTCTTACAGCATGACCTTATCTATCGACAGCCAGCAAACGGTACTCAGCCCCAATACCTTGCGTGGGGTTCATCACATTGCCCTGAATGTCAAAAACATGGACTCATCTCGCCACTTTTATGGCAATGTCCTAGGTTTACACGAACTCACTGGGGATGAAGTGCCGGAAACGCTGGTGGCATTGGTCGCCCAGGGTAAAGTTGCCAACTTTAGACTCCCCGACAGCACCATTCTGGACCTGTTTAGCGAACCCGACCTAGAGCCCCCCAATCCAGACCCAGCTCAGCAGTTTACGCGGGCCAATCATCTCGCCTTTGATATTGCACCGTCGCTGTTTGATCAGGCGGTGGAAGTGCTCCAACACAATCAGATTCCGATCGACCACGGCCCCGTCAGTAGACCCACCGGACGCGGTATTTATTTTTACGATCCAGATGGCTTTTTAGTAGAAATTCGCTGCGATCCTCAGTAAATTTAGGGGCTGGCTCGAAAATGAAACATCCGTAGATCTAGTTTCGACCGCACTCACTCCTTCTAGCGTCGAAAGCTGAGCACAGTCGAAATTGGATTGTCGAGACCGGGTTGATCGAATACATTGCAGAGCTGCAGAGCTCTAGCTAGCAGATAGAAGTCCAACAACGCCTTCTGAGCTTCATTTTGTAGCGAGCTCTACTACGCAAACATGGCAAAGATCACAGCCATGCCGGGCATTAGCTCCTAAAATGGCAACTTTAGATCTTTAGCGACTAGACATCGCTATCGGTCTGGCGGAAACTCTAGGTCTCACTCTGGGTAAGTTTTAGTAAACACACAACAATATGGGGATAGGCATGAAAACGAATCGGTTTGCTTTCATACTGCTGGGTACCATTGCTTTCCTCGCTGGTACAGCCACCACTAGCATGGCCCAAGTCATCAGCACAACCGAAGCTGAAGATTTTGGCGAGGACGTTATCTTTCTAGAGCCAGAGTCAGATGCTCTTCCTGACGCCCAACCCATAGAAGCTCAGCCTACAGAAACCCAGCCTACAGAAGTCCAGCCCACGTTTGTCGAACCTGTCTTTCCAGAAGATCTGCTGCGAGAAGACGGTACTTTACCAGATGCAGAGCCCGCAGAGGATGACATCTTTTTAGATGACGACGTAGTGGACGAAGCTCCTACTGACCTACCCGAAACCGTCATCGACCCGCCTGCTGAATCCATCAGTGATACAGCTACCGAGCCCCCCAGCTATGTGGAGCGATTTAACACTGGCGTCGAGTTTTACCGTGAAGGCAATGATGAAGCTGCGATCGCAGAATTTAACCAGGCTATTGACCTCAATGCAACCTATGCACCGGCCTATCTATTTCGCGGTGCAGCCTTTGCCAGGCTAGAAAACACATCCGCAGCCTTGAACAGCTACAACCAAGCCATCAGCATTGACCCAACTTACAGCATCGCCTATCTCAATCGCGGCATTCTATACTATGACTTACAGAATTCACAGCGCGCCTTAGATGATTTGAACCAGGCGATTGCCACCGACTCGGCCTTAGCTACCGCCTACATCTATCGCGGTCTAATCGCCTCTGAACAAGGCAATCAACAAACCGCTTTAGAAGATCTCAATGAGGCCGTGCGGCTAGCCCCCAATAATGCTTTCGCTTACTTTCATCGGGGGTTGATTTTCAAAGCTCTCAACAATTTAGAGCTAGCAATCAGCGACTTTACCCAAGCCATCACCCTCCAGGAAGATTATCCAGAAGCATATCTCAACCGAGGTGTGGCCCACTATCGTCTTGGCTCGACTGCTGCCGCTCTGGAGGATTTCAACCAGGCCATCGCCCTAGATAACACCAATGTGGAAGCTTATTACAACCGCAGCTTTGTGCTGATGGCCCAAGGTCGTCCCCAGGCTGCGTTGGCCGATCTAAATCAGGTAATTAGCTTAGAGCCAGGCTATGCCAGTGCCTATCTCGTGCGGGGGCAAGTGTATGCCGCATCGGGTAATTCAGCAGCGGCGATCGCAGACTTTAGTCGGATGCTGGAGTTGTCCCCTGGCTCTGCCGAAGCTCACTACAGACGTGGTAGCGCCTATTTGCTGCTGAACGATCAGCAGGCCGCGATCGCAGACTTTACGGCGGCTTTAGCCCTAGATCCTGGCCATGCTCCATCCTATAAAGAGCGCGGCGATGCCTTTGCCAATTTGGGCGATGGATTCAGCGCCATCGGCGACTACAGCACCGCCATCGATCTAGAGCCGACCTACTGGGATGCCTATTCTAGTCGGGGTCGCGCCCACTACGAAAATGGCAACTACCAGGAAGCCTACGCTGATTTTTCTCGGGTGATTGCTGCTGATGTTTTTGACCCTGATGCGTTCTACTATCGTGGGATTACCAGTGCCCTGCTGGGGAATAGAAGCGGCGCAGAAGCGGACTTGGAAAAGGCAGGAAGTTTATATTTGACCAATAACGAGGCAGGTCGCTATCGGATTGTTTTAGATGCATTGCGTAAGCTGTAGGTTATAGGCCAACGCTACAAATAATGTCTGGCATGAGGGGACCCGGTGGAGCATCAGCCTCTGCTCTAACTGGGTCCTCGATCTATCCTGATAAAAGAAATAGTTTGGACGGATGGATAGATCTATTAATGATTAACCGGTTAGTTAGCGTTTCGCGTTGTCTTCTCAGCATGGTTATTCTCAGCATGGCGCTGAGTCTGTGTTTCCACCCCTCTAGCGCACTAGCATCGGTGCATATTTATCATGAACGTCCAGGCCAAACGACGCTGCGATCGCAACAAAGCTTGCGCGATCGCAACGACCGTTCATGGCAAGCAATCTTGTTTAAACGCTATCGCCCCGACGGATTAGACGGCCTTTATCTAAGACTGGTCGGGTTTCCCGGTATCGTTAACGTCACCCCTCAAAAGCCCTTACTGATCGACACTGGTACATCGCTACAGTGGCAGGCGAACCCCAAATTGGATCCACCCACACCAGGTCTACCCAGCAACACCAACCAATATGATGTTGCTGAGGTAATCGATAATCTCAAAAAAGCAATTCCCCTGACCCTAGTCGTTCCCCTCCAGGGCAAAGCACCCAGCGAGATTATCGTGCCCCCCTATGCCGTTCAAGAATGGCTCGATTTAGCTGCTCAAACCGTAACCCAAGCCGAAGAGTAGCCGCCTATTCTTCACCTGCATGGTAGGAGCTGCGCACTAATGGCCCCGAACGCACCTGGGAAAATCCTAAATCACGGGCAATATTGCCTAAATCATCAAACTCTTTTGGAGTCCAATATCGCTGTACTGGCAAGTGGGCCAGAGAGGGTCGCATGTACTGACCTAGGGTGATGCGATCGCACCCCACTGCCCTCAAATCCTTCATCGCCGCCACCAGTTCATCTTCCGTTTCGCCGTGGCCCAGCATTAACCCAGACTTAGTCGGAATCGACGAATCCAGCTCCTTGACATAGCGCAGCACCTCTAGAGAGCGACGATACTTGGCCCCACGACGTACCGGGTCCTGCAGCCGCTCCACCGTTTCCACATTGTGGTTAAAACAGGCAGGCTTAGCCGCCACCACCGTAGCCAGCCGCTGGCATTGCTGCACCGCAGGATTCGGGCCACCCCAAAAATCCGGCGTGAGCAGCTCAATCTGAGTGTCTGGATTTATCGCCCGAATAGCCGTCATCGTCGCCACAAACCAGCCAGCGCCCTGATCCGGCAAATCATCCCGTGATACCGATGTCAGCACCACATATTTAAGACCCAGCAGCTGAATTGACTCCGCCACCTTTTGAGGCTCCTCTGGGTCTAAGGGCATCGGCGCATGGCCCTTATCCACCTGGCAAAAGGCGCAGGCACGAGTGCAGGTAGGTCCCATCAGTAAAAAAGAAGCTGTCTTCTGGGCATAGCACTCACTCCGATTCGGACACCGTCCCTCCTCGCAAATCGTATGAATCTGCCGTTGTTTAATAATTTTTTGAACCGTCGATAGCTCACTGGCTCGACCAATGGGCCGCCTCAACCAACCAGGCAGCTGCACAATCTCAGGTCTAACAGCACCGCCGGAACTCATTTGAGATAAACTTTCCATGACACAATCAGCGTTTCTAAGTTCGGGTATCCTCGGCGTAACGCGAGTCTAGACACTAGAGTGACTTTATAACAGGGTTTTATCGCCTTTTTGATCCTATATGATTCTTAGAAAATGATTCTCAGAAACTATAGTGAGTCAGCCTATCACTGTTGCCGACTTGGGCAACCTTGTTTTAACACCGTTGCTGACCTTGCTGAGTTAAGAGCATAGCAGCGCCCCTTCACCTAAACTGTAGCTATCTATTAGGAGTTCAGTCGTGGCAGCCAGTCATAAGATTTTAGTTATCGACGATAGCCGGGTCATCCGCATGCGCGTCCGGGATATGTTGCCCCAGGGCAACTTTGAGGTGATTGAAGCCACCGACGGCGTTGAAGGCTTAGATGCTATCCGCAACCAGAAGCCCAATTTGATCATGCTGGATTTTTTACTACCGCGCATGAGTGGGTTAGAAGTCTTCCACGCGATCCAAGCTTCCCCCGAGCTGCAAAAAATTCCCCTCGTGCTAATGTCTGGGCGTCGAGAAGAAGTCACCGAAAAAATTCCAGGCCCCTTTGACTATTTTGAATTTATTCAGAAACCCTTTGAGCAAAAGGAACTGATTGAAGCAATCAAAGCGTCCATGGTCAAAGCCCGCAAGGCTCGTCCTACGACCACCGCCGCCGCCCCTACCGCTACCCCTGCCGCCGGAGACAGCGCCGCAGAAATTGCGGCCCTCAAGCAACAGGTAGCCACCCTGCAAAAGGAAGTGGCCACCCTGAAAAATCAAACAGCAAAGATTTTGGCCTTTATCAAACAAAAGCTACGGTAGAGCAGACGGCAACCATGTCTAACCAAGTGCCTGTCGGCCTTCTAACGCTCTGGCTAGGGTCACTTCGTCAGCGTATTCCAAATCGCCCCCCATGGGTAAACCAAAGGCAATACGGGTGACTCTAGTAAACGGCTGAATCAGTTGGCCCACATACAACGTCGTGGTATCGCCCTCAATGCTGGGGCTGATGGCCAAAATGACCTCTGCAATGTCATCCTTATTGACCCGATGCACTAGCTGACCGATATTGAGCTGCTCTGGACCAATGCCGTCCATAGGTGAAATCAATCCCCCCAAGACATGGTACTTGCCCTTAAATTCTCGCGTCCGCTCAATGGCAATGACATCACGGGAATCAGCCACGACACAGATGGTTTGATTATCCCGTCGGTTAGAGCGACAGATATCGCACACCGGATCCGCCGAGAGATGAAAACAAATGGAGCACTGACCCACCTGCTGCTTGGCATCTACCAGGGCCTGGGCAAGAGCTCGCACTTCGGTTTCAGGACGCTTCAGAATATGGAGCGCCAACCGCTGGGCTGTTTTAGGTCCCACTCCCGGTAAGCGCTGAAATTCTTCGATTAATTTAGCTAACGGACGTGTATAGATAGTCCTAACTCCTTCCTATTCTTCTTCAGTCGGCTCAGTAATTTCTTCACTTTTACCGCGCACCGGGGGCAACTTTTCCACCAGCCCCATAGTGAAGGCAACGTCGGGCAAATCCCCGGTAATGTATTTCCCTGGCTCAAAGACACGACCTGGGGTAAAGCAAATCTGACGTAGCTCTACGATTTCAGTAGCCTCAAACATTGCCCGTGATAATCGACGTTCTAGGGCCATAGTTCCTCCTAGTGATGGGTTGGGTGTTTTAGTAAGGCTGCACCTCAGCCGTAATTATTCGTCAATCTGCCAAAGTTCCTGAGTATAGTCCTCATCCAAAACTTTCTTGGGCCGTACAATCACTAGCACTCGCCCTAATAATGGCGTACTGGGCTCAGCATCAAACCATTGCATGGCTAGCTGTCCATCATTGTCATCCACCATAAAGTAGCTGCTGTCATCCCAGGTCTGCTGTTGGCGATCTACGATTACCAACACTGTCTCTGAAACCTCGCTATTGGTTTGATTGGGCAAGGTATTGAAGGGAGTGATAAATGCGATCGCATCGCGCGCTGTCGTCAGCACCTGCCACCCTGGGACAGGTACCCAAGCCTGTGGACCAGATGCACTGACCACGCCAAAAGCTCCCTCTGGCTCCATCACAGGAACAGCCTGAAAATCAGCTACTGCAATAGGCCCCTGCCCCACCATGGGTACCACATAGGGCATATCCATATCCGTCTCTATACGAAAAAGAGGTAGCCGAGGGGTGGGGGTGGCTTTGACCACCGCAAAGTCAGTGAGGAGCTTCTCAATTGCCGCTCGGGCTCCCGGACTGTGGGCAAAGCGTAAGCCTTGGGCAATCAGTCGCGATCGCTCCTGCAGGTCCGACTTCTGGCGCGCCAAACCCCAATAGGAAAAGGCCACCGCATCCCCAGGATGATCGTTAAAGCCCTCAGGCGGCTGACTACGATATGAAAATTCCTTCAGCGCTTTAGCAATATCTCGCACTTGTTCAGAGTCCAGACCCTGATCGTAGATAAACTGAACAGCCTTGGCCCGGTCCTCTTTAGATAAAATGCGCAGCTCGTAAAGGGAATCACTGCCTCGGGTCGTAAAATGTTCCAGCACAGCATCTGAAACTGCTCCCCCTATGATAGATTTATAGACCTGGCCAGCGACAACGATCTGATTTTGCTGAATTGGCTCAAATCCGGTGCCCTCAAAAATCACCTGGGGTGATAGACCAGATTTTTGCAACGCTTGGCAGGCTGTCGCCCAATCAACCCAATTACCTTCTTTACGACGCAGCTGCAGAAGCAGAGCCTCTGTATCCGTCGGGGGTGAATCGTGAGCAGGGGTGGTCATTGTAAGCATTCGACGAAAAGTGTCTTTCGACTCTATCGCGGATAGCTGGTTACAACGCAAGACCTACTAACTTTTTTTATGATAAGAACCTGTTTTCAATGCTGAACAGAGGAAGTATTCTCCCTAAGTTACCTCTCATCAACTTCGAGTGTTACATCTCCACATCACCATCGACATTGCAGCGCAGCAGACAGGCAACACCACAAGAAAATAGACTACACAAAATCACTCAAGTCCAAAGCTCTCTCCTCAATAAATAGCGGCTTGCATCTTAAACAAAGAAGAGAGAGAACAACTTCAAGCCTCAAAGCAGCAGCATGAGAAGGCACCAACCAATACCTCCAAGAACATAAAATGAAAAATCACCATTCTCGTGGGAGGTTTCCTCTTGAGGTTCACAATCAAGACATTGGTCTAGATTTTCATCTAGCATGACTAATGATACTCTCGAGCATTTTGAACAAATACAGATCGCACTGCTCATCTCAGAAATTGTCTTTTTCATAGTCTTCCATCTGATAAACATAGATATTAATCTGATAGCTGTTGTTAGCTGTATCGAGACAGCTCAACTAAAAGCGTATTACTCTGACGCCCTGTAACCCGTACTTTTTGACCAGGTAAAATAGTCATATTGCTATTTGAGCGGGCAAACCACAAGGAGCCATTGATTTTAATCCGACCTCTCTTCCAAGAGGTAATCTCGGCATACGCCACGCCAACACCTTCAAGATAACTGTTGACAGGTGATACATGAGACTTTCGAAATCCTTTAAAGCAAGTTTCTAGCGCAATCTTACTAAGAAAAGTAAGTACTGAAACCTCATAATGTGACCAAACAGTCGCATCATGCAAATATTGCTTTGTTAAAAGAGCCATAACTACAAACCTGATTAGTTGTTAGCACAGCAAGCGAGATAACTGCTCTAGCCGGCCGAAATCTACTACAGAAAGAAGATCAAAGAAAATACGAAAACATGGTTTTTGACTTCAAATTGCATGAAAAAATTTCAGCTCTTTATCAGGAACTTATGGGATGAGATTAAAATGACACAGTAAAAATTAACTTACTTGGTCACCATATTTCGGACGTGGGCTAGAATTTTTTTCAAGGAACGACACAAATAGACATGGATATAGCTTAGAACTCACCCAACGCAGACGCAGATACCATAGGCCAACTTATAAGGAACAAAAAATCGAGTTTTTCTCTTAAAAACCGGCTTCTCAGTATCAAATAGGGATTAGACAAACCTAAGCTCGCTACTTTTAGTGGCAAAATTCAACTAGCAAGGTAGAACCGTGAAGTTCTAAAATGCGAACACTCTGCCCTGGATAAATGATCATGTCGTTGGATAACGCAAACCACCAGGCGTCCTTAAATCTGACTATTCCCTTTTTCAGAGGAGTAATTTCTGTATAAACTGTGCCAAATTCTTCAAAGTCATTGTTCACAGTTGAGACATGAGGTGTTCGAAACTCACTAAAGTAACCTTTTTTAGCAAGCATGCTAATGATGGTTGGTGCCATAAATTCTCGATGTAGGTAAGCAACCTCACCGTTTGAGCGCTGTTCTATGAAATGAGACATAGTACCTGATTCAGATAAGGTTAGTAAACGAAGCGGAATAACTCTCTAGCCAACTAAATATCACTACAGGGTTAAAGGCATCCAAAAGAGCACATATGAGTTGACTCTTTCTCCATAGCCTCAAAATATTGCAATGATCATCAGGAACTCATTGATATCAAGCCTCGCACATTTATCGCTGACGTACTTGTTGAATTTAGAGCTTACATTGCTTACATGTGCTTACGTTCGCTTACATTGACCAAATATTTTTCATGCAAAGCTATGAATAGTATGTACGTAGCACGCACGAGCACTATGCAGAGTAAAAGCATAACCTGATGCAGTAATTTCTTTCAAACGCCCTCACAGCCTTTCTTTAGAACATTCCCATATTCCTTTAGACCAATACTAAGTCAATTGAATATGGTGTTATAAAGGTGTGTGAGACATCTGAGTTCCTGAACATGCCTTCAATACCACGCTCTTATCTTGAGTTAATTGCCGACCAAAAACACCTCACGCCGTTACAGAAAGAAGCCTTTGTAGAGCGCTTAGCAAACATCGAATTATCAGACTTGGTAGTAGCTAAAATATTAAACATATCGCGAGAGCGATATAGCTCTCGAATGACAAAGGTTTACAAAATATTCAAAATTCCTTCTGGCAATACTCCTGGCAAAGCAAAGCAATTATTTTTCAAAGTTCTCGACATGTATCAGAGGGATCATCCTTCTGACGAAAAAGTATCTAAACTAGTCGATAGTGCAATAGACAGTTTAGTAAGAGAAACTCAGGAAAACACTCAAGAGCTAATTAATTCAAAATGTGGGTCCATGCAAATTCTTGATATGAGCAAGCCCATTGAAGTTGAAGACATTTTTACGGAAGTAAAAATTACAAAGCAAATATTATCAAAAAGACGTATAGAGCTATCAGAACTAGTCAAAATAGTCCAAGAGAAGCATCCAGATAATGAAACCAAGCTAAATATAGCAAGATTATTAGAAGGCACTAAACTATCAGGAGTCAAGCTCGTTAAAAACTATCCAAAGCTGATACTTCTTGGACGTCCTGGAGCAGGAAAAACAACCTTCCTCAAGTATGTGGCGGTCTTTACAAATAAATCAGAAATACTTCCTGGCTATGTACCAGTATTCATTTCATTAAAAGATTTTCAGAATCAAGAGGATCAAATAGGTCTTAAAGATTATGTAGCAAATGAATTATTAACTTGCGGGGTAAATAAAGAAAGTTTTGATCTTCTTCTAAGAGAGGCTAAGATTTTATTTCTTTTTGATGGTCTAGATGAAGTTCGAAAAGAAAATTTCAACCGAGTTATCAGGCTGATTCAAGAAATATCGCATACGTATAGCAAAAATAGATTTATAATTACATGCCGATTAGCTGCAAGCGAGTACAGGTTTGAGAGTTTTTTAGAAGCAGAAGTTTGTGAATTTACGGAAGATCAAATCGATATATTTTCACGAAACTGGTTTGCGACTAAAAAGTCTCCTCAAAAGACAGAAAAGTTTATTAACCGAATCAGAAAGGACGAGGAAATTAGCGAGATTGCTACAAACCCTTTGTTATTGACATTATTATGCATGGTTTTTGAAGATTCTGAGGAGTTTCCCAAGAATCAGGCTGAATTATATCAAGAGGGATTAGATGTTTTACTCAGAAAATGGGATGTTAGTAGAGCAGTAGAAAGACCTGAGACTTATAGAAAACTATCCAAAAACAAGAAAGAAGACTTACTTAGTAAAATAGCCTATGCTACCTTTGAAAAGGATGAAGGCCTATTTAAAAGAAAAACAATCGAAAATCAAATTAGAGAGTATATTTATAACCTGCCCAGATCTATTAGTTCTCCTGAAGAAGTAGAGCCTGATTGCAATTCAGTACTAGATTCAATGATTGCCCAACATGGATTAATTACTGAGGTAGCAAAAGATATTTTCTCTTTTTCTCACAGAACATTTCACGAATATTTCGTGAGCCTTAAAATTGTTAAAACACTAGATCCTGAAGAGCAGAAGAATATTCTCAGATCACTTGCTATTCATATTAATGACTATAGATGGCAGGAAGTTTTTTCACTTGTTTCATGCATGCTGCCTAATGCAGACTATTTAATCAGACTTATAAAACATGAAATTGACAAGATCGTCAAAGAAAATCACAAAATAGATTCATTTCTTGACTGGTTAGATAAAAAATCATCTGCAGTTAAAAGTGAAACAAAAATCGGGAATCTGAAGGCTATTAGTCAGGTTTTCTACTTTAACCTCATCATTAAGAAAAGAATTATCAAATCACAAACGAAAAGCAAAGATTTCATTTTGGATTCCGAATTGGTTACTGCACTAACTTCCAGTATTTTTGTACAAAATAATTTGCATGAAGAAACATTTGATCTATTGAAAGAACACAAAGATATTCTGTCATTGATGCGCCAATGCATTTCACGGAATATAGATACTAATCTAAAAGAGCACTTAATTAGCTTGAAACAAGAGCTGCCGTCTAAAACTAACGTCTCGTGTGAATGGTGGCTTGAGAATGGTCAACGATGGAGTAATGATTTTAGAGATGTGATCATACGTTATAGAAATATTGGTCATGGCTGGGGTTTTTCGGAAAGTGAAATAAAATCCCTTAAAGAATATTATGACGTTAATAAATTGCTATCCATCTGTCTCGGTGGAGACTGCTATGTCAGTCGTGAAGTTCGTGAAGAAATTAATTCAAGTACTCTTCTGCCTATTGATAAAGAGGAAGAGGAGGAGGAAGAATGTAACGTTGAATCTCCCCAACTGGTATGAGGTGTCTGAAATAGTCCCTGATAGTTGACTTACAGTTTGCGAGTATCCAGGCTATCTCGTTGAGGGGTAGAAATCGCAATCAACTAATCGAAAAAAACCGACGCTATCCCTTGACGGTAGCACCTTAGCACGAGATTATGAATTAGACCCATGGGGCTATAGCTCAGCTGGTAGAGCACCTGCATGGCATGCAGGGGGTCAGCGGTTCGAGCCCGCTTAGCTCCATTTAAAGCTATTTGATTAGGTAAGCGCACATACAGTATGTATAGTGCGCCGTACTGAGTCTGATCTACAAGTCAAAGGCCATCAAGCTCTATTTCTTCTAGCTCTTCGCCGCTGTCATCTTCTTCTAGATCCTGCAAAATGGTCTGCAGCAGCGGATCCGCGTAGGCTCGTTCAGTATAGATAGCAGGGTCTAAAGACATCGCCCGACGCAAATGCTCCACCGCCCACATATCCTGCCCCAACCGCGCATGACAGCGAGCCTGGTTATAAAAAGCAAAGGGCTGATCAGGTTCAATAGCCAGGGACTTATCATAGGCTTCGATCGCTTGCCTGTAATCCCCCATTTTTTGTAGCGCCCACCCCATGGCTAACCAACCTTGATGGTTATACGCCTGAATTTTGAGCGATGTTGTAAAGCTCTCTACAGCAGCCTGCAGCTGGTTGAGTTCCAGGAGTATCAACCCGCGAAAGTGCCAATGTCGAGCATTATTCGGCTCTAATGTCACCGACTTTTCAAGACTGGTAAGTGCATCTTCCCAATTATCTAAGGCTTTGAGGGCAGCTGCCTGATAGGTCCAAACACTGGCATTATGAGGATCAATGTGAATGGCATGATTAAGGGCCCTTAACGCATCTTGAGGCTGGTGCACCTGTAAGAGTGTGCGTCCTAAAATCATCCAGATTTTACTGTCGCCATCGTAAAGCTCGACTGCTTTTTTAAAGCTGGCAATGGCCTCTTCTGGGCGGCTGAGCTGTAGCAGTGCTTTACCGCGATAGTACCAAACCTTATAAAAGTCAGGTTGCAACTGAATCGCTTGCTCGTAACTCACAACGGCTTCATCATACAGTGCCCTACGATGCAGGTTTTTACTCTGACGATACTGGGCTTTGAAATAACCAGGTGCTTGTTTTAGGGCTCGGCCATAGCACCTGTAGGCTTCATCCAAGCTCTCAAGCTTTTCAAGCACAGCACCATAATTACACCATACTCGATGCTCTGTTGCTTTTAAGGATAGGGTATGCCGATAGCTCTCGGCGGCGGCTTCATATTGACCAATACTAGCTAATAAATAACTGCGGTAGTTCCAGGCTTGATAATGATAGGGATAGCGGTTAATAACGCGATCGCAAATCTTGATCTCCAACCGATAGCGGTCACCTTGTTCGTGGGATAAGCGGGTAACATTCGCAATATCAATAACTTGACCACTAATCATGGGTATCTATGTATTTACACGGCAGTAGCACGCAAAATAGTCACTAACTAGTTATACAAATCTTAAGGATAGAGGCCGGAAATACCCCGGATATTCATTGCACCACCAGATATAAAAAAATCAGATGCCCATTGACTTGTAGGCTACAGTCAGATTGTGTGTCGTAATGCTTACATGTGTATATTGACACACAGGTTCAGGGTCCCCAGTTTGCTCAGTGATACCGACATTATTCCGTAGTTAGTTTCCCCATTAGTCTGGTCGTTAGTTCATCAAAGGGGTAGGGCAGCTATGGAATAACGCGAAAAGTTTTCCTCTATACAGATTTGCCCATTGTCCACACACCACTTAGCCTGCTCCTCGTACACTGATGATGCATTCATAACCGTAGAGGGGGCACATGTAAATATTAGTTTGCCAGCCAATAACTGATGGCAGCGGTGAATTATTCAACCTTGTGGAAAACCTTGGCAGCCTGTGGAAAACTCTGTGGAAAACTTGTGGAAAATGTAGAAAGCCGTTAAAGAGCATTCCCGATCGTTCGCGATTTGTGATAAAGCGTTCTCAGAGTTTAAATAGCTGAAAGTGCTCAGGACATTGAATTTCAAAATTTTTAGCTATCTTTATATTTCGAGCAAAGTCCCTCTATCTTTAGCCTTGAGAGACTTTTAAGTTATCCACAGGATGCTCAACCCGTGATCCCTGCTTCTTTCGTTATCGTCCGTAAATTTGCCGAAATAATCCACGCTGCTTTGAGCCTCCGACTATGAGCTGACTTAGCAGAATATAGTGCCACTCATACAAAAAACTTTCCCCATGGGCGGCAATAGTTTGTAAACAGCTGATTTGGTCGAGACTAGCGGCCGCCTGCTTACCTTTATCTCTAAAACAAACTGCCATAGGATGCTCCCACTGTTCAAAAAACTCCAGTAGAAGTTCGCGATCGCGAGCACTCAGACGCTGGGAGCGCTTGCAGGTACGATAGAGTTGCTGCTCAGGCACTTTCTCTGGCTGGGCTAAGGCATTTCGTTGCAGCGTTTGCCACTGAGTGGCCAAAAGAACAGGCATCATTCCTAGCGTATGGCTGTGGTGAGGACCTAGTTCAACCTCACCCATCGCCGTCATGCCCTCCAGCCGCACAAAGTCGTAAAGATCGATAAAGAACGGCTGCATCACTTCTCGTTCCACTGCCAAACTCAGACGCATCCCGGCCTCAGAATAGTCGGCAATGTCAGGATCGGCCCCATCAAACTGCAGCCTATGGGCATTGCGATAGGCTGCACAGAGATCCTTTTGGGAATCTGCTTGAATGCAGAACCAAACGCTGTCTCCTAAATCTGCACGCACCGCTTGCTTGATATCGCCTGGGTCCGTCAGTGGTAAGTCTTCCCGCTGAGTTCCTTGAGTTTGTAACTGAACAATATGGGCTTCTTGATCTGCGATCGCAACCTGCTGATGCTGCAGCTCAGTTTGTAGCTCTTGAAAGGCTTGTTGCTTTTCCACAGACAGCTGGGTAATTTTATCTTCTAAAATCTGAATCTGCTGATTTAACGTAGCGATCTGACTATCCTTTTCATCTAGCAGCTCATCTTTTTCATCTAACAGCTCATCCTTGTGAATCAGCGCACTGGTCTTTTGCTTGAGCTCTAAGGCATTCAGACCTGCCCTAAGCAAATTAAAATAGTGACTATCAGATAAATCCACCACCTCTGGTGTTTCACCAGGCCTATACAAGACACCGCGTCGCTGAGCCAGCTGTACCACCAGCAACTGTCCAGTCTCACTGCGGATCTTGAGCTCCTGAGAGGCACTTCCCTGCTCAACGGTGCTGACATAGCGGCGTTTACCATAGAAAAACTCCGCATGAGTAGCTAGGCCAACCGTCTCCGACACTCCATCCCCATGCACCTGTACAGGCGCTAGCTCTTCTAAAAGAGGAGAAGATTCAGCGATCTTCGGACTCTGAGCGTTAGACGTCTGATCTTTAATAGAGGGAATAGAGGGCAGCTCTAGCTCTGGACTTTCCCGATGAGGTTGAGGCCTCGCCTCCGTCTCCGCTGCAGACCAAGGCGGAATAGAGCCAGCCGCCAAGTCAGGATTGGCTAACTTTACACCCACAAGTTCTAACTCTACCGATTGTCGCCCCTGCCATTCGTTCAGCCGGATTTTATAAGCAATATCTAATTGATGTGGCAGCGGATGGTACTCCGCCCAGCGCCACGCCACAGCCTTTATGGAGGTTACCTGGCGTGTGGCCGGATCGGTGTGGGCTAACGTCAGTTTTAAATGCTTACGATCTTTGCCAATGATAGTTTGCTCCACCACATTCACCATGGGGGTCCAAAAAACAGGCTCGTTATTTTGAATGCCACAGGGATGGAGATGATCGATTTGCCCATAGAGGGTAAAACTAATATCCGCTAGAGATGCCTGAGCATCCACCGTAATCAACGGCTTTAAATAGTCCGGCTGCAGCTGCTGACAGGCAAAATGACTCAGCCGCGCGCTGACCTGACGCAGATTTCGAGATGCAAAGGTAAATCCTCCTGCCGCCCGGTGGCCTCCATATTTATCCAGCAGGTCATCACAAGCCTGCAAAGCCTCAAACACATTAAATTCAGGAATACCTCGGGCCGAACCTCGAATTTCTTTTTTCTCTTTATCCTCATAGGTACCGATAAATACAGGCACCCCATAGCGTTCCACCAAACGCGAGGCCACAATTCCGATCACGCCGTGGTGCCACTCAGGCTGCACCACAACTAGCACGCGTTCTTTTTGAAAATTGAGCCTACCCTGGGCCTGTTGCTCTTCACACCAGGTCACTGCCTGGGTTTCAATCAGCTCACACATGCGCTGACGCAGAGTGTTGGTTTCCTCACATTGCAGCGCCCGCTGCAGCGCCATGCCCACATCCTCAGTAGTCAGCATATCGATCACAATTTGCGGATCGGCGATGCGTCCCACCGCATTAATCCGTGGCCCCAGGCGGAATCCAATAGCTTCAGGCTTTAGTACCTTTTTACCTTGGTCTAACCCAGCGACTTCGATCAGCGCTTGCACTCCCGGAATACGAGACTTAGGCAATAGCTTTAACCCCCGCCGCACCCAGCGACGGTTGACCCCAACCAAGGGGGCCAAATCCGCAATTGTCCCTAGCGTGAATAACTCCAACAAGGACGCCGTGAGATCCTGGGTGCGATCTAGCGCCTGGGCCAGACACACCGCCAGAATGTAGGCCACCCCCACCCCGGCCACACCATAGTAGGGAGAATTCGTCGGCAACAGTTTTGGATTCAGGATCGCCTGGGCTGGGGGCAGCTGTTCTGGTAGGTCGTGGTGGTCGGTAATAATCACCGTTAGGCCCAGCTCCACAGCCCTAGCAATCGGCTCATAGGCAGCAATGCCGTTGTCCACCGTCAGGATCAGACTGATTCCATCGGCATGGAAATCTTCCACAATGCGAGTGTTGATGCCGTACCCTTCTTGCATCCGGCTAGGGATAGCGTAATGGGCATCGGCCCCCAAATGCCATAATGCCCGCAGCAACAGCGCCGTGCTGGTCATGCCATCGGCATCATAGTCACCACAGATGGCGATTTTTTGTCCCTGTTCTATGGCGGCTAAGAGAAAAGTAACGCTCTGAGCCAGATCGGGAAACTCATCTAGCGGTGAGGGTAGCTGCTGGGTTTCGGGATCTAGATATAGCCACGCCTGTTCAGGGGTTTGAATACCTCGATTGATAAGAACCTGCGCAATCAGGGGCGATAGCTGGGTGACCGTCGCCATACGTTGCGCCTGCTGCTGCTGGGGTGGAAAAATCTGCCACCGCTGCTGAGGAATCCGGGCAGCAGTAGATTCTGACTTAGCAGTAGCGTTGGCAGCAGTCTCGGTCAAGATAAGAGCGGTTTTTGAGTGCACGGATTCTAGCAGAATTCATCCTGCATAGTCCTAATATAGTTCTTTTGAACTACTCAGCATCAGGAGTTATCGTCTCACGATTTTCGCTGGTGTTGGTCGGGCTTTTTGGGTCGTGCTATAGAGGCGATAGGTATCGGCTCGTCTGGTTTCTACGTCATGCTCAGCGATACGCTCAACATAGTTGACTTTGACTTCTTCGAGTAGATCGTCGAGTAGGGTTTGTAGTTCATCGAGGGTATTGCCCTGACGCATTTCGTTGCGCAGATTTTGACCGAAGCTCTCAATTAGCTTGGCGATCAAAGCAGATCCCTGCTCGTCGGCCAGGGCTTGTTGGAGGGCACTGTAGAGATTTTTGGAAACTTCTGCCGAGATTTGCTGGGTGATTTGGGTGGAAATATTGGTAAAGCCTGGCAGAAGTTTCAACCCTTGATAGGCAGGTGCTTGCGATAATGCCCCCGTAACGGTGTGGCTGAGAACAGCATCAATATCGGGTTTGATTTCCGGCAGAACTTTATTCACAATAATGTCGCTAATTTTCTGCGCGATGGTTTCCACTTCATTGACATCATTAAGGTCGATGTAGCCACGCTGGCTGGTGAGTTCAAACACCCAGCGGCTAATTTGACCTTCTTTGATCAGGTTTTGCGCTTGGTCAATCATGCGTAGAAAGACAACTTCAGTCAGCTCAACCGCAACCTGACTGATCAAAAGACGGTTGATGCGTCCCTGTAGAGGTTCTAGGTGAGAAAGCTGGGCCTGATTGGAGCGGATCACCACAGGTATAACCCGTAGCCAGCGCCAGAATGGCAGCAGAAAAGCGATGTCATAAATACGCCACAGCATGGCATCGAGCCAGGTAGTGTTGGCATGGCGACGGCTCAGGTAGAGCGTGCGCGCTAGAAACTCAGCAACAAACAGAGCGATAAAGGGCAGATCGATCAGCCAAAAGCGATCGAGGGGCAGTCCGTTAAAGCCAATGCCCCGCCAGTAGTTGGTCTCGATTCTGGGTCGAATTTGCGTGTCGAAAAAGTCGAGTTCTTCTGACCAGCCTTGCTGCAGATAGGCCTGACTCCAGAAGGTGCGAAAGGCGTCTTTAGAGGAGTTTTCTTGACCGGTGCGATCGCGAATAGCCTGCTTAATCCGCTCCAGGGTGCCAGACTTATTGGCGACGGCAAACGGGTCCTCATCGACAATAGCGATACTGCTTTCTTGCAGTACCGCTAGCTGCTGCTCCGCAGCGGGTGAGTCTAGCCCCTCGGTTTCTAGAATTTCCTTCAGGTCATCAACGTTGCCTAAGTAGGCTTCAGTGACCCGATGGGGTTCGATACCTTTAAAGGCTTCGCCATACCAGGTGGTGGGCTGGGGTAAGACCTTGAGGTACTGATCGCGAAAACGAATATAGCTCAGGTCAAAGAAGACCAGAATGAGGTTGGCGGTTGCGATCGCAACCATCACCCGCTCAAACCACAGCTGAAACGTACGACGACGGGGAGACCGAGAACGAATTGAAGTCATAGCAAGGGCAGCACAGCACACACGATTCTAGACTAGCGGCCTGCCGCAGCAAGGATGTATAACCCACGATAGACTTAAAGAAGTTACGAAATGTTACAACCCGATTCTGATTATGACCCTTGCAGCTGTTCCCGCCACGGGTACCCTCTGGCCCTGGCGTGACTATAGCGTCTACTACGTGCAAGCTGGTGAGCCCCGGCCGTCCAGACCGCCGCTGCTGCTGGTGCATGGGTTTGGTGCGTCCACCGACCACTGGCTCAAAAATATCGCCGAGCTCCAGCAGGACTTTGAAGTGTGGGCCATTGACCTCATCGGCTTTGGTCGGTCCTCAAAGCCCTCCAGTGGCTATAGCTCTGACCTATGGCGCGACCAGCTGAGCGACTTTATAGAACAGGTGATTGGCCGTCCAGCGGTGATTGCCGGTAACTCCATCGGTGGATACAGCTGTTTGTTTACCGCTGCGACTCGGCCTCAGTGGGTCAAGGGTGCGGTTTTATTAAATGGTGTGGGTTCATTTAAGGATCAGATGCCGACCCAGGAGCCCAACCCGTTTAAGAAAGCCATGGGTGAACTCATTAAAAATATTATTCTCAGCCCCATTCCTAGCTGGTTTGTGTTTCAGTTTGTGCGCAACAAGTCTTACATTCGTAAAACTCTCACCCAGGTATACGTCAATAAAGAAGCTGTTACGGAAGAACTGATTGAGAATATTTACCGTCCGGCAACAGAACGGGATGCCCCAGCTGCATTTGCTGCCTTATTTAAAGCTCCGAGGGGTGAGCGGGTGGATGTTTTGTTGTCACAGTTAGAGCGGCCCTTATTGTTGTTGTGGGGAACCCAAGATCCTTGGATGAACTGCGAACAGCGCAGTGAACTATTTAGAAAGTATTACAACAATATTGAAGAACACTTTTTAGATGCAGGCCACTGTCCCCATGATGATCGACCTGAATTGGTGAATCCGTTGATGCGAGATTGGGTGCTTAAAACCGTTATGAACGGATAGCCCGTAGGGTGGGTATCCTCTCAACCGTAGCGCAATCTCAATTCACCAAAACTTCCATTACCCATCATTTTCACGGAGCAATCCAATGGCATCTTTAATGAATTTCAGGCATCATAGCTATGCGGGCAACCGGAGTAAACCATGCAGTCCTCGACAGTAACCGACCGTTTGGCCGAATTTCTAAAACAACCCAACATTGAAGCATCCCCCGCCTGGGAGTTTATCAACGGTCGAGCGCAGCAAAAAATTATGCCAACGCTGTTTCACTCCCGGCTTCAGCGCAACTTGGTCAATGCGATCAATGCGCAGACAGACGCCTATGAAGCCATTCAAGAGCTACGCTGCATTGTGCCGCCGTTTTCGCCAGTACCTGACATTGCTGTTGTAGCCGTTGCGCGATTCTCGGGTGAAGACGGACCTTTGCAAGGTCCACCAGATTGGCTCATCGAAATTCGTTCTCCGGACCAGAGCACCTTAGATCTGCAGAACAAGATTTTGCATTGTCTAGGCAATGGGACTAAGCTAGCCTGGCTGATTGATATTCAGCGTCAGCAGGTTTGGGTTTGGCAAGAACAAGAATTGCCGATGATTTATGCAGGCAATGATACTCTACCGACACTGGAGGAGATCAGTGGGTTTGTAGTCCATGCAGTTATGGCAATGACTCAGCAACGATGATCTTTATTGAATTGACATTTTAGAGTTCAGGCTGGGCAGCAAACCGGCTGCGTGAGGTCCCATCGAGTGCACCTATCCTTTTACGATGCGTAGCGAATGCGGAGCAGCGTAATCTCCTAGCCGTAACCCGAAATCACCGATATCATCGCTATAGTCAACAACTTCATTTCGGGGGGGTGGGGGGGAGTTTAGGTCCCCACGAATAGGAGGGGTTCGGGGAGGAAAGCCCTGAGCAACCCCCTTCGCCATTGCACAACCTTGTCACAATAAAAACAGTGCCCCAATCCCTGGCAGCAACGTTTTACAAACATCCACCAGTTTATTTGTCTCAGAGGCTGTATGAAAAGGGTTCAAAAGGGTAAAAAAGCTCACACAGTATAGGCTGAAGTTTACGTAAATCTCTAGCCCTGCATGAGCCATGCCTAAAGCCTACACTAGCAGCCTCAGTCGTGCCCAATTTGAACTCA